>NZ_LMGQ01000027.1:0-295062 GCF_001427465.1 Pseudomonas sp. Root569 | reverse complement strand
CTGTCGCTGCCGGAGGAGTTTTTCGAAGCGCTGCATGAAGGCTCGCGCTCCACACGGATTGAACATGTGGATTCGGCCTTACTGGCGGTGGTCAACGATGTGGTGTTCAACTTCAGCAGCATGGTCTCGTCGGATATTTCCACGCTGTGGGTGTGTGCCCGCAGCCGCTTGCTGGTCAGTGCGCGCCTGCAACCGTTGCACTCAGTGGATAAATTGCGCTCGTCGGTGAAAGCCGGTGAACACTTTCGCTCGCCCCTGGAACTGCTGGTGCACCTGCTGCGWGACCAAGGCGAAGTGCTGACCCAGATCGTGCGCAAGACCAGTATCAGCGTCGACCATATCGAAGATCAGTTGCTGTCTTCGCGCCTATCTACCAATCGCGCCGAACTGGGCGCCGCACGCCGGGTGCTGGTACGCCTGCAACGCCTGCTGGCGCTGGAACCGGGCTCGCTGCTGCGCCTGCTCAACCGCCCGCCGCAATGGCTGCAAAAGGAAGACGTGAAGGAGTTGCGCAAATCCACCGAGGAATTTGCGCTGATCATCAACGACNTGCTGCGCCTGCTCAACCGCCCGCCGCAATGGCTGCAAAAGGAAGACGTGAAGGAGTTGCGCAAATCCACCGAGGAATTTGCGCTGATCATCAACGACCTGACGGCCCTGGGCGAACGCATCAAGCTGTTGCAGGAGGAAATCGCCGCCAACCTCAATGAGCAAAGCAACCGCACGCTGTTCACTCTGACGGTGGTRACGGTGCTGGCGYTGCCGATCAATATCATCGCCGGCTTTTTTGGCATGAATGTGGGTGGGGTGCCGCTGTCCCAAGACCCGGAAGGTTTCTGGATATTGGTTGCGCTGGTCGCGACTTTTACCTTGATTGCCGGGCGCCGTGCCGTCCTCGTGGATCAGGGTGTCGAGGTCCAGCTCCTGCAGTTCGCACCAGTCGTAGACGTCTTNTTTGGCATGAATGTGGGTGGGGTGCCGCTGTCCCAAGACCCGGAAGGTTTCTGGATATTGGTTGCGCTGGTCGCGACTTTTACCTTGATTGCCGGGCGTTGGGCGTTCCGAAAACGCAAAGACTACTGACCTGAAATGCGGTCAAAATGTGGGAGGGGGCTTGCTCCCGATAGCGGTGGGTCCGTCAATAATTTATTAACTGACACTGCGCCATCGGGAGCAAGCCCCCTCCCACATTGGTTCTTCTGCGTTTGGTAGACCGGCGGTGCACTCAATTTTCGAAAACACTGACCTGCCGCAGCATCGCTGTAATATTTTGCAATGATCATTAAGGCCATCCTCCTCACACTGGATGCTCCGGCATGGCCACCCCTTCCCTGACTGCCTCCCCCCACGCTTCACCCTCCTCCAAACCCCGGCTGGACACAAAACCAGGCTTGTTGACGGTGATCATGTTCTTCGCCGTACTTGCCATGGGTCTGTTGTTCACCGCTTACAGCCTGATGCACGATATGCACGAAATGGGCGCCCAGCTCACTACCTGGACGCCGTTCCTGTTGCTCGGCGTGGCGCTGTTGATCGCCTTGGGTTTTGAATTCGTCAACGGTTTCCACGACACCGCCAATGCGGTGGCGACGGTGATCTACACCAACTCGTTGCCGCCGCAGTTTGCGGTGGTGTGGTCGGGCTTTTTCAACTTTCTCGGAGTGTTGCTTTCCAGTGGCGCGGTGGCGTTCGGCATCATTGCCCTGCTGCCGGTGGAGCTGATTCTGCAGGTGGGTTCCTCCGCCGGTTTCGCCATGATCTTCGCCTTACTGATCGCCGCGATCCTGTGGAACCTGGGCACCTGGTGGCTGGGGCTGCCGGCCTCGTCGTCCCACACCCTGATCGGCTCGATCATCGGCGTCGGCGTGGCCAATGCCCTGATGCACGGGCGCGACGGCACCAGCGGTGTGGATTGGAGCCAGGCGATCAAGATCGGCTATGCCTTGCTGTTGTCGCCGTTGATCGGCTTCGCGTTTGCCGCCTTGCTGTTACTGGCCCTGCGCGCCTTCGTGAAAAACCGCGCGCTGTACAAGGCACCCAAAGGCGACACGCCGCCGCCCTGGTGGATTCGCGGCATGCTGATCGCCACCTGCACTGGTGTGTCGTTCGCCCACGGCTCCAACGATGGGCAAAAAGGCATGGGCCTGATCATGCTGATCCTGGTGGGCACTTTGCCGATGGCCTACGCGCTGAACCGCACCATGCCGGCCGACCAGTCGCTGCAGTTCGCAGCGGTCGCGGAAGTCACTCAGGTTGCACTGGTCAAAGCAGCACCGCAGCCGGCAACGGGTGACTCTCGCGCCACCTTGTCGACCTACGTGCGCACCAAGGAAGCCACGCCGGAACTGGTGCCCGCCCTCGCCGCCCTCACCGGCCATATCGGCGAAGAAGTGAAAAGCTATGGCTCCCTCGCCGCCGTACCGGCCGAAGCCGTCGGCAACGTGCGTAACGACATGTACCTGACCAGCGAAACCATTCGCCTGATGGACAAAGGCAAGGTCGGCAACTTCGACGCCGATACCCAAGGCAAGCTGCAACTGTTCAAGCAACAGATCGACAACGCCACGCGCTTTATCCCGCTGTGGGTGAAGATCGCCGTGGCCATTGCCCTGGGCCTGGGCACCATGGTCGGCTGGCGGCGCATCGTGGTGACGGTGGGCGAGAAGATCGGCAAGACCCACCTGACTTACGCCCAGGGCGCGTCGGCCGAGACGGTGGCGATGCTCACCATCGGCGCGGCGGATATGTTCGGGCTGCCGGTATCGACAACCCATGTGCTGTCTTCGGGTGTGGCCGGAACGATGGTGGCAAACGGCGGGGGGTTGCAGATGAAGACCATCCGCAATTTGCTGATGGCGTGGGTGCTGACCTTGCCGGCGGCGATTTTACTGTCGGGTAGCCTGTACTGGCTGTTCACCCAACTGTTCTGACACACACAGAAGGTCAAAATGTGGGGGGCTTGCTCTCTGTAGGAGCGAGCTCGCTCGCGAAAAACGCCAACGATAACGCGTGTTTTCTGAATGAACACGGCAACTGTGAGTTTTTCGCGAGCAAGCTCGCTCCTACAGGTAGTAGGGCGTGCCCCCCCTTGGTTTTGTGCTTCTTCAGGGTGTAAAGAGTCCAGCCATCGCCTTCAGGCGCTTCTTGTAGACCCGCCGCGCCTCCAACGCTTGCTCCAGTGTCACCGCCACAAACCCCGCCCGCTGGTTAGGCTGCATCTGCCCGATCAAATCCAGGTCGGCGCTGATCACCGTGCCAATCATCGCGTAGCCACCGCCCGACACCGCATCGCGGTGCAGCACAATGGGTTCAAGCCCAGCAGGCACTTGAATCGAGCCAATCGGGTAGCAACTGTCGACGATGTTCGATGGGTCGGAACCGGCGCCAAACGGCTGCTCCCGCGGCTGAAAACTCAACGCGCTGCCGCCCTTGAAGCGATAGCCAATGCGATCCGCCTCAGAGCCGACCGTCCACGGTTCGGCAAAAAAACTGCTTTTCGCCCCGTCGGTCAAACGCTCGTAATACAGGCCCGGCACCACGCGCAAGGTCACATCGCCGCCCACCGAACGACGCAACGCCATCGGCAAGCTGTTACCCGCACGTCCATTACCGCTGGCCGTGCCGATGGGCAACTGATCACCCTCCTGCAAGCGCCGCCCGTGAAACCCACCGAGTGCGCCAAGGGTATAAGTGGAGCGACTGCCGAGCACCAACGGCACATCGATGCCTCCGGCAACGGCGAGGTAAGTACGCGCGCCGGCCTTGGGAAAATCAAAGCGCAGCACCTGCCCGGCGCGCACCTCGAAGGCGGTGTCCTGGTGCACCACTTCACCGTCCAGGCGCGGCGACATCAAGGCGCCGCTCAACGCCACCAACGCGTCCTGCTGAAACTCCAGCTCAGGCCCGATCAGCGTGCATTCCAGGCCAGCCGCGCCCACGGGGTTACCCACCAGGTGGTTGGCCGCGCTCAACGCGTACTGATCCAGCGCCCCCGAGGGCGGAATGCCCAGGTGGTAATAGCCTTCGCGGCCGAGGTCCTGCACAGAGGTGGCGAGGCCGGGTTTGAGGACCTTGATCATGCCAGCGCCTCCTGCAGGGTTTTCGGATAGCCGATGGGGTCGGCAATAAACGCATCGAGGGAAAACTCCACCGGGCGGATGCGCAAATCGAAACGCCCTGCTTCCACCTCGGCGACGGCCAGGTCGTAAGCCTCACGGTCCATCGGCTTGAACTGCACGATATCGCCGGGCCGGAAAAACACCATGTGTTCCTTGAGGTACGCCAGTTGCTGGGCCGGGTCGTAGATCGGTGCAGGGGTGACGCCAAACATCTGGTAGCCCCCCGCGCCGCGCACCGAGTAGATACACCCAAAGCAGCCGCCATGGCCCAGGGTCAACTTGGGCGTGTCGGTGCGTGGCCGCAAATACTTGGGCACTTGCAATTGTCGCTCGCGCTCGACCATTTGGAACATGAACGGCAAGCCCGCGACAAAGCCGACCATCGACACAAACCACGGTGCGCCACTGTGGGCGGCGATAAACGCGTCCACGTCGGCCAGGCCATTGATGCGTGCGGCGTACTCCAGGTCGGTGCTGCTGGGGTCTTGGTGGCGGTCACGAAAGCGCATCAGGGTTTCGTGGGTCCAGGGGTCGTTATAGAGCACCGGGATTTCGATGATGCGCGTGTGCAAAGTGCGCTCGGTCACGGCCTGGGCCTCGGCGCTTTGTACCGCGTCGAGCAGTACATGGGGCGCGATGCGGTCGGGGTCAAAACGAATCTGGAACGATGCATTGGCCAGGCACACATCCAGCACGCCTTCCAGTGCCATACGCTCCACGGCGCGGGTTACCGCCATGCCCTTGAAAAAGGCCTGCAGGGACATGCTGTCGCTGACCTCGGCAAACAGGTGTTCATCAGCGCCGAAGCTGTAGCGGATGGGGGACATTTCAGCCATGTCTGTTCCTCTTGGAATCATTGTAGAAAGGCAGGCAAAAAAGTGATGAGGCGTTCTTATTGGGGTGGCCTGACGTCGATGCCCGTACGGTCCAAGACTTCTCGGGTCGCTTCCACAAGTTCCAGGGCACCTGGGGTGTCGCTGTGCAGGCAGATGGAGTCGAATTCGATGAACAGGTCTTCGCCTTCCACGGTACGTACAAGCCCGGTCTGACAGGCACGCAGGACACGCGCTGCGACAGTGGCAGGGTCCAGCGCCCGAACCTGGCGGGTAAAGACGATGGAGCCGCTCAAATCGTACTCACGGTCGGCATAGAACTCGCGTACCACAGGCTGGCCCAGTTCCTTGGCAATGCGCCAGATCACCGAGTTGGGCATGCAATACAGCAACAGCGTCGGCTCGAGGATCTGCAGGTTCTGCACCAGCAGCCGTGCGGCTTCTTCATCGCGAGCCAGGTGCATGTAGAGCGCGCCGTGGGGCTTGATATGTTGCAAGTGGACGCCTTGGGCACGAGCAATTTCGCGCAGGGCGCCGAGCTGGTAGAGCATGTCGTCCACCAACTCCTGGGCCGGTGCATTGATATGCCGACGACCGAAACCCACCAGGTCACGAAAGCCCGGGTGCGCGCCGATGGCCACCCCCAGTTGCTTGGCGCGCTCGACGGTGCGGCGCATGGTGCCGGGATCGCCGGCGTGAAAGCCGGTGGCGATGTTGGCCGAGCTGATATAGGCCATCAGTTCTGCATCCACGCCGTCGCCGATGCTCCAGGGGCCAAAGCCTTCGCCCATGTCCGAATTGAAATCCACTGCCTGCATCGAGGTTGCTCCGCCAAAGGTGATGCCAGGAAAGTAGGCTGGGGCTTGACCCCTTGGGAAGATCTATTATCAGATGACCCATCTTCTGAAAATCAGATATCACCCATGTCCCTCACCTTGCGCCAGGTTCGCTACTTCGTCGCCACTGCGGAAATTGGCCAGATTTCCCAGGCGGCGATTCACTTGAATATTTCCCAGTCGGCGGTGACCACGGCGATCAAGGAGCTGGAAGCCATGCTTGGCGTACAGTTGTTCGTGCGCTCGGCCCAGGGCATGAACCTCACCGACGCCGGGCGGCATTTTCTCAACCGCGCCTACGTGATTGTGCGCAGCGTGGATGATGCCCTCAACAGCCCGTTACCGGACTACCGCGCCAGCGGCGTATTGCGCGTAGCGGCCAGCTACACGGTGCTGGGTTATTTCCTGCCGCACCATTTGCAGCGCATGGAACATTGGCATCCGGACGTGACCATCGAAGTGTTCGAGCAGGAACGCCAGGCCATCGAACACGGCCTGCTTGACGGCCAGTTCGACATGGCCGTGGTGCTCACCGCCAACCTCACCCACGCGGATATCGTCTCTGAAATCCTGTTCAACTCCGAACGCCGCCTATGGCTGCCCAGCCATCACCCATTGTGCGAACGCGGTGCCGTGAGCCTGGCGGATGTGGCGCAAGAACCGTACATCCTGCTGACCGTCGATGAGGCCGAACACAGCGCCATGCGCTATTGGGAACAGGCCGGGCAAACACCCAAGGTGCGCCTGCGCACCAGCTCTGTAGAGGCGGTACGCAGCATGGTTGCCAATGGCAGCGGCGTGGCGATCCTGTCGGACCTGGTACACCGGCCCTGGTCCCTGGAAGGCAAGCGTATCGAGACACTGACCGTGACCGACCCGGTGACGCCCATGAGCGTCGGCCTGGCCTGGCACCGCGAGCGCGCATTCACCCCGGCGATGCAGGCGTTCCGCGATTACTTCCACGATGCATTCCTGGCGCCGCAGCAGTTGTCGGCGCGCCGTTAAAGATGGGCTTGCAGGGTGGCAGTCAGCCAGTCCATGAACACCCGCACCCGCAGCGGCAAATGCCGCTGGCCGGCGTACAGTAAATACACGTCCAGAGGCGGTGCCTGGTAATCCGGCAGCACCGCCACCAAGTCGCCGCTGGCCAATAGATCGCGGATCCCCAGTTGGGGCACCTGGGTAATGCCAAACCCACCCAGGCACGCCGACTGGTACGCATCGGTGCTGTTGACGGTCACCCTTCCTGCCATCGGCAACCGTTGCACCTTGTTGCCCACCATGTATTCAAACCCTGCCGAGCGTGCGCCCAGGGGCCGTACGTAATGCACCAACTGGTGATTTGCCAGGTCAGCCAGAGTCTGCGGCACGCCATAACGTTGCAGGTACACCGGGCTCACGCAGTTGACCATCGGCATGCTGCACACCCGTCGCGCCACCACGGTTTGATCGGGCTGGGCCCCGACGCGCACAACACAGTCGAAACCTTCGGCGATCAGGTCCACCTGGCGATCCGAGCCGCTGATCTCCATGTCGATAAGAGGATGGCGTGCCATGAACGTGGGCAAGTTCGGCAGGATCAAGCCCCGCGCCATGACATTGGGCATGTCTACCCGTATGCGCCCGGCCAATTGGGCTTCGTCCTGGCGGAACAAACCTTCCAGCTCTTCCATATGCGCCAGCAGATCCTTGCTGCGCTCGTACAACACACGACCATCCTGGGTCGCCTGCACCTTGCGTGTGGTGCGTTGCAGCAGCCGCGCACCGAGCAGTTCCTCCAACGCCTGCACGTGCTCAGACACCGTAGAGCGCGGCAGGCCCAGGCTCTGGCCGGCCTGGGTAAAACTCGACAACTCAGTGACGCGCACGAAGGTGCGCAGTAACTCAAGCTTGTTCATGGGATTGTTCGCCTTATCCGGCCAGTGATTCCGATATCCGCCTGTTTATCACGTTATGGCCGGACAAATACACTCAGTCCCACTGACCCCACCTGAGGACTGCACCATGACCCGTAAAATCGCACTTATTACCGGCGCCAGCCGCGGCCTGGGCAAAAGCGCCGCACTGCACCTGGCTGCGCAAGGCGTAGACATCATCGGCACTTACCACAGCGCAGCGGCCGAAGCCCAAGCGGTGATTGCCCAAGTGCAGGCATTGGGTGGCCGCGCCGCCATGCTGCAACTGGACGTCAGCCAAAGCGCAGGCTTCGATGGCTTCGTCGCCCAGGTCGGCGCGCTGCTCAAGGAGGTTTTCGCCCAGGATCACTTCAACTTCCTGATCAACAACGCCGGGATCGGTGCCCACGCCAGCTTTACCGAGACCACCGAAGCACAGTTCGACCAGTTGGTGGCGATCCACTTGAAGGCGCCGTTTTTCCTCACGCAGAAACTGCTGCCGCTGATCAGCGATGGTGGGCGCATCATCAATATTTCCAGCGGCCTGGCGCGGTTCAGCCTGCCGGGCTATGCCGCGTACGCGTCGATGAAGGGCGCCATTGAAGTGCTGTCGCGCTACCAGGCCAAGGAGCTGGGCCCACGCGGTATTACCGTGAACACCCTGGCACCGGGCGCGATTGCCACTGACTTCGGCGGCGGCGCAGTGCGCGATAACACCGATCTGAATACGATGGTCGCCAACAATACCGCCCTGGGCCGTGTCGGCTTGCCGGACGATATTGGCGGGGCGATTTCGAGCTTGCTGGCCGATGGCAGCAACTGGATCACCGGCCAGCGGATCGAGGCGTCGGGGGGGATGTTCCTGTAGGCAGCGGCGCCTATTGGGTGACTGGGGTTTTGTTGACGATTTTTTCACGCAGTACGTCATAACCCCAGTGATACACATAGGTATACGGCAGGAAGAACAACAGCACGCCGATGTCGAGTATGAACGCCTCCAGCAGGCTGATCTTCATCAAGGCGGCAATCAACGGCACCGCCATCAGAATCAGGCCGCCTTCGAACAGCAGCGCGTGCACCACCCGGGTCCACCCGTCGTTGGCCAGCTGCAAGCGTGTTCTGAGGCGGTCGAACAGGCTGTTGAAAATAACGTTCCAGCTCAGGGCCAGCAGGCTGATGCCCAGGGTCACGGCGCCCATCTCCAGCGCCGGCCTGCCGGTGATCCACACCAGCAACGGCGTACAGATCAACAAGGCCAGCCCTTCGAACCCAAGGGCTTGTAAAACACGTTCAGTAATGGATTTGGTAGGGTTCATGACCCGGCTCCGTGAGTGACGAGGGTTGCCATGATCAGGCTTCGACTCGATACTTCATAACCAATAACCATCGATCAAGGCGATAGTCATGGCGTCCCATGAAGTGCTCCAGGCGTTCGTCCAGGCCGCAACCCAAGGTTCGTTTTCCGCCGCGGCGCGCAAGCTGGGCAAGAGCCAGTCCACCGTCAGCGCGGCGGTGGCCAGCCTTGAGATAGACTTGGATGTAGTGCTGTTTGACCGCAGCAGCCGCAAACCGACCTTGACCCCGGCAGGCCATGTACTGCTGCAACGCGCCGAGCAGGTGCTGGAGGCCAGCAGCCGCCTGGAATTGACGGCGAGCCAATTGGCCACGGGGTTGGAACCGAAGCTGACCATCGCCATGTCAGACACCTACCAATCGCAGCGCTTCGAAACCACCATCATCGCGTTTGCCGAACGTTATCCGGACCTGGAACTGGAATGGCTGATTGCCGAGTGCGATGACCTGATCGACCTTGTACAAAGTGGCCGAGCGCAAATCGCATTTATCGAGCAGCAGGAGGAGTACCCGCCGGACTTGACCCATTCGCCGGTCGAGGAACGTACCGAAACGGCCCTGTTCGTTTCCCCCCAGCATGCCTTGGCCAGGCTGGAAAAGGTTGACCAGCAGGCATTGAAACAGCATCGGGAATTGCGCCTGGCGAGCATCGTCAAACCCTATGACAATCGCGCTGCCGGGCGGGTCTGGTCGGCAGCCAGTTACCTGATGCTGATGGAAATGGCGCAGTTGGGTTTCGGCTGGGCGCCCCTGCCACGCTGGCTGGTGGAACGTTTTGGCAATGGCAGCCTGCAGGAACTGAGGGTGCGTGGCTGGCCGCGGTCGGTGACGGTGGATGCGTTGTGGTCGCGCCAGCATCCGCCGGGGCCGGCGGGGAGTTGGTTGCTGGGGCAGATGCTCGAATGAGCCAGTGAGAACAATGAAGCCCCCTCCCACATTTGGAGCTTCATTGTCTGGGGGATTTGAGTTCGGTCAGGCGTCGCTCCAGGAAGCGTTTTTCCGGGGTTTGCTGGGTCAGCGACAGGGCTTTTTCGTAAGCTGCACGGGCCTCTCCAACCCGTCCCAACTGCCGGCAGAATTCCCCCCGCGCCGAATGCGCCAAGTGGTAATCCTGCAACTCACCGCGTTGCAAAATGCTGTCCACCAATGTCAATCCAGCCGTCGGTCCCTGTTCCATCGCCACCGCTACCGCACGGTTCAACTCGACCACCGGCGATGGCATGGCCCTGAGCAATACATCGTAGAGCCCGACAATCTGCCGCCAATCAGTCTGCTCGGCACTCGGCGCCTCGGCGTGCACCGCCGCAATCGCTGCTTGCAGGCAATATGGCCCGAAGCGTCGCGTGGTCAGCGCCTGCTCCACCAATGCGCAGCCTTCAGCCATCAAGGACGTATCCCACAGCCCACGATCCTGAGCATCCAACAGCACCAATTCACCATTGGCCGAGGTGCGTGCCGGGCGGCGCGATTCGTGCAGCAACATCAACGCCAGCAAGCCCATGACTTCCGGCTCCGGTAGCAACTCCATCAGCAAGCGGCCCAGGCGAATGGCCTCCGCGGTCAAGTCTTCACGGGTGAGATCGGTGCCTGTGGAGGCCGAGTAGCCTTCGTTGAACACCAGGTAAATCACCCGCAGCACGCTGTCCAGGCGCTCGGGCAACTCGGCACGGGACGGCACTTGATAGGGGATTTTCGCTTCACGGATCTTGCCCTTGGCACGCACGATGCGCTGGGCGATGGTGGTGGGTGTGGCGAGAAACGCGTGGGCAATGGCCTCGGTACTCAGGTCGCAGATCTCGCGCAAGGTCAGCGCCGCCTGGGCATCGGGCGCCAACGCCGGGTGGCAGCAGGTGAAGATCAGGCGCAGGCGATCGTCTTCCACGTCTTCATCACTCCACTGCGCCGCTTCCAGTGTGTCGGCCTGCTCTTGCAGCAACGGGGTAAACCGCGCCTGGCGACGTAGACGGTCGATGGCTTTGAAGCGACCGGTTGATACCAGCCAGGCCCGTGGATTATCCGGCACACCGTCCTCGGGCCAGCGCTGCACGGCGACGAAAAATGCCTCGTGCAGCGCCTCTTCGGCCAGGTCGAAATCACCCAGCACACGAATCAGCGTTGCAAGCACACGCCGTGACTCGCTGCGGTAAACCGCTTCGACCTGGCCATTGAGCGTCATTAAGCTAGTTTCAATTCACGTACGGGGCGTACTTCCACACTGCCGACCCGGGCTGCCGGGATGCCGCCGGCTACCTGGAGCGCTTCGTTGAGGTCCCTGGCTTCGATCAGGTAGAAGCCGGCGAGCTGCTCCTTGGTTTCGGCAAATGGCCCGTCGGTGATCGACACCTTGCCATTGCGCATGCGCACGGTGGTGGCAGTATTGACCGGCTGCAGCGGCTCGGCGGCGAGCATGCGTCCGCTGGCCTGGACGGCCTCGGCGTAGGCAAGACACTCCGGGTCCTTGGGGCTGTCGGGCGAGGTGTGTAACAGCTGTTCGTCGCTGTAGATCAGGCACAGGTATTTCATGATGTTCTCCGTTTTCGGCCTGCTGACTATAGTTCGCAGTGCTCAAGGTTTCAGGTCGAACAGCGCCGTGCCGCTTTGCATATCGAACGGCGTCGACCAGTGCTCATGCACCACTTTCCATTGGCCATCGATACGCTGGTAAGCGGCGGTGACGCGCATCCAGCAGGTCTTGAGTACACCATCCGGACCGGTGCCACCGCAGTGCGCCAGCCAGTGTGCGAAGGCGCTGTCCTGGGCCTGGTTGATGCGCAACTCATGAAACTCAAAAACGCCTGGGCCCGGGCAATGTTCCATGCACGTCTTCCAGTGTGCACGATAGGCCTCCCTGCCCTTGAATTGCAGCGCGCCAACCGCATCGAATGCGACGATATCGTCGGCGTAAAAGCTGACAATCTTGTCGATATCCTGGGATACCACGGCTTGTTTCCATTGCTCGATCAGGGTGTTGATTGCAGTACTCATGGCGATGACTCCTGGGTTGTAAAATCACGGAAGACACCCTTAGTCGAACGGCCTTGTGGCAAATCGACAGGCCATGGAAAAATAATTTACCCCGCCACAAACCCGATAGACTGCAGCCTTCATTGCAGCCGTTCGGATAATCCGATGCAAACCCGCCTTGTTGCCTATGAGGCGCTCAATGCTGTGCAACAACAGCAAGTCAGCGCCATCGAAGTTCATCCTGAACAACTGCCGTTTTGCGGCGATATGTATTGCGCCCTCAATACGCTGCTGGTCAACCCGAGCCCTGGCGTCAAAGGTTTTGCGCTGTTGGCCGATGATATCCCCGTGGCCTTTCTCCTACTCAAGCGCCCACCCTGCCTGCCCCATTGGGCCGATGAACACTGCGCCACACTGCATGCGTTGCAAGTAGATCGGCATCAGCAAGGGCGTGGGTTCGGCAAGGCGTGTTTGCAGGCACTGCCAACCCTGGCGCTTGAGGTGTGGCCGCAGATCAAAGGGTTGGAGTTGTCTGTGGACACGCACAACCCGGCGGCAATGGGGCTGTATCTGGGGGCTGGATGGGTGGACAGCGGCGAAGCGTACAAGGGACAGGTTGGGTATGAGCGCCGGTTGAGTTGGATCTTCAATTCATAACGGTAATGTCACGCAAACACGACGTTGACGCGTGCCTGTCGTGTTTACATGACATCGGCGAGCGTCAGCCCCGCTCTCCAACCGGCAACCAGATCTCCACCGCTCCCGTGCCCTTTCTCGCGTCAAAATCTGCGCTATAGCGCTCGAAATCCGCGCCCATCACCTTGTAACCCGAGTGCGGCAGCCATTCGAACATAATGCGCTCGTAGGTTTGCTCAAGCGCCTGCACCGGCCCGTAATGCGGGAACACCGCATAGTTGAGCGGCGGGATTTCGATGAACTCAAAGTTGCTCGGCACATCGCCCTTGCCTGGGACTTCTACCCCGGCCATGTAATCAAACTCGCCGTGGTGGGGGTTGTGGCAAACGCCGTAGGTCACGCCGCCAACGCGCTTCTTGATGTCTTTAATGCACGTGTCAAACAACTCCCATAACTTGGGGATATCGCCCACGGTGGCCTTCGAATAACGCCCTTGTACACCGGCGATCACCAGGGCTTTGCCGGCTTCCATGCGTGGCTCCAACGGTTGTTTTGTCTGCTGATCCATACGAACAGTCTCCTTCTTATGAGGGAACAAACCCGCATCGAGTATAGGGGCATATCCCGGTCGCGCTCCATGTACAATTTTTTCCCGCGCCATCTGGACAACACGCCATCATCGCCCGTATTGTCTGCCCCGCAGGCCACCGCAGTGGCCGACGTCGCTCGGACGGTTCCGGGCGCTTACGTACTCTCGAGGCAACAATGGCCGACCAAGGTTCGCCGCGCCGCTTTGCGCGCATAGATCGACTCCCCCCTTACGTTTTCAATATCACTGCCGAGCTGAAGATGGCTGCGCGTCGGCGCGGCGAAGACATCATCGACTTGAGCATGGGTAACCCCGACGGCGCCACGCCACCGCACATTGTGGAAAAAATGGTCACCGTCGCCCAGCGTGAAGACACCCACGGCTACTCCACCTCCAAAGGCATCCCGCGCCTGCGCCGGGCGATTTCGCGCTGGTACAAGGACCGTTATGAAGTGGATATCGACCCCGAGTCGGAAGCCATCGTCACCATCGGTTCCAAAGAGGGTCTGGCGCACCTGATGCTGGCCACCCTGGACCAGGGCGACACCGTGTTGGTGCCCAACCCCAGCTACCCGATTCATATCTACGGTGCCGTGATTGCCGGCGCCCAGGTACGTTCGGTGCCGCTGGTGCCGGGCGTGGACTTCTTCGATGAGCTGGAACGGGCGATTCGTGGCTCGATCCCCAAGCCGAAGATGATGATCCTCGGTTTCCCGTCCAACCCCACCGCGCAGTGCGTGGAGCTGGATTTCTTCGAACGGGTCATCGCCCTGGCCAAACAGTACGACGTGCTCGTGGTTCACGACCTGGCCTACGCCGACATCGTCTACGACGGCTGGAAAGCCCCGTCGATCATGCAAGTGCCGGGCGCCAAGGACATCGCGGTGGAGTTTTTCACCCTGTCCAAGAGCTACAACATGGCCGGATGGCGCATCGGGTTCATGGTGGGCAACCCGGAACTGGTCAACGCCTTGGCGCGGATCAAGAGCTACCATGACTACGGCACCTTCACCCCGCTGCAGGTGGCGGCGATTGCGGCGCTGGAAGGCGACCAGCAGTGCGTCAAGGACATCGCCGAACAGTATCGCCAGCGCCGCAATGTGCTGGTCAAGGGGCTGCATGAACTGGGCTGGATGGTGGAGAACCCGAAGGCGTCGATGTATGTCTGGGCGAAGATTCCCGAGCAGTACGCCGCCATGGGCTCGCTGGAATTTGCCAAGAAACTGCTGCTGGAGGCCAAGGTGTGTGTATCGCCTGGGATTGGCTTTGGCGAGTATGGCGATGATCACGTGCGCTTTGCGCTGATCGAAAACCAGGACCGGATCCGCCAGGCAGTGCGGGGGATTCGTGGCATGTTCAGGGCGGATGGGCTAGTACCCAAAGCCAGCGTCTAACTCGGTCAAAATGTGGGAGGGGGCTTGCTCCCGATAGCAGTGGTTCAGTCGATACATCTGGTGACTGATCCACCGCCATCGGGAGCAAGCCCCCTCCCACATTTGATTGGGTTTTCACCCCAGACTGTGCGGTGTGGCTTACACCACCAACGACAGCAACATGATGAAGATCAGCGCCACGATCGACAGAATGGTCTCCATCGCCGTCCAGGTCTTGAACGTCTCGGCCACGGTCATGTTGAAGTACTGCTTGACCAGCCAGAACCCGGCATCGTTGACGTGCGACAGGATCAACGACCCCGCCCCCGTCGCCAGCACCAGCAACTCGCGGTTAACCCCCGGGATCATCCCCACCACCGGCACCACAATGCCCGCGCCGGTAATGGTCGCGACGGTCGCTGAGCCCGTGGCAATCCGAATCACCGCCGCCACCAGCCATGCTAGCAGGATCGGGTTGATCTGCGCGTTCACCGCCATATGACCGATCACGTCACCTACGCCGCTCGTGACCAGCATCTGCTTGAAACCACCACCGGCACCGATGATCAGGATGATCGCGGCGGTCGGCGCAAGACTGGCGTCGAGCAGCTTGAGGATCTGCTTGGAATGGATGCCCTGGCGATGGCCAAAGGTGTACAGCGACAACAACAAGGCCAGCAACAGCGCGGTGATCGGGTGGCCGATCATGTCCATCCAGTTGCGCACCACATTGCCTTCGGCAAAGGCGATGTCGGCGAAGGTTTTCAGCAGCATCAGGAACACCGGCAGCAGCACGGTGACCAGGGTGATGCTGAAGCTCGGCAGGTTTTTGTTTTCAGGCTCGCGGGCCAGTTGATCGACCAGCTCCTGGGACGGGTTGCCCGGGATGTACTTGGCGATAAAAGTACCGAAGATCGGGCCGGCGATGATGGCCGTCGGCAGCGCAACAATCAGGCCGTACAGGATGGTCTTGCCGATGTCCGCACCGAACACGCCAATAGCCAGCAACGGGCCCGGGTGCGGCGGCACCAGGCCGTGCACCGCCGAGAGGCCGGCGAGCAGCGGGATACCGATCTTAATCAGCGACACACCGGTACGCCGCGCCACGATAAACACCAGCGGGATCAGCAATACAAAGCCGATCTCGAAGAACAGCGGGATGCCCACCAGGAACGCGGCGAACATCATGGCCCACTGAACCTTCTCTTTGCCGAAGGCGCGGATCAGGGTCTGGGCGATCTGGTCGGCACCGCCGGATTCGGCCATCATCTTGCCGAGCATCGTGCCCAGCGCGAGGATGATGCCGACAAAGCCGAGCACCCCGCCGAAACCGTCCTGGAATGCCTTGATGATCTTGTCCACGGGCATGCCCGAGGTCAGGCCCAGGAAGCCGGCCGCGATGATCAGTGCAATGAACGGGTGCACCTTGAACTTGGTGATCAGAACGATCAACCCGATGATAGTGACCACTGCATCTAGCAGCAGGTAAGACTCGTGGGACATGCCAAACATGGGGGGTCTCTCCTGTTTGTTGTTGTTATTAAAGCGGGTGTTGAATTTCCTGCCGGGGATAGCGCTATCTTTTCCGGCAAAAAATTAATGAGTTGGTTCAAAGCCGTGCTTGAGCCACCAGGCGTTGGTCTGCTCGGCCAGTTCCTCAACGCTGTCTTCACTGGCGTTGAGCGCCAGGGTCAGCGGCTCGCCCTTGGGCGACTCCAGGGTGGCGAACTGGCTGTCGATCAGGCTGGCCGGCATGAAATGGCCGGGCCGGTGGGACACACGGTCGGCGGCGACTTCACGGGTCAGCTCCAGGAATACAAAGCCCAGGCCCGGCGCGGCTTCGCGCAGGTGGTCGCGGTATTTCTTTTTCAGGGCCGAACAGGTGAGCACCGGATGCTCGCCCGCCTTGAGCGAGCGGCGCAGTTCATCGCACAGGATGTCGAGCCAGCCGGCGCGGTCGTCGTCGTTAAGGGGGTGGCCGGCGCTCATCTTTTCGATGTTCGCGGCGGGGTGAAAGCTGTCGCCTTCAATGGCAGTGGCGCCGTTCAGGCGGCACAGGGCTTCGCTGACGCTGGACTTGCCACAGCCGGAAACACCCATGATGACCAGGGCGGTAACAGGTTGACTCATGAAACACCTCAGGACGCAGATAGCGCTACCTTTGCACAGCATAAGGCTAGTGCAAAAACAGGCTTTTCCCGCGCCGACTTGTCATTTTTATGGAGTGACGCGTGCATCTGCTCCAATCATTCGAACCGGATCAGGCAACCCTAGGTTCAATAATTTGCAGCCCTTTGGAGACAGCGCTACCTTAGTGCCTCGATTTTTGTTTGGCAAGCCGCCTGATGACCTCCAAGAACGATAAAAATACCCGCACGACGGGCCGCCCTACCCTCAATGAAGTTGCACGGCTGGCCGGGGTCAGCCCGATCACCGCCTCACGCGCCCTGCGCGGTATCAGCAGCGTCGCCACCGAACTGGTGGAAAAAGTCCAGCAGGCCGCCGCCGAACTCAGCTACGTGGTCAACCCCGCTGCCCGTGCCCTGGCCTCGGCCCAGAGCCATTCGGTGGTAGTGCTGGTGCCGTCACTGTCCAACCTGCTGTTTATCGAAACCCTGGAGGCCATCCATCAAGTACTGCGGCCCAAAGGCTTTGAAGTGCTGATCGGCAACTCTCATTATTCGCGTGATGAAGAAGAAAACCTGCTGCGCAACTACATGTCTTACCAGCCACGGGGGTTGCTGTTGACCGGATTCGACCGCACCGAAAGCGCGCGACGAATGGTCGAGACCAGCAATGTGCCGTGCGTGTACATGATGGATCTGGACCCCAATGCCGGGGTGAACTGCGTGGGTTTCTCACAGTTGGCAGCAGGCGAGACGGCGGCGGCGCATTTGCTGTCCCGGGGGCGTAAGCGCCTGGCCTACATTGGCGCGCAGTTGGATCAGCGCACGTTGTTGCGCGGTGAAGGTTTCCGCCGCGCCTTGCAGCAGGCGGGCATGTACGACCCGGCGCTGGAGCTTTTGACACCCCGCCCCTCCTCAGTGGGCCTGGGCGGCGAACTGTTCCTGCAATTGCTGGCAGCGCATCCGGATGTGGATGCGATCTTCTTCGGTAACGACGACCTGGCCCAGGGCGCCCTGCTCGAAGCCCTGCGCCATGGCATCAAGGTGCCTGAACGCGTGGCAGTGCTGGGCTTCAACGACTTGCCTGCATCGTCATTCATGGTGCCGCGCCTGAGCAGCATCAGCACGCCACGAGAAGCCATTGGCCGCAGGGCGGCGGAGCATTTGTTGACCATCATGGCGGGCAACAAGATCGCCAAGCCGGTGGTGGATATGGGGTTTGAGTTGCAGGTGCGGGAGAGCACCTGACCCGCTCGTTCCCACGCTCTGCGTGGGAACGATCAGAAGTCTGCCTGTGTTAATGGCGGCTGTGCGTAGGACACTTTCGGGTGCGCCGGCTTTGAGTGTCCACCGGTCTACTAACCTGCGTACAGCTGCCACCCTCGTTTAACTCGCTGCTCGGCAAGGCCATGGACCAGCACACACCACGCTGCTGAGACCTTACTCGGTCCAAATGTGGGAGGGGGCTTGCTCCCGATTGCAGTGGGTCAGCTATCTGTAAGTTGACTGACCCACCGCTATCGGGAGCAAGCCCCCTCCCACATTTTTTAACCATGCCCGCTTGCGCCCTGCTAGATTGACCACTTTCCATCGCCAGGGAAGAACCATGGGACATTCACTGAAAATCTTGGGCCGCACTTCCTCCATCAACGTGCGCAAAGTGTTGTGGACCTGCCAGGAACTGGGCATCGACTATGTGCGCGAGGACTGGGGCATCGGCTTCAAGCCCACGCAGTCCACCGAATTCCTCGCCCTGAACCCCAACGCGCAAATACCTGTGCTGATCGACGACCACGGCGTGCTGTGGGAGTCCAACACCATCTGCCGCTACCTCGTCGGCCTTTACCAACGCCACGACCTGCTGCCTGTCGAACCGGCGCCACGGGCCCGTGTCGAGCAGTGGATTGACTGGCAAGCCACGGAACTCAACCGCGCCTGGAGCGATGCCTTTACCGCCCTGGTACGCAATAACCCGGACGGCCTCGACGCTGCGCAGATCGCCGCCGCGGTGCAGGTATGGAACGACAAGATGGGGATTCTCGAACAGCAGCTGGCCAAGACCGGAGCCTATGTGGCCGGCGAGGAATTCTCCCTCGCCGACATTTTGATCGGCCTCTCGGTACACCGCTGGCAGGCAACCCCCATGCAGCGTCCGCCCTACCCAGCCATTGCCGCCTACTATCAGCGGCTCAGCCAGCACGCCGGTTTCAAGACCTTCGCCCTCGACGGCCACAACTAAGCACAGGGACCCCACGTGAACGGACTCAACGTACTACTCACCGGCGCCTGCGGCAGAATCGGCAAGACATTTTTCCAAGCCTCGCAAGACCGCTACCGCTTCACCCTCACCGACCGCATCGCGCCGGATTTCGACCTGGGTGGACACCGCTTCGTACACGCCGACCTCAGCGATAAATCCAGCCTGGCGACCCTGCTCGAAGGCATCGACGTGATCGTGCATCTGTCGGGCATCCCCCACGCCAGTGCCTCGTTCGACGAATTGCTGCCCAACAACATCCTCGCCACCACCTACCTCTTCGAAGCCGCCGTGGCTGCCGGCGTGCAGCGCCTGGTGTTCGCCAGCAGCGCACAAACCATCGAAGGCTATCCGGTCGACCGGCAGATCACCCCCGGCATGCAGGTGATGCCCGCCAACCTGTATGGCGTGAGCAAATGCTATGGCGAGGCGTTGTGTGGCTACTACGCGGCCAAGACGCCGCTGTCGACCATCGCCCTGCGCATCGGCGCTTTTGAATTCCCCGAAACCCACGACCTGAACAACGCTCGCGACCTCAGCGCGTGGCTCAGCCCGCGGGATGCCGTGCAGCTGTTGCAACGCTCAGTGGAAACCGTCGGCGTGAAGCACCTGATTGCCCACGGCATTTCCAACAACCGCTTCAAGCGCCTGGACCTGAGCGAGACCACGCGTGTGCTGGGCTACCAACCGTTGGACGACGCGTTCCAGGTATTCGAAATTCCCGTCACTTACTGAGTTTTCACCATGCCTGCACACGCCACCAAAGACGGCCTCGACCCGCTCCGCGCCGCCCATATCAGCGCACGCATCGACCGCCTGCCCGCCGTGGCCACCATCTGGCGCCTGGTGGCGCTGCTGTCTATCGGGGGTTTTTTCGAGCTGTATGACCTGTTCCAGACCGCCTATATCAGCCCCGGGCTGATCAGCGACGGAATTTTTCATACCGGCAGCCAGGGCGTGTTTGGCTTCTCGGACCAGGCCGCGTTCGCCTCGGCGACCTTCCTCGGCCTGTTCCTCGGTGCCAGCCTGCTCAGCCCCATCGCCGACCGCTTCGGGCGCCGGGCGATCTTCACCTTTGCATTGATCTGGTACACCGTCGCCACGGTGCTGATGGGTATTCAAACCTCCGCCCTGGGCATCATCTGCATGCGCTTTCTGGTGGGCATCGGCCTGGGCATCGAACTGGTGACTATCGATGCCTACCTCTCGGAACTGGTGCCCAAGCGCATGCGCAGTTCGGCGTTTGCCTTTGCGTTTTTCATTCAGTTTCTGTCGGTGCCCGCCGTGGCCTTGATGTCGTGGTGGCTGGTGCCCCAGGCGCCGTTCGGCATCTCCGGCTGGCGCTGGGTGGTGTTGAGCAGCGCGGTGTTTGCGCTGTTTATCTGGCAATTGCGCAAGCGCTTGCCGGAATCGCCGCGTTGGCTGGCACAGAAGGGCCGTTTCGAAGAAGCCGGTGCGATCATGGACAACTTGGAAACACGCTGCCTGAAAGATCACGGCAAGCCCTTGGATGAGCCGGAGCCCGAAGCCGTCAGCGTTCAAGGCCGCGGGCGTTTTGCCGATATCTGGCAACCACCGTACCGGCGCCGCGCCTTGATGCTGATCGTGTTCCATGTGTTCCAGGCCATCGGTTTTTTCGGCTTCGGCAATTGGTTGCCGGCGCTGCTGTCGGGCCAGGGTGTCAGCGTGACCCACAGCTTGCTGTACGCCTTTATCATCACCCTCGCCTACCCGCTGGGGCCGTTGCTGTTTGTGAAGGTGGCCAACCGCTTTGAAAACAAATGGCAGATCGTCGGTTCCGCCATGGGCGCGATGATCTTCGGCAGCCTGTTCGCCCTGCAAACCAGCGCATTGGGGCTGGTGTCCTGCGGGGTGATGATCACCTTCTGCAATGCCTGGCTGAGCTTCAGTTATCACTCGTACCAGAGCGAATTGTTCCCCACCAATATCCGCGCACGGGCCGTGGGGTTCTGCTATTCGTTCAGCCGCCTATCTACGGTGTTCAGCAGCCTGTTGATCGGCTTTATTCTCGAACACCTGGGCACGCCAGGGGTGTTGGCGTTTATCGCCAGCAGCATGCTGATCGTGATGATCACCATCAGCTGGTTCGGGCCGCGTACGCGTAACCTGGCGCTGGAAAATATCGCCCACTGACGGCAATGCTTGGCCGCCAGCGGCAGCATGCTTGCCGCGGCAGCCAAGCCATTCTCAGTAAATATTGAGGTTTGCACACACGGCACGCTATTTGCTCCAGCTGTGGCACCGACCATTTGCACAGGTGACCGATCATGCTGGTTAACAACAACACCCAAGCCATGTCGACCGTCCAACAGATCAAGCGACCCGACATGGACCCCGCCAACGCCGCCGCCAGCGCGTTGTACAGTGGTGCCCTTCAGACTGCGCAGCAGAACATCACAGTGCCAGTTGCGCAGAAGGAACTGGACAAGGCCAGCGATCGCATTGACGAAGCGTTTGCCAAGACCCGTGTGCAGCTGCAAGCCACTGCGCCGAACAGCGATGTGCCGGCCACCAGTGTCGCCGGTTCAGCACGCAGTGAGTTCACCGATTACATGACCAAGACCCCGGCCGAGCGCATTCGCGATCAGTTGCTCAAAGAACGCGGCCTGACACTGGAGCAACTGAACGCCCTGCCGGTGGAAGAGCAAAATGCCTTTGCCAAGGCAGTGTCCGAGCGGCTCCAGCAACAGCAACAGCAGCAGGTTGCAGCAAAGACGGCTGACCCACAGGCGCAGACGGTGAAAGAGACCCTGGCTGCGATCTAGTCGCCCAGGGAATCCATGACCTGATGCCGACTTGTAGGCGCTATTGGGGCTTTAAGACGACTTGCTGCACATCGACCTTTTTCGGGATCAGGCCGTTGGCAAAAAACAGGTCCGCCGTGCGCTGCTGATTGGCGACGTCGATCGCCTGCAAAGGACGGATCGGCGCGGGCGAGCGATGCTCGAAGTAGCTTTTGACCACCGCCGGTGGCAGGCCAAGGGTGCCGGCCATCAATGCAATGCTTTCATCGGGTTGGTCGAGTGATAGTCGCTGCGCCTTGCCGAGGGTCTGGATAATGGTGGCAATGGCCTGGGGATGTTGCTGGGCGAACGGGCCGTTGACCACAAAGAAACTGCCAGCCGGGTTAAGACCCTGACCATCACCCAGCACGCGAGCGGAGCCGTCGACCACCGCGGCCGAGTAGTACGGGTCCCAAATCACCCAGGCATCGACCTTGCCTTGTTCGAAGGCAGCACGGCCGTCGGAAGGTGAAAGGTACACCACGTTAACGTCCTTCCATTGCAAGCCGGCGCGCAGCAGGCTCTTGAGGAACAGGTTGTGCGCGCTGGACCCCTTGAGCAACGCCACGCGCTTGCCCTTGAGCTCGGCGACGTTCTGCACCGTGCTGGCCTTGGGGACCAGCACGGCTTCGGTCTTGCCGTCGTTGGGCTCGACGGCAAAGTACTGCAAGTCGATGCCAGCCGCCTGGGCAAAGATCGGCGGGATGTCGCCGATATTGCCGATATCCAGGCTGCCCGCATTGAGCGCCTCGATCAACGGCGGGCCGCCGAGGAATTCGGTCCATTGCACCTGGGTGCCGGGCAGCGCGGCTTCGAATAGCTTGTGCTCGCGGGCGAGCACCATGCTTACCGAACTTTTCTGGTAGCCGATTCGCAGGGTGGGAGGTTCGGCGGCGAGCGCAGGCTGGGCCAGGACGGTGAGCGCCAGCAGTGAACCACCTAGCAGGTTTTTCAGTTTTTTCATGGTTGCCTCATGGTCGTGATCGTGGGCGAGTTGGCCGTGTGCAGTGAGTCAGGCGTGGTGTTCATTCCAGGCGCAACCGCAGGCGACCGTTAAGCGCGCGGGCCATGTAATCACTGACCGAGCGCGGGGAAATTCCCAATTCGGCGGCGATCGCGGGATACGTCAGGCCATTGAGTCGGGACAACAGGAACGTCGCCCTGACCTTGGCCGGCAGGCCGTCGAGCCACTGGTCGACGACTTTCAGCGCCTCGCACGTCTGGGCCAGGTTTTCGGGGGACGGCACGCTGAAGGCTTCATCGTTATCCAGGACATCGAGATAGGCGCGCTCCAGGTCACGTCGCCGCCATAGCTGATACATCAGGCGCTGGGCAATGGTAGTGAGCAAGGCGCGAGGCTGGCGGATCGGGGCGACGTCGAGTGCGCTCAGGAGCTGGACAAAGGTGTCGGCGGCGATGTCTTCGGCGTGTGCACGGGAATCGAGTTGACGATACAGGCGGCTGCACAGCCAGGCGTAATGGCTGCGGAACAGTGCGCCCACGTAGTCGCGGTGAGAGGTGTCGGCGCCGGACATAGTGGCTCCTGTCGAGTAGGTTGCGCGTTATGTCCGGTGTTCCGGTGGAGCGATCCTAGCAAAGCCGCTTATTCTTTAATAATATTAAAAATGCATTTTAATATATCTTTATTGAATATTCGTGTAACCAAGGCTTGCGGCTTGCCGTTGGTAATCCAACAACACCTGATAGTCGTCCTCGCTGGCGGGGAGCACGGCTTGCACACCGAGGGTTTGCACCACCTGCGGCAGGTCTTGCAACGCCAGGTTCATGGCTTCGCGAACCTGCTCCTGCTGCACATCGCTCAAGCCCAGCGGGCCGATATAGGGCAAGGTCGGGCTCGACGCGCTGCGGGTAACGATGCGCAAACCCGCGACCTCTTCGGGCGCGAAACGCGCCAGGTAGTCATAGGTAATGCTGTCGATGGCGGCGAGGTCAGCGCGGTCTTCGCGCAGCCAGCGCAGGCTCTCACGGTGGGCGCCGCTGATGGCGATGCTGGCGAAGAAACGCCCATCGCGCTGCAACGGTGCCAGGCAGTGGCGCAGTAGGTTCATGCCACTGTTGGAGTCGTGGCCGTTGATCACCCCGCGGCTGTTGTAAAACTGCGCCAGCATAGTACGTGGGTTGTCAGCGCGGCTCAGCAACAGGCTGCAGTGTTCGCCATTGCTGCTATGGGGTAGCTCGTAGCGGGGGCGACCGATAACGCGTACCTGGCCGCGCAGTTGGGTCATCAGCGGGTAGCCGCAGGTTTGGGCGACCAGCAATTCAGGCGCCAGCCACAGGCTCGGCAAGTCGAGGTGGTCGGCGTTGAGACGACGCAGGCCCAGGCGTTCAAGGATGCGCGCAAGCCACTGTTGATTGGCCCGCTCGATGGGCTCCGGCGCGACATACATGCGCAACTCGGCGTAGTGCTTACTCATGGGCATATCTCAGGCAAAAGGGTGCCGAGGGCTGTCGATGGCCTTGAGGCCGTGGCGACTGATCAACTGGCCGTAGCCCTGCACCAGGAACCCACCGCTACGCGCCAGCCATTGCTCGCGACGGGCGCGATATACCGTGGGTAGCAGGTACCAGGGAAGTTTGGGCAGGTCGTGGTGCACCAGGTGCAGATTGTTGTTGAGGAACAACCAACGCCAGGGCCAGGACGCTTCGTTGAGCACCGTGCGTTGTTCCGGCCGGAGATGCGGGCGGTGTTCATAGTAGGAACGGATCGACGCCAAGGACATGGCCGGTACGCTGACCAGCAGCAGGTAATGCCACACCGGCAGAACGCTGTAATGGGTGATAAACCCCAGCATCAACAGGGTCACGACGCCGTGGGCCAACCACATCGGCCAAACCTCTGGCAGGCGTTGCCATTGATCGTGCACCAACCGGCTGATGGCCAAGGGTGCCGCCAGCAGCAAGCGACCGACTACCGTCTTGGTCAACCAATGCACGCTGCGTTGCAAGCGCGAGCTGGCGTCCCACTGCTGTTGGTTAAGGTAGCGGCTTTCGGGGTCGATGCCGGGCAGGGTCAGGTCTTCGTCGTGGTGATGCAACAGGTGGCTGTCGCGGTACAGGGTGTAGGGGTACCACACGGCAAACGGCGCGTAGCCGAGCAGTTTGTTCACCAACGGGAAACGGGTGGGATGGCCGTGCAGCAACTCGTGTTGCAGCGACAGCCAAAGGGTCACCAACGGGATCAGCAACAGAGTGCTGCACCACAGGCCCAGCCAGTGGCTGGCAAGCAACACACCGAACCAGCCGATATACACGCCGAGCAACAACAGCCAGGTGGGCCATTCGGTCTTCGCGGTAAAACTTGCAGCCAGGGCCTGGATTTCCCGGCGGTGGGTCAGGTCAAGGTAGTTGGCCATCGGCAGCTCAGAGCAGGTGTTTCCCACTCTGTGCCGCGAAGCGCGCAAATCTTGCAGATCCTTTGGTTCTAAGCTTGTAACTCAGTGACCGAACAGGCCGGTCTCGGACTTCTTGGCTTTCTTGTCCGCGCGTTTTTCATCGGCGGTCTTTGCCGGCTTTTTCTTCGCGGCTTTCTTTGAATCCATACCTTTGGCCATGATGCATGCTCAACTGAAAGGGGATGTAGCACTGGGTATACCACCTATTGCCCGACAGAAGGCGCTTATAATCCCCGGCCCTTGATAATGCTGGCCAGAAGACCATGCCCGAATTGCACATCGAACCGCTGGCAGAGCCCCTGTGGCCACTGTTGAACAAGTTTTACCGCAGCCACAATTCCTCGATGAAGGCCCTCAAGGGTGGACGCTTGTGGGTGGCACGCGACAGCGAGATCGTGGCCGGTTTGTGCTTGAGCCCGGTGGTGGGTGGGCAGTGGCTGACGGGGGTGTTTGTCGATCCGGCCTATCGCGGCCAGGGGTTGGCGGCACGCTTGATTGAGCAGGCGGTAGCCGGAGTGGAGGGTACGGTGTGGCTGCTGTGCCATCCGGATCTGGAGGGGCTGTATCAGCGTATGGGGTTCAGCCAGGAAACGGTATTGCCGCAATCGCTCAGTGAGCGCTTGGTGCGCTACAAACGCAACAAGCCGATGATTGCCATGGGGTTCTCAATCATCTGAATGATGCCGGGCAAAAATGTGGGAGGGGCGGTGCAACGATTCGACTCGCCCACTCCCACATTGGGATCTCAGGTAGCCTGGTGTTTATTCGTCAGCTGTTGGGGCCATTTCCGGGAACATGACTTCGATAAACCCGAATTTGCTGAAATCGGTGATCCGCGATGGGTATAACCGGCCAATCAAATGATCGCACTCATGCTGTACCACTCGCGCGTGGAAGCCATCGGCAAATCGTACAATCGGTTCGCCTTTGGGATCGAAACCTTCGTAGCGAATTTGCTGGTAACGGTCCACCGCTCCACGTAAACCCGGCACAGACAGGCAACCTTCGTAGCCCTCTTCCAGCACCGGGCTCAACGGGGTAATCAGCGGGTTGATCAGGATGGTCTGCGCCACCGGCGGCGCGTCCGGGTAGCGCTCGCTGGCTTCGAAACCAAAGATCACCAGCTGCAGGTCAACGCCAATCTGCGGCGCGGCCAGGCCAACTCCACCTACATGTTCCATGGTCTGGAACATGTCGTCGATCAGTTGCCACAGCTCCGGGCTGTCGAACATTTCCGGCGGCACCGGCGAGGCGATACGCAGCAGGCGCTCGTCGCCCATTTTCAGGATTTCACGGATCATCGCTCTGGCACTTCATCAGGGGTGGGCTTGGAGTGGTCCCGGCCTAGGCCCGAGACGTGCTGTTTTTCACTGGTGTCACTGGGTTCGTCGAATTCCTTTTCACCGGGCTCCTTGCCTTCGGCGGACATGTGTTCGATCACGGCATTCATCTCCGCGCCCAGCAGCAACACGGCGGCGGAAATATAGAAGTACAGGAGCAGGACGATAATCGCGCCGATACTGCCATACATGGCGTTGTAGTCGGCGAATGTCTTGACGTAATAGCCAAAGCCAAGGGAAGCCACGATCCACACCACCACGGCCAATACCGAGCCTGGAGTGATAAAGCGAAACTTCTGCTCCACGTCAGGCATCACGTAGTACATAAGCGCCACGGCGAACATCAGCAGGATCACGATCAACGGCCAGCGCAGAATAGTCCACAAGGTGACCACGAATTCCTGCATGCCGATCTGCCCGGCGAGCCATTCCATGACCTGCGGGCCAAGCACCATCAACGCCGCGGCGGCCAGCAACATGCCGGCGATACCCACGGTGTAGAAAATCGACAGGGGGAAGCGCTTCCAGATCGGCCGCCCCTCGACCACGTCGTAGGCCGCGTTCATCGCACTCATCATCAGGCGTACGCCCGCAGAGGCGGTCCACAGCGCGATGACAATACCCACCGAGAGCAGGCCGCCCTTGGACTGCTGCAACTGGTCGATCACCGGGTTGACCTGCTCCAGCGCCTGGGGAGGCAACACCAGTTCCGATTGCAGTCGCAGCCAGGTAAAGAAGTCCGGCAGGTGCAGGAAACCGATCAGGGCAATGAGGAACAGCAGGAAGGGAAACAGTGAGAACAGCATCTGGTAAGCCAGTGCCGAGGCGTAGGTAGGCATCTCGTCATCGACGAATTCCTTGACGGTGCGTACCAGCACCTTGTGCAGCTTGAGACCTTCGAGTACCGGAAAAATCATAGCGTCTCCTTTCGCCGCAAAGAGGTTGAGTTCGTGGGCGACTCAAGGGCCGTTTTCTACATCAAAGTAGCCCATTTGGCGACTTTGAAACAATTTCCAAAGTTTAGTTGCAACCGCTCACATAAAAACGGCCATCCGTGGATGGCCGCAGGGCTGCGAGAAACCAGCCGGCGAAACAGGATTATTTGGTGGCTTTCTTTACCGCGTCCTTGGTATCGCCGACCGCTTTCTGCACTTCGCCTTTCTTCTCTTGAACCACGCCTTCAGCGCGCAACTTGTCGTTGCCGGTGACTTTGCCGACACCTTGCTTGACGTTGCCGACTGCTTCGTTAGCCAAACCTTTTGCCTTATCCGATGCACTGCTCATGGTATTTCTCCTGGAACAATCGAGGGTTTCGGTCATTACGTAGAGGTTGACCCGGGGCCATGTGGCAGAGTTTCAATTATTTTCGGCAGGCATTTCATCGCAGGCCGCAGGTTTGGCTTTATGTTTTGCCCCCAACCCACGAGAATGCCCGGCACATTCAGGCTACACGGCTGAATAACAGATCCCGTAGGAAGGTTATGAAACTCAATAAAGCGCAGGCCATTGCCCGTAGAAACCAGGAACTGGGCGGTGCCGTACTCGGCGTCAACAACTGCCACTTCACCGACCTGGACCGCAAACGCAACATCTGGTGGTTCGACCTGCCAGTGGCGCGGATTGCCGTGGGCCAGTACGAGTGGATCCACCTGTTGATGCACAACGCCGAGACCGACCAGTTGCTGCACCTCAAGGTGCCGACCGTGTTCCTGCGCGAAAAACTCGAAGGCCTGGTGGTGCGTAATGCCGGCAAGCGCAAGCCGGAGATTACCCTGGAGCTGAGCGCCGACAAAGATTCGTTCCTCAAGGATGTGCGCCCGGCGGGTGCGGGCGTGAGCTTCGCGCAGTTCGCGCTGTAACCTGGCAGGTAAAGGGCCGTGGGCGAGAGCGTTACGCCCTCGCACCTTCGCTCCTTTTCAGGCGGTTGCCACGGACCGGCTGGCAATACGCTGGGCCAGGGCGATGGCGAACAGGCAAAACAACGCCATGACCAAAATTCCCAGCATCAGTCCCATCGCCGTGCTGGTGTGCCCCTCAGAGAAAAAGTACAGCGCCAATGCAGCACCGGCCATCTTGATAGCCCCCTGCAGTGCACTCCCGGTGCCGGCGTGTTTGGCCTGGCCATGCAAACTGATCCCCAACAGCAGCGGTGAGGACAACCCACAGCCAAGGGCGACCAAAAAGCCGTACACCACTATCGCCGGCGCCGTGACCAGGTTGAATGCCTGGAGCACCAGCGGCGCAAGCGCTGCCAACCCCGTCAGCGCAACCAGGGACGCCATCAGGATCCGCTCAGGCGAGTAGCGATTCAAGAAACGCTTGGTCAGGTAAGACCCCAGGACAATACCCGCAGAGTAGCCAACGAATAGCAGGCCGTTCTCCTGGCTCTCCAGATGGAACTGCAGCTGATAAATAAACGGACTCGCGGTGAAATAGCCGATGGTGATCGCAAACAGCACCGCGGAAACCAGGCTGTAGACCATGAAGTTGAAGTCCCGTAGCAGCACCTTGAAGCCCTCGAGCCGCTTGGCAGGCACACCGTGGAGTGGAGCCGTTTCAACCAATGTAGCTTTGATAAACACCGCGCCAAGCAGCGTGATCAAGGTGAGGGCGTAGAAGTTGTATTGCCAGGGTAGCGCTGCAGTAATAAAGCCACCCAGCACGGGCGCAATCGCTGGCGAAACCTGGGACGCCATGGAAAAAACCGTCAGTGACTTGGACAGTTCGGTTTTATCCTTGAACGTATCGCTCAAGATTGCCCGGCTTATTACGGGGCAACCGCCAGCACCGATGCCGGTCAACAAACGAAATAGATAGAGCGCCTGGATACTGTCTGCCGTCGACGTCAAGTAATTGCCCAAGGCGCCAAGGGCCAGGGACACCATAATCACCGGCACCCGCCCTTTTCTATCGGAGATCGGCCCATACACCAGTTGCGACAGTGCAAAGCCCGCAAGATAGAAAACCACCAGGTTTTGGGACTGTGCGTCCGTCACCGAAAATACCCGTGCGATTTCGGGCAAGGCCGGGTTGTACAGGTCGATTGAAAACAATCCCAATACCAGGATCAGGCAGGAGTTGGTGATGACCATTTTTGAATTCACAACAGGCTCCTCACAGTAAGGGGTGATCTTTCAGGCGTGAGCTGTATTCGCTGTTGGGCGTGGCATGTCGCCCGTCGCACTTGATTTCAATGAGATGAGGCCGAGCCGCGCTCATGATGCTTTCAATACAATCGTGCAATGCCTCTGGGGTACTGACGCATGTCGCGCTCACGCCCAGGCTCTCGGCAAACAGGCACCAGTTGTAGTCAGGGATTTGCGTCAGCGCAGGCAAGTTATCTTTGTTATTGAAGTAACTTGCCGAATACGACCTGTTGTTGAAAACGACAAAGACGATATTCAACCCATGTTTGGCGGCGGTGGACAGCTCAAGCCCTTGCATCAACATGCAGCCGTCACCGGTAACCACCATGGTCTTGCCATGGGCACGGGCGAAACTTGCACCTATGCCCGCAGGGATACTCCAGCCCATCGGGCCCAGGGTGGTTGCCGATAAATAAGCGCTGGGGCCGCGGGCGGTCCAATAGTGACCGAAGAACGAGCGATGCGATCCCGAGTCGACACACACCACGCCATCACTGGGGAAATACGACTGCAGCACGGGGATATAGGCCGCGGGATGGTCTGCGATATTGCCTGTGGCCTTGGCATCGACCGGATAATGCAAAGGCACCCGCTGAAGATCATTCGACCACTTGGAACGACTTTCCTGTGTGGCGGCCAGCTCCTCTGCATGAACCTCGCAAACCAGGCGCAAGAACCCATCCCCCGTCGCCACCACGCCGTGATCGATATCGAGAAAACGCCCCAGGTAATCCGGGCTCTCGTCCACCTGGATAGCACCACATGCCGGCCTTAACTCATGGGACCACAGCATGGTGCTCCATTGAGTGGTGTCGAGCCCCAGTAAAATCACGCCATCCACACCGTTCTTGAAGGCTTCAATGGCGCGTTTATTTCCTGAATAACCGTAAACCCCGAGTGCATTGGGGTGGTCTTCCGGAAACAGGCCTTTGGCGCTCAAGGTGGTGGCGACCGGGATCGAAAAACGATCGGAAAACGCCACGAGCGCGGCTGCCACCTTGGCGTTCTTGCAACGCAGCCCCGCGAGAATGACGAGATTGGTCGAGCGCTTGAAGACTGCCTTGATCGCAGCACTTTTGATCTTTTCGACGGCAAGCGCTTGATTGCTCCACGACTCCAGTACGCTTGGAGCGATATCAACGCGAGCCATGGACTTTTCATACAGCGCTTCTTTGCTGACAGCCAGGTAAGTCGGGCCTTTTTCCACGCCCCTCAATAGCCGGACCGATTCGCGCAGAAAGGCCGGCAAGGGTTGCCCGGCCTTGACTTCAAGGGCACTGCGGGTGATGGGTTTGAACACATCGCACAGATTGACGCCCGTTTGGCTGCCGTCCTGGAGCACGTTCTGCATTTCCAGGGAGGAAGCAATCTGGCCTGACAGCAGCAAGACCGGTTGGTGATCGGTATAGGCAGACGCTATCCCAGTTAACGCATTGGTGACTCCCGGGCCGCCGATGACCAGGCACACCCCGATTTTTTCACTGGCCCGGGCATAACCTTCCGCCATATAAGACGCACCTGTTTCGCAGGCAGTGACGACCGGCTCAATCTCCAGCGTTCCGGAACCATCATTGGGATAACAACGCATAAAAGCATTGATCAGTTTGCCGGGCACCATGAAGAAGTGCGTGACGCCAAAAGACTGAAGTTGGCGAAGAATGTAATGTGCACCGGTTTCGCCAGTACTTTGCAAGTCCATTGCAATCCCCTGTTCAGATTTCAATAAAAGCGATGCTTTCGCGCTTCATCTTCAATACGGCATCCTGAGAAAAAGAGGATGGGTATCGCACATTGGGCATATCGGCAAAATACGGCTTAGGGCTATTCGGCAAATAGTCGGACACGTGCAGACTGCGTTCTGCCCGTGCGCGCAAGTAGGTAATATAGGAAGCGTTATGCTTGGTCGACGCGGAGACAGTCCATTGAATGGCCAACTTCGTCGCCACGGGTGTTTCATCGGGTGCGCTGCTGCGGTGAGTAACTCGATTATCCCAAATGACCAAGTCGCCAGCCTTACTCATGACGGTGCGCTCAAAGGCCACAGGGTCAGCAAGCCTGAGTTTGACTTCATCCTTGCTAAGTTTATGCGAACCGGGTAATAACGTAATACCGCCGCCCGCGACTGAGTCATTATCTTGAAGATAATAGGCACACTGCAAAAACTCAGGAGATGCACTGGGCTCAATTACTTCTTCAGGCAGAAAATAAGCATCGTTATGCCAAGGTATATAAACACTTTCACGCACCGTAAAATTGGGCAACAAAGAGAAATCCGACTGGAATATCTCCTTGATAGCGTTGACGGCTCGGGGCTCAAACAGCGCGTTGATCATGTCACTGAATTGTAGAAAGGCCGTTGGCAGCAGCGTGCTTTGCTGAGTCTGCGCCAAACTGCGAGTATAAGTCTCACGCAACGTGGTCACTTGATCGCTGGAAAGAACTTTCGGAATAACGACATACCCTTCTTGTTGAAGCTTTTCTCGATAATTCATGTTTTATAGTCCGTTATAAAGAGGGTAACCCGGTCACCCTCACTTTATTTCATGGATGATCAATCAGACTTCAACATGTTTGGCTGCTGTCGAAGACTCTTCAAATGACACGCCCAGGCGTTCAAACTCCTGGAAGAAGTCCGGAAAGGAACAGTGAACATCCTGATAGCCATCCAACTCGTTGATCTGTTGGCACCGCAGGGAGGCGACAAACAGCGACATGAAGATTCGATGGTCACCCCAGGCCGACAACACTGCGTCACCGGCGTAACTCGGTTCTCCACGAATGAGGAAGCCGTCGTAAACGCCGTTTTTAAATAACGGCTCTATGGCCACGCCCATTTTTACCAGCTCAGTCACCATCGCTTCGATGCGTGGCGACTTGTGCAAGCGGGTAATGGAGCCGCCAGTGACCTTGAACTCGCCTTGCACATAAGCACCTATCGCCGCCAGCGTTGGCACAATATTAGGATAATCACTCGCATCAAAATGATATTCGCCTTTCAATTCGGCCAAGTTATTAATAATGCGCACTTCATTGGTAGCGTCATTAAATTCGACCTTTACCCCCAGCGCCTCGGCCACCTTAAGAATTGCACGCTCCCCCTGCAAACTCTTGCTGTTCATGTTTTTCAGGGTCAACGTACCGGGGAATATTATTCCAGCCGCAATCAAGTAGGACGAGGAAGTGTAATCACCGACTATCGTGTAGTTTGCACTCTGGTACTGACCTGGGTATACCTTGATCCGCGAATAGTCCGCGTTCACCTCAAAGACAATCCCCGCTGTACCGAGTGTTTCCAGGGTTTGCTTGATATACGACAGCGACAGAATTTCACCACGGATATTGACCACCGTAGGTTGTTTGGCCAGAGGCGCGCAGAAAAGAATAGCGGTGATGAATTGCGAACTGATGTTGCCCTCAATCGAGCATTCCCCACCCTGATAGCCACCCCAATTGACGATAGGCGCCTTGCCACTGTGGTTGATGCATGAAATGTGTGCGCCCAGCCCTTCCAGCGCTACAAACAAGGGCTCCATGACACGTCCGCGCAGTACATCATCCCCGGTAATAACGGCCGGGGTCGTTGTAAAGCAGGTCAGCGCGGCAAACACTCGAAATACCAACCCGGAACCCAGCGCGTCGATCACTTTCTTTTCGGGCTTGATCAAGCCGCCGGTGCCCGTCACCACTAACCGCCCTGGTTGCTCTTCAATCACTGCGCCGATACTACGACAGGCCTTTTTCATTGTTTCGGTTTCGAGACAACGAAGGTCGTTGTAAATATAGGAAGTTCCTGATGCCAAGCTCGCGGCAATAATTGCCCGCTGCGTTTCAGGTTTTGAGGAGGGGATGGTAGCGATGTTGCCGATCGATGCAGTAGGAAAGACTTTCAAGCGTTTTTGGGTCGACATGCGTTGCTCCCTAAGACAGTAGATCCAACGTGATCGGCGAGTGGGCATAACACTCACCGGCTAGGCTGAAACATCTTGTTACAACCGCTTAAAAACCTAACCTAGGGATTGGAACGTTTCAAATAACAAAAAGGAATAAGATTGGATCCAATCTATGACGTGTTTTATTTTATTCTTTATTTTCAGGGCATTACGAACCACAAAAAAAAGACAAAACTCATAAAAAAACCGCCATTGCAGGCGGTTTAAAATTGGAAATCTTGAATAAGGCAGATGGCACAACGACACATATTGCTGTTCATTAGAAGATACCAGGGTATGCTCCACCATCAACAAGGAGGTTCTGCCCCGTCATATAGGCAGCCTGATGACTGCATAAAAATGCGCACAATGCAGCGAACTCAGCGGGGTCACCAAAGCGCCCCATGGGAATGCTCGCCAGACGACTTCCAGCCACCGCGTCGAAGGTTTTTCCTGAACGCTCTGCTGTCGCTTGAAGCGTGTGCTCCAGGCGTTGCGTCTTGAACGCTCCAGGTAAAATATTATTGATCGTGGTGTTTTTTGCAGCGAAGTCCTTTTGGCGTGCCAGGCCGGCAACGAAGCCTGTGAGCCCACACCGTACCGATGTTGAAAGCCCCAAGGCATCCAGGGGCGACTTGACCGCACCAGACGTTATATTAATGATGCGGCCGAAGCCTCGACTTGCCATTGCGTCGATCACCAACTTTATCAGCTCGATAGGCGCCAACATATTTGTGTCAATTGCTGAACGCCACTCGTCACCTGTCCATTCGCGAAAGTTTCCCGGCTTGGGCCCCCCGGCATTATTAATCAAAATATCAACTTGCGGCGCGGCATCGACCAATGATTGGCGAATCGATGGATCCGTAATATCTCCGATAACCGAGATGACTTCGACCTCCGGATTTCTTTGCTTCAAGCGTTGCGTGGCGGCTTGCAAGTCAACCGCGCCTCGCGCGTTGATCACGATGTTTACACCTTCATCCGCAAGCGCCTGCGCACAGCTATAACCCAAGCCTTTACTGGCCGCACAGACGACTGCCCATTTGCCTCGAATCCCTAAGTCCATCATCACTCCTCGATCAGTGGTTCATCTTGCAACCCGGGTATTAAAAACCCGCACTTGTCCATTCGATATCACAGATGTCCGCAGAGAAACAAGCAGGGTATTTCGCCTATAGAGAAGCAAAAAAATACCCCTCAGTGAGGGGTATTGTTCAAGTGCGGCAGGACGCTTGACTGAGCTATTTTTTAACGCCCAGTTTTTTCAACTCTTCATCACGCAGTTCGCGACGCAGGATCTTGCCCACGTTGGTGGTCGGCAGTGCATCGCGGAACTCCACGGCCTTGGGCACCTTGTAGCCGGTGACGTTGGCGCGCATGTGCTCCATGACTTGGTCCTTGGTCAGGGTGGCCCCTGGCTTGACCACGATGAAGAGCTTGATGTGCTCCCCGGATTTCTCATCCGGTACGCCGATGGCTGCGCATTGCAGTACCCCCGGCAAACCGGCCAGCACGTCCTCCAGCTCGTTGGGGTAGACGTTGAAGCCGGAGACCAGGATCATGTCTTTCTTGCGGTCGACAATGCGCATATAGCCATCGGGCTGGATGATCGCGATGTCGCCAGTCTTCAACCAGCCTTCACTGTCGAGCATCTCGGCCGTGGCGTCTTCGCGCTGCCAGTAGCCCTTCATCACTTGCGGGCCCTTGACGCACAGCTCGCCGGTTTCGCCCAGCGCCAGCTCGGTACCGTCGTCGGCGATGACTTTGCACACCGTGGACGGCACCGGAATGCCGATGGTACCGATCTGGATATTCTGGATCGGGTTGACCGTGGCCACCGGGCTGGTTTCGGTCATGCCGTAGCCTTCGCAGATGCTGCAGCCGGTCACCGCCTTCCAGCGCTCTGCCGCTGCCAGTTGCAACGCCATGCCGCCCGACAGGGTGACTTTCAGCGCTGAGAAATCCAGCTTGCGGAAGCCTTCGTTGTTGCACAGCGCTACAAACAGCGTGTTGAGGCCGACAAAACCGCTGAACTTCCACTTCGACAGTTCCTTGACCATCGCCGGCAGGTCACGCGGGTTGCTGATCAGGATGTTGTGGTTGCCGATCAGCATCATCGCCATGCAATGAAAGGTGAACGCGTAGATGTGGTACAGCGGCAGCGGCGTGATCAGGATCTCGCAACCTTCATTGAGGTTCGAGCCCATCAGCGCCTTGCACTGCAGCATGTTGGCGACGAGGTTGCGATGGGTCAGCATCGCGCCCTTGGCCACGCCGGTGGTGCCGCCGGTGTATTGCAACACCGCCACGTCGCTGCTGGCCGGGCTGGCGTCGTTGACCGCCTGGCCATGCCCCTTGGCCAGCACGTCGTTGAACTTGATCGCCTGGGGCAAGTGATAGGCCGGGACCATCTTCTTCACGTACTTGATCACGCTGTTGATCAGCAGACGCTTGAACGGCGACAGCAGGTCGGCAACTTCGGTGACGATTACATGCTTGACGGCGGTCTTGGGCACGACCTTTTCAGCCAGGTGCGCCATGTTGGCCAGGCAGACCAGAGCCTTGGCCCCGGAGTCATTGAATTGATGTTCCATTTCCCGCGCGGTGTACAGCGGATTGGTGTTGACCACGATCAGGCCGGCACGGATGGCACCAAACACGGCGACCGGGTATTGCAGGACGTTGGGCAGTTGCACGGCGATTCGATCGCCGGGCTTCAAGTCGGTATGCTGTTGCAGGTACGCGGCGAAGGCGCCGGACAATTCGTACAGTTCACCGTAGGTGATTGTCTTGCCCAGGTTGCTGAAAGCCGGTTTGTTGGCGAAGCGCTGGCAGGACTGCTTCAGTACCGCCTGAATATTCGGATACTCGTCTGGATTGATTTGTGCAGCAATCCCGGCGGGGTACTTATCCTTCCAAAAGTCTTCATTCATGGAAGCCCACTCCTCAGCGACGCGAATTCATCATCGCATTTGATGCGATTATTATTGGTGTATGTCTTTTTAAGGTGAATCTGGCGCTTTCAAGCAGGCCGAGACGTCACAAAGCGCGCCGAGAGTAGCAGCTTTGCCAAGGGCCGCCTAGAGCCAAAAGAGGGCCCTACAGTCATAAACATGACTCAAGAACATCTAATGGTCATTTTTAGAGCAAAGATTCTATATCGCTGAAATCCGCTCTGGAATGGGCCTCACGGGTGACAAATAACAATTGTGGGAGGAGGCTAGCTCCCGATAGCGGTGGGCCAGTCAATTAACCAGGTGACTGACACTGCGCAATCGGGGGCAAGCCCCCTCCCACATTTTGACCCTATTTCAATTCAGGCTATGTCGCGTAGCTCCCGCCGCAGAATCTTGCCCACCGGCGTCATCGGCAACGACTCCCTCAGCACAATATGCTTGGGCACCTTGTAGCCCGTGAAGTTGGTCTTGCAGTACGCCTTCAACTCCTCAAGGCTCACCCCCTGGGCCCGTGCCACCACGAACAATTTCACCGCCTCACCCGTACGCTCATCCGGCACGCCGATCACCGCGCAGTTGGCTACGGCCGGGTGGGCCATCACCACGTCTTCGATTTCGTTGGGGTACACGTTGAAACCCGAGACGATGATCAAATCCTTCTTGCGATCCACAATACTGACGTAGCCATCGGTATCGATCACCGCAATGTCGCCGGTCTTGAGCCAGCCTTCGGCGTCCAGGGTCTCGGCGGTGGCGACCGGTTGCTGCCAATAGCCCTTCATCACCTGCGGCCCTTGGATGCACAGCTCGCCGCGTTCGCCCAGCGGCAGTTCGTGCCCCTCATCATCAATGACTTTCATTGCCGTACCGGGCACCGGAATGCCCACGGTGCCCAGGCGTGCCAGGCCGCCGTAGGGGTTGGTGCTGGCCACCGGTGAGGTTTCCGTGAGGCCGTAGCCTTCGCCAATGGAGCAGCCGGTCAACGTCTTCCAGCGTTCAGCCGTGGCCTTGACCAGGGCGGTGCCGCCGGAATTGGTGATCTTGAGGTGGGAGAAATCCAGGTTCTTGAAGTCAGGGTGATCCATCAGCGCCACAAACAGGGTGTTGAGCCCCAAGAGGCAAGAAAATCGCCACTGCTTGAGTTCCTTGATAAAACCGCCAATGTCTCGAGGGTTGGTAATCAGCACATTGTGGTTGCCTGACACCATCATGCACATGCAGTTCGCGGTGAATGCGTAGATGTGGTACAGCGGCAGCGGGGCAATCATCACCTCCTGCCCTTCCTTGACCAGCGGGTGGCCGTCCTCGCCCAGTTGCGACATGCATGCGCGCACTTGCTGCATGTTCGCCACCAGGTTGCCGTGGGTGAGCATCGCGCCCTTGGCAAGGCCAGTGGTGCCACCGGTGTATTGCAGCACGGCGATATCGTCCAGGCTCACCGGATGCCGCGTCACGCCAAGCCCCGCGCCCATGCGCAAGGCGCGCTTGAACGACACCGCCCGTGGCAGGTGGTAGGCCGGGACCATCTTCTTCACCTTGTCGACGACGGTATTGACCAGCCAACCCTTGGCGGCGGGCATGAAGTCGCCCATCCTGGCTTCGATCAGGTAGTCGATCTCGGTGTCGGTGCAAACCTCCTGTACCCGCGAACCGAACAGGTTGAGGTAGACCAGCGCCCGCACGCCCGCGTCCTTGAACTGGTGACGCATTTCGCGCGGAGTGTACAGCGGGTTGGTATTGACCACGATCAGCCCGGCGCGCAGAGCGCCGAATACCGCCACCGGGTAATGCAGCACGTTGGGCATCTGCACCGCGATACGCTCGCCAGGCTTAAGGTCGGTGTGCTGCTGCAGGTAACCGGCAAACGCCGCACTCTGGCGCTCAAGCTCAGCGTAAGTCAGGGTGATGCCCATGTTGCTGAACGCCGGACGGTCGGCAAAAGTCTTGCAGGAACGCTCGAAGACCTCGATCACCGACTTGTAGGTGCTGAGGTCGATGGTATTGGGGACGCCCGCCGCGCGTTTGTCATTCCAGAAATCAGGTTGCATTATTCTTGTCCTCTTACCTGAATGTGTCCGGCCGCTCTATCCATTTATAAGAAGCGGAGCCTTGGGGACGTTAGCAGCTATGGCCAAACAGGCAAATATGCTTAATCGTGTCATTGATTGTATGAATCTTGCGGCTAACGTGTAGGCAGATACTGCGTCCCTCTGCCAATGAGCGATACACTGCAATGATTCTGAGCAAATGGAGTCGCCATGAACCACAGCACCTTCTGGCTGACCGCGAACGACCGCAGCCGCCTGTACGTCAATCAATGGATACCCGACGGGCTGCCCAAGGCCGTGCTGATGCTCGCCCATGGCATGGCCGAGCATAGTGGTCGTTATGCTCGCCTGGCCGAAGCCCTGTGCAGCGCAGGCTATGGCGTGTATGCGCTGGACCAGCGCGGCCATGGCCGTACTGCTGACGAGGGTACCTTGGGGCTCTACGCCGAAAAGGATGGCTGGAACAAGGTGGTGGGCGACCTGGCCAGCCTCAACCAGCACATTGGCCAGCAACAACCTGGCCTGCCGATTATTTTGCTTGGCCACAGCATGGGCAGCTACATCGCCCAGGGTTATCTGCTGCACCACAGTGCCAGCCTGCATGGAGCGATTCTCAGCGGTTCGAATTTCCAGCCGGTGGCGTTGTACACCGCAGCGCGGTTGATCGCTCGTATCGAACGCCTGCGCCAGGGTGCGCGCGGCCGCAGTGCGCTGATCGAGTTCCTGTCGTTCGGCTCGTTCAACAAAGCGTTCAAGCCCACCCGCACGGCATTCGACTGGCTCAGCCGCGACCCTGATGAAGTCGACAAGTACATCAACGACCCACTGTGCGGCTTCCGTTGCACCAACCAGCTGTGGATCGACCTGCTCGGCGGCTTGCAGCAAATCAGTAAAGCGTCCAATCTCGCCCAGATCGACCCGGGCCTGCCGATCCTGGTGATAGGCGGCGAATGTGATCCGGTGAGCGAAGGCAAGCGTCTCAAGGATCTGGCCCATGCCCTGCGTGAAGCCGGCTGCCAGAACGTGCAGTTGAATCTCTACCCGCAGGCGCGGCACGAAGTGTTCAACGAAACCAACCGCGCTGAAGTCACAGCGGATGTATTGACCTGGCTCGACCAGGCCCTGGCCCTGCGCAGGCCGGCCCGCTGCGAATAATTTTTCGTTTAAAATCAGTTAATTAATTACCGCTTAGCCACAGGATGCAGCTTTAGATGACCCAGGTAACCAACACCCCGTATGAAGCCCTCGAAGTCGGTCAGACGGCCAGCTACAGCAAGTTGGTAGAAGAGCGCGATATCCAGCTGTTCGCCGCCATGTCCGGCGACCACAACCCCGTGCACCTGGATGCCGAATACGCTAAGGCGACCATGTTCAAGGAGCGTATTGCCCACGGCATGTTCAGCGGCGCGTTGATCAGTGCAGCCGTGGCCTGCGAGCTGCCTGGGCCGGGCACTATCTACATCGGCCAGCAGATGACCTTCCAAAAGCCGGTCAAGATCGGCGACACCCTGACCGTGCGCCTGGAAATCCTCGAAAAGCTGCCAAAGTTTCGTGTGCGCATTGCCACTCGGGTGTTCAACCAGCGTGATGAACTGGTGGTGGATGGCGAAGCGGAGATTCTGGCGCCGCGCAAACAGCAGGTTGTGACCCTGACTGAGTTGCCGCCGATCAGCATCGGCTGAGGCTGACTGCAATTTTAGAATCTGCACAATGCAAAAATGTGGGAGGGGGCTTGCACCCGATGGCGGTAAATCAGTCACCTATTGAGTGATTGACTCACCGCAATCGGGAGCAAGCCCCCTCCCACAGTCGTTACAGTGCAGGTCTTACGACTGAGCGCGAGCCTGGTTACGCAGGGCTTTCACTTGGTCGTGGTTGCGCTGTACGCCATGGTACTGACGCTCTACCAGGTCACGAATGCCCAGCAGGTTGTGCTTGTTGATCTTCTCGATCGCTTCACGGTAAGCCTTGAGTGCGTGGTCTTCACCGCGCTCAGCTTCGTTCAGCACGGCCTCTTCGTCTTTGCCTGTAACCATCGACTTCACGTCGACCCAACCACGGTGCAGAGCACCGGCCACGCTGCCGGAATCTTCCGGATCGCCGCCCAGGGCACGCACTGCAGTTTTCAGTTCAGCGGCGGCAGTTGCGCAATCAGCGGAGCGCTTGGCGAACAGGGCCTTGAGTTCTGGATGCTTGATATCTTCAGCACATTCCTTGAAACCCTTTTGGCCGTCGATGCTGGTCTCGATCAGGTCGTTAAGTACGGAGATCGATTCTTTATTGATGTCAGTCATTTTTCAATTCCTTATACGGGTTAGAAGGTTGTCTTGGTTATTGCAGTGCCCGTGCCAGGTTTTTAAAAACAAAAATAATGTTAAATTTCAATAAGTTACGATTTATTGAACCATCTGTATTGACGTTATTTGCATGATCTGTCATTTGGCCTTCATGCAGAATGCCTGTATTTTCGAAGACGTCGCCTCAACTGCATGATGCTTATGAACCCCGAAAAACTCGAATTGCTGATCACCCGTGAAATGCCCTTCGGCAAATACAAGGGCCGGATCATCGCCGACTTGCCCGGGCCTTACCTGAACTGGTTCGCCCGCGAAGGTTTCCCGCACGGTGAATTGGGCGGCTTGCTGGCCCTGATGCAGGAAATCGACCACAACGGCTTGTCTGAACTGCTCGAACCGCTGCGTGCTAAACACGGTAAACCCGCCCCTCGTCATTAAGAGACTCGCCATGCCAAGGAATGCTGATAACGAACCCCACTGGCGCGCCATCGCCGAGCGCTTTGACCTGGAGCCTGGGCCGATCAACCTGGAAAATGGTTATTTCGGGCGCATGAGCCGTGCAGTACAGGCGCAGTACCTTGAACACATCAGCTATATCAACCGCAGCAACTCGGTGTATGTGCGTCAGCGCTTTGAGCAGGGTGAAAATATCCAGATCCGCCGCCAATTGGCCGCACTGATCGATGTCGATCCGCAGGCGCTCGCCTTCACCCGCAACGCCACCGAAGCCTTGCAATCGCTGATCCGCAACTACAACCGCCTGCAACCAGGCGATCAGGTATTGATCAGTGATTTGGAGTACGACACGGTCAAGGGGGCCATGCGCTGGCTTGCAAGCGTCCGTGGCGTGGAGGTGATCGAGGTATCACACACCCATCCGGCCAGCTTCGACAGCCTGGTACGGACTTATCGCGACGCGTTCTTGCAGTACCCGCGCATCAAGCTGATGGCCCTGACCCATGTCACCCATCGCACCGGCCTGGTAATGCCCGTTGCAGCCATTGCCGGGGCTGCACGTGAACAGGCTATCGATGTGATCCTCGACGGCGCGCACGCGCTTGGCCAGATCGAGTTCAACCTGGCCGAACTGGGCATTCAATTCGCCGGTTTCAACCTGCATAAATGGATCGGCGCGCCGCTGACCCTGGGCTTTATGTATATCGCCCCGGAACGCCTGGCCGATATCGATCCGGACATGGGCGAGTTTCACTACCCGGCCACAGATGTGCGCGCGCGTACGTCCTACAGCACGCCGAATTTTCCCGCGCTGATGACCTTGCCATTAGTGTTTGAAGAACATCGACAATTGGGCGGCGCTGCCGCCAAGGGCGCACGGGTGAATTACCTGCGCGATCTGTGGGTAAGCCAGGTAAGGCCATTGCCGGGGATCGAAGTGCTGACGCCGGATGATCCGCGACTGTATTGCGGGATCACAGCGTTCAAGTTCATCGGGCGGGATCAGCAGGTGATGGTGGACAGGTTGCTCAAGGAACACGATCTGTTTGTCACCACGCGCACGGGGGCTGCGTTTGGCACCTGTATCCGGGTGACGCCGGGGTTGCTGACGTCGGCAGTGGATATCGGCGTACTGGTCAACGCCATTACCGAGCTAAGCAAAGATTAAACTGTGGGAGGGGGCTTGCTCCCGATTGCGGTGTGTCAGTTACCAGACGCTGTGGCTGATCTACCGCTATCGGGAGCAAGCCCCCTCCCACAGTTTTTCGGTGAGCCTGAAGATTTTCTACGGGCAAAAAAAAGCGGCGCACCGACCAAGTGCACCGCAAAAATGCCGTTAAAGCACAGCAACAACGATTCGGTAAATCAACTCAATCCAGCAGCGCCAGCGCCTCGGCGGTGACTTCCTGGATGCGCGCCCAGTCGCCGTTCTTGATCCACTCAGGGTCAAGCATCCAGCTACCGCCCACGCACATCACGTTTTTCAACGCCATGTAGCTCTTGATATTGGCCGGGCCGACGCCGCCGGTCGGGCAGAACTTCACTTCGCCAAACGGGCCGCCAAGGGCCTTGATGGCCGCGACGCCGCCGCTGACTTCGGCTGGGAACAGCTTGAAGCGGCGATAACCCAGGCCATAGCCTTCCATGATGCCCGAAGCGTTGCTGATCCCAGGCAGCAGCGGGATCGGGCTGTGTACCGAGGCTTCCAGCAGGTCGCGGGTGATGCCGGGGGTAACGATAAATTGCGAGCCGGCCACTTCAGCCGCTTCGAGCATATGGCGGTCAAGCACGGTGCCGGCGCCGGTGCACAGCTCAGGACGCTGTTCACGCAATACCTGAATGGCCTTTAGGCCAAATTCCGAACGCAAGGTCACTTCCAATGCGGTCAAACCGCCGGCTGCCAGGGCGTCGGCCAGCGGCAGGATGTCCTGTTCGCGGGCAATGGTGATCACCGGCAGGATCCGCGCCTTGGCGCAGAGGCTGTCGATCAAGGCAACTTTATCCGCCATGGACACGGTCGGTTGAGGGCTTTTCATAGCGGCTGATCCTTGGCTCATGGGCACCAGTAAATCTCTAGAGTAGGTTGCAAAAACGCGCGAATCGGCATGGCAGCAACATCGTCACTGGCCAGGGCGGCGCTCAAGGTGGTCAATTTCGAACTGCCGGAAATCGACAGCACGGTGTAGTTGGCCGTGGCCAGCAAGGCGCGACTCATGGTCAGGCGCTGATGTGGCACGGTGGGCGCCAGCATCGGCCAGCAACGGCGGGTTCCGTCGGCCTTAAGCGCCTCGCCCAGGTTCGGGCTGTTGGGGAACAGCGATGCGGTGTGGCCGTCATCGCCCATGCCCAATACCAGCACATCAATAGCTGGCAATTCGGCCAGCAGTCGATCAGCCTGCTCGGCAGCGTCTTCAAGATTAGCGGCAGCGCTGTACAGACTGATGAACCTGGCCTTGGCCGCCGGGCCTTGCAGCAGGTGTTGCTTTAACAGGCCGGCGTTGCTGTCGGCGTGCTCTACCGGCACCCAGCGTTCATCAGCCAGGGTGACGGTGACCTTGGACCAGTCCAGGCCCTGCTTGGCCAGGTTTTGGAAAAACGCCACAGGGCTGCGGCCACCGGACACCACCAAGGTCGCCTCGCCACGGGCACTGATGGCCGCGCGCAGTTGCTCGGCCACGTCATTGGCCAGGCCATCGGCCAGCAGCACAGGCGTACGATACTCATGGGCAGTCACGCCCTGAGGCAGTTTCAATTCAGATATCGCCATACCACGACCTCCCATCCCGCGTGATCAGTGCAATCGAGCTCATCGGCCCCCAGGACCCCGCCGCATACGGCTTGGGCGCATCGCCGGACTTCTTCCAGCCGGCGATCAACTGGTCGCACCACTTCCACGCGGCTTCGATTTCATCTTTGCGAACAAACAGGTTCTGATTGCCGCGCATTACTTCCAACAGCAAACGCTCGTAGGCATCGGGGATCCGTGCGCTGCGATAGGTGTCGGAAAAATTCAGTTGCAGTGGCCCGCTGCGCAGTTGCATGCCCTTGTCCAGGCCTTGCTCCTTGGTCATCACTCGTAAGGAAATACCTTCGTCCGGCTGCAGGCGGATGATCAGCTTGTTGCTGATCTGCAGGCGCTGCTCGGGAGCGAAGATGTAGTGGGACGGTTCCTTGAAATGGATGACGATCTGCGACAGCTTTTGCGGCATGCGCTTGCCGGTGCGCAGGTAGAACGGCACCCCGGCCCAACGCCAGTTGCGGATATCGGCACGCAGGGCGACGAAAGTCTCGGTGTCGCTCTGGGTGTTGGAATTGTCTTCTTCCAGGTAGCCCGGCACGGCTTTGCCGGCGCTGTAGCCGGCGATGTACTGGCCGCGCACCACCTGGGTGGTCAGGCCCTCGGGGCTGATCGGCGCCAGGGCCTTGAGCACCTTGACCTTCTCGTCACGGATGCTGTCGGCGGACAGGTCGGCCGGCGGGTCCATTGCAATCAGGCAAAGCAGTTGCAACAAGTGGTTCTGGATCATGTCCCGCAGCTGGCCAGCCTTGTCGAAGTAGCCCCAACGGCCTTCGATGCCGACCTGCTCGGCCACGGTAATTTCCACATGGGAGATGTAGTTCTGGTTCCACTGGGTTTCGAACAGGCTATTGGCGAAACGCAGGGCGATCAGGTTCTGGACGGTCTCTTTGCCCAGGTAGTGGTCGATGCGATAGGTGCGGTTTTCCGGGAAAAACTGCGCCACGGCGTCGTTGACCTTGCGCGAGGACTCCAGGTCCGAACCGATGGGCTTTTCCAGCACCACACGGGTGTTGTCCGCCAGGCCGACCTTGGCCAGGTTCTCGCAGATCGCGCCGTACACTGCCGCCGGGGTAGCGAAATAGGCAATCAGGCGCTGTTCGCTGCCAACGTTCTCGGCCAGGGCGACGTAGTCGTCAGCCTTCATGAAGTCGACATGCACATAGGCCAGGCGCGCAAGGAAGCGCGTGGTCACGGCTTCGTCGAGTTCCTTGCCGACGTACTTACGCAATTGTGTTTCGATATGGGCCAAGTGTTGCTGCTCGCTACCGGCTTCACGGGCCAGGGCCAGGATGCGCGTGTCGTCGTGCAGCAACCCGGCACCATCGAGTTGATAGAGAGCAGGAAATAACTTGCGCAGCGCCAGATCACCCAAGGCGCCAAACAGGGCAAAGGTGCAGGGTTCTACGGTTATCGAAGGCATGATGTTTGTTCTTTTATCAAGTTAAGCTACAAATACCTTTTTTCAAGGCATCACTCAAGGAAAAATGTAGTAATAACCACAACATTTTCCCGAAATACGCATTCCGAGTGGTGGTGTTCAGCTACCCTCAGTAGGATAGGCCACCGCAAACGGCCACTCATCGATTGGTCACTGCCCCTTATTTGCATCGTCGCCCGAAGGAAAGACTGAATGGACCGCGTGCGAAATCTTCTGGAACAGATCCGGAACCGCCTCGAAGAATTGAACAAGGCCGAGCGCAAAGTCGCTGAAGTCATCCTGCTCAACCCGCAGCAGGCCACCCGCTTCTCGATTGCCGCCCTCGCCCAGGCCGCCTCGGTCAGTGAACCGACGGTCAACCGCTTCTGCCGTTCGTTCGGCGTCAGCGGTTACCCTGAACTTAAATTGCAGCTGGCGCAAAGCCTGGCCAGCGGCGCTGCGTATGTCAGCCGGGCCGTGGAGGCTGATGATAACCCCGAAGCCTACACCCAGAAGATCTTTGGCAGCGCCATTGCGTCCCTGGACAGCGCGTGCCAGGCCCTGGACCCGGCCCTGATCAGCAAGGCCGTGGACTTGTTGATCCAGGCGCGGCAGATCCACTTCTTCGGCCTCGGGGCTTCGGCACCGGTGGCGATGGATGCGCTGCACAAGTTTTTCCGTTTCAACCTGGCGGTGACCGCTCATGCGGATGTGCTGATGCAGCGCATGATCGCTTCGGTGGCCCACACCGGTGAGTTGTTCGTGATCATTTCCTACACCGGGCGTACCCGTGAACTGGTAGAAGTGGCGCGTATTGCCCGGGAAAACGGTGCTTCAGTACTGGGTGTCACCGCCGAGAACTCGCCGCTGGCCAAGGCCAGTACGGTAAGCCTGAACATTCCGTTGCCGGAAGACACCGACATCTATATGCCAATGACGTCACGCATCATCCAGCTGACGGTGCTGGATGTGCTGGCAACCGGCATGACCCTGCGCCGCGGGGTGGATTTCCAGCCGCATTTGCGCAAGATCAAAGAGAGCTTGAATGACAGCCGGTATCCGGTGGGGGACGAGTTCAACTAGGCCTGGACTTGTGTTGGCTGCACTGGCCTCATCGGGAGCAAGCCCCCTCCCACATTTGAAGGTATTCACAAATCAAACTGTGGGAGGGGGCTTGCTCCCGATAGGGCCCTCAGCCATACACCTAAACCCCAGCCCTGGCCTGCAAACTCAAATGCGCCCTCTCCCCCGGCGCCAGGCTGGCCCCGGCCATCGCCGACTCTACGCACACAAACCCCGACGCCTCATTAAAGCTCACGCCCAACAGCGGCCGGCTACCTGGGTGCCACACCACCGTGTCGGCGCTGTCGCCGGTGTCGATGCACAGTTCGCGCTGCCAGGCATGGTCCTTGAGCTGCAATTCGCCCTCATGCTGGAATACCCGCTGGCAACCGCCATCGACCCTTAGCTCGCCTTCCTGCTGGCAAACCTGGCGGTTGAGTTGGTCGTAGCCCTGCGCCCCGTCGAGCCCAGACAGCGCTACCTCATCAACGTGACCAATACGCCAGTAAGCGTGCAACGCATGGCTCAGCTGGCACGGCAGTTCGTCCTGATGCTCAGTGCTCAGGCGCAGGTCCAGGGTTTCGCCCAGGTGTGCGTGCAAGTCCACCTGCCAGTCACACAGCTGCAATTGCCAGTGCAGGCACACGCCGTCGTCGTCGGTGCTGCTGTCGAGCAGCTTCCAGTCGATCAAGCGCGCCCAACCATGGGAAGGCCAGGCGTTTTCGCTGGGATGGCGGCCATACCAGGGCCAGCACACCGGCACGCCACCACGAATGGCACCGACTTGCGGCCATTTGGCGGCGCACCACAGCCAGGGCTTCTGGCCCGTGGGTTGAAAGTGCAGCAATTGCGCGCCCTGACGACTGAACACCGCCTGGCACAGGGGATGGTCGATCACCAACACGTCGCGCATCTGAAAGCGTTCCCAGGCGAACACTGGACGTTCGCGCAGGGATTTGAAAAAGCGTTGCAGCGGTTGCTCATGCATGTGCCCAGGTCCCGAATATCACAGTGCAACCCAAAAAAAAGCGGATAGCCATGGCTACCCGCAAATGCGCACAGAGAGAGGAGCTTATCGCAACAGCGTTAGAACGTAGACTGAATTTTCAGGCCGGCGACCAAGGCGTTGTCGACCTTATCCACGCCGCCAGGCTGGACTACGTATTGCAGGTTGGGGCGCACGGTCAGCCAATTGGTGACGTGGAAACCGTAGTTGAGTTCAACGTTGTACTCGGTCTCACGAATGGGCGTGTACAGCGGATTGTCATAGTCGCTCACACCATTGGCGGCGTTGAGCAGCTGGGAGTTCTTCTTCACGTCATCGTTGACATGCAGGCGAGCAACGCCAATGCCGACGTCATCTTTTGGACGCGCGTCGAATGGGCCTTTGTACACCAGCATCAACGACTGGTAGTTGTCGACCAGGTTGGTTTCCTTGTCGTGGAAGGTCGCGTTGGCAGCGATGTTCAAGCCACGGGAAGCGTCGCCGTTATGCGTGGTCAGTTGCTGTTGCGCAACGAACCAGTAACCTTTCTTGCTGCTACGGGTACGGAAGTCTGCGCCAGAAAGGACAGCATCGCCGCCGTTGACGTCTTCACGGACATCCGGGGCATCGGCGGCGCTTTTGTAGAAGCCCACACGGTATTCGCCCGGCAGGTTATTAACCTTCGGCGACCAGACCAATTCAACCGGAATCACAGTACCTTTGGTACCGCTACCGCTGAGTTTGAAGCCGTTGCCGTGCTCCAGCTGCGATGGGTTCTGGTTGTAGGCGCCGATTTGCGCATACAGCTCAGGCGTGATGTTGTACTTCACGCGGATCGCGGCCTGGGCAACCGGCCAGTTGTACCAGGTGTTGACGTAGTTACCCACCTGGGAGCCACAGAACGACAGGTTCTGGAAGTCGCACGGGAAGGTGTTGAAGTCTTCGCCTTCACCAAAGTAGCCGAGTTTCACGTCCAACTTGTTGTCGAACATCTGGTGCTGAATCCAGAACTGGGTCAGACGTACCATGTGGCCACGACCGTAGACTTCCTGGGACGAGCTCAAGGTGCCGGCACGCGGGTCACCAATACGGTCATTGGAGATGTTCTGACCATTACGATTGGTCAACTGGATCTTGGCCTGGGTGTTATCCCAGCCCCACAGTTTTTGCAGGTCCAGTGCCACGCCAAGACCAAACTGGTCAGAGTAGCGACCGGTCTTGTCGTCGTTGTAGCCGCCGTGGGCGTTGTAGCCCATTTCCCCAACGTAGTCGGCCTTGATGTCGATACCTTGCTCGATCAGCTTGGTCCGCGTTCCGCCCCAATCACCGGTCATCCATTTGGAATCGGCACTGAAGGCTTCGTCCGCCATCGCATTGGCGGACAAAACCAGGGCTGCTACTGCTGACAATTGGCAGATCAGCCGGGTGTTGTTGTGTTGCTTTTTCATCCCTACATCCTCGTCTTTATTGTTATTAAACTGTTTTTATCTAACGCGGGTTACATTTTTTAACTAAAACAACTGCTTATCTGCTTCAGCGACCCTTGAATTGGGTCACGTTGTCGGCATGCCCCTGTGCCGGCAGTGAAGCAGCGGTACCCAGTCGCTCACCGGTCTTGGCGTCAAACAGCAACACCTTGGCCGGGTCGAATTGCAGGGTCAGGGTCTCGCCTACCTGCGGTGCCACGTCCGGCGCCAGGCGGCAGCAGACCTTGGTGTCGTTGAGCTGCACGAATACCAGGGTGTCCGGGCCGGTCGGCTCGGTAACCTGGACTTCGGCACGAATGCTCGATGCACTGCTGCCCTCACCCGCCGCCAACATGATTTGCTCCGGGCGCAGGCCCAGGATTACATCGCGGTCTTCAAGGCCGGCGTCCGTCATGTTAAGCGCCAGTTCGCAACGGGCCTGGCCGCTGTCGAGCAGCGCCACCAGGCGACCGTCCTTGCGTTGCAGGCGCAGAGGCACGAAGTTCATCGGCGGCGAACCGATAAAACTCGCAACGAACTGGTTGGCAGGGTTGTTGTAGATCTCTTTCGGCGTACCGAACTGCTGGATGATGCCGTCCTTCATCACTGCCACCTTGTCGCCCAGGGTCATCGCTTCGATCTGGTCGTGGGTGACGTAGACGGTGGTGGTTTTCAGGCGCTGGTGCATCAGTTTCATTTCGGTGCGCATCTCGACGCGCAGCTTGGCGTCGAGGTTGGACAGTGGTTCGTCGAACAGGTAGATCTTCGGCCGACGCGCCAGGGCACGGCCCATGGCCACACGCTGTTGCTGGCCGCCGGACAACTGGCCGGGCTTGCGGTTGAGCAGGTGTTCGATCTGCAACAGCTTGGCCACCCGTGCTACTTCGGTGTCGATATCGGCCTGGGGCATCTTGCGGATTTTCAGGCCGAACTCGATGTTCTCGCGCACGCTCATGGTTGGGTACAGCGCGTAGGACTGGAACACCATGGCGATGTCACGGTCCTTGGGGCTCATGCCGCTGACGTCCTGATCACCGATCATGATCGCGCCGCCGCTGATGGTCTCAAGGCCGGCGATGCAGTTCATCAGCGTGGATTTGCCACAGCCCGACGGACCGACCAGGATCAGGAATTCGCCTTCCTTGATCGACAGTTCGATGTTCTTCAAGGTGTCGGGCAGGCCGGCGCCATAGGTCTTGTTTACATTGCGAAGTTCAAGCGTAGCCATGATTACCCCTTGACCGCGCCGGCCGTAAGGCCGCGCACGAAATACTTGCCTGCGATCACATAGACCAGCAGGGTCGGCAGCCCGGCGATCATCGCCGCCGCCATATCCACGTTATATTCCTTGGCCCCGGTGCTGGTATTGACCAGGTTGTTCAGCGCCACCGTAATGGGCTGGGAGTCGCCACTGGAGAACACCACGCCGAACAGGAAGTCGTTCCAGATCTGGGTGAATTGCCAGATCAGGCAGACCATGATGATCGGTGTCGACATCGGCAAAATGATCTGGCGAAAGATGGTGAAGAACCCAGCGCCATCCAGGCGTGCCGCCTTGATCAGCGCATCCGGGATGCTTACGTAGTAGTTACGGAAAAACAGCGTGGTAAACGCCAGGCCGTAGACCACGTGCACAAACACCAAGCCGGTGGTAGTGCTGGCCAGGCCCATCTTGCCGAGGGTGAACGACGCCGGCAGCAGCACGGTCTGGAACGGCAGGAAGCAGCCGAACAGCAACAGCCCGAAGAACAGCTGCGAACCCCGGAAGCGCCAGAACGACAGCACATAGCCGTTCAAGGCACCGATGGCGGTGGAAATCAGTACCGCCGGCACGGTGATCTTGATCGAGTTCCAGAAGTAGCCATCCACAGTGGCCCAGGCCTTGACCCAGCCGATGCCGCTGACCACGGTCGGCCAGCTCAGCAGGTTGCCGGTGCTGATGTCTTCAGGGGTCTTGAAGCTGGTGAGCAGCATCACCACCAGCGGTACCAGATACAGCAGCACCGCCAGGATCAGCACCGCGTAGATCGCGATGCGGCTCAGGCTGATGGCAGGTTTGGCAACGAGACTAGTCATTACGCTTGGTCCTCAGCTCGGAATACAGGTACGGCACGATGATCGCGAGGATCGCACCGAGCATCAGGATTGCACTGGCCGAGCCCATGCCCATCTGGCCACGACTGAAGGTGAACGAGTACATGAACATCGCTGGCAGGTCGGACGAATAGCCCGGGCCGCCGGCAGTCATGGCGGCCACCAGGTCAAAGCTCTTGATCGCAATGTGCGCCAGGATCATTACCGCACTGAAAAACACCGGACGCAGGCTGGGCAGCACCACGCTCCAATAGATGCGCGGCAGGCTGGCACCGTCGATCTGGGCGGCGCGGATGATCGACTGGTCGACGCCGCGCAGGCCGGCCAGGAACATCGCCATGATAAAGCCCGAGGCTTGCCACACGGCAGCAATCACCAGGCAATAGACCACGCGGTCCGGGTCGATCAGCCAATCGAGACGGAAGCCTTCCCAGCCCCAATCACGCAGGAGTTTGTCCAGGCCCATGCCCGGGTTGAGCAGCCATTTCCAGGCGGTACCGGTGACGATCATCGAGAGCGCCATCGGGTACAGGTAAATGGTGCGGATAAAACCTTCACGGCGGATTTTCTGGTCGAGGAAGATCGCCAGCGTCACCCCGATCACCAGAGTGATGCCAATGAACATGCCGCCGAATACGGCCAGGTTCTTGCTCGCGACCCACCAACGGTCGTTGTCGAACAACCGCTCATACTGCGCCAGGCCCGCCCACTTGTAGCTGGGCAGGAACGTGGAGGTGGTGAACGACAGCACGAACGTCCAAAGGATGTAGCCGTAAAAGCCCACCAGCACGATGAACATGCTCGGCGCCAGCACCAGTTTAGGCAGCCAGCGTTGCAGTGCATCGAACGGCGAGGCCTTGCTGAACACAGCAACAGAACTCATGGGAAAATCCAGTACAGGGAAAAAGGACTAACAGGTGAACCGAACCCTGTAGGGGCGAGCTTGCTCGCGAAGGACTTCAACGATAGCGCGTGCATCCAGGATGAACGCGGTGACCTTGAGTTTTTCGCGAGCAAGCTCGCTCCTACAGATAGCTGCGTTACTTGGCCGACTTGATCGCCGCGCCAAGCTTCTTGGCGGTGTCGGCCGGGTCGGCTTTCGGGTCATTGATGTAGTTGGTCACCACGTCAAAGAACGCACCTTGCACCGCCAGGGTAGTGGCCATGTTGTGCGCCATGCTTGGCTGCAGGCCGCCGGTCTTGGCGTCGGTCAGGAAGTCCTTGGCGGCGGTCTGGGCGCAGGAGTCGAAGCCGTAGGAATCCATTTTGTTCAGCATGTCGTTACGCACAGGGATCGAGCCCTTGTTGATGCTGAACACCTTCTGGAAGTTCTCACCCAGCACGACTTTGGCGATGTCCTGCTGACCTGCGGCAGTGCCTTTGTCTTTCTGCTTGAACACCGCCAGGGAGTCGATGTTGTAGGTGAAGGCTTTGTCGGTGCCCGGGAAGGCTACGCACTCGTAGTCCTTGCCGGCGACTTTCTTGGCCGCAGTCCACTCGGACTTGGCCCAGTCACCCATGATCTGCATGCCGGCCTTGCCGTTGATGACCTTGCCGGCCTCGAGGTTCCAGTCCTGGCCTTTACCGTCGACGTCCATGTAGGTCGCGACTTTCTTCAGCTCGGTGAGGGCCTTGACCATTTCCGGGCCGGTCAGCGCGCCGTTATCCAGGTCGACCAGGGCTTTCTTGTAGCCATCGGCGCCCATCACCGACAGCACCACCGCTTCGAACACGGTGCTGTCCTGCCAAGGCTGGCCGCCGTGGGCGAGCGCAATGAAGCCCGCAGCTTTTAGCTTGTCGCCGGCTGCGTAGAATTCTTCGAGGGTGGTGGGGTTCTTGGTGATGCCGGCTTTCTTGAAGACTTCCGGGTTGATCCACAGCCAGTTCACCCGGTGGATGTTGACCGGTACGGCAACGTAGTCACCGTCGTACTTGACGGTGTCGGAGACTTTCTTGTCGAGCAAAGAATCCCATTTTTCTGCTTTGGCGACGTCCTTGAGCACGTCGGTGTCGAGCAGGCCAGTGGACGCCCATTCCTGGATGTCGGGGCCCTTGATCTGGGCAACACCTGGTGGGTTGCCGGCGACCGCACGGCTTTTCAGCACGGTCATCGCGGTGGCGCCACCGCCACCTGCTACGGCACCGTCTTTCCAGGTGAAGCCGTCTTTCTCAACTTGGGCCTTCAGCACATCCACAGCCGCTTTCTCACCGCCTGAGGTCCACCAATGCACCACTTCAACCGTACCTTTGGAGTCGGCGGCAAATGCACTGAGGGGAAACAACGAGGCAATGGAAATAGCGACGGCGAGGCGATTAATCGCGTTCATCTGAGTACCTTTTCTTGTTGTTATGCATGCAAGTCTAGAGCTTGCGCTGCACGGAGTTTAAACATGGATTTGCAGGGTGCAGGTAACAAAGGGACGTACAAATGTCACCACTTGGTGACATAAACGCCCTGAGCTAAAGCGCTGGTCATGCTGGGCGACAAGGGTAGCGCCGGCAGCACCACCGCTTGCCAGGCATGGTACAGGTCCGGTTTGCCACCCCAGATCTTGCTGCTGGGCTGGTTGTGGGGGCTGAGCTCGTGGTGCCAGCTGCCGTTGTGGCGGTCGATAAAGTGGGTTTCGCAGAACTCCCAGATTCGGCGGTACCAGGTTTCGTAATGCAGCTCGCCGGTGCGCTTGAGCAGGGCTTGCGCGGCGGCGCTGGCTTCGGCGTGGGTCCAGTGCAGACGCTCGCGTACCACCGGGCGATGGTTCCAGTCCAGGGTGTAGACGATGCCGGCAGCGCCATCCACCGCCCAGGCGTATTCACAGGCACTGGCAAACAGGTTTTTCGCGTCGCTTACCAGCCAGTCTGGCGTGCTGAGCCCTGCTAGCAGGCGCGAGGCTTCAAGGTGCAACACCAGCCGGGCCCATTCGAAACCGTGGCCGGGGGTGATGCCATAAGGGCGAAAGCCATCGGCGGGGTTATCTTCGTTGTAGTCGAGCAGTGGCTTCCACTGCGCGTCGAAATGCTCGATCACCATGAACTGGTTGCCGGCGGCATGGGTGTGGATTACCCGCTCGACGATACGTAGTGCACGATCCAGCCAACGGCTGTCACCGGTCACATCAGCCAGCGCAAGGAAGGCTTCGGTCGCATGCATGTTGCTGTTGGCGCCGCGATAAGCTTCGACGCCGCTCCAGTCCTGGGCGAAGGATTCGAGCATGACGCCCTCCTCCTCGCTCCAGAAAAACTGGTCGATGATATGGATGGCGTCGTTCAATAAGGCCTGTGCACCGGGCGCGCCGGCCACTGCGGCAGAGCTGGCGGCCAGGGCGACGAAGGCATGCAGGTAAGCTGCCTTGCCGGTGTTGCCATCAAGGGCGTCGGGAGTGGCGAACCAGCCACCGTGCTCACTGTCGCGCAGCGGCCCGCCAAGGGCCTCGACACCATGGGCCACCAACTCGGCATAACCAGGCAGGCCCATGGCATGGGCCATGGCGAAGCTGTGGGTCATACGGGCGGTGTTCATGGTCTCGGCGTGGGCGTCGGCCGGCAGTTGGCCTTTATCGTCCAGGTTGCCGAAACCGTCCGGCAACCGCGATGCCTTGGCAAACGCCAGCAGGCGCTGGCCTTCGGCGGCGAGCCAGGCGTGATGGGCAGGTGCGTTCAGCCAACTGCTGGCAGGCAGTGGTTGGGTGGTCATGGGTAGCCCTTATTGTTTTTTGTGGGATGACCGGAGTCTAAACAAGGGCGCGGGAGGGGCAAGTAACGAAGGGGAAAAGAAATGTCACCGCTTGGTGACAATCCATGTAGGAGCGAGCTTGCTCGCGAAAAGCTAACAAGCACCGCGTTTATCCAGGATAACCTGCGTAATCGTTAACGTTTTTCGCGAGCAAGCTCGCTCCTACAGAGGACGATTGGTGGTCACTGACCCAGCGGTGTGGCTGCAGCAGGCGCATTGAGGCGCTGGTTCAGATTCTGCACCTGGCTTTGCAAGGTGGTGATATTGCGGGTGGTCTGGATGCGGAACACGTCGAACTCCTTGTTGGTCGGCGCATCGAGGTTGGCAGGCTGGTTTTCCTGGGCGCTCTTGAGTACCAGCACGTCCTGCTCGAGGCGGGCAATGGCCGCGCTTGGGTTGCCCTGCTTTTTCAAGGCCGCCACCTCGGTGGACAGGTCCTTGATCTCGCCTTGCGCCGCCTTGAGCGTTGCAACGGCATCGGTCAGGGCCTGCACCTCGCCTTGCAACTTGGCGTTCGCCGCCGTCAGCTCGGTGGTGCTGGCGGTCATCTGGGCCAAACGGCTGTCCAGTTCGGTGGCTTGGCCAGCCACGCCCAGCTGTTGCTTGTTCTGCTCCTGCAACTGGTCCTGCAACTGCTTAATCTGCAGTTTCAACGCTTCGCTGCCGTTGTTCACGTTGGCTTCACTGGCTACCACCTTGCCGGAAATAGCCTGCAGGCGCCCCGCCGCTTCCTCGCTGATCCGCGCAAAGCTTTCCTGGGTGGCGACCAACTGCTGGCCCATCAGCGAAATCTGCTGGAAGCTCCACCAGGCGAGGCCAGCAAAGGCGATCAACAGTGCGCCGACCAATGCCCACAATGGGCCGGTGCTGGCGCTCTTGACCTTGACCACGGGCGTCGCGCGCGAGCGCACCGACGTGGCGGGGGTCGGCACGAAATCATCGTCGTCCCCATGGTCGGCCCGCAGGGTGGGAACGTTGTCGAGGTCGTCATTTGCATCGTTACGCATGAATCTACCCTGAATCAATGAGGTGGCTGGCTGCAAAGCCGAGCGGCAGGAGTATAAACCGCACTCCCGGCGCATGGATCGACCCGGAACCTGGAATTCGGTTCCCGGTGTGTTGCTGGTTATGAGCTTATTTGAAGCCCGGGTCCTGAGCCTTCCACCAGCTGCAGAACTCGTCGAGCGCGGCCCACAGGCTGACCTTGGGCTCATAGTCGAGATAATGCCTGGCGCGGCTGATATCGAGGGTGAAATCCTTGTTCATCACCTGCATGCCCAGGCGCGATAACGCCGGCTCCGGCCGCCCCGGCCACATGGCGCAAAATGCCTCATTCAAGGCTGCCACGCTGTAGGACAAACCGTAGGATCGATACCGGGTCACTTGGGGCAGTTCCATTTGCCGCATTACATAGTTGACCACGTCCCACACCGGCACCGGCGCACCGTTGCTGATGTTGTAGGCCTTGCCCAACGCCGAACCGGGGGCGAGCAGGCTGCTGAGCAACGCTTCATTAAGGTTATGCACGCTGGTGAAGTCGACCTTGTTCAGGCCGTCGCCCACGATAGCCAGGCGATTTTTGCGCTGCATCTTCAACAGGCGCGGGAAGATGCTCATGTCGCCGGCCCCGGTAACGAAACGCGGACGCAATGCCAGCACTTCAAGGCCGAACTCCTGGGCCCCGAAGACTTTCTGCTCGGCCAGGTACTTGGTCGCGGCATAGGGATGCTTGAAACGCTTGGGCACTTGCTCTTCGGTGAGCCCCAAATGATCGCGGCCATCGAAGTAGATAGACGGCGACGACAGGTGCACCAGGCGCCCGACGCGCTGCTTGAGGCAGGCTTCGACCACGTTTTCGGTGACCAGCACATTACCCTGGTGGAAGTCCTGGTACTTGCCCCACAGCCCGACGGCACCGGCACAATGCACCACGGCTTCGACATCGCGGCACAGGTCGCGTACCAGGTCGGCATCATTCAAATCACCCTGGATAAACTCGGCACCACGCCGTACCAGGTGTTCCACACCTTCGGCGCGCCGCCCGTTGACCCGCACATCCAGGCCCTGCTCAAGGGCGAAGCGCGCAAAGCGCCCGCCGATGAAGCCGCTTGCGCCGGTGACCAGAATTTTCATGTAGTACTCCGTGTTCTTTCGTTTTTCATCGCTGTTGCCTTGACGCCTGCCGCTACTCCAACGGCACCAACCATTGGCCACACGCCTGGGCCAGATGGTCGGTCAACAGGCCTAACAACTGCCCGCCACTGCGCCAATGATGCCAGTACAGCGGCACATCGATGGGCTTATCTGGCAATAACTCGACCAATGCGCCGGTTTCAAGCTGGTCACGCACCTGCAATTCGGGCACCAGGCCCCAGCCCAGGCCGGCTTCCGTCAGGCGGATAAAGCCTTCGGATGACGGGCATAGATGGTGTTCAAAACCACCATTCACCCCAAGAGAGGCCAGGTAGCGGTGTTGCAGGAAATCATCCGGGCCAAACACCAGCGCAGGTGTGCGCGCCAATTGATCGGCCCGCACGCCCTCGGGAAAATGCCTGGCAATGAAGGCTGGGCTCGCCAGCGCGCGATAACGCATGGCACCCAGCAACAGGCTGCGCGCACCGGCCACCGGGCGCTCGCTGGCGCAGATACAAGCTGCCACTTCACCGGCACGCATGCGCTTGAGGCCAACCGTCTGGTCTTCCACCACCAGATCCAGCAGCAAGTGCTGTTCGGCGCAGAAGTCGCTGACGGCCTCTGCCCACCAGGTGGCGAGGCTGTCGGCATTCAGGGCGATGCGCAGGCGTTCGGGCATGCCCTCCTCGTCAAGGGCCGGCACCTGGCTTTGCAGGTCGCGCTCGAGCAAGCGCACCTGTTGCACATGGTTGAGCAAGCGCCGACCGATATCGGTGGGCGTCGGCGGCGAAGCGCGCACCAGCACCGGCTGGCCGATACGGCCCTCCAGCAATTTGATGCGCTGGGAGATGGCCGACTGCGACAACCCCAATACATGGGCGCCACGTTCAAAGCCGGCCTGTTCCACCACCGCCGCCAGGGCAGACAACAACTTATAGTCGAACATCAGTTTCTCTAATGAGCGATCAGCAATATTGGTTTTTCTTATACAGGCACGATGCGCATCATAGCCAGCACCGTTTGAGCATTCACAAGGATCCTTCAGTATGTGGCAGAGCTATATGAACGGATTGCTGGTGGCCCTCGGGCTGATCATGGCAATCGGAACGCAGAACGCATTCGTCCTCGCGCAAAGCCTGCGCCGCGAGCATCATTTGCCCGTCGCGGCTTTGTGCGTGATCTGCGATGCGCTGCTGGTGGCCGCCGGAGTGTTCGGCCTGGCCACTGTCCTGGCCCAGAGCCCGATACTGCTGGCGGTGGCGCGCTGGGGCGGTGCGGCGTTCCTGCTCTGGTACGGCGCGTGCGCGCTGCGCAGGGCCTGTTCGAAGCAAAGCCTGGATCAGGGAGCCAGCCTCAAGACCCGCTCGTTGCGCGCCGTCCTGTTGAGCGCGCTGGCGGTGACCCTGCTTAATCCCCATGTGTACTTGGACACCGTCCTGCTGATCGGCTCCCTGGGCGCGCAACAAACAGAGCCGGGCGCCTACGTGGCCGGCGCAGCCAGTGCATCGTTCCTGTGGTTCACCACCCTGGCGCTCGGCGCGGCGTGGCTGTCGCCCTGGCTGGCACGCCCGGCCACCTGGCGCCTGCTGGACCTGCTGGTCGCGGTGATGATGTTCACTGTGGCCTATCAATTGATCAGCGCCTGACAAATATTCCAAAACGCTCTGGAACCTCTATCCCACACAGTTGTTGCGTGGTTATGCCGCACCCCCGGTGCTATGATCAGACCCCTGCGCCGCAAAGAGTACAAACTCCCCGGCGCATGTCTGGCCGCCCGTGATCGGCCTTGCGCTCACCGCAACTGACCTGATTAGGAGAATCATCATGGCTTTCGAATTGCCGCCGCTGCCCTATGCACACGATGCCCTGCAGCCGCATATCTCCAAGGAAACCTTGGAATACCACCACGACAAGCATCACAACACCTATGTCGTGAACCTGAACAACCTGGTGCCAGGCACCGAGTTCGAAGGCAAGACCCTGGAAGAGATCGTCAAGTCTTCCTCGGGCGGCATCTTCAACAACGCCGCTCAAGTCTGGAACCACACTTTCTACTGGAACTGCCTGGCGCCAAACGCCGGCGGCCAACCGACCGGCGCATTGGCTGAAGCCATCAACGCGGCGTTCGGTTCGTTCGACAAGTTCAAGGAAGAATTCACCAAGACGTCCGTGGGCACCTTCGGTTCCGGCTGGGGCTGGCTGGTGAAAAAGGCTGACGGCTCCCTGGCCCTGGCCAGCACCATCGGCGCCGGCAACCCGCTGACCAGCGGCGACACCCCGCTGCTGACCTGCGACGTGTGGGAACACGCTTACTACATCGACTACCGCAACGTGCGTCCAAAGTATGTGGAAGCGTTCTGGAACCTGGTCAACTGGAAGTTCGTGGCTGAGCAGTTCGAAGGCAAGGCCTTCACTGCCTAAACAGCTCGTTCATTGAAGAGAGCCCGGCGATTGCCGGGCTTTTTTTTGCGCGCCAGATAGACCGCCCAAAAATACCGGAACCCAACAGTAACAATTCACCACACAAGCAGCAGGAGGAATAAACCTCCTGATTAATTTTCAATGTGGAGAATGTCGATGGATCCTATTTCGTTGGTAGCAGGTGCTGCGGGTGCAGTCCCACTGGTAGCGGGTATTGTTGATAAAGGTCTGGACTTGGCAAACGGCGCAATGGACCTCTGCAACAAAGCCATGGACATGGCCGGTGAAGGCTCGAAGATCGGTGGGCAAGAGCAACCGCCCCAAGAGCCGGTCAACTTTTAATCGTCGTCAACTCGAAGGCGGATCTCCTCCGCCTTCTCCCCTGCCGGGCTTTCAGCCCACAGCCCATTCTATAAGTTTGTCCAGCCAAAACCTCAATTGAGCCCAGGCCCCAATGTCCCTTTGACTGCCATCATCAGATTGCCAATACTCATGGCATATTGAAGGCCACCCGCATGAGACAAGGAATGCCCCTTTGAAGCTGGAACTCAAGAACAGCTTGTCGGTGAAGTTGCTACGGGTTGCGCTGCTGTCGGCCTTAATCGTGGGCGTGGCGCTGAGCGTGGCGCAGATCGTTTTCGATGCCTACAAGACACGCCAGGCCGTGGCCGGCGATGCCCAACGTATTCTCGACATGTTTCGTGACCCCTCGACCCAGGCCGTCTACAGCCTGGATCGCGAAATGGGCATGCAGGTGATTGAGGGACTGTTCCAGGACGACGCGGTGCGCATGGCTTCCATCGGTCACCCCAACGAGACCATGCTCGCGGAAAAGAGTCGCGCCTTGCAGCAATCCCCCAGCCGCTGGCTGACCGATCTGATTCTTGACCAGGAGCGTACATTCACCACGGCCTTGGTCGGCAAGGGCCCTTACAGCGAATACTACGGCGACCTGAGCATCACCCTCGACACCGCCACCTACGGCAACGGCTTTATTGTCAGTTCGGTGATCATTTTTATTTCCGGCGTCCTGCGCGCGCTGGCCATGGGCCTGGTGCTGTACCTGGTGTACCACTGGCTGCTGACCAAGCCGCTGTCACGGCTTATCGGGCACCTGACCTCGGTCAACCCCGACCGCCCCAGCGAGCACAAGATTCCTCAGGTCAAGGGGCACGAACGCAACGAACTGGGCCTGTGGATAAACACCGCCAACCAGTTGCTCGAATCCATCGAGCGCAATACCCACCTGCGCCACGAAGCGGAGTCGAGCCTGTTGCGCATGGCCCAGTACGACTTCCTCACCGGCCTGCCAAACCGCCAGAAGCTGCAGGAGCAACTGGACAAGATCCTCACCGACGCTGGCCGCCGGCAACGACGTGTAGCTGTACTGTGCGTGGGGCTCGATGACTTCAAGAGCGTCAATGAACAATTTACCTACCAGGCCGGCGACAAACTGCTGCTGGCCCTGGCCGACCGCTTGCGCGCCCACAGCGGACGCCTCGGTACGCTCGCCCGCCTGGGCGGCGATCAGTTCGCCCTGGTACAAGCCGATATCGACCAGCCCTACGAAGCCGCCGAACTGGCACAAAGCATTCTCGATGACCTGGAAGCGGAATTCGTACTCGACCATGACCTGATTCGCCTGCGCGCCACCATCGGCATTACGCTATTCCCGGAAGATGGGGATACTACCGAGAAGCTGCTGCAAAAAGCCGAGCAGACCATGACCCTGGCCAAGAGCCGCTCGCGCAATCGCTATCAGTTCTATATCGCCAGTGTCGACAGCGAAATGCGCCGACGCCGCGAACTGGAAAAGGACCTGCGCGACGCCCTGGGCCGCGACCAGTTCCATTTGGTCTACCAACCGCAGATCAGCTACCGCGATCACCGTGTGGTTGGCGTAGAAGCCCTGCTGCGCTGGCAACACCCGGAACACGGCCTGGTGCCGCCCGACCTGTTTATCCCCCTGGCGGAACAGAATGGCACCATCATCCCGATTGGCGAATGGGTGCTCGACCAGGCGTGCCGGCAACTGCGCGAATGGCATGACCTGGGCTTCACTGAACTGCGCATGGCCGTCAACCTGTCCACCGTGCAATTGCACCACACCGAGTTACCGCGGGTGGTCAACAACCTGATGCAGATCTACCGCTTGCCACCACGCAGCCTGGAGCTGGAAGTGACCGAGACCGGCCTGATGGAAGACATCAGCACCGCCGCCCAGCACCTGCTGAGCCTACGCCGCTCCGGGGCGCTGATTGCCATCGACGACTTCGGCACCGGCTATTCATCCCTGAGCTATCTGAAAAGCCTGCCGCTGGACAAGATCAAGATCGACAAGAGCTTCGTCCAGGACCTGCAGGATGACGACGACGACGCCACGATCGTGCGCGCCATTATCCAACTGGGCAAAAGCCTGGGCATGCAGGTGATTGCCGAAGGCGTGGAGACTGCCGAGCAAGAGGCCTACATCATCTCCGAGGGCTGTCATGAGGGCCAGGGCTATCACTACAGCAAACCCCTGCAGGCACGGGAGTTGGCCGCTTATTTGAAACAGTCCGAGCGCAATAACGCCGTCAGTCTCTGACCACGAAAAACGATACTGAATATTTCCCACGCATAAGCCTTTACACAAAATGCAAATCTTTCGCATTATGTCGCAGCTTTTGCGCTCCCCGCGCGCCCTATTCACCACCGAAGCAGGATGTTCGCCATGATTCGTATGCCCCTGGCCACCGCCAGTCTGCTGGCCATTGCCATTTCGCTCGCCGGTTGCGGCGAAGGTAAAGACAAGGCCGCCGCGCCTCAAGCTCCCGCAGCCGCCAGCGCTACCGCACCTGCGGCTGCCGCGGCAGGCCAGGTCGACGAAGCGGCTGCCAAAGCCGTGGTCGCGCACTACGCAGACATGGTGTTTGCGGTGTACAGCGATGCCGAATCCACCGCAAAGACCCTGCAGACCGCAGTCGATACGTTCCTCGCCAACCCGAACGACGAAACCCTCAAAGCGGCCCGTACCGCCTGGATCGCCGCCCGCGTCCCTTACCTGCAGAGCGAAGTGTTCCGCTTCGGCAACACCATCATCGACGACTGGGAAGGCCAGGTGAACGCCTGGCCCCTGGACGAAGGGCTGATCGACTATGTCGATAAATCCTACGAGCACGCCCTGGGTAACCCAGGCGCCAACGCCAACATCATCGCCAATAACGAGATCCAGGTCGGCGAAGACAAGGTCGACGTCAAGGACATCACCCCGGAAAAACTCGCCAGCCTCAATGAGCTGGGCGGTTCCGAAGCCAACGTTGCCACCGGCTACCACGCCATCGAATTCCTGCTCTGGGGCCAGGACCTCAACGGCACCGGCCCTGGCGCGGGCAACCGTCCGGCCTCGGATTACCTGACCGGTGACGGTGCAACCGGCGGTCATAACGAGCGCCGCCGCACTTACCTGCGCGCCGTGACCCAGCTGCTGGTCAGCGACCTGGAAGAAATGGTCGGCAACTGGAAACCCAACGTCGAAGACAACTACCGCGCCACTCTGGAATCGGAACCTGCCACCGACGGCCTGCGCAAAATGCTGTTCGGCATGGGCAGCCTGTCCCTGGGCGAGCTGGCCGGTGAGCGCATGAAGGTGTCCCTGGAAGCCAACTCGCCGGAAGACGAGCAGGACTGCTTCAGCGACAACACCCACTACTCGCACTTCTACGATGCCAAGGGCATCCGTAACGTCTACCTGGGCGAATACACTCGCGTTGACGGCACCAAAATGACCGGTGCCAGCCTGTCATCCCTGGTGGCCAAGGCCGACCCGGCAGCCGATTCGACCCTCAAGGCTGACCTGGCGGCGACCGAAGCGAAAATCCAGGTCATGGTCGACCACGCCGAGAAAGGCGAGCACTACGACCAACTGATCGCCGCCGGCAACGATGCGGGCAACCAGATCGTACGTGACGCCATCGCCGCACTGGTCAAGCAGACCGGTTCGATCGAAGCCGCTGCGGGCAAGCTGGGCATCAGCGACTTGAACCCGGACAGCGCTGATCACGAGTTCTGATCCGTACGCTGTTGAAAAGGCGACCTTCGGGTCGCTTTTTTTATACCTGTTTCAAACACTGCAGATCCCCTGTGGGAGGGGGCTTGCTCCCGAACAGCAGCGGACCAGCAACCACATGCTTCACTGACCCACCGCTATCGGGGGCCCCCCTCCCACATTTTGCTCCGTGTAACCTCAAGCACTCTGGTTTACATGCCCTGTACCGTAGGTAGAATGGCGCCTCTGCCCAATCACCCGAGCGAACTTCATGGCGTTGCCGACCCTACGCATCATTGGTTTCATCATCGGCATCTTCCTGATCACCCTTGCGGTCGCCATGGTCATCCCGATGGCCACCCTGGTGATTTTCGAACGCACCAGCGATCTGCCCTCGTTTCTGTGGGCCAGCCTGATCACCTTTATCGCAGGGCTGGCCCTGGTCATCCCCGGTCGCCCCGAACATGTGCATCTGCGCCCTCGGGACATGTACCTGCTGACGGTCAGCAGTTGGGTGGTGGTGTGCATCTTCGCCGCCCTGCCGTTTTTGCTGACCCAGCACATCAGCTACACCGATTCCTTCTTCGAAAGCATGTCGGGTATCACCGCCACCGGTTCCACAGTATTGAGCGGGCTGGACAGCATGTCACCGGGCATCCTGATGTGGCGTTCGCTGTTGCACTGGCTTGGCGGTATCGGCTTTATCGGTATGGCGGTGGCGATCCTGCCGCTGCTGCGCATTGGTGGCATGCGCCTGTTCCAGACCGAATCCTCGGACCGCTCGGAAAAGGTCATGCCCCGCTCGCACATGGTGGCGCGGCTGATCGTGGCGGCGTATGTGGGCATTACCATCTTCGGCAGCCTGGCATTCTGGTGGGCCGGCATGGGCTTGTTCGATGCGATCAACCACGCGATGTCGGCAATTTCCACCGGTGGGTTTTCCACGTCGGATGAGTCCCTGGCGCACTGGAAACAACCCGCGGTGCACTGGGTCGCCGTGGTGGTGATGATCCTCGGCAGCTTGCCGTTCGCCTTGTATGTGGCCACATTGCGCGGCAACCGTCGGGCGCTGATCAAGGACCAGCAGGTGCAAGGCTTGCTCGGCCTGTTGCTCGTGACCTGGTTGGTACTCGGCACCTGGTACTGGTGGACCACCAATCTGCATTGGCTCGATGCCTTGCGTCATGTGGCGCTGAATGTGACGTCAGTGGTGACGACCACTGGCTTTGCACTGGGAGACTATAGCCTGTGGGGCAACTTCTCACTGATGCTGTTTTTCTACCTGGGCTTTATCGGCGGCTGTTCGGGCTCTACAGCCGGCGGTATCAAGATCTTCCGTTTCCAGGTCGCTTACATCCTGCTCAAGGCCAACTTGAACCAACTGATTCACCCACGCGCGGTGATCAAGCAGAAGTACAACGGCCATCGCCTCGACGAAGAAATTGTGCGCTCGATCCTGACCTTTTCGTTTTTCTTCGCCATTACCATCTGCACCATCGCCCTGGCCTTGTCACTGCTGGGCGTGGACTGGATGACCGCCCTGACCGGCGCCGCCAGTACCGTATCCGGCGTCGGCCCGGGCCTGGGCGAAACCATTGGCCCGGCCGGCAACTTCTCCACCCTGCCGGATGCGGCCAAGTGGATCCTGTCACTGGGCATGCTGCTGGGCCGACTGGAGATTATTACCGTGTTTGTGCTGTGCATTCCGGCGTTCTGGCGTCACTGACCGCCGACATTGCCAGCAACCGCGCCCGGTATTCGCCGGGGGTGGCATCAAACCAGCGACGAAACGCACGGAAAAAGTTGCTCGGGTCGGCAAAACCCAGCAGGTAGGCAATTTCCAGCAAGGTCATGTTCGGCTGCGCCAGGTATTGCTCGGCCAGTTCGCGACGGGTGTCATCGAGCAAAGTCTGGAAGCTGGTGCCCTCTTCCTGCAGACGCCGCTGCAAGGTGCGCTGGGACAGGTGCAACGTCTGGGCCACCGCTTCGCGCTTGGGTTCACCCTGGGGCAGCAAACGGCACAACACCTGCCGTGCCTTGTGGGTCACGCGACTTTCAGAAAAACGCGCCAGGTATTCACCGGCAAAACGGTCATGCAGCAGTGCCATGGCTTCGTTGGCTGTGGGCAACGGCGCCTCCATGTCGGCTTGCTCGAAGATCAGCGCGTCATAGGGTGCATTGAATTGCAAAGGCGCATGAAAGGCCTGTTTGTACGGCGCCAGGTCCGCGGGTTGATCGCCCTGCAGCAGCACGTTGCGCGGTTGCAGGGTGCGTCCGGTAAGCCAGCCGCACAAGGCCAGGGCGCTGGCCAACGAGGCTTCGGCGCTTTGTCGGGTCGGCGGCAGGTGATCGCCATGCACCGTCAGAATCAACGCATAGCCTTCAGCTAAAAGTCGGAAGCTCAAGTCAGCGCTTTCGGCGATGATGCGCTGGTAGCGCACCAGTCGCATAAAGCCTTGGGCCAGGGTGTTGCTGGACATCAAGGCATAACCGGCGACATGAAACGAGGCAGGACGCACCACCTTGCCCATGTTCAGGCCAATCGCGGGGTTGCCGGACAACTCCACCGCCCGCTGCCACAGGCGAGTCATGGCATCCTGAGGGAAACGCGCGTCGGGGTCATTCAGCGCCGCATAATCCAGGCCCAGCTGCCTGAACAAGGCACGGCAATCCAGGCCGTCCATTTCCAGTGCCTTGACTATCCCCATCGCCCAGCTTGCAGAAGTTGTTCGTTCGCTCATGGCGTCTTCTTATTGGAAAGCAGGCTCAAACGGCAGCCAGGAAGCCAAGGATACTAAAATGGCATCTATTGTCACTGGCCGTTACCTCCAATGACTCTAGACTCAAATAAGCTCCCCGCCGAACATCTGTTGGGCGGTATAACAACCCGAGGGCCGGCAGTCGTGGAAAACGTCAAGAAATTCAACAGTTTTGCCGAGTTCTACCCGTATTACCTGAGCGAGCATGGCAACAGCACCTGTCGGCGCCTGCACTTTATCGGCACTACCTTGGTGATCGGCTTTTTCGCGTATGCCATTGGCAGGGGCTCACTGGTTCTTTTGCTGGCCTTGCCCGTCGCCGGCTACACCTTTGCCTGGGTCGGCCACTTTTTCTTCGAAAAGAACCGCCCGGCGACCTTCCAGCATCCCCTCTACAGCTTGTTGGGGGATTTTGTGATGTACCGCGACATGATCCTGGGCAAAGTGCCGTTCTAAGGGTGTGACCTCATGTCACTTGCGTTTGAACCATGAAAAAATGTGAATTCGCCGAGATAAAAGTCTTTTTGTCATTTACGGTGCTGTATCCTGCCAAGGCTTTTTGAGAGCGCGGAATCACCTGCGATTGAAAAAACAGACCTTGCGAGGAGCGACGACGATGCACGAGATACCTAATCTCCCCTTCCCAAGCCTGCACCCAACTGAGCAGCCAACACCGCAGCAGGCCAGCGACAAGCAGCCTGAGGCCAAAGAAGCAAAACCAGTCGACCGCGAAAGCCAGGACTGACGCCGTACCAGACCGTGTGGAAAGCGCACCTTTGAGCGCTTTCCACACTGCCTGAATCACCCGAGACCTTCATCATGACCACTACCCTTCCCGATACCCCGGACGCCGCCTTGCTCGACGCTGCCTTGCAGATGGTCGAAGTCTGGAACCGCCTCAGTGCAGACAAGCAGGCCGCATTGCTCAAGCGCTTCGGCACCCAGGAAAACGCCCTGGCGGCCCTGGTAACAACTCAACTGTTGGCCCCTGCCCAGGCTTGATGTGTTGTTGATCTGACGTTTTACATTTTTCCCGCCCTGCCCGGCCTGCGCGCCGGTATCATTAGCAGCCTATCTTTGCCTGCTGCGACAGTGGACCTCTCCCATGCCAGATTCCCAGCGACCCATGGCGGTCACGCTGCAAGTTGTCTCCATCGTGCTGTTTACCTTTATCGGCTACCTGAATATCGGCATTCCCCTGGCCGTCTTGCCGGGCTACGTCCATAGCCAGTTGGGCTATGGCGCGGTGATCGCCGGGCTGGTGATCAGCGTGCAATACCTGGCCACCCTATTGAGCCGCCCCTATGCCGGCAAGATTATCGACAACCTGGGCAGCAAGCGCGCCGTGCTGATCGGCCTGGTGGGATGCGGATTGAGCGGGGTGTTCATGCTGCTGGCAGCGTGGTTTTCCAGCCTGCCGGCGCTCAGCCTGGGCAGCCTGCTGATCGGTCGACTGGTGCTGGGCAGCGCTGAAAGCCTGGTGGGCTCGGGCGCGATTGGCTGGGGCATCGGCCGCGTCGGAGCGGCGAATACGGCCAAGGTCATCTCCTGGAACGGCATCGCCAGCTACGGCGCGCTGGCGGTCGGCGCACCGCTGGGGGTGCTGATGGTCAGCCATTTCGGACTGTGGAGCATGGGCGTCAGCATCATTATGCTGGCGGTAGTGGGTGTGCTGCTGGCCTGGAAAAAGCAAGCGGCGCCAATTGTGCCTGGCGTCCGCTTGCCGTTCATGAATGTGCTGGGCCGGGTACTGCCCCATGGTTGCGCGCTGGCGTTGGGCTCAATCGGCTTTGGCACCATCGCCACCTTTATCACCCTGTACTACAGCACCCAGCACTGGGACAACGCGGTGTGGGCCTTGAGCCTGTTCGGCGCCAGCTTTATCGGCGCACGCTTGTTGTTCGGCAACTTGATCAACCGCATTGGCGGCTTTCGGGTCGCGATTGCCTGCCTGTCGGTGGAAGTGCTCGGCCTTCTGCTGCTGTGGCTGGCGCCAGATGCCCAACTGGCGTTGGCAGGTGCGGCGTTGAGTGGCTTCGGCTTTTCCCTGGTTTTCCCGGCACTGGGGGTGGAGGCGGTCAACCTGGTGCCGGCCTCCAGCCGTGGCTCGGCGGTGGGCGCCTATTCGCTGTTTATCGACTTGTCACTGGGCATCACCGGGCCGCTGGCTGGCGCCGTGGCCGCAGGTTTTGGCTTTGCGTCGATCTTCCTGTTCGCCGCCCTCGCCGCTGCAGCGGGCTTGCTGCTGAGCCTCTACCTGTACCGCCAGGCGCCCAAGGCCCGCGAGACACGCGACGCCTAGAAGTCGACCTTGCCGCGCCCGGCCTTGATGCTGCCGCGCTTGGTCTTGGACTCCAGACGGCGTTTCTTCGAGCCCAGGGTGGGCTTGGTCGGACGACGCTTTTTCTCGACCTTGGTGGCGCTCTGGATCAACTCCACCAAGCGCTCCAGCGCATCGGCGCGGTTCTGTTCCTGGGTACGGTATTGCTGGGCCTTGAGCACCAGCACGCCTTCGCTGGTAATACGGCTGTCGCGCAACGCCAGCAGTCGCTCCTTGTAGAACGCCGGCAACGACGACGCGGGAATATCAAAGCGTAGGTGCACCGCACTCGAGACCTTATTGACGTTCTGTCCGCCGGCACCTTGGGCGCGAATGGCGGTCAGCTCGATCTCGGCATCGGGCAAGTGTAGGTTGTTGGAAATCACCAGCATGAGCAACAAGGTCCTCCAGAAGGAGTCCCAGGATACGCGAATGCATCTTGCCCATCCTCTCAAACAACAAACCCGGCGCTAGGCCGGGTCTGCTCAACAGCATTGGAAGATCACTTCACCGCAGGAGCGGCCATATCCAAGGGTTGTTGCACCCTTCGCTTGTTCTTGACCCAGTAGCAAACGCCCATGAACGCCACCCAGACCGGGATCGCGTACACCGACATCTGGATCCCCGGGATCATCAGCATGACCACCAGGATAAACACCACGAATGCCAGGCACACATAGTTGCCGTACGGGTACCATAGCGCCTTGAACAGCGGCACCTGGCCGGTGCGGTTCATGTGCTGGCGGAACTTGAAGTGCGAGAAGCTGATCATCGCCCAGTTGATCACCAACGTGGCCACCACCAGGGACATCAGCAGTTCCAGCGCGTCATGGGGCATCAGGTAGTTCATCAGCACCGCCACCAGGGTGATCGCCGCCGAGGCCAGGATCGAACGCACCGGCACGCCGCGCTTGTCGATTTTCGCCAGGGCCTTGGGCGCATCGCCCTGCTCAGCCATGCCCAGCAGCATGCGGCTGTTGCAGTAGGTGCCGCTGTTGTACACCGACAACGCTGCAGTCAGAACCACGAAGTTGAGGATATGCGCGGCGGTGTTGCTGCCCAACATCGAGAACACCTGCACGAATGGGCTCCCGCTGTAGGCATCGCCGGACGCATTGAGGGTCGCCAGCAGGCTGTCCCATGGTGTGAGCGACAACAGCACCACCAAGGCGCCGATGTAGAAAATCAGGATGCGATAGATCACCTGATTGATCGCCTTGGGGATCACGGTACGAGGCTGGTCGGCTTCGGCCGCGGTAAAGCCGAGCATTTCCAGGCCGCCGAAGGAGAACATGATGATCGCCATGGCCATCACCAAACCGCCGACACCATGGGGGAAGAAGCCGCCGTGGTCCCACAGGTTGCTGACCGAGGCCTGCGGGCCGCCGCTGCCGCTGACCAGCAGGTAGCTGCCCAGGGCGATCATGCCGACGATGGCCACCACCTTGATGATCGCGAACCAGAACTCGGCTTCACCAAAGACTTTGACGTTGGCCAGGTTGATCGCATTGATCAGCACGAAGAAGGCCGCCGCAGACACCCAGGTCGGAATCTCTGGCCACCAGTAGTGCACGTACTTGCCCACGGCCGTCAGCTCCGACATACCCACCAGGATGTACAGGATCCAGCAGTTCCAGCCCGACAAAAAGCCGGCGAAGCCGCCCCAATACTTGTGGGCAAAATGGCTGAAGGAACCGGCGACCGGCTCTTCGACGATCATTTCGCCGAGTTGGCGCATGATCAGGAAGGCGATAAAGCCGCAGATGGCATAGCCCAGGATCATTGACGGGCCGGCGGACTTGAGCACCCCGGCCGAGCCCAGGAACAGGCCGGTGCCGATGGCGCCCCCGAGGGCGATCAACTGGATATGCCGGTTTTTCAGGCCGCGTTTCAGCTCGCCTGAAGAAGAATGGGGTCCACTCATGAAAAGGGTCTCACGCAAGGTTTGAAGATGTTGAATGCAGGTTGCTGTCTTGAATTACCGACTCAAGCAGCGCCGCTCAAACCCCAGCGCAGGCACCAGGAGTACAGCGTCTTTCTAACGGTCATGCGTCACCTGTTTGTTTTTATCTGTGACGAAATCGAACCCGTCCGGCTCGTGGCCGGGCGGAGTGATCAGGGCGAACAAACCCTGGGTCTTGGCCTTTTGCGTGGGTACGCAAGGGGGGTCACAGTAAAACGCGGCGCATTGTACACCGCTCGACGGCTTCGGGCCGAGCCTGCAAAGCGCACGCGACAAACTGGCAGATATTTCTTACGCGTTCGGCACACGCTGAAATAGCAGGGCAAACTCGTAAACTTATCGTTACATCATGGAAAACCTACGTTACAGCCGGCTTTTACCGTCATCCACCAGAAAATTGTCGGTGAGAATTTTCCGCAGAATCGGTTCAGCCAATTCACTGTTTTGCTTGAATAAAAAAATCCGCAAAAAAACAGAAGAAAAAATCCAAATGAGACCGTGTCAATAAATTTTTTGCATTCTGAAACACACTCTTCTAGGTTCTTTGCACTTGCCCGCAAAGCCCGCGGGCAAGCCGTTCTCAAACAACGTCCTCTAGGAGATACACCATGCAAGCACTGGAAAAAGACCTGGAAACCGAACTGCAACTCGACGATTGGTTTGAAGCGCCGACCCATGAGGCCGCCGTTGAAATGATGCAAGCCGATGCCGTTGTGCCTTTCGGCACCGCGATGTGGCCTTTCTAATACCCGGCAGGCATTCGGCAGGTGCTGTGCACGGCACCTGCCCCCTTACCCAGGCACAGAAGGACACACGTCATGGACAAGGCCCGCGCCGTCGAACACTTTCTCTACTACCTCGCACACCACCCGGCCCTCAGCGGCCTGCATCGTCCCACCGTGCTGCTGGGCCATACCGAGCGCTACGACGCCATCGCCCAGGCAATCACCCACGGTAGCGCCGCGCGCTTCAACTTCCAGCTGCAACGCCTGGACCTGGCGCCCAGCGACACTCTGGTCAAGGCCATCGAAGCCTGCGACCTGTACCTGTTTCTCTACGACTCCTCGACCCTGCCCAATCCACGTGCTGAAGGCCCTGATTTTATCCGCGCCCTGCACGGCGTGATGGCCGAGCACTGGAAGAAATCCCTGCTATTCAAGGATTACGGCGATTACTTCTACGACACATTCAGCGTCGAGCCGCAGCGCATCGCCGACCTTAACGCCACGCTGATCCGACGGATGTCCCAGGCCAATGTACTGAGCTTCACCGACAAGCACGGCTCGCGCCTGGAAGCGCCGATGAGCAGCATCAAGAAGTGGACCAATATCAACGGCGTCGGCAACCACGACCTGGCCCCCGGCGAAATCGCCACCCACAGCGAAGCCATCAATGGCCAGGTGCGGTTTGTCGGCACCTTCCTCAGCACTATTCCGTTTGCACGCAAATACGGCGTGCTGCAATCACCGCTGGAACTATGGATCGAGAACTCGACCATCTGCAGCGTAGCCAGCGAGGTGCCGGGGCTGGCGGATGATTTCAACAAATACCTGAATGCCAACCCGTCCAACCGTCGCGTGGAGGAGTTGGGCATTGGCACCAATGAAGGGGTCAAGGATCTGTATGCGCGCAACGCCGGGTTCGAGGAGCGCCATTGCGGGTTGCACCTAGGCCTGGGCGGCGGGCAGAAAGGCAGCCATCACCTGGATTTGATCTTTGCCAGTGGGGTGTTGGCCTTGGACGATAAACCGGTTTTCGATGGAACGTTTGCCTTCTGAACACAAGACTCAAAAACACCGCAGACCAAATGTGGGAGGGGGCTTGCTCCCGATAGCGGTATATCAGCCTAAGTATCTGTTACTGACACACTGCTATCAGGAGCAAGCCCCCTCCCACAGTTGATTGCATTTCAAATTCAGATCGAAAAAAAACGCCAACCCTAGGGTTGGCGTTTTTGTGCAGCGCTTAGCGCATCACTGCGGCTTCTTGCGACCAAAACCCGGACGCTGGCCGGAACCGGCCGGGGCGCCGCGGCGCTTGCCCGATGGCTCATCGGCTACCAGTTTCGGGCCAGGGCGCTTGTTCGCCGCTGGCTTGGCTGGACGCTTGGTACTGGCGCTGTCGGCCGGGCGATCCGCTTCACCACGGTTGCTGCGACCACCGCTTGGCGCTTCGCCACGAGCAGGACGTGGTGTGCGGGGCGCACGCTCACCTTCCTGACGGGACGGTGCGGTAGGGCGACGCTCACCTTCGATCTGCGGCTCACGGGAGATACGACCGCCAGTGGCCGGGGCATTCAGCGCCGGGCGCAGGGTACGGGCCACGCGCTCGGTACGCGCTACCGGGCGCGAGGATTTGCGCTGCATACGCTCAAGCTTGTCCTTGCTCTTGGCATTCATCTGCGGCATCGCGACCGGCGTCAGGCCGACTTCGGCACTGAGGATGTCGACTTCGTACTGGCTCATTTCGCGCCAGCGGCCCATCGGCAGGTCGGAGTTCAGGAACACCGGGCCGAAACGCACGCGTTTCAAGCGGCTGACCACCAGCCCCTGGGATTCCCACAGGCGACGCACTTCACGGTTACGGCCTTCCATCACCACGCAGTGGTACCAATGGTTGAAACCTTCACCGCCTGGGGCCTGCTTGATATCGGTGAACTTGGCCGGGCCGTCTTCCAGCACCACGCCGGCCTTGAGGCGTTCGATCATCTCGTCATCGACTTCACCACGTACACGCACGGCGTATTCACGGTCCATCTCGTAGGACGGGTGCATCAGGCGGTTGGCCAGTTCGCCGTCAGTGGTGAACATCAGCAAGCCGGTGGTGTTGATGTCCAGGCGGCCGATGTTGATCCAGCGGCCTTCCTTGGGCTTGGGCATCTTGTCGAACACGGTCGGACGGCCTTCCGGGTCGTCACGGGTGCAGATTTCGCCATCGGGCTTGTTGTACATGATCACGCGGCGCACCGATTCGGCAGCCTCTTCACGCTTGATCACCTTGCCATCGATGGTGATTGCATCGTGCAGGTCGACACGCTGGCCGAGGGTGGCCTCGACGCCGTTGACCTTGATGCGCTTCTGGGTGATCCAGGCTTCGACGTCGCGGCGCGAGCCCACGCCGATGCGCGCCAGCACTTTTTGCAGCTTTTCGCCTGCTGGGCCGATTTCCTGGTCTTTCTGGTCTTGGTCATTCATCGTAAGCACCTCCCGGTGGGTCGATTCAGGCGTGGCCTGAAGGGTATTGAAAGCGGGGCCTTGGGCGAATAGGTCGCCAAGGGGTCGCGAATCATACGCGCATGGCGCGTGTTGCGCATCACAGACTAGTCGATAAAGCCCAAGTCATTTGCTTTTCCGCCGACCGGTGGCGCCAAGGGCCAGCAAGCGTAGCTCGGCTTCGGCGAGAACCGTGCGCTTGTCGACTTTGTCGAGTTTCTTCCAGGCGCGGATTTCACGCTTGCTGCGTCCGCAGCCGACGCAGACGTCGTCGGTGAACTTGCAGATGCTGATGCACGGGTCTTTGGTTGAACTCATGTTTTCTCCCAGACCATCCAGACAATGGAGATCCAATGTGGGAGGGGGCTTGCTCCCTCCCACACTAAATCAGCATCAGTCTTCGAATTGGCGGCGTTCGTTTTCGATGGCCTCTGCCAGCGCCCGGGCTTCGTCTTCTTCGTCGCTCAGCGGCGGCTGTTCGAGGGCCGCGACGGCGGCCAGCAGTTTTTCCCGGGCTTCGGCGATGCCTAGCGTGTCTTCTTCGACTTCAGGCTCAACTTCAACGTTCACCTGGGTTTCAGGTTCAGCCGCGCCGTCACGCAACAGGTCATCAAAGTCGGTCTTGATCCCCTGTTCCATATCGTCCAGCTCCAACAACAGCGTGTGGAAACTGGTCTCGTCCTTTGGCTCCTCCGGCTCGGCACTGGCGTCGGCCAGTTCCTGCAGGCTGGCCGGCACCGGCGCGTCGTCGAAGTCGAGCACCGGCTCGGCTTCCATTTCGCGCAGTTCGGCCAGGGGCGGCAGGTCGTCGAGGTTTTTCAGGTTGAAGTGGTCGAGGAACACCTTGGTGGTGGCGAACATCGCCGGTTTACCCGGCACATCACGGTAGCCGACGATGCGGATCCACTCGCGCTCCAGCAGGGTCTTGACGATATGGCTGTTGACCGCCACGCCACGCACGTCTTCGATTTCGCCGCGGGTGATCGGCTGGCGATAGGCGATCAGCGCCATGGTCTCCAACATTGCCCGGGAATAACGCTGGGGGCGCTCTTCCCACAAACGGCCCACCCACGGCGAAAATTGCTCGCGGATCTGCAGGCGATAACCCGACGCCACTTCGCGCAGTTCAAAGGCACGGCCGTCGCAGGACTTGCGCAGGATCTCCAGGGCTTTCTTGAAGACCGGCGGCTCCGGGCGTTCGGCTTCTTCAAAGAGTTCGAACAGGCGCTCCAGGGATTGCGGTTTGCCCGAGGCCAGGAGAAAGGCCTCCAGCAAGGGTGCCAGTTCGCGGGGTTCAGTCAGATTCATCGATTCAGCTCGTTATTCGGCTCGCGCCCGCACGTGGATAGCCGCAAAAGGCTCATTCTGGACCAGCTCCACCAAGGACTCCTTGACCAGTTCGAGGATGGCCATAAAGGTCACCACCACCCCCAGTCGGCCTTCTTCGGCAGTGAACAGCTCGACAAACGGCACAAACCCACCGCCCTTGAGACGTTCCAGTACATCGCTCATACGCTCGCGAGTGGACAGGGCTTCACGGCTGACCTGATGGCTTTCGAACATATCGCCACGGCGCAACACCTCGGCCATGGACATCAGCAGTTCTTCCAGGCTCACATCCGGCAGCAATTTACGCGCACGCGCTTCGGGCGCATCGAGTTTGGGCACCACCACATCGCGGCCCACACGGCTCAGGTTGTCGATGCCTTCGGCAGCGGCCTTGAAGCGCTCGTATTCCTGCAGGCGGCGGATCAGCTCGGCGCGCGGGTCATCCTCTTCGGCTTCCACCGTTTCCGAGCGCGGCAGCAGCATGCGCGACTTGATCTCGGCGAGCATGGCGGCCATCACCAGGTACTCGGCAGCCAACTCCAGGCGCACCGACTGCATCAGCTCGACATAACCCATGTACTGGCGGGTGATTTCCGCCACCGGGATGTCGAGGATATTGATGTTCTGCTTGCGGATCAGGTACAGCAGCAAGTCCAGCGGGCCTTCGAAGGCTTCGAGGAACACCTCCAGGGCATCCGGCGGGATATACAGGTCCAGGGGCATTTCCATGACCGCCTGGCCATACACCATGGCAAACGGCAGTTCCTGCTGGGCGCCGGCCTGGGGGTCAGCGGTTTCCACGGCCGACACTCAGGCCTCGACCATGAACGGGGTCGGGTCGCCGCAACCCACGCGCACCACCTCCGGTTCGCCATCGGCGAGGTTGATCACCGTGGAAGCCTTGTTGCCGCCATAACCGCCGTCGATGATCAGGTCGACATGTTTTTCCAGCAGGCGGCGCATTTCGTAAGGGTCATACAGCGGCTCGGTTTCACCCGGCAGAATCAACGACACGCTCATCAGCGGTTCACCCAGCTCGGCCAACAAAGCCAGGGCTATCGGATGCTCCGGCACACGCAGGCCGATGGTGCGTTTCTTCGGGTGCAGCAACAACCGCGGCACTTCGCGGGTGGCGTTGAGAATAAAGGTGTAGGGCCCCGGCGTGTGGGCCTTGAGCAGGCGAAAGGTGCCGGTATCGACCTTGGCAAACAGCCCCAGTTGGGACAAGTCGCTGCAGATCAGCGCAAAGTTGTGCTTGTCATCCAGTTGACGCAGGCGCCTTACGCGTTCGACCGCGCCCTTGTCGCCGATCTGGCAACCAATGGCATAGGACGAATCAGTCGGGTAGATCACCACGCCACCAGCGCGGATGATCTCTACGGCCTGCTTGATCAGGCGCGCTTGCGGGTTTTCCGGATGAATCTGGAAGAATTGACTCACGTGTTCTACCTGTTCAGACGGTGGCAATAATGGGGTCATGCTTGAATCGCCCCCACAACAGCGGCAGATCTTCCGGGACTTGGCGATACTCGCCAATCTCGGACCAGCCGCCTGGGCCATGGAAATCACTGCCGGCACTGACCAGCAGACCAAATTCGCGGGCAAGAATCGCCAGGCTGCCAACCTGTTCGGCAGGTTGATGCCCGTTGACCACTTCGATCGCGTGGCCGCCCGCTCCAATATAGTCGCTGATCAGCTTGCGACGCTTGCTGCGGGTGAAATCGTAATGCCAGGGATGCGCCAGGCTGACCCAGGCCCCGGAGGCCCGCAGGGTCTCGACGGTGTCTTCAAGGGTCGGCCAATGCAGCTTCACATCGCCCAACTTGCCGGCGCCCAGCCATTTGCGAAAGGCCTCGGCGCGATCCTTGACATAGCCTTCACGCACCATCCAGTCGGCAAAGTGCGGACGGGCCGGTGCGTTGCCACTGTCACCCAGCTCCTGCTGGATGGCGCGGGCACCGTCCAGGGCACCGGGCATGCCTTTAAGGCTGAGCTTGCGGCTTATTTCTTCGGACCGCAGCCAGCGGCCATCGTGCAATTGGGCGATGGCGGCCACCAGGGGTGGGGCGTTCTGGTCGAAGCCGTAGCCGAGCACATGGATGGTGGCACCGCCCCAGGTGCACGACAACTCCACGCCGTTGACCAACTGCATGCCCAGGGAATGGGCGGCGTCACGGGCTTCATCGAGGCCCTCGAGGGTGTCATGGTCGGTCAACGACAGGACTCGCACGCCTTTTTCAAACGCCCGCGCAACCAGTACCGCGGGCGCCAGGGCGCCGTCGGAGGCCGTGCTGTGGCAGTGCAAATCAACATTCACGTGGGTATGTAACCTCAAGTCAGCTGGCGCTATCGCAACCAAGGATGTTTGTTATTATGCCGCCACATCCAGCTTCTGGCTCTTACTGTGAAACAATTCATCGACTTCATCCCGCTGTTGCTGTTTTTCATCGTTACCAAACTCGACCCCAGGGTCATCGAAATCGCCGGTCACGAGCTGTCGTTCGGCGGCATCTACAGCGCCACCGCGGTACTGATCATCAGCTCCATCGTAGTCTACGGCGCCATCTTCATCTCCCAGCGCAAGCTGGAAAAAAGCCAATGGCTCACGCTCATCGCCTGCCTGGTCTTCGGCGGCCTGACCCTGGCGTTCCACAGCGAAACCTTCCTTAAATGGAAAGCCCCGGTGGTCAACTGGCTGTTCGCGCTGGTGTTTATCGGCAGTCACTTTATCGGTGACCGCCTGCTGATCAAGCGCATCATGGGCCATGCGCTGACTTTGCCGGAACCGGTATGGGTGCGCCTGAACGTGGCCTGGATCGTGTTTTTCCTGTTCTGCGGTGCCGCCAACCTGTTCGTGGCATTCACCTTCCAGGACTACTGGGTCGACTTCAAAGTGTTCGGCAGCCTCGGCATGACCGTATTGTTCCTGATCGGCCAGGGTATCTACCTGTCGCGTCACCTGCATGACACCGCCCCTACCACGCCCAAAACCGAGGACTGACATGCTCTACGCCATCATCGCCACTGACGTTGCCAACTCGCTGGAAAAACGCCTGAGCGTGCGCCCGGCCCATGTCGAGCGCCTCAAACAACTGCAGGCCGAAGGCCGGATCGTACTGGCTGGGCCACATCCTGCGGTAGACAGCAATGACCCGGGCGAAGCCGGTTTCACCGGTAGCTTGATCGTCGCCGAGTTCGCCTCCCTGGCCGACGCCCAGGCCTGGGCCAAGGCTGATCCTTATGTCGCGGCCGGCGTGTACGCCGAAGTCGTGATCAAGCCGTTCAAGCAAGTCCTGCCTTGAGCCCGGCGGCGCCGAAGCAAATCGGTTCGGCGCACTGCCAATGGCTCATTATTCCCGGTGACCTGCCGACAACGTTCTGAATATTCGTGTGGAATCAGGAGTTCCGATGCGCTTACGTCAGTTGTGTCTGTTGGCAGTGTTAACGATCGGGGCTACGGCCCACGCTGAAGAGCCCTCGTACAGCGGCGGTTCCGCGCCCTTGTCCTTGAGTGCCGACGCCCAGGTCACCGAGTTGCAGCAACGTTTGAAAGAAAGCGAACGCCAGCGTGAAGCACTGGGCAAGCAACTGCAAAGCGCAGACGCTGCCCGCGAAAGCGTCCAACTGAATCGTTTGCGCCAAGAGAACCAACGCCTGGCCCAGCAACTCAAAGAGATACAGGGCGGCGCCTTGACCCGCTGGCTGACCGAACAGCAGCAGTGGTTCGTCATCGGCGCGGCCGTCGCGCTGATCGCCCTATTGTGTGGGATCTTCGCCAGCGGTGGGCACCGTCGCCGTCGACAATGGCTAAATTGAGTGAGTCATGAGCGAGCTGTTACTGATAGATGATGACCAAGAGCTTTGTGAGCTGCTGACCAGTTGGTTGAGCCAGGAAGGCTTCCAGGTGCGCGCCTGCCACGACGGCTTGAGCGCCCGCAGAGCCTTGGCCGAAGCCGCCCCGGCGGCGGTGGTGCTCGATGTGATGCTACCCGACGGCAGCGGCCTGGAGCTGCTCAAGCAATTGCGCAACGACCACCCGGAGTTGCCGGTGCTGATGCTCTCGGCCCGGGGCGAACCCTTGGACCGCATCCTCGGCCTGGAGCTGGGAGCCGACGACTACCTGGCCAAGCCCTGCGATCCCCGCGAATTGACGGCGCGCCTGCGCGCGGTATTGCGCCGCAGCCACCCGGCCGCGGTGTCGACCCAACTGGAACTGGGCGACCTGTGCTTCAGCCCGGTGCGCGGCGTGGTCAGTATCGATGAGCAGGAATTCACCCTCACTGTTTCCGAAAGTCGCCTGCTCGAAGCCCTGTTGCGCCAACCCGGCGAGCCTTTGGACAAACAGGAACTGGCGCAGATCGCCCTGGGCCGCAAGCTGACCCTCTACGATCGCAGCCTGGACATGCACGTCAGCAACCTGCGCAAGAAAATCGGCCCGCACCCGGATGGTCGGCCACGGATCGTCGCGTTGCGCAGTCGCGGGTACTACTACAGCCTCTAGAGGCAGCCTTACCAAATCTTTACCCTCTCCTGACGGCGGCTGACCTTGATCTCCCTAATCTACTCACATCCGGACTCACCGGAATAGAGACAGGAGAATCACCATGCGCAAGACCCTTATCGCTTTGATGCTCGCCGCTGCCCTGCCTACCGTTGCCATGGCCATGCCAGAAGGCCCAGGCCCAATGGGCGAACCCTCCGGCCACATGATGGGTGGCCCGGGCCACGGCGGTGAACATGGTCCGCGTGGCAAAGGTGGACCGTTCAGCCAACTGGACCTGAGCAAGGAACAACGCGAACAGATCCGCAAGCTCATGGGTGACCAATGGCACGCTCGCAAAGACCTGGTCAAGAAGTACCTGGACAAACTGCCGGCCGCCGACCAGAAAGCCATGCAGGATGAAATCGCCGCCGGCAAGCAGAAAACCCAGGCCGATATCCGTGCCGTGCTCAAGCCCGACCAACAGAAGAAGTACGACGAGATCGTCAAGAAGCAAGCCGAGCGTCGCGCCGAGTGGAAGGAATTCCAGGCCTGGAAAGCCCAGCAGGCGCAAAAAGCGCAATAATGCGCGAGGCGTAATGCCTACAGCCCAGTGGTTCACGCCGCTGGGCTTTTCCTGTTTGAGGGTTTCCTGTGCGTTCATTGTTCTGGCGTATCCTGGCAAGTTTCTGGCTGGCCATCGCCCTGGTTGCCGGCTTGTCGATCCTGCTCGGGCATATGCTCAACCAGGACGCCTGGATTCTCAGCCGCCATCCCGGCCTCAACAACCTGGCGCAGGAATGGACCCAACTCTACGAAGCCCAGGGCGAGGACGCTGCCCAGGACTTGCTGCAACAACGCAAACGCCAGTACCACATCGACGTGCAAGTGCTCAACGAAAGCGGCGAGCCAGTGGTGCGCGGCACTTTCCCGCGCCGCGCCGCGGCCTTCGAGGCCCGGCAGAATGACAGCCAGGACGGCCACCTGCCCTGGCGGCGCCTGACGGCCGAGTACACCAGCGACAAAACCGGCGACACCTACCTGTTGATCTACCGCATTCCTCACCCGGAGCTGGATGCCTGGCACCGCAGCAGCCTGTTGTGGCCGTTCAGCGCCCTGGCGATTGCCCTGGTGGTGCTGACCCTGTTCAGCTTGCTGGTGACGCTGTCCATCACCCGCCCACTCAGCCGCCTGCGCGGCGCAGTGCATGACCTGGGGCAAGCCACCTATCAGCAAAACAGCCTGGCGCAATTGGCCAACCGCCGTGATGAATTCGGCGTGCTGGCCACCGATTTCAACCGCATGGGTGCGCGCCTGCAAAGCCTGATCGGCAGCCAGCGCCAGTTGCTGCGTGACGTGTCCCACGAACTGCGCTCGCCGCTGGCGCGCTTGCGGATCGCCCTGGCCCTGGCCGAACGTGCGAGCCCCGAGGAGCGGGAGAAACTCTGGCCGCGCCTGACCCGCGAATGCGACCGCCTGGAAGCCTTGATCAGCGAGATCCTGGTACTGGCTCGGGTCGATGCCGACAACGCCAGCGCCGAAGACATCGACCTCAACCCGCTGCTCAGGACCCTGCAAAAGGACGCCCAACTCGGCGCGCCGGAGCAGGTGGTACAGCTCACCGCTGACGCCGACCTACACCTCAAGGGCTGGCCGACCATGATCGAACGCGCTGTGGATAACCTGCTGCGCAATGCCCAGCGCTTCAACCCGCCCGATCAGCCAATCGAGATGCACGCGCATCTTCACGGCGAGCATATTGTGATCAGCGTGCGCGACCATGGCCCCGGCGTTGACCCCGAACACCTGAGTCAACTGGGCGAGCCGTTCTACCGCGCCCCAGGCCAGGCTGCACAAGGCCACGGCCTGGGCCTGGCAATTGCGCGGCGCGCGGCGGAGCGTCATGGCGGCAGCCTGTTCCTGGCCAATCATGCCCAGGGCGGTTTTATCGCCAGTATCGACCTGCCATTGGAACCTGGGGTTGTCACACCGGTGTGAGGATCTTCTATAGTGGCCCTTCTCTTACGGAGGGCCTTTGATGACTGACCTGCTGACTCCCATCCAAGCCGCACTCGATTTACCACACGCAGCAATAGCCATGACCGAAACCGGGGCCCTGCCCTCGGCCTTCGCCGTCACCGACCTGGCCGCTGCCAGCATCGGCGCCGCCGGCCAGGCCGTCGCCCAGTTGCTCCAGCAGCAGACCGGGCGTTTGCCCAATGTCAGCGTGGACCGGCGCCTGGCCTCCTTGTGGCTCTCCTCCTCGATTCGCCCAGTGGGTTGGCAAGTGCCACCGCTGTGGGACCCAGTGGCCGGCGACTATGCCTGCGCCGATGGCTGGATTCGCTTGCACACCAACGCCCCCCATCACCGTGCCGCGGCCGAGCGGGTGCTGGGGCCTGTGGCCGACCGCGCCGAGATGGCGGCCAAAGTCGCGGCATGGAACGCCGCCGAACTGGAACAGGCCATTGTCGACGTCGGCGGTTGCGCCGCGCAGATGCGTGGGTGGCAAGCCTGGCAACAGCATCCGCAAGGCTTGGCGGTGAACAGTGAAGAGCTGATACAGCGCCAGGTTTTCGAAAGCGGCACCGACAAACCCTGGCTCGGTTCGCCTGCGCGCCCGCTGGCCGGTATCAAGGTGCTGGACTTGACCCGCGTATTGGCCGGCCCCGTGGCCAGTCGTTTTCTCGCCGGGTTGGGTGCGGATGTGTTGCGCATCGATGCGCCGACCTGGAACGAGCCCGGCGTGGTGCCGGAAATGACCCTGGGCAAGCGCTGCGCTCGCCTTGACTTGAAAAGCCCCGAAGGCCGGCAGGTATTCGAAGCCTTGCTCAAAGATGCTGACGTGCTGTTCCACGGTTACCGCGCCGATGCACTGGAGCAACTGGGTTACACCATCGGCGAACGGCAAGACCTCGCCCCCGGGCTGATCGACGTCAGCCTCAACGCTTACGGCTGGAGCGGCCCGTGGCGTAACCGTCGCGGCTTCGACAGCCTGGTGCAGATGAGCAGTGGGATCGCCGAGTCGGGCATGGCCTGGAAGCAGGCGGAAACCCCCGTGCCGCTGCCAGTGCAGGCGCTGGATCACGCCACCGGCTACCTGATGGCTGCCAGTGCGATCCGGGCCTTGGGCGAACGCCTGGTATCCGGCCGCGGTGGCTCGGCGCGCTTGTCATTGGCGCGTACGGCGAAATTGCTGGTGGAGGCAGGGCAAGTGCCGGAACAAGCGGCGTTGCGTGCCGAAGAGCCAGGCGATCAGGGTTTGGTGGTGGAGCAGACGGCGTGGGGGCAGGCCCATCGGTTGCTGGCGCCGCTGAGCATCAGTGGCACGCCGTTGCAGTGGGATTTGCCAGCGGGAGAATTGGGCGCGCACCGGCCTCAATGGTGATTAATACACTGTAGGAGCGAGCTTGCTCGCGAAGGTCGCCAACGATAACGCGGGAAACCTGACACCCAGCGGCAATCTAAGGTTTTTCGCGAGCAAGCTCGCTCCTACAGGGTTGTCCACAGATGCTGCGCCGCATACGCCCTCAACGGCCGCCACGCCTCGGCCCGGGCCAGCAGCTGTCGCGCCGACACCGGCCTCCCCTCCAGCGCCGCCAGCGCATTGATCAGGCCGATATCCCCTGATGCAAACGCATCCGCCTCGCGCAACTGGCGCATGGCAATGTACTGCGCGGTCCAGTCGCCAATCCCCGGCAACGCCACCAACCGTGCAACGCCGTCCTTGAGGCTGGCCTTGGGTTGGAACACCTGCGGGTCATCCAACACTGCCTGGGCCACGGCAGACAAGGTACGGCCTCGCGCCTTGGGCATGCCCAGGGTTGCGAGGTCTGCCGCCGCCAGCACTTGGGGTGTCGGAAACACATGGGTGATACCGGCGTATGGGGTGTGCAGCGGCTGGCCATACTGCGCCACCAGCTTGCCCGCCAGGCGAATGGCCGCCACCACAGTAATCTGCTGGCCCAGCACCGCACGAATCGCCAGCTCCAGCCCGTCCCAGGCCCCGGGCACGCGCAGGCCAGGACGGTCCGCAACCAGTTGCGCCATCAACGGGTCGCCAGCCAACTGGGCATTGATCACCTCGGGCCGGGCATCCAGATCGAACATCGCCCGCAGGCGTCGCTCGATCTCGGGCAAGGCCGCCGCGTCAGGAAACGCGATGCCCACCTCCAGCCAATCGCCGGCGCCCGGCGCCACGCTTAGCCAACCCTGTTGCCCGTTCACGCTGATGCTGCGACGGTACGCGCCAGCCTCAACGATTTCTAATCCATTGATGGCTCGAGCTGACAAAAACGCCAACATTGCCGCCCAATCGTAGGGCGGCTGATACGCCAGTCTCACAACGACAATACCCCGCTGTATAACCCGTATGCCGCCAACCCGGCGCCCGCGATCACGCAGCTGAAAATGCCTTTTTCCACGTGGGTGAACAAGGGTTGGCCTTGCTCGCGCTTGGCCTGGGCGAACAGGATCACACCCGGGGCATACAGCAGCGCCGATAGCAGCAAATACTTCAAGCCCCCGGCGTACAACAGCCACACCGCATAGCCGAGGGCAATCAGCCCCACTGCCAAGTCTTTCATGCGCTGGCGCTGAGCGCCGGCATAGGTCTCGCCGCGCCCGCTCAACAACACCGCATAGGCCGCCGACCACAGGTAGGGCACCAGGATCATCGACGACGCCAGGTAGATCAGGGTGGTGTAGGTGCTGGCCGAAAACAGCGTGATCACCAGGAACGCCTGGATCATCACATTGGTCAGCCACAACGCGTTAACCGGCACCTGATTGGCATTTTCCTTTTTCAGGAACGCCGGCATGGTCTTGTCCTGGGCAGTGGCATAGAGGATTTCCGCGCAGAGCAGCGCCCATGAAAGCAACGCTCCGAGCAGCGAAACCGCCAGGCCGATGCTGATCAATACCGCGCCCCAGGGCCCGACGATGTGTTCCAGCACGCCCGCCAGGGATGGGTTCTGCAACTGCGCTAATTGCGGCTGGCTCATGATGCCCAGGGACAGCACATTCACCAGCACCAACAGCGCCAGCACGCCCAGGAAACCAATCACCGTGGCGCGACCTACATCCGAGCGTTTCTCGGCCCGCGCCGAGTACACGCTGGCGCCTTCGATGCCGATAAACACAAACACCGTGACCAGCATCATGTGGCGCACCTGCTCGACCACGCTGCCCATCTGCGGGTTACCCAGGCCCCAGATGTCGCGGGTGAAGATATCCGCCTTGAATGCCACCGCGGCGATCACGATAAACATCAACAACGGCACAATCTTCGCCACCGTGGTGACTTGGTTGATAAACGCCGCCTCCTTGATCCCGCGCATCACCAGGAAATGCACCGCCCACAGCAACAGCGACGCACAACCAATGGCCAGCGGGGTATTGCCCTGGCCGAACGCCGGGAAAAAGTAACCCAGGGTGCTGAACAGCAACACGAAATAACCGACGTTGCCCATCCACGCGCTGATCCAGTAACCCCAGGCGGATGAGAACCCCATGTAATCGCCAAAACCGGCCTTGGCGTAGGCGTACACCCCGGAATCCAGTTCCGGTTTGCGGTTGGCCAGGGTCTGGAACACAAAGGCCAAGGTCAACATCCCGACCGCCGTGATTGCCCAGCCAATCAGCACGGCGCCCACTTCTGCACGGGCCGCCATGTTTTGCGGGAGCGAGAAGATCCCGCCGCCAATCATCGAACCCACGACCAGGGCGATCAGGGCACTGAGCCTAAGTTTTTGGGCTGGTTGGGACATGCAGGTTCCTCGCAATAAAAGTTTGAGCCGACCACTGCGAACTCAACTAATTCAATTTAATCACGCTAGCGCTTCATAACATAAGTGCATGTAAACGCGAGAAGTTTAGGCTTATTTAGAATTTAAATAAGTCAATTATGAAGCGTTCGTCAGACGCCGTACAAAAAGTTTGCACATCCGCAAATACGAACTAGCGTCAACCTCCATGTCCCGGACGAAATGATTAACCACATCGGAGGAGCCCGCTCTAGCAAGCGCCCCCCCGCGGACTGTGTCGCCCAGCAACTTCTGCTCCCTAAGTCGTTAATTCACAATGGAATGTGCCAATGAAGTGATCTGAGTCAGCTGTTTGATTAGCGCACGGAATTATTCTGTGATCTCTCTTCTCCTGCATTGGAGTCACGCAATGTCTGAATCTCCCGGAAAACTTAGGCTTGGTGCGCTGGTTGCACTTGTCGTGGGCTCAATGATTGGCGGCGGGATCTTCTCACTGCCGCAAAACATGGCCGCCAGTGCCGACGTAGGCGCAGTATTGATTGGCTGGGTAATTACCGCCATCGGCATGCTGACCCTCGCATTCGTCTTCCAGACCCTCGCCAACCGCAAGCCTGACCTTGACGGCGGTGTGTACGCCTACGCCAAGGCCGGTTTCGGCGACTACATGGGGTTCTCGTCCGCCTGGGGTTACTGGATCAGTGCCTGGCTGGGCAACGTCGGGTACTTCGTACTCTTGTTCAGCACCCTCGGCTACTTCTTCCCGATCTTTGGCGAAGGCAATACTCCGGCGGCGGTGATCGGTGCGTCGGTGCTGCTGTGGGCCGTGCATTTCCTGGTGCTGCGCGGGATCAAGGAAGCGGCGTTCATCAACCTGGTCACCACCGTGGCCAAGGTGGTGCCGTTGCTGCTGTTCGTACTGATTGCGCTGTTCGCGTTCAAGCTGGACATCTTCACCGCAGACATCTGGGGCGTAAAAAACCCTGACCTGGGCAGCGTGATGAACCAGGTGCGCAACATGATGCTGGTCACCGTGTGGGTCTTCATCGGCATCGAAGGCGCGAGCATCTTTTCCTCCCGTGCCGAGAAACGCAGCGACGTGGGCAAGGCCACCGTGATCGGTTTTATCACCGTGCTGCTGTTCCTGATGCTGGTGAACGTGCTGTCCCTGGGGATCATGACCCAACCGGAACTGGCCAAGCTGCAGAACCCGTCGATGGCCGCCGTGCTCGAGCACGTGGTGGGCCACTGGGGTGCGGTGCTGATCAGCGTCGGCTTGATCATCTCGCTGTTGGGCGCATTGCTGTCGTGGGTGCTGCTGTGTGCGGAGATCATGTTCGCCGCCGCCAAGGACCACACCATGCCGGAGTTCCTGCGTAAGGAAAACGCCAACCACGTGCCGGTCAATGCGCTGTGGCTGACCAACGCGATGGTGCAGATCTTCCTGGTGATCACGCTGTTTTCCGCCAGCACCTACCTGTCGCTGATCTACCTCGCCACCTCGATGATCCTGGTGCCTTACCTGTGGTCGGCGGCCTACGCCCTGCTGCTGGCGGTGCGTGGCGAAACCTACGAAAACGCCCTCAAGGAGCGCAAGAAAGACCTGTTCATCGGCGCCGTCGCGCTGATCTACGCGATCTGGCTGCTCTATGCCGGCGGCACCAAGTACCTGCTGCTCTCCGCCCTGCTCTATGCCCCCGGCGCGATCCTGTTCGCCAAGGCCAAGCGTGAACTGGGCAAACCGATTTTCACCAACGTCGAGAAGCTGATTTTCGCCGCAGTGGTCATTGGCGCCCTGGTGGCGGCCTATGGGCTCTACGACGGCTTCCTGACTCTGTAATTGTATGTTCACTGGAGGATTTGTAATGACCACGGAAAAAGTTAAGTACGGCGTACATTCCGAAGCCGGCAAACTGCGCAAAGTCATGGTGTGCTCCCCAGGTTTGGCCCACCAGCGGCTGACCCCCAACAATTGCGACGAACTGCTGTTCGATGACGTGCTGTGGGTGGCCCAGGCCAAGCGCGACCATTTCGACTTCGTGACCAAGATGCGCGAGCGGGATATTGATGTGCTGGAAATGCACAACCTGCTCACCGACATCGTCGCCATCCCCGAAGCCCTGGACTGGATCCTGGAGCGCAAGATCACCGCCAATACCGTAGGCCTGGGCCTGGTCGATGAAGTCGGCTCGTGGCTGCGCAGCCTGGAGCCGCGCAAGATCACCGAGTTCCTGATTGGTGGTGTGTCGGCCGATGACCTGCCGAGCAGCTTTGGTGGCAAGACCATCGAGATGTTCCGCGACTTCCTCGGCCACGCCAGCTTCATCTTGCCGCCGCTGCCCAACACCCAGTTCACCCGCGACACCACCTGCTGGATCTACGGCGGTGTAACGCTCAACCCGATGTACTGGCCGGCGCGACGCCAGGAAACCCTGCTGGCCTCCGCCATCTACAAGTTCCACCCGGAATTCACCAACGCCGACTTCCAGATCTGGTACGGCGACCCCGACCAGGAGCACGGCGCTGCCACACTGGAAGGCGGCGACGTGATGCCGATTGGCAATGGCGTGGTGTTGATCGGCATGGGCGAGCGCTCGTCCCACCAGGCCATCGGCCAACTGGCGCGCAACCTGTTCAAGAACAACGCCGTTGAGCGGGTGATCGTTGCCGGTCTGCCCAAATCCCGCGCAGCCATGCACCTGGACACCGTGTTCAGCTTCTGCGACCGCGACCTGGTCACCATCTTCCCCGAAGTGGTCAACCAGATCGTGCCTTTTACCCTGCGCCCTGACGACAGCAAGCCTCATGGTATCGATATCCAACGCGAGACCACCAACTTCCTCGATACCGTTGCCGCGGCCCTCAACCTCAAGGCCCTGCGCGTGGTCGAGACCGGCGGCAACAGCTTCGCCGCCGAACGCGAGCAGTGGGATGACGGCAATAACGTGGTGGCTGTAGAGCCTGGCGTGGTGATCGGCTACGACCGCAACACCTACACCAACACCTTGCTGCGCAAGGCCGGTGTGGAAGTCATCACCATCAGCGCCGGTGAACTCGGCCGTGGCCGTGGCGGCGGCCACTGCATGACCTGCCCGATCATCCGCGACCCTATCGACTATTAAGGAGATTCCATCATGGCTTTCAATATGCGCAACCGCAGCCTGCTGTCGCTGATGCACCACACCACCCGCGAGCTGCATTACCTGCTGGACCTGTCCCGCGACCTCAAGCGCGCCAAATACACCGGCACCGAGCGTCCGCACCTGCAAGGCAAGAACATCGCACTGATCTTCGAAAAAACCTCGACCCGCACCCGTTGCGCCTTCGAAGTCGCGGCCCATGACCAGGGCGCCCACGTCACCTACATCGACCCGGTGTCGTCGCAGATCGGCCACAAAGAAAGTATGAAAGACACCGCCCGCGTCTTGGGCCGGATGTTCGATGCCATTGAGTACCGTGGCTTCGAACAGGAAATCGTCGAAGAACTGGCCAAGTTCGCCGGTGTGCCGGTGTTCAACGGCCTTACCGCTGAATTCCACCCGACCCAGATGATCGCCGACACCCTGACCATGCGCGAGCACAGCGACAAGCCGCTGCATGACATCAGCTACGCGTACCTGGGTGATGCGCGCTACAACATGGGCAACTCGTTGCTGATGATCGGCGCCAAGCTCGGCATGGACGTGCGCATCGGCGCGCCGAAAGCGCTGTGGCCACACGAGGATTTCATCAAGCAATGCCAGGCGTTTGCCGAGGAAAGCGGCGCACGCATCACCATCACCGAAGACCCGAAAGAAGCAGTGAAGGGCGTGGACTTTATCCACACCGATATCTGGGTGTCCATGGGTGAGCCGGTGGAAGCCTGGGACGAGCGTATCGAGCAACTGCTGCCCTACCAGGTCAACGCCAAGATGATGAAAGCCTCGGGCAACCCCCGGGTGAAATTCATGCACTGTTTGCCGGCGTTCCATAACAGCGAAACCAAGGTCGGCAAGGACATCGCTGCGCGGTACCCGAACCTGGCCAATGGTGTGGAAGTGACCGAAGAAGTCTTCGAGTCGCCGGCCAACATCGCGTTTGAACAGGCGGAAAACCGCATGCATACCATCAAGGCGATTCTGGTGTCGGCGTTGGCGGATATCTAACTCTCACTGTCGGAACAGGGTTCAAAAATGTGGGAGGGGGCTTGCTCCCACATTGGGCTCTGCTCACACCCTAAAAGGATTGCATTATGCGCATCGTCGTAGCCCTGGGCGGCAACGCCCTCCTGCGCCGTGGTGAACCCATGACCGCAGACAACCAACGCGCCAATATCCGCATCGCTACCGAACAGATCGCCAAGATCCACGCCGGCAAYGAGCTGGTGATCGCCCACGGCAATGGCCCGCAAGTCGGCCTGCTGTCGTTGCAGGCGGCGGCCTACACCAGCGTCTCGCCCTACCCGCTGGACGTGCTGGGCGCCGAGACCGAGGGGATGATCGGCTACATCATCGAACAGGAACTGGGCAACCTGCTGGACTTCGAAGTGCCGTTCGCCACCCTGCTCACCCAGGTTGAAGTCGATGCCAAGGACCCGGCGTTCCAGAACCCGACCAAACCCATCGGCCCAGTGTATTCCAAGGCCGAAGCAGAAAAACTCGCCGCCGAAAAAGGCTGGGCCATCGCCCCCGACGGCGACAAATACCGCCGTGTGGTTGCCAGCCCGCGCCCCAAACGCATCTTTGAAATCCGCCCGATCAAATGGCTGCTGGAGAAAAAAGCCATCGTGATCTGCGCCGGCGGCGGCGGCATCCCGACGATGTATGGCGAAGACGGCAAGCTGCGCGGCATTGAAGCGGTGATCGACAAAGACCTGTGCTCGTCGCTGCTGGCCGCGCAACTGGACGCCGACCTGTTGGTAATCGCCACCGACGTCAATGCCGCTTTTATCGACTTCGGCAAGCCAACCCAGAAGGCCATCGGCCAGGCTCACCCGGATGACATGGAAAAACTCGGATTCGCCGCCGGCTCCATGGGCCCCAAGGTGCAAGCGGCCTGCGAGTTCGCCCGCCAGACTGGCAAAACCGCGGTGATCGGTTCACTCTCCGACATCGAAGCCATCGTCCAGGGCAGCGCCGGCACCCGCATCAGCACGGCGAAACCTGGCATCACCTATCTGTGAAGTAGAGGAGATACGCCTATGGCTACCTTTGAACCCGGCCACTTGCACGTTGAACGCCACGCGCTCAACAAGGACGACTACAGCTACAACCTGTGCATCGACTATGAAGTCAGCCAGGACCCAAAGGAAGGCAAGGGAATGCTCTTCAAGCTGCACGGTTCGGTGCAGGGCAAGGACCTCAAGGAAGAGTTCTTCCTGGCCAAGGACCAGGCCTTCGATTTTGCGCGGCATGCGATGAACATTGCGCAGAAATACGGCATGCCGAAAGTCGCAGTGTTGAATGGGTCGATGCACAAGCAGTACGACCTGATGTTTGAGGATGTGCGGCATCAGCTGGATGTGAAATCAGGTGATCCAGTCAAGCCCGAACATCTGGAATAACACGCCTGCACTGACACAGTGCAGTTCAAAATGTGGGAGGGGGCTTGCTCCCGATAGCAGTGTGCCAGCCACAGGTTGATTGGCTGATCCACCGCAATCGGGAGCAAGCCCCCTCCCACATTTTGATCTCCATCATTTGTCAGATTTCACCTACGCCCCGCTCCAAGGCATACTTGCCGCCTCTGCTCTCCAGAATTACCAACCGCCCCATGCGTATCCACGTCAGCTTCATCGACCGCGTCGGCATCACCCAGGAAGTCCTGGCCTTGCTCGGTGGGCGCAATCTCAACCTGGATGCGGTGGAGATGGTGCCGCCCAACGTCTATATCGATGCGCCGACCCTCAGCGCCGAGGTACTCGAGGAACTGCGTGACGCCTTGTTCAGCGTGCACGGCGTGCAAGCGGTAAAGGTGGTCGACATCCTGCCGGGCCAACGCCGCCACCTGCAACTCGACGCCCTGCTGGCGGCCATGACCGACCCGGTACTGGCCCTGGACAGCGCGGGCAAGATCCTGTTGGCCAACCCGGCGTTGATCGCCCTGTACGGGCGCGAGCCTGCCGGGGAAAGCATTGCCGAGCTGTTCAATGACCCAACGCTGCTGGACACCTTGCTGGAACATGGCTTTCGCTTACCGTTGCGCGAGATCAGCGTCAACGGCCAGACCCTGTTGCTGGACGCCACGCCAATCACTGACGCAGGCGCCCTGCTCACCCTCTACCAACCCAATCGCATCGGCGAGCAACTGTCGGCACTGCACCACGACCATGCCGAAGGTTTTGATGCGCTGCTGGGCGAATCCCCGGCCATCCGCACCCTCAAGGCGCGAGCGCAACGGGTGGCGGCGTTGGATGCACCGCTGCTGATCCAGGGCGAAACCGGCACCGGCAAAGAGCTGGTGGCCCGCGCCTGTCACGCCACCAGCGCACGCCACAGTGCGCCGTTTTTGGCCTTGAACTGCGCGGCACTCCCGGAAAACCTCGCGGAGAGCGAGTTGTTCGGTTACGCCCCGGGCGCCTTTACCGGCGCCCAACGCGGCGGCAAGCCGGGGCTGATGGAACTGGCCAACCAGGGCACGGTATTTCTGGATGAAATCGGCGAGATGTCGCCGTACCTGCAAGCCAAGTTGCTGCGCTTTCTCAATGACGGCAGCTTTCGCCGTGTGGGCGGTGACCGCGAAGTGAAGGTCAATGTGCGTATCCTCAGCGCCACCCACCGCAACCTGGAAAAGATGGTCAGCGAAGGCACTTTTCGCGAAGATCTGTTTTACCGCCTCAACGTGCTCAACGTCGAAGTACCGCCCCTGCGCGAACGCGGCCAGGACATCCTGCTGCTGGCCCGCTACTTCATGCAGCAGGCTTGTGCGCAGATCCAGCGCCCGGTCTGCCGCCTGGCGCCCGGCACTTATCCGGCACTGCTGGACAATCGCTGGCCGGGCAATGTGCGGCAACTGCAAAACGTGATCTTCCGCGCCGCTGCCATCTGCGAAAGCAGCCTGGTGGACATCGGCGACCTGGACATCGCCGGCACCTCCGTAGCACGCCAGAACGATGGCGAAATCGACAGCCTGGAACAGGCCGTGGAGGATTTCGAGCGCGACCTGCTGGAAAAGCTCTACACCAGCTACCCCTCGACCCGCCAACTGGCCAGCCGCCTACAGACCTCACACACGGCAATTGCCCATCGCTTGCGCAAATACGGCATCCCCAACAAGCCTTGAGCCATGCGCTCCTACAGTGGGGCGCATTACAGATTTGGTCTGAGAACGACATTGCGTGTACTGAAAGCGCTACAGCGTAACGATATCGCTACAACCCTGTTTTTTACGCGCCATGCAAGGCTTTGATCCACATAGGCTTTTTTTAACGCACTCGACTGTAGCGAAATCGCTACACCCAAACACGCCAATGTTATAGCTATTTTCATCAAGTAACTGATTTATAAAGACTTAATAACCTTGGCCGCAATATTGCTAAGCAACTCCCCATTATTCCAATCCCGTCCACCAGACGATTCTGGCCCTGAGGAGTTTCCATGAGCGAGTTGCGTTTCACTGAAGATCACGAATGGCTGCGCGCCGAAGCCGATGGCAGCGTCACCGTGGGTATCACCGCTTTTGCGCAGAATGCGCTGGGTGATGTGGTTTTCGTGCAACTGCCGGAGTTGCAGGCTTACGACAAAGGCGCTGAAGCCTCCACCGTGGAATCGGTAAAAGCCGCCAGCGGCGTGTATATGCCGTTGAAGGGTGAAGTGCTGGAAGTGAACGAAAAGCTGAGTGACAGCCCGGAACTGGTCAACGAAGACCCGATGGGTGAAGGCTGGTTCTTCCGCTTTAAACCGACCGACGCCGAGGCAGTGGCTAAGCTGTTGGATCAGGATGCGTACGACCGCCTGATCAAAGCCAACGCAGAAGCCTGAGGAGCGCGCCATGACCGTTAATCTGACCACCGCCAACGAATTCATCGCCCGCCACATCGGCCCGCGCCAGGCAGATGAGCAGCAGATGCTCGCCACCCTGGGCTTTGACTCCCTCGAAGGCCTGAGCGCCAGCGTGATCCCGGAAAGCATCAAGGGCACCAGCGTGCTCGGCCTGGAAGACGGCTTGAGCGAAGCCGAGGCCCTGGCCAAAATCAAGGCCATCGCCGGCCAGAACCAACTGTTCAAGACCTACATCGGCCAGGGCTACTACAACTGCCACACGCCGTCGCCGATCCTGCGCAACCTGCTGGAAAACCCGGCCTGGTACACCGCCTACACCCCGTACCAGCCAGAGATTTCCCAAGGCCGCCTGGAAGCGCTGCTGAACTTCCAGACCCTGATCAGTGACCTCACCGGCCTGCCGATTGCCAACGCCTCATTGCTCGACGAAGCCACCGCCGCCGCCGAAGCCATGACCTTCTGCAAGCGCCTGAGCAAGAACAAGGGCAGCAACGCCTTCTTCGCCTCGGTGCACAGCCACCCGCAAACTCTCGACGTACTGCGCACCCGTGCCGAACCACTGGGCATCGACGTGGTGGTGGGCGATGAGCGCGAACTGACCGACGTCAGCCCGTTCTTCGGTGCCCTGCTGCAATACCCGGCCAGCAACGGCGATGTATTTGATTACCGCGAGCTGACCGAACGCTTCCACGCCGCCAACGCCCTGGTGGCCGTGGCCGCCGACCTGCTGGCCCTGACCCTGCTGACCCCACCGGGTGAGTTCGGTGCCGACGTCGCCATCGGCAGTGCGCAACGCTTCGGCGTGCCGCTGGGCTTTGGTGGCCCGCACGCGGCGTACTTCTCCACCAAGGATGCGTTCAAGCGTGATATGCCAGGGCGCCTGGTCGGTGTTTCCGTCGACCGCTTCGGCAAGCCGGCATTGCGCCTGGCCATGCAGACCCGCGAACAACATATCCGTCGCGAGAAAGCCACCAGCAACATCTGCACCGCCCAAGTGCTGCTCGCCAACATCGCCAGCATGTACGCCGTGTACCACGGTCCCAAGGGACTGACCCAGATCGCCCAGCGCATACACCAGTTGACCGCGATCCTGGCCAAGGGTTTGACCGCCCTGGGTCTTGAGGTCGAGCAGAAAAACTTCTTCGACACGATCACACTCAACACCGGCGCCAACACCAAAGCCCTGCATGACAAGGCTCACGCCCAGCGCATCAACCTGCGCGTAGTGGACGCCCAGCACGTTGGCCTGTCGGTCGACGAAACCACCACCCAGGCCGATATCCAGGCCTTGTGGGCGATCTTCGCCGACGGCAAGGCCCTGCCCGCCTTCGCGGCCACCGACAGCGCGCTGCCTGCCGCCTTGCTGCGCCAGTCACCAATCCTCAGCCACCCGGTATTCAACCGCTATCATTCGGAAACCGAACTGATGCGCTACCTGCGCAAGCTGGCCGACAAGGACCTGGCCCTAGACCGCACCATGATCCCGCTGGGCTCGTGCACCATGAAGCTCAACGCCGCCAGCGAAATGATCCCGGTGACCTGGGCCGAGTTCGGCGCCCTGCACCCGTTCGCCCCGGCTGAGCAAAGCGCCGGTTACCAGCAACTGACCACCGAACTGGAAGCCATGCTCTGCGCGGCCACCGGTTACGACGCGATCTCCCTGCAGCCAAACGCAGGCTCCCAAGGTGAATACGCAGGCCTCTTGGCTATCCGCGCCTATCACCAGAGCCGTGGCGAAGCACGTCGCGACATCTGCCTGATCCCGTCATCAGCCCACGGCACCAACCCGGCCACCGCCAACATGGCCGGCATGCGCGTGGTGGTGACCGCCTGCGATGCGCGTGGCAACGTCGATATCGAAGACCTGCGCGCCAAGGCCATCGAGCACCGCGAGCACCTCGCCGCACTGATGATCACCTACCCGTCCACCCACGGCGTGTTCGAGGAAGGCATCCGCGACATCTGCGCGATCATCCACGACAACGGCGGCCAGGTGTACATCGACGGCGCCAACATGAACGCCATGGTTGGCCTGTGCGCACCGGGCAAGTTCGGCGGCGACGTGTCCCACCTGAACCTGCACAAGACCTTCTGCATCCCCCACGGCGGTGGTGGCCCGGGTGTCGGCCCGATTGGCGTCAAGTCGCACCTCACGCCATTCCTGCCCGGCCACGCGGCCATGGAACGCAAGGAAGGCGCGGTGTGTGCCGCACCGTTCGGCAGCGCGAGCATTTTGCCGATCACCTGGATGTACATCAGCATGATGGGCGGCGCCGGCCTCAAGCGCGCCTCGCAGCTGGCGATCCTGAATGCCAACTACATTTCCCGTCGCCTGGAAGAGCACTACCCCGTGCTCTACACCGGCAGCAACGGCCTGGTGGCCCATGAATGCATCCTCGACCTGCGCCCCTTGAAAGACAGCAGCGGCATCAGCGTGGACGACGTGGCCAAGCGCCTGATCGATTTTGGTTTCCATGCGCCGACCATGTCGTTCCCGGTGGCTGGCACCTTGATGATCGAGCCGACCGAAAGTGAATCCAAGGAAGAACTGGACCGCTTCTGCGACGCCATGATCGCCATCCGCGAAGAGATCCGTGCGGTGGAAAACGGCACGTTGGACAAGGACGACAACCCGCTGAAAAACGCACCACACACCGCGGCTGAATTGGTGAGTGAGTGGACGCATCCATACACCCGCGAACAAGCGGTGTACCCGGTGCCGTCATTGATCGAAGGCAAATACTGGCCACCGGTTGGCCGGGTCGACAACGTGTTTGGCGATCGCAACCTCGTCTGCGCATGCCCCTCGATCGAGAGCTACGCATAACCTGAAGGTCAACTCGATCAAATGTGGGAGCGAGCAAGCCTGCTCCCACATTTTTGACAACATTATCGAGTGCTGGCGCCTACCAGCGCGCCAGCACGTTGTTCAGGAGCTGAATATGTCCACCGAAACCCTGTTGAAAACCCCATTGCACGCCCTGCACCTCGAACTGGGCGCGCGCATGGTGCCTTTCGCCGGCTACGACATGCCGGTGCAATACCCGCTGGGCGTGATGAAGGAACACCTGCACACCCGTGAACAGGCCGGCTTGTTCGACGTGTCCCACATGGGCCAGATCCGTCTGACCGGCGCCAATGCCGCCAAGGCCCTGGAAACCCTGGTACCGGTGGATATCATCGACCTGCCGGTGGGCATGCAGCGCTACGCGATGTTCACCAACGAGCAAGGCGGCATCCTCGACGACCTGATGGTCGCCAACCTAGGCAACGACGAACTGTTCCTGGTGGTCAACGCCGCCTGCAAGGACCAGGACCTGGCGCATCTGCGCAACCATATCGGCGACCAATGCACCATCGAGCCGCTGTTTGAAGAGCGTGCCCTGCTGGCCCTGCAGGGCCCGGCGGCGGTGAAGGTACTGGCGCGCCTGGCGCCGGAGGTCACTCAGATGACCTTCATGCAATTTGCCACCTTGCGTCTGCTGGGCGTCGACTGCTACGTCAGCCGCTCCGGCTACACCGGTGAAGACGGTTTTGAAATCTCCGTACCGGCGGCCAACGCAGAAAGCCTCGCCCGCAGCCTGCTGGCCGAAACCGAAGTACAGGCCATCGGCCTGGGCGCCCGCGACTCCCTGCGCCTGGAAGCCGGCCTGTGCCTCTATGGACATGACATGAACACCGACACTACGCCAATCGAAGCCAGCCTGTTGTGGGCGATCTCCAAGGCTCGTCGCGCTGACGGCGCACGCGCAGGTGGCTTCCCGGGTGCCGACCGGATTTTCACCCAGCAGCAAGCTGGCGTCAGCCGCAAGCGCGTAGGCTTATTGCCCCAGGAACGCACCCCGGTGCGTGAAGGTGCCGAGATCGTCGACGAACACGGCACCGTGATCGGCAGCGTGTGCAGCGGTGGCTTTGGCCCAACTCTGGGCGGCCCGCTCGCCATGGGTTACCTGGACAACGCCTTTACTGCACTGGATACCGAAGTCTCTGCACTGGTACGTGGGAAAAAGGTGCCATTACGTGTAAGTAAAATGCCATTCGTGCCACAGCGTTACTATCGCGGCTGAATAAATGTTTCAATAAGTAACGCGGCTGCGTTAACGCGCACTAAACTGTAACGCAGCCGCCATAAAACAGTGCATATCCGATAGTCTTTTCTATAGGAAATCTCCTATAACAAGTGAATAACTCTATCGAATAACTCATCACTCCTACGTTCAACAAAGTGTCATATGCCCGAGCAAAAACATGGCCTTTCGCAGGGCTTGTTTTTTTCATATTAGTTGGCGTAGAGTTCGTTCACTGTGTTTGCATGGGTCGCTTGGAACCTGGACCTGGGCAGTAGCTAAAAGTTTTGCTACAACCCGTTCGACGTCTCTTACTTTCCTGCAACCCAGCCCAGTACTCTTTCATGTGAAAGGGGCTGTCATTAATTTTAGCGTCAAAGGAAAGAAGAAAATGGCTGAACGTCAGAGCGGTCTCGTCAAGTGGTTCAATGACGAAAAAGGGTTTGGTTTTATCACTCCAGAAAGCGGCCCGGATCTGTTTGTGCATTTCCGCGCTATCCAGGGCAATGGCTTCAAGAGCCTGAAAGAAGGCCAAAAAGTGACCTTCGTAGCTGTACAAGGCCAGAAAGGCATGCAGGCTGACGAAGTACAAGCAGAGAACACCTGATCCTTCCTGCGACAAAAAGCCCCTGATATGACATCAGGGGCTTTTTTATGGGCGTTTGTCCGTAAAATGCTGCTTTTCCTTCTGAGAGCCCTGCCATGTCGAAGCACCTGCTAAGCCCCCAAGGCCAATTCCCCGCCGTTGGCCTGGGCCGTCGCCTGGCAGCGATGTTCTACGATTTCCTGTTGTGCACGGCGCTGCTGATCGTCACTGCATTTGTCTACAAGCTGGTGTGGATCGCCTTTGTGGGCGAAGCGAAAATGCGCACCCTCACCGAGTCCGGCGCCCTGGACGGTGATCCGTTGCTGTCGACAATCCTGTTGTTTGTGCTGTTTGGATTCTTCGCCAAGTTCTGGACCCATTCCGGGCAAACCCTGGGCATGCAGGTGTGGGGCGTGCGTGTACAAAATGCCGACGGTTCGCGGATCAGCCTATGGCAGGCGTTGTTGCGTTTTGTGGTGTCGATTGCGTCGTGGTTATGCGTGGGGCTGGGGTTTGTCTGGTCGTTGTTCGATAAACACAAACGCAGCTGGCATGACATCTATTCGGATACGCAGCTGGTGCGGATCCCCAAGCAAAAGAAGTAATCGCACAATAGCGTAGATCCAAATGTGGGAGGGGGCTTGCTCCCGATGGCGGTGTGACAGTCACCAGATATCTTGACTGATCCACCGCTATCAAGAGCAAGCCCCCTCCCACATTTGGAAAGTGTTCACACCTGGGCTATGCGTTACCTGCCAGCTTGAGGCGTGCAGCCTGGGTGAAGTCGAGCATGCGCTTGAGCGGTCGCACCGCCTGTGGAATCACCGACGGCTCGACGAAAATCTCATTACTGCCCTCTCGTAGACACTGCAACGTGCGCTCCAGCGTATTCATCGCCATCCACGGGCAGTGCGCGCAACTGCGACATGCCGCGCCGTTACCCGCAGTCGGCGCCTCGATGAAGACTTTGTCCGGGCACAGCTGCTGCATCTTGTAGAAAATGCCGCGATCAGTTGCCACGATAAAGATCTTGTTCGGCAGGCGCTGCGCCGCAGCAATCAGTTGGCTCGTCGAGCCTACGGCATCCGCCAACTCGATCACCGAGGTCGGCGATTCCGGGTGCACCAGGATCGCCGCGTCCGGGTACAACGCCTTCATGTCCTCCAACTGCTTGGACTTGAACTCTTCATGGACGATGCAGGCACCGTCCCACAGCAGCATGTCGGCACCGGTCTGGCGCTGGATGTAGGTGCCCAGGTGTTTGTCCGGGCCCCAGATAATGGTCTCGCCGTTGTCCATCAGGCTTTCGACGATTTCCAGCGCGCAGCTGGAGGTCACGACCCAATCGGCACGGGCTTTGACCGCCGCCGAGGTGTTGGCATACACCACCACGGTGCGCTCCGGATGCTGGTCGCAGAACGCTGAAAACTCATCCACCGGGCAACCAAGGTCCAGGGAGCAAGTGGCTTCCAGGGTCGGCATGAGGATGCGTTTTTCAGGGGTGAGAATTTTGGCGGTCTCGCCCATGAACCGCACACCGGCCACCAGCACGGTCTTGGCCGGATGGGCGGCGCCAAATCGCGCCATTTCCAGGGAGTCGGAAACACAGCCACCGGTTTCTTCGGCCAGGGCCTGGATCACCGGGTCGCAATAGAAGTGGGCAACCAGCACCGCATCCTGAGCCTTGAGCTCGGCGGCGATGGCGGCGCGCAGGCTCGCCTCTTGCGCGGCGCTGAGCACCTTGGGCTGCTTGGCGTCGAGGTGGGCTTGAACCAGTAGGCGTTCGGAAATGTGCGTCATGTTCGCAAGACCTGCAGGCGCAGTAGCGCGAAAGTCGAGTGTACCACCGGCTCTGGAGCCCTTCGGGCGCCGCCGGACGAAGTGTTTGTGTTCATCAAGCACGGGTAAAGATGAAGCCGCGCAAGGCTACAGAATATCGAATGGATTCAAAAGCCTAATCTGGTATGCCGGTACGCGGCTGTTGGGCGCACCGCCGCCTGCCATAAACACAATGATTAAGCGCAATAACTGCAACAATCCAAAAAACCTCCACCCCCTCCATCGCCACCAACCCCCTTGAAACACTGAAACCTCAGGTTACCACTCGCCCATTACGCACTATTTTTGTGCGTTTTTTCCCTAAATAACGTGGTATTCCTCACGTTTTGTGCAATAAATCCCCCACTCATGTAACGAACCGTTTAATGATGACTCCAGTGTGGCAACTCCCCTGAGTTAACGGTTTGGCTCAGGAGGCATAGATCGTGTGTATTTCTACGTTAAGGATGTCGAGTGCCAATTCAGCCCACAACCGGACACTGGTGTCGTATTCAAAAGTGGGGCATCACCCTGCTCTGCCTGTGCGCGCTGCCTGCGGCTGCCGCCGATGCGCCGCAGCCAGGCCAGGAAGCCCTTCGCTTGCAGCAGCAACAGCAGCGCGACCTGCAGCAGTTACAACTGGAGCAGCGCCAGCGCCAGATGCAGCGCGGCCGTTTCGGTACACCGCCGAGCACACCGACCGCGCCCAAAGACATCGCCCAGGATGAACGCTGCTGGCCCCTGCGCGGTACACGCCTGGCCGGGGTCACATTGTTCAGCCGCACCGAGCTGGACAACCACATTGAGCCCTACGTTGCCCCCTGCATGGGCGTCACCCAGATCAACCGCCTGCTGGCCGAGATCACGCGGCTGTATGTCGAGGCCGGCTATATCGCCAGCCGCCCCTACTTGATCAGTGCGCCGAGCGCCGGGCACCCACTGGATATTCACGTCGAGGAAGGTTATCTCGAAGCCATCGAACTAGCCGACCAGAGCCTGCCCGTGTCGTTAGGCGCAGCGTTTCCCGGGATGCTCGGCAAGCCGCTGAACCTGCGCGACCTGGAACAGGGCCTGGACCAGCTCAACCGCCTGCGCTCGGTCGACCTCACCGCCGATATCGCCCCTGGCAGCCAGGCGGGCGCCTCGCGCATCATCCTGCGCTCGCGCAGCAGTGCCTCGCGCTGGGCCCTGGGGCTTGGGTTGGATAACCTCGGCAGCGCCGGCACCGGGCGTGATCGCAATGCCCTCAGCCTGAGCCTGGACAGCCCGCTGCAATTGGGCGATTCGCTCAACCTGAGTTTCAGCGACACGCTCAACCATGGGCCACGCTACAGCCGCAGCCACAGCCTGTTCTACTCAATCCCCTATGGCTACTGGACCTACAGCCTGTTCGCCAGCCATGCCGAATACCGCTCGCCGTTCAAACTCAGCCGCACGACGCTCTACAACAGCGGCCGCACCGATCAGGTCAGCCTGCGCAGCGACCGGGTGCTGTGGCGCGACCAGGGTCATCAACTGAGCGCCAACCTGCAACTGGCCTACAAGGACGTCGACAGCTACCTGCAGAAAGCCCACCTGGACATCCAGAGCCCGACGCTGACGGTGGCCGAGGCCGGCCTGAACCTGTTCTGGCTCAACAGCGCGGTGTGGAACCTGGACGTCAATTACGCCCAGGGCCTGACTTGGTTCGGCGCCGATCGCGATGCCGATCAGGTGCAGAAAAACCGGCCAAAGGCCCAGTTCCACAAGTACCGCGCCAACCTCAGCCAATGGCGCAATGGCCAATGGTCGGCGCAACCCTGGCAGTGGCAGAGCCAGCTGTCGTTGCAATACAGCCCGGACGCGCTGCCTGCCATCGAACAACTGCTGGTCACCGACGACTCGGCCGTGCGCGGCTACCGCGACAACAGCAGCTCCGGCGCGATTGGCGCGGTGTGGCGCAACACTTTGCGCCTGCCGCTGAACAGCGATTTGCCGGTGAAGATCACCCCGCGCCTGGGCCTCGACAACGGCTGGGTCAAGCGCGAACACGGTGCCCAAAGCCAACGCCTGAGCGGCGCCAGCGCGGGGCTCAACCTGAGCTGGAAAAACGTGCAGCTCGACTTCGATTACCAACGCAACCTCAACACCCCAACAGGTTTTCGCCAGGAGCCGGAGGTCTGGCTGACACGCCTGAGCCTACAGATTTGAGCCATGAGCTGTTTTTTAGCCTGAGTCAACCGCCGTACCTGATCACCCCAATAGCGTTGCAACGAACAACGCACGTCGTGGATCAGCCAACACAGAGCGAGATCATTTATGCCGACTACTTCCCACAGCTTTCACCTTTCGCCCCAGGGCAAACTGCGCTGGGCCATTGCCAGCCTGTTCCTGCTGCCCCAGCTTGTGCTCGCCGCGGGCGTGACCGTGGTCGAAGGCCCTGGCGGCACGCCGCAACTGCAAAACCAGGGCGGCGTGCCCATCGTCAATATCGTTGCGCCGAATGCCGGCGGCCTGTCTCATAACCAGTTTCTGGATTATAACGTCGACCGCCAGGGCCTGGTGCTGAACAATGCCTTGCAGGCCGACGTGTCCAAGCTCGCCGGGCAACTGGCGGCCAACCCGCAGTTCCACGGCCAGGCGGCGAGCGTGATCCTCAACGAAGTGATCAGTCGCAATGCCTCGGCCCTCAACGGCGCCCAGGAGATTTTCGGCCAGGCCGCCGATTATGTGCTGGCCAACCCCAACGGCATTTCTGTGAATGGCGGCAGTTTCATCAACACCCCGAATGCCAACCTGGTGGTCGGCCGCCCTGAACTCGACAACGGCAAACTGCAAGCCTTGAGCACCCGGGATGCCACCGGCCAACTGACGGTGCAAGGCCAGGGCCTGCACAACCGCGAAGGCTCCATCAACCTGATCGCGCCACGTATCGACAGCGACGGCAGCATCAGTGCCCATGATCAATTGAACCTCACGGTCGGGCGCAATCAGGTCGACTTCGCCAGCGGGCAAGTCAGCCACGTGGACCCGGCCAGCAAGACCCAGGACCAGCGCATCGACGCACGCCTGTTCGGGGCGATGCTGGCCGGGCGCATCAATATCATCAGCACTGCCGAAGGAGCCGGAGTGCGCGTGGGCGGCGTGCAGGTGGACGGCCGTGACGGCGTGAAAATCAGCTCGGCCGGCGACCTCGTTATCAGCGGCCAGGTTCACGCCAACAGCCTCGACGCCGCCCGCGCCGGTGTGCAGAGCCGCCAGGGCGATGTCGACTTGCACAGTGCCAGGGACTTGAACCTGGCGGCCACCGACATCAGCGGGCGTAACGTCAAGCTTGCTGCCAGCCGCAACCTGACCCTCAGCAGCCTGGAAAGCCGCAAGCTCCAGGAAAAGCGTGAACAGTGGGACAACAGCAACTTCCTGTTCACCTACGAAACCTATGACCGCACCACCACCGACAAGGACTCGCGCCAGCACGGCAACAAGGTTGTCGCGCAACAAGATGCCGCGCTGTCGTCCGGCACCAAGACCGAGATCAAAGCCAGTCACGTGGAAGCGGGCAACGCCTTGCGCGTCAACAGCGGCGCCGACTTGCAGGTGAACGCCGCCACCGAAACCCATGAAACCCGCGACCAGGGCAACCATCGCAAGCACCTGTGGAAAGCCAACTGGGACAAATCCAGCAGCGAACAACGCAGCATCACCAGCAGCCTCAAGGCAGGCAACACGCTGGAGCTGACCAGCAAGCAAAAACTGCAATTGCAAGGCGCCGAACTGCAAACCCCAGGCGATATCCAGTTGGCTGGCCGCCAAGTGGAAATTGCCAGCGCCAGCCGTACCCAGAGCAGCAGCGACAACGCCTACTCCGGTGACCTGACAGGTGGCAGCTTCTTCGGCAAGAATGGCGACGGCAATCAGGGCAAGACCTTGAACATTGCCAGCAAGGTCAACGCCGATGGCAAGCTGATCGTCAAGGCCGACGCCGTACGTATCAGCGGCAGCCAGGCCCGTGGCGGCAAGCAGGCCAGTGTCATCAGCGACAAGGGCTCGCTGGTGATCGACGGCGTACAGGACAGCTCCCACGACAACCGCTACAGCAACGACAGCAAATTCTTCGGCATCTCCAAGGATGAAAGCCGCAAGAACCTCAAGGACAGCACCGTTGTCGCCAGCAACCTGCGCTCGGACAGCAACCTCAAGCTGCAAAGCGCCAAGGACATCACCGTCAGCGGCTCGCAGGTGTCTGCCGCCGGCGAACTGCAGGCGGATGCCAAAGGCGATATCAAGGTGGTTGCGGCTGAAAATACCCGCCACGACACCACCAGCACGCACACCCGTGGCTTCGATGGCTACGCCAAGGAAACCGCCGACGGCAGCCGTCAGTATCGTGCGGGGGTGAGCTATGAAGACCAGCAGCAAACCCGCAAGACCGACACCACCCGGCAACAGGCGTCCAGCCTTGAAGGCGACAGTGTGGCAGTCAGCGCTGGCGGCGATGTGAGCATCAAGGGTTCCAACGTCAAGGCGACCCAGGGTGATGCAAGCCTGAGCGGTAAAAACGTCGAGCTGTTGGCAGCTGACGACAGCCGCACCCAAGCCGTCGACAAGACCACCACCGGCGGTAGCTTCTACTACACCGGCGGCCTTGATCGGGCTGGCAGTGGTGCGCAATTCAGCCACCAGAGCAGCGAGGACACCAGCAGCAAAACTACCGCGCACACCAGCACCGTGGCAGCAGCCAGCAAGCTGACCATCAACGCCGGCAACACCCTCACCAGCCAGGGCGCACAGGTAAAGGCTGGCTCCGAGTTGCTGGTCAATGCAGGCCAGATCGACAACCAGGCAGCCCATTCCACCGAGACCAGCACCCATAAGCAAAACGGCTGGACCGCCGATGTCGGCGCCAACGTGGAGTACAAAGGCATCACCCGCCCGATCGAAAAAGCCGTCGAAGGCGTGGCCCAGGTCAAATTTCATCAGCCCGGTTTGCTGGACGCGTTTGAGCAGCCGAATGTCGGCCTGGACGTTGAAGTCGGACATACCAACAAAACCCGCACACAGCAGGACAGCACGGCGGTGGTCAGCCAGTTCAGTGGCGCCACGGTGCAGGTCGATACCGCTGGGAAACTGCAGGATACAGGCACTCAATATCGGGCCACCGATGGCGGGCTGACGATCAAGGCCGGCGAACATGTCGCCACGGCAGCGGCCAATACCCACGACAGCGGCGAGCAAGGCGTTGACGCCAAGGCGGGCGTGCGGATCTACACCACCACCGGTGAAGACCTGAATCTGCGCGGCAGCGGTTTGGGTGGCAGTAGCGATGTGCGTGAAACCAGCAGCACGGCGGTGGTCGGCAGCTATGCCGGCACCCAGGGGGTGAGCATCGAGGCCAAGGGAGATGCACGCTATGAAGGCAGCAAGTTCAACGGCGGCCAGGCAGGCGTCAACCTCAAGACCGGCGGTGAGTTGGCGCTCAACCAGGCCAACGACACCCAGAGCAAAAACAGCAGCACCTTGCGCGGCAACGGTTCATTGACCGTGGGCACCGCGCCGGGCGCCAATGGCAACAACGTCAACCTCGGTGCCGGTGTGCAACTGGACAACAAACGCCTGGACACCCAGGACAGCCAGGCCCGCGTCGCGTCGGTCCAGGGCAGCGGGCCGATCCAGCTCAGCAGCGGCGGCGACATGACCCTGCAAGGCACGCAGATCGGCACCGCTACCGCCAAGACCGGCGATATCAGCCTCAATGCCGGGGGCAAGCTCGACCTGCAAGCCGCCACCAACAGCCACATCAGCAAAGGCAGCAACCTGGGCGGCGGCCTGACTGCCGGCGCCGGCAAGACCAGCACTGCCGAAAGCAGCAGCAAGACCGGCAGCCTCAGTGCCAATTTCAACATCGGTAAGGTGGCGGAAAATGACCAGGGCATCGTCGTCGGGCAGTTGCACAGCAACGGCAAGGTCAGCCTCGCCAGTGGTGCCGAGGCGGCTGATGCCCTGCACTTGCAGGGTGCTCAGATCAACGCGGCCAGAGTCGACCTCGTCGCGCAGAACGGCGGCATCCTGCAAGAGTCTGCACAGTCAACCCAGGCCCATGACAACTGGGGCGTGACCCTGGGCGCGGGTGGCAGCGTTGCCAAGACCACCTTGGCCGATGCCGGTGAGCACGCCACACCCAAGACCCAGCGCGGCATCAATGCGCGAGCCAAGGTCGACGTGGATCACCTGCAAAGCACCACCCAGCACGACAGCCTGATCAAGGCCGACAACGTGGTCATCAACAGTGCCGGCGACACCCACCTGGCCGGGGCACGCATCGAAGCCGACCAGGTGAACGGCAAGGTAGGTGGCGATCTCATCGTCGAAAGTCGCAAGGACCAGGTCAACAGCACCCAGGTGAATGTCGATGCCAGGCTGGATGTGGAAAAAAACCAGCCCGGCGTGGTGGATAAACTCGCCACTGCCACCGGACCGCTCAAGGACAAAGTGCAAGCCAAGGCCGAAGGTGCGTTCGACAAGCATCGCGACAAACTGGAGAACGTTGTAGACAAAAGCACCGGGCACCTGGCTTCGGCCAAGGACAAAGTGGTCAACGGCGTCGTCAACGTCAAGGAACGCCTGGAGGAAAAATTCACCCGCAGCGGCAGCTACGACGTGAACCCCGAGCCCCGTGGCGCTTTCGGCACCCGTGTGGACAAGGCCAAGGCTTACCTGGCGGACAAGAAGGAGGCCCTGGGCACACGCCTGTCGGGCTTCAAGGATAAGGTCTGGCCGAAAAACAGCGACAGCTACGTCGTCAGCGGCAAGAACACCACCGGCAGCTCGGTAGCCAATACCGCCGAAAGCGTGTTGTTCGGTGACAAGAGTGGCAACACCAACTACACCCCGACCCTGTATCTGGACGTCAGCCATGTGGTCAAGGACAGCGTCACCCAGGCGTCAGGCATTCACGCAAGCCAGGGCGTCAATCTGCAGGTGAGCGGTGATACGCACCTCACGGGTGCGCGGATCGGCGCCGAGCATGGCAAGGTCGAGCTGGGCGGTTCCAAAGTCACCGCTACGGCATTGGCCGGCAGCGACTACCGTGCTGATGTCGGCCTGAACGTCTCGAAATCACCGGTCAACCTCGCACTGGGGGCCAAGGATGAATTGACTCAGAAGCAGGACGACGCCACGCGCAAGGATCAAGCCTTCAACCTGGGACCACTGCGAGCGGGTGGGCACAGTGAAAGCCAGGCCTTGCAGGCGGGGATTGATCAAGGCATCAACTAAAAGGTTAAGCACCCGATTTACTAAACGAAACAGATCCAAATGTGGAGGGGGCTTGCTCCCGATTGCAGTGTGTCAGTCAGCTTATCTGTATCTGACCCACCGCTATCGGGAGCAAGCCCCCTCCCACATTTGTAGACCTAATTCCTGGCTTGTTGCCGCAAGGCAAGGGCCGCCACACCACATAGCACCAACGCTATACAGGACACGTAGAACGCATCGCTGTAAGCCATCAGGTACGCCTCCCGCCGCACGGTATGGATCAGCCCCTCAAGAACCTGCTGTTGAGCGGGTAACAGTTGATTGAAGATGAAACCCTCGCTGTCGGCCATGCTGACGCGCAAACGCTCCTGCAAGGACGGCGAAAACAAGGTGATCGACTCCCCTACCCGCTCGGAGTGAAAGCGCTCGCGCATGGCGACGATCTGCGTCAACCCCGCAGTACCTACAGCCCCACCCAGGTTACGCAGCATGGAGAACAAGGCAGAGGCAGAACCAGCTTCCTCCTTGGCCAGGCCGGATACCGCCAGCACCGACAGCGCCACCATGATCAGCGGTTGTCCGATACCGCGCACCACCGTGGAAGGAATGATCACGTTGGCAGCGCTATCCACATCCAGATGCGCCCCCAGATAACACCCCAGCGCCATGATGAAAAAGCCGCTGGCGACCATCAGTTTCGGGTTGAGCCACTTCATCAGGCGTGGCATGAACGGCGCCAGCACCAGTTGCACCATGCCGTAGGCGATCAGGCTGATGCCGATTTCCCGGGCGTTGTAGCCCTGCAACTGGGACAGGTAGTTGGGCACCAGGAACACCAGGCCGAAGGTCGCTCCGCCGAAAATGAACATCGCCGCACTGGCCACCCCGAAGTTATAGCTCTTGAGCAGGCGCAGGTTGATGAAGGAGCGACTGCCATACAGCTGCGACAGCACGAAGTACACCAGGGCAACGCCTGCGACCAGTGACATCCACACAATGAAATCGGAGCCGAACCAATCCTTGCGCCCGCCTTCTTCCAGCACGATCTGCAAGCCACCCAGGCCGACGATCATGGCGATGATGCCGCCCCAGTCGCCGCGTTTGAGCAGGCTCAACTGCATGGGCTTGGCGTCGATGGACCACGCCACCGCCAGCAGCAAGAGAATACCCGGGGCCAGTTGCAGGTAGAAAATCCAGCGCCAGGAATAAGCATCCGTCAGCCAGCCACCGATGGACGGCCCGGCGGCCTGGGCAACGCTGTTGGACAGGGCGAACAAGGCCATGCCCATGGCAATCTTGCTTGGCGGCAGCTCGGTGATGATCAACTGGAATGACAAGGGGATAAGTACCGCGCCGGCCGCACCCTGGATCACCCGAATGATGATCATCACTTCCAGGTTGGGCGCCCAGGAGCAGGCAATGGACGCCACCAGGAATACAAACGAACCCACCAGCATCACCCGGCGCAGGGAGAACACCTGCACCAGCCAGGCGGTCAGCGGGATCATCACGATCTCCGCGACCAAATAGGCGGTGGAGATCCACGAGCCCTCCTCGAACGTCGCCCCCAGGGAGCCTTCGATTTCCGGCAATGCGGCGCTGGTCACGTGCACGTTCATGCCGGCCATGAAACAGCCGAACAGCCCACCGATCACCGCCACCCAGGCGCGAAAGGACACGCTCTTTTCAGCGGCTTCAGTCATGTGCAACGCCCTGGTTGGCTGGCCGGGTATCGACCGTAGTGATCACCGACATGCCTGGCAGGATAGGCCCGCCCTGATCATGCTCATCGATGACAATCTTCACCGGGAAGCGCTGCACGATCTTGGTGAAGTTGCCGGTGGCGTTATCCGACGGCAACAGTGCGAACACCGCCCCCGAACCTGGCGAAAAACTCACCACGTGGCCCTTGAGCTTGCGTCCTGAATAGCTGTCGATGCTGATGTCGACGGGTTGGCCGGCGCGCATGTCGCGCAATTGGGTTTCCTTGTAGTTGGCCACCACGTAGGCCTGCTGCAAGGGCACCACCGCCAGCAGCGGCAAGCCTGGCGCGACGTACTGGCGGGTGCGCACTTTGCGCTGCCCTACCACGCCGTCGATGGGCGAGCGGATCAAGGTGTCTTCCTGCGCATGGGTCGCCAGGTTCAACTGCGCCTGGGCTTGGCTGCGTCGGGCTATCTGTTGTTGGAGCGAGGCTTGGGCCAATTGGCGGCGACTGATGGCAACGGTCAGCCGGGTTTCCTGTTGACGTTGCATGGCCTTGGCAATTTCCACCGCGGCGCTGGCCTGGGTGTAGCTGGCGGCCGCCGTTTCCAGGCGCTGGGTACTGGCGGCGTGGTCGCGCACCAACCCTTCGTAGCGACGCTGGTCGAGGCGTGCGCGGTGCAACTCGGCCGCCACGCTGCGGGCGTGGGCCTGAGCCTGGGCAACGCCGGCCTGTTGCTGGGCGATCAGGCTGTCGGTGACGTTGAGGTTGGCCTGTTGCGCCGCCACCGAGGCTTGGGTTTCGGCCAGTTGTGCACGGGCCTGTTCCAAACGTGCCTGGTAGTCATGGTCCTCGATGCGCACCAGCACATCCCCGGCCTTGACGGGCTGGTCGTCCGCAACCAACACCTCGGCCACATACCCGGAGACCTTGGGGCTGATGGGAATCCAGTCGGCACGCACATAGGCATCATCGGTCTGTTCCAGATACCGGCCGACCGTCATCCAGTACACGCCGAACACCACCGCTGCGATCAACAGCGCCGCGCCGCCCAGCAGGATCAGGTGCCGTTTGCGACGTTGCTTGCGCGTATGCGCCGATTCATCCTGGACAGCAGTTTTTTCATCAACGGCGATATTCATGGTTGGGTACCGGAAAAAGTGGTGTAAGCGTGGGTGGGAGCTGAAGGTTGCCAACCACCGCCGAGCGCCCGAAACAGGCTGATCTGGCGTTGCAGCAACTGGCCATCGGCGTCGGCGCGAGTGGCCTGTAGGCGGATCAGTTCACGCTCGCTGTCCAGCACGTCCAGGAAATCGATAGACCCGGCGTCGTAGTTGAATTGGGCCAACCTGTAAGCGTGGCGGCTGCTGTCCAGTGCCTGGCTCAAGGCCGCGTGGCGCTGGCGCTCGCCGTCATACAAGGCCAGGGCCTGGCGCACCTCCTTGAGGGCCTTGAGTACGCTGGCCTCGAATTGCGCCACCTCCACCTGCTCAAGCGCCCGCGCCTGGTTGACCCGTGCGCGGTTGGCGCGCCAATTGGGGAACTGCCAGGTGATCAGCGGGCCGATGCCGAACATCACCGCGCTGCTGTCGCCCAGCTCATGGGGCCTGTTGGCCGATGAAGACACCGAGGCGCCGAAGGTAACCTTCGGGTACAGGTCGGCCTGGACGATATCCACTTGCAGCGTGGCCGCCTGCAACGCTCGCTCGGCCTGACGGATATCGGGGCGGCGCGCCAATAATTGCCAGCCATCGCCCACCGGCAGTTCGGCATTGAGTTGTGGCACCACTTCACAGCTCGCAGCGCCAGCGCTTTGTTCCAGATCAGCCACGCCGGTCAGCATCGCCAGCTCGTACAGCGCCGCTTGCCGACGCGCCTCAAGCATCGGCAGCAAGGCCTGGGTTTCGCCCTGCAGGGCTTGCATGCGCGTGTATTCAAGGTCCGTCACCACACCGGCCTGGCGCTGGCGATCGATCAACGCCAGGCTGCGCCCGACCACGTCCAACGAATGACGCTGGACCTTGGCACGTGCACCGAGGGCGCAGGCATTCACATAGGCGCGGGTGGTTTGCGCCACGACGGTAATGCGCAACAAGTCTTCGGCGTCCTGCGCCGCCGCGGCTTGCACCTGGGCCCGCTCGATACTGCGCTGGACCTTGCCCCAGACGTCCACTTGATAAGCCAGTTCAAAGCCCGGGTTGAACGCCCACTCTGACGGCGCATGACTATCGGTGGCCTTGGCCAGGGTCTGGTCATCGGCCGTCTTGCCGTACTCGGCGCCCACTGACGCCTGGGTGGCCGGCCAGCGCTCGGCATCGGCCTGCATGATCCCGGCCAGCATCGCTTGCACATGGGCCTGGGCCGCCGCCAGGTCGCGGTTGTGCAGCAATGCCTGCAGCACCAGCCCATCGAGCTGCGGGTCGTTGTACAACTGCCACCAGCGCTCGGGTAACGCCTGGGCCGATACGCCTTGTGGCAAGTGGCTCAGGGCATTGATGCGCTGCGGATGTGGCTGTGCGGGCGCATGGGCAACCCAGGACGAACACCCCGCCGACAACACCAGCGCAATGCCAAGCAGCGCAAGACGGCCATGCCGTGGGGGGAAAGAAGGCGAACCCATCGAAGAAATCCAGAAGGCCAAGTAGAGACCCAGGGTAAGAGCGCAACGAGGTACGAATCTCCCGAGTTCCGGACAACCATCGTTTTGATTGGGACAAGGTGCGGGGTGGCTTGGCAGTACTTAGTCCAAATGTGGGAGGGGGCTTGCCCTCGATGAGGGAGTATCAGTTAGCAAATCTGTAACTGACCCACCGCCATCGGGGGCAAGCCCCCTCCCACATTTGAACCGAGGGTGACAGGGAAGCCTGTCGCCGAGTCAAATCACACCAATCGACAGTTACGCGGGGTGTAACCCATGGTGCGCTTGAACATCGCAGTAAACGCACTCGGGCTCTGATAACCATGCTCCAGCGCCACTTCCAGGATCGACACGCCACAGGCCAGGCGCTGCATGCTGAGCAACAACCGCGTGCGCTTGCGCCATTCGCCATAACTCATGCCCAACTCTTTCTGGAACAGCCGCGCCAAGGTACGCGAACTCATATTGAGCTGCAGCGCCCAACTCTCCAGTGTCGACTCCTGGGAAGGGTTGTCGATAAAGCCCGCACACAGCGACTTGAGCCTCGGCTCATCCGGAATCGGCACATGCGCCAGCACCCGTTGTGCCCGGTCGAGCTCCGAGAAAATCAACTCGACAATTTGCGCATGGCGCAACAACGCCGGCTCACTGTCGACTTCATCGCCCGCAGCGACAATCAGCTCGCGCAACAGCGGCGAAACCCTGATGACCTCGCAATCCGCCGTCAAGCCACGATGCGCCCCCGGCGAGATCAACAAGGTGCGCATACGCACCTCACCGGTCATGCGGATCTGATGCTCCCTCCCTGAAGGCACCCACAATGCATGCCCGGAAGGCACCACCCAGGCCGTCGCCTCCACCGACACCAGCATCACGCCGTTGATGGCATAGACGAGCTGGCCCTCGTCATGCCGATGGGGCGCCACGATGTGGCCGTGTTCATAGTTAGCGGCGAGCGCGGCTAATGGGGTAGGCGCGTTCATTTCAGCAGGCCATCGCGGCGTTTGCTCGTCTTGAGAGAAGCGAGCTATGTCGGCAATTGCAGGAAGAGGCTGTGAGCATCATATCGTTTCTCCTTTTTAGGGCAGACCGCCAGGAGCCTCCGGCGCGTCTTGAGTGCAGAAACAACCCGCACATCAGAAAAATGCACAAATGCATATTTTCGCCTTGAAAATTTCACTGTATGGATACACAGTACCAACAGGCCTCATCTTATGCCGATTCATCGCTAGCGACGAGCAGCGCGGCGAGGCCGAGCCAGAGGGGTAATTCCCAACAATTGACCGAAATATATATCGATAAGGATATCGACTCATGACTATCGTTCTTCCACCCATCGTCGTCACTGCCACAGAGCCCGGTTACCCGGCAAATCCTGGAGGCCTGCCGTTTCCCGCGCCGAACCCGGCAGTTGTGTTCCAAGGGCAGATGCTGGAACGCTTTGCTTATTATCGCCAGGGGTTGTGGCGCGAGATGCTAATCAAAATCGCCAACGAACAGGTCACCTGGGGAATGACAGGTGGGCCAGCGCCAGGGATCGTCCATGATTTGCAATCGGTGCCGTTTGCAGATAGCTACCTTTACTTTAATCCGGGCCTGACTTCTGGCCATGGTTTGAATTACGCCCAGCAATATTTCCAATCAGGTGGCGTAACCTCCTCTCCAGGCCTCTCGGGCGGCGACCTGACTCCGGTCGCAGCCGTTGGGCACTTCCTTTACGGCAAAGGTACTCCAACCGAAACCTCAATCAACCTATTCGGGCTGAACTCACCGAGTATCTCAAGCGCTGTGTTCAATGATGTTCTAGCCTCAGCGCCAATTGGAACGTCGCCGATTTCCATTGGCAACATTCCTTTTACGCCAGATGCCACGTCCTGGCAGCTTGCAACGTGGATAGACAATCTTTCCCTGACCTTGCAAGGCACCCTCAATAAGGCTCAGGACGGTAGTTATCAATTTAACGGCTCCGTATCCGCCGCCAACCACACCTACGATTCGATGCCTGCCGGTTTCAAAGCAGCCATCGGCGAAGCGGCTGCAAATACGCTTCAAAGCGTATTTGACGCTCATGGCGCTATGCCCTTTGAGGTCGTGATCAAAGGCGAAACCGCAGTTACCGTTACCAAAGAGCTCACACCCGATGAAAAGGCTGCCTATACAGACGCTGTCAGCTTCGTATCGACCGCCAATGAACAAATGCTTCAAAAATATGGTGCCAACTTGAGCAAAGTTGCCCAAGACATGCAAGCTGAGATCTCTGGCAAGAAAATCAGAAGTTATGCAGAAGCAATGGCGACCTTTGAGAAAATCAGCGCTAACCCCGCTATGAAACTGAATGCGTTGGACACCCAAGCAGTGGTCGATGCGCTGAATGCACTGGATAAGGCGAGCTTTGCGGATAACATCACCCGTTTGGGCAAAGCATTCGGTGTGGTCGGTAAAGTCGTACAAGCAGAAGCCATCCGCGAGAAAACCGTCTCCGGTTTTCAAACCGGCGACTGGAAGCCTCTGATGCTTGAACTTGAAGCGATGGCAGTCGGCACAGGTGCTGGAATTTTGCTCGCCACCAGCATGGCGTTCTTCTTTCCTGTTTTTGCGTCGGCTGCCGCTGGAGTCGTCGTGGTGGCCTTGATGATGGCAGCCACCGCTGCGTATTTTGATGCAGCCAAAGTCGATGAGATCAACAACCTGATTCTTAACTAAAACAAAGGATCCGGGCGAGCCGAGTCTCGTCCGGACCCAGCGTGTTAGCATTAAAAATCGTACAACAGGATTTCCGAGCAATGAACAAGTCAATCAAACAGTGCATACCTCTGCCCTATTTATTCATTGCAATGACCATGGCACCTATATTTTTCATAGCTTTTTTATTTCCTGCAAAGGCCACATCCGCGCCCTATACAAATATTGAAAGCTTCATAAACACCTACCTGCTCGGCGTGGTAGGGTTTTGGTCGTCTAACTTCCCTTTCAGCTCCACAGTCATAACAAACTACATTGGCTTGCTCGGACCGATATTTGCGGTGATCTTTTTCTTGAAGGTCCGCAAGGGGATGATCATCGATGCTGATCAATATGCAAACATGACCATCAGCAAATATCTGTTCGGCTTGATAGTTTTATCGAGCTTTATCTATATGATCGTGTCCGTGAGCTATTTTTACCCGCATGATCTGGCGGCTCACAACTTGAAATGGCGATTGTTTGGCACACACATATTCACATATGCAACATTCTCTTCGGGCGTGCTATTTATCATTTACTTTATTACCTTGATTTCATACTTCTCTTTATTATACATACCGAGACTTTTAATAAAAAAGAATAAACAGCACTAGCTTCACGCCATATAGCAAGATGACGGATAAAAGGATATTTAGTCCCGAAACAGGTGTAAGCCTATTTCGGATTGGAGACCATATCCCCTTCTCCCACTGCCACACCAATACTAGTGCCCTTTGCTGTCTTTACGGCTTTTCAGCCCCAGCAACCGCCCCCACCATCCAGACTCGGCACTTGAATTAGGTGTTGGTATCACTTTCTCATTGGGATGTAGCAAATCACCCGGATAGTGCTCGTGCCCAATGCAATCGCTGTCCTCAAGCCCAAATACTTTCACGGCGGCGACCGCCTCAAAACACCAGCGGCCGAAGTAGCTTCCCATCTCAAGTGGGTGCATTACCGGATCACCATAAATGTACCACCACGGTTGCTGTTTACCGCGCCGGTTCAGCTCTGGATACCAATGCTCCACGAACGCCAGCAGTAGAGTTGCTTGCTGCGCCTGTTGCGCATCAATTGCCTTGAGCAGTCTCGCATATGGCTTGGCGTGTAGCAGCTTCTCCCCAATTTCCCACTCTGGTTGGCGGTACGCAATGATCCGATCCAGCAGAATGTCCTGCCCCCCATCACCTATTAACGCAACCAATCGAAGCCACTGCTCATCGGGAATTTCCAGAGCAAGCGCTAGCCCCACCAACCAGAAACAATAGATGTAATGGTTTAAATCGGTCAGTTCGAAGGTCCAGTCTCGGCAAGTCTTAAGATCATTTTCAGCGCATATTTTGTCGGACTCTCGGTTGGAAATTTCCCATGCATCCAGGACGCCGGGGAAGAATGTTGCAATCGTCGTAATATTTCCACCACTCGAGTAGCACCGTATAGCCGCGCGCAAATTATCTTTGGCAAAGTCGAACGTAAATTGCGCTCTATATACGGGATTAGCCGAAGGCTCCGACAGAATCTTGCCGGCACGCTCAATCCATTGCAGATCTTTTGCCTCATGATCATCCCAATACTGCTTATTTCCCCAAGGTGCACGAATCATGGAAAAACTCCATTCAACGCCGCCTTTTTACAGGCGGCGCCTTTATTTACAAGGCAAACCCGGACAGTGTCCGGTGATTACCTAAGGGTTGATCAACTGCCCAACAGTCCACTGGTGTCCGCGTCGAAGCGCTTGCGGGCCTGATCAGCCGCCGGTTTGAGCTGCATGAGCAGCGCCGCCTCACTGTACAACTGAGTGACCGCCAGTTCCTTGGGGGTCGGCTCAATCGGGATCAGCACATCTTCGCTGTCTGCGTGCAGCCAGATTGCCACAACGTGCAATGCCGAGATGAACAGCACTCGCAGCTCAACGGTTTTACCTTGCAATTGCGCGGACTGTTCCGCCATTTTCAGCGCATCCACCGTCGCCGCAGCCAGGGGCCCATGGTTGAGCGAAGCGAACTCGACATGCCCGCCTAGGTCGGCCAATTGCGCATCCGCAATCGTCACACCATCGGCAAACACCAAGTAATGCCAATCGCCGACCTCAGCGTCTTTCAGGCCTTTACCGTGAGTCAAATCCTCGAGGGTGAGCGAGTACCCACGATAGGCCTCGCTCAGCCTGATGTTGCCCGGTGCGGCGGCCGCGAATGAGTGATTACGTCCCAGGCCCTGGGTTTGCAGCGCGGCTTGCAACGCCGGACGCAGTGTCTGTACGCCGTTTGAGGGCGCCTTTGGATAAATCAGTTGCATGATGCTGCCCTCCTCAGTTTTTTACGGTGAAGTAAGTGTTGGTCCAATTGCCGCCGCCGTTGTACGAACCGGGGAACGCGTTCAACGCACGGGTCGAGTAACCGTAGATCGAATCTGCGATCAACAGGTAGTTGCCGTTGGTTCCATAGATCACCAAAAAGTGCGCACCGCCACCGTACCAGGCACAACGCAAACCGATGGGGCGGCCCCTGTTAATCTGGTTCTGGATGGCCGACATCTGCAACGAGCCTTGATTCATGCCGTTGTAGCTGCGCGTGGTTCGTAAGGCGGAATCCAGATAGCCGTAGACGTTGCACGGTCCAGGTTGGTTGCAGCAGTTGCGGTCAAGCTCGCTGCTGGCTACACCGCACTGGGTCCAGGACCCGGTGCCATAGTAGTTGCCGACCGAGGCAGAGAGCGCCGCCCAGCACCAATTGCTCTGGGTTTGTCTCTGCATGCTGAAATTGAGACTGGCGGCAGCCATTGCTTGGGGCTGTGCAGCCGCTTTGACTTCGACCAGTTGCGGATCGAGCAGATGGCCGACCAGGCAATTGGGCGGTGTGTCGCCGGTGAGTCGGGTTGTTTCAGTGGATAACATTTTTCAATCCTCCATGAATGAATACCAGCGTCCTGCTGGTAAGCGCGTAGCGGTGTTGCTGAGCTTTCGACGTTCAAGGTGGCCCATATTTGATGGGGGCGTTGCGATCTGGCTCGGGGTAACCCTAGGCGTTAATATGCATATACGCAAATATTCAAATGCATTGGCGCATATTTTTGATGAATGCGTGTGGTTTGTCTGGCGGGGTGAGCCTCAAAAATGGGGAACCAAATAAATCCGTCCCCTTTTCTTCTGGGGCTCGCAAAGAGCCCCTGTTTGCGTTTAACCCTAAAACGCGTAACGCGCCTTGACCATCACGCCATCAGCATCAAACCCGCTACGCGCCTGGCGGGTATAGCTGGCGCCCACCGTCAGCGCCGACACCTGATAATTCAGGCCCAGGCTGGCTTCGTAACTGTCACGTGCGACCGAAGCGCCAGTGACGGTAAACGCCGAACCACCCAGCATAAAACTGGAGGTTTGCGCCACGCGGTCGCCCATCAGGTCGTGATAAGCCATCAAGGTCGCTTCCGGTTGCAGGCTGCCAGTGGCCAACGGGAAGTTGCCAGCCAAGCGCACACCCGCACCCAACTCGCCCACTTCATAGCGTTGCGAGCCGGTGCTCAGCGCCGCTGAAGAGCCCTTCTCGGTAAAGCTGTCCATGCGCACGTTGGAATAACGCGCCGCCACTCTCGGCTCTATCACGGCAGCATCCGACAGCTTGAAGCTGTAGCCGCCCAATACGCTGGCCGACAACACATTGCTGTCGTAGCTGCCCTTGGCGGTAGTGCCCGCCACACGACGCTTGCTGTCATTGTCGTTATGGCCATAGCTCAGGCTGCCGTCGACGAACCAGTTCTGCAGCGACCAGTTGCCGTACAACGACAGCGCATGGCCCTGCACGTCGGTCTTGGTGCCCAGGTCCGAATGGATGTTGGAATTGAGGTAGCTGTAAGCCACACCCACCGTGGTGCTGTCGTTCAACCGACCATCCACCCCCACCGCCATGCCGCTGCTGTTGGCCGAATAGCCGTTATCGCCGCTGTGGCCATCCTGATCCATGTTGCTGCTCAAGCCTTGCAACCACACACCCACGGCTTCACGATTATCACGCTGGCCCGAGAGGCGATCGGCCGAGTAACTGAGCAGATCCAGCAACGAAGAGGTACTGGACAGGCCGTTGTTCTGCACACTGCTGGCTTGCAACAAGGTGTACTCCGTGCCGCTTGGCACGGCGGTGAAATCACCTGGGTTGGCGCTCAAGGTCACTTTCGATGCCTGGGCAAAATTTGCCGCACCATTGACAGTCAGGTACGGCGTGGTCGGTACCACGCTATTGGCCAGGCGCATATCAATGCCTGCACCGCTGGCGACGTTGAGGTCGCCCGTAAGCACGGTGCCTGGGGCCGTCAGGTTCAAGGAACCCGAGTTGATAGACACCGGCGCGATGATGCGATTACCGGAAAAATCAGCCTGGCCCGCGATGTTCATCGCGCTGACATCGAGCACATCACCGACGATTTTGCCGCCGGTCCAGTTCAGGACGGCGCGGCTGGCTGCGTCGATGGCGATACCGGCGTTGCTGCGAATCTCACCGGCTTGCTGGTTGATTTCGAAGACGGAGGTTTGCTCAGCCGCGTCGACAGAAATCGCCGTGCCATCGGCGGTGATCGTGCCGCGGTTGATGATGCCACGGGAGCCGGTGGCTGTTTTGGGTGAAGGTGGCGCTCAGGAGATCGACCGCTTTGGCGTTGGTGCCTTTGGCTTTGAGGGTGCCGGTGTTGAGGATGGAGTCGACGGTGCCTGCATAAAAAACAATACGGAAGCATCTGTGCCGTTCACAGACAGCAGGCCACTGTTTTCGATGCGAAGTGCGCCCGTGGTGGTTTCAAAAATGGACAAATTAAGGCTGCTCTTGAACGTCAATCAGCATCTGATCGCAGCTGGCACCGCGTCGGTGGGGCAGGCCAGACTCCAGGCAAAAAAACCCGGCCTCATGTTCAGGGATCAACTTGCGAACTTGAGTACCGCCTCAAGTTCATCTTCATCGTCACCATAGGTGCCCCCGGTCAGTTCAAAGCCCATGCGCTTATAAAAAGGTTCTGGGCTGCCCTCTCCTACTCCGTATCCTACGCGAATCTCCTTAAAGCCCCGATAGCTCAACTCATAGGTAAGAAGCTCGATTGCCTTCTTGCCATATCCCATTTTCTGATAGGGACCAGCGATCATAAAACGCCAAAGAAATACGCCAGGGTAATAAATGCCCTCATCGTGATCGGCGCCAATATGCAGCATGATAAAACCAATCAAGGTTTCATCTGCGTAGATTGCTCGAAACCAAGCGTTCTCAGAGAAGTGTGCTTCTGCAATCGAAGCGCCGTTGTCTGCAATCATACTTCTCTGAGCCGCTGAAAGCGTCTCACTGAGCATGCATACATCCCACACTGTCGCAGAAGTTATTCGGCGAAAGGAAACACTTGAATCTCGGGTAGGTAGATCATTCATGATGTACTCCAGTATTTAAATATTTGAATATTGCTCAGCGAAATCAAAGAAAACTTATATTTGTAAAGATCGGTCAGGCCCTCTGCTCTTTACCCCCGTTACGCTGAGGGCCATAGGTGATTAACCGCAAAATTTTTTCTAAAGGGGCCTGGCCCGCATACTTGGCTATCAAGCCAGTGAGGGTCATCGAGATGAGCGCTATGCCTACAGCAAGTGGTATCAACGCGAGATTGCCAAGCTCACCGAAGAAGCCAAGCCCATACCCACCGAAAACCACACCTGCAATGAGCCCTTGAAGGACATAGGCAGTGAGAGAGTTTCGGCCTGCTGCAATCAGAACATCTGGCAAGTTTATCCATGTGCTGTATCGCAATAGCACGTTGATGTAGACAGCTGACATTAAAGGAGCGCCTACTGCGAAAGATAAAAGCCCCATTAGCTCTACAAGATCACCTTCTTTAGGCGCTAGCGCGAAAGCGAGATTTGTCAGGACTGCTTGTAACAGCAATAAAGGGGTAATACGCGTGAGTTGTTTTTGCCCTCGACTCCCAGGCTCAAAAAAACCTGCTTTCGCAGCCGCCAGGCCCAAGAGGATTGCACCAAAGGCTAATGGCCCTTGAAATAGAATTAGAAAACCGAACGTTCCTGGCCATTCGGAAATCCTTGTAAGCGTGGATCCTACAAAGTTGTAATCCAACGCATGATTAACAGGTGTAGTCGGGTAGATCGAAAGAAGAACCGCCAGGACAACTAAGGTTATAAGCTCTAAACCGACCATGGACATCGCCGTTCTTATAAGCGTGCGAGGTGCACAGTTCCGAAATGGCCAAAGTAAACATCCAAGAAATGCATAGAGCAACAATATATCACCGGGAAAAACCAGAACCGCATGCAGGCAGCCAAAGATCGCTAAACCGATGAGCCTTCTGAAATAGCGCCCTTTGAATTGCACACCGGCCCTCGCCGCAGATTGGATTTGAATATGCACGCCCCAGCCAAAAATGAATGAGAAAATCAGGAAAAACTTCCCTTGGAACAAGAACTCGATCAAGAACGCCGCGACGCGGTCACCGTGGGCATCGGGAATGCCGATTGCCTGCGCCGGCGGCAGCGCAAGAAACGGCAGGTTAACTACGCAGATACCGATCAGGGCGGCGGTACGGATCAGGTCAACTGACGTGTTCCTGAGTGGCTTGTTCATCGTCGTCATCGTCTTGTGAATTTATTGAGCGACTGCTCAAAACAATGATATTGAGCAGTCGCTCAATTCGTCAAGCGATTTATGGTGAGATCGGAGAGAGGGGTAAGGGGCTACACGCGGCGACAGCTAGAATGGTCACCGAGCGCGCAGGAATGGAAACCGGTGGGCTTTAAAAAAATGATGTGAAGCGCTGACGGCTGCATATCAGACATGCGCGGCGATTTTTCTGCAAACTTGCAGCTTCGCCCTCAATTCACAGGCAAAAAAAAACCCGGAAATCCTCACTTACGTGGGCCTTCCGGATTTTCTAAACCGCCAAAAATGGTGGGTCGTGTGGGATTCGAACCTACGACCAATTGGTTAAAAGCCAACTGCTCTACCAACTGAGCTAACGACCCGCTGTGTTGTGGCGCGTATAATACTGATTTCTAAGGATTATTCAACACCTTATTTGAAATAAATCAGAAAAAACGCATTTGAACGGTAATTCGGCCGGTAGAACGCCTCTCGCAGCCGCCTGATCAACGTCCCGGCTCGTCGTTCCACAGGTACTTATGCAGCTGCAATTGCAGGCGCACCGGCAGGTTGTCTGCCACGACCCAGTCAGCCAGGTCGCGAGCGTTGAGGTCGTGGTGGCTGGGCGAGAACAGCACCTCGCCCGCACGACGATCCAGGCCGTATTGGATCAGCTTGGAGCTGGCCCAGTCATAATCGTCACGGGAACAGATCACGAACTTGACCTGATCATTGGCCGTCAGCAGGTCCATGTTTGCGTACAGGTTGCGATGCGCTTCCTTGGAGCCTGGCGTCTTGAGGTCGACCACCCGGCTTACACGCGGATCAACAGCGGAAATGTCCAGGGCGCCACTGGTTTCCAGTGAGACCTCGTAACCGGCGTCACACAACTGCTTGAGCAAGGGAATGGCATTGGGTTGCGCCAGCGGCTCACCGCCCGTCACACAGACGTAGCGCGGCCGGTAACTGGCAACCTGTTCCAGGATGTCGTCGAGGGTGCGCACAGTGCCGCCACTGAAGGCGTAGGCGCTGTCACAGTATTGGCAACGCAATGGGCAGCCGGTCAACCGCACAAATACAGTGGGCAGGCCGGCAGTGCGCGTTTCACCCTGCAACGAGTAAAAGACTTCGGTAATACGTAATGTGTCTTGCATAGTCGCCACGGGCGTAACAGCTAAACAGGCTGTCCGCCTCCGTCAGGCACTTCAAGGGATTGCGCCAACGCGCCAACCCCAGGAAGCGTATTTCATAAAAGGGCGTGGATTCTAACGAAAAAACCCGCGCCAGGCGCGGGTTTCTTCTCAACGGGAAAGATGCGCTTACAAGCGCTGCAGATCCCGCTGGGCCAACTGGGCGGCGGACGTCCCCGGATATTGGGCAACCACCTGTTGCAGAATGCCTTTGACCTTGTCGGTATGACCCAGGCGGCGTTCTACGTCAGCAAGCTTGTACAGCGAATCCGGCACCTTGGCGTGCTTGGGGTACAACTGGCTGACCTTGGCAAAAGCCTGGCCTGCCCCCTGCAAATCGCCCTTTGCCAGGTTGACCTCGCCCAACCAGTACTGGGCATTGCCCGCGTACTGGCTGTTGGGGTACTTGCGCAGGAATGCGGTAAAGGCCTGGCTGGCCTTATCGAAATCCTTGGCCTTGATCAGGTCGAAGGCTGCATCGTAATACAGCTTTTCCTTCGCTGGATCACCCGGTTCGCTGCTGGCGGCAGGGGCAGCCGCGGCGGCCCCAGCTGCTGCGCCACCGGCGGCAGCGCTTGGCGCGCCACCGGTAGAAGAATTATCAGGAGTAGCGGCAGGTGCAACACCGGCTCCAATACGACGATCAAGATCCTGGTATCGCTCCAGGCCTTCTTGCTTGAGCTGGTTCACCTGATTCTGCAGCACTTCAATGGCGCCTTGTTGCTGCGACAATTGATCCTGCATGCGTTGCAGTTGGTTGAACAGCTCGCCCTGTGCCGAGGGAGCGGACGTAGCCGCTCCCCCAGCATAGGCGCCGTTCGTGCCATAACCCGCTGGCGGATAACTGCTCCCGCTATTGTTATAGCCTGAGTTGCTATCCGTTACAGGAACCGCAGCCCACACCGCAAGCGGTGCGAGGCTGAGAGCCAATACAGTTAGAGCACGACGGCACGTTCGCATGACGAATTACTTACGCAGTTCGACGCGACGGTTCTGAGCCCACGACTGCTCGTCGTTGCCAGTTGCAACTGGACGCTCTTTACCGTAGGAAACCAGTTCCAGTTGGCCTGGAGCAACACCTTGCAGTACCAGGTAGCGCTGAACGGCTTTCGCACGACGCTCGCCCAGTGCCATGTTGTACTCACGAGTACCACGGGCGTCAGTGTTACCTTCCAGAACAACGCGAGCGCCGTTAGCTTTCAGGTCCTTGGCGTGAACGTCCAGAGCGCGCATGGCTTCTGGCTTCAGGTCCGAACTGTCGTATTCGAAGTAGAAAGTGGTGATAGCGCGCAGAGCAGCTTCTTCGCTCAGGGAGCCGTCAACTGCACCAGTGTTAGCGCCGTAACCAGCGTTTGGATCAACAGCAGCGCCTTCACCGGCATTGTCGCCGCCTTTAGAGGAGCAACCAACGGCTACGGACAGAGCCAGAGCCAGAGCAGCAAACTTACCAAACTTCAGCATTTCCATCGTGAAACTCCTAATGAACCCCAGTGTGTTAAGTACTTCTTTTTGTAGCGCCGCGTCAGTTCAGGTAAGGGGACCAGGATGGTTCTCTGACTTCGCCTTGTGCGGTAGGAAGCGGGAGCCTTACGCGTCCGTTAATGGACACGAGCATCAAGACTCCCCGGCCCTGCTGGCGGGTGGCGTAGATTACCATGGTGCCGTTGGGCGCAACAGTGGCTGACTCATCAAGGTTGGTATCTGTAAGGATTTTCACGGTTCCGCGCTGCAAATCCTGGGCCGCAACCCGGAAATTAGTGAAACCATCCTGACGGTGAATCATCACCAACGTCTTTTCATCGGCCGAAAGCTTAGGGTTGGCGTTGTAGTTACCGATAAAGGTCACACGCTCAGCACCCCCACCGTTCACGTTTGCCTTGTAGACCTGAGGCTTGCCGCCACGGTCGGAGGTGAAATAGATGGTGGAACCATCTTTACCCCAGAACGGTTCGGTGTTGATACCCGGGCCGCTGGTCACGCGACTCAGTTGGCGCGAGGCCATGTTCATCACGTAGATATCCGGGTTGCCGTCCTTGGACAGTACGAAAGCCAGGCGCGAACCATCCGGCGACCAGGCCGGGGCACCGTTGAGGCCTTCAAAGTTGGTGATCTGCTCACGGCGGCCGGTATCGATGTGCTGGACGAAGATACGCGGACGGCGCTGTTCGAACGATACATAAGCGATACGCTTGCCGTCCGGCGCAAAGCGCGGCGACAGGATCGGCTCACGGGACTGCAGCAACGTCACTGCACGTGCACCGTCGTAGTCCGAGCGTTGCAAGGTGTAGCGGGTGTTGTCCACCGAGAAACGCTCAGCCGTTACATACAGCAGGCGTGTCGAGAAAGCGCCCTTGATGCCGGTGAGTTTTTCAAACGACTGGTCCGAGATGTAGTGGGCCATGTCGCGCAGTTGCTCGGCGGTACCCGATACGCTGCCGGTCAGGACCTGCTGCTCGGTAGCCACGTTGAACAAGGTGTACTGGATCTGCAGGCGACCGCCGGCCGGCGTGATGTTGCCGACCATCAGGTACTGCGCGCCCACGGCTTTCCAGTCACGGAACACGACTTCGCTGGCCTGGTTGGGCTGGCTGATCATGTTGCCTTTGGGAATCGGCGCGTAGTAACCGGAGTTACGCAGGTCGTCGCTGACGATCTGGGCCATGTCGTCCGGCAGCACGCTGCCGCCCTGCCAACCGAAGGGTACGACGGCGATCGGGGTGGCCCGATCGCTGCCGCTGGTTACCAGGATGTTCTTTTCATCCGCCGCCGCTATCCCTGCCATACAGCAAATAACGACAAGCATTCCTCGAAGAAGGTTTCTCACAAGGCTAGATCCTCAGGTGTGAATGTCATCTTGAATGAACGATAGGGAGCGAAGTCACTTGGTTTCATTCCCTGCATCTCGGTCAACCGGCCAATATTCTTGACCGCGGCAACCGCCGAACTGTCGAACGAACCGTCACCACTGGACTTGGCCACGCTGACCGAAGTCACCGTACCGTCCGGCAACATGCCGATCTGCAGCACTACTGTCATGCCTTTACGTGCCGAAGGTGGACGTGTCCAGCCTTCCGCTGCCCGCGCCCGAATCAGGTCGTCGAAACTGCCCGCGACTTCATCACCACGCTCATCGGCCAAGGCTTGCTGACGCTGCGGCGTGTCGGAAAGCAAATCTGCCAGGGCCTGGGCCTTTTTCTCTTCGGCGGATTTGCGTGCTGCTTCCTGGGCCTTCTTCTTGGAGGCGTCGGCGGCAGCTTTCTTCTTCGCTTCGTCGGCGACTTTCTTTTTCGCCTCGTCTGCTTCAGCTTTTTTCTTGGCGTCTTCGGCGGCTTTCTTCTTCGCGTCTTCGACTATCTTTTTCTTGGCTTCTTCAGCGGCCTTCTTCTTGGCCTCTTCCTCGGCAGCCTTCTTGGCTTCTTCTTCAGATTTCTTCTTGGCTATATCAGCCAGTTGTTTCTCTTCGGCCTTTTTCGCTTCGGCAGCTTTCTCGGCTTTCTTGGCTTCATCAGCCTTTTTCGCCTCGTCAGCTTTCTTGGCTTCGTCAGCCTTTTTCGATTCCTCGGCCTTTTGAGCCGCCTCTTCTTTCTTTTGTTCCGCAGCAGCCTTCACCGCTTCCTGCTCGACCTTCTTCTGTTCCATCTGCTCGACTTCAGTCTGGCGCGCAGCCGACTTCTGGGCCTCACCCGCAATCTTCTGATTGGTCTGGGTGGTGGCCTGGCTTTTCGATTTCAGCTGATACAGGGTCGCCTGCACGATCGGCTTGGCTGGCGGCAGGTCCGGGGTCATGGCGAAGCTGACGAACAGCATGCCGAACACCAGCACGTGCAGGGCAATCGCCCACACGCCAGGCCAGAAGTAGCTTTCCGAGGCGGACGGCTCTCGCTGTTGCTGCATCAGGGCGCCTCGGTAATCAAGCCAACGTTACCGACGCCGGCCTTCTGCAGCCCGCCCATGGCGCCCATGACGGAACCGTAGTCGACCGATTTGTCGCCGCGGATGAACACCTGGGTGTGCTTGCCGCCTTCGTTGCCGGAGCGAATGATCTTGGTCACCGCATCGGTCATCGCCGGCAAGGTCAGGGCCTTGTCCTGCTGCTTCTGGGTATCGACTTCGCTGCCAAGGTTCCAGTAGTAGGTCTTGTCAGCCTTGATCGAAATGGTCAGGACCTGAGTGTTGTTGTCCTGCGGCAAGGCTTCACTGGAAACCTTGGGCAGATCAACCTTCACGCCCTGGTTGAGCATCGGCGCGGTCACCATGAAGATCACCAGCAGCACCAGCATCACGTCGATGTAGGGCACTACGTTCATCTCGGCGACCGGCTTGCGCTTTTTGCGAGCTCGAGCGATTAAAGCCATTGGGAATTACCTGCTTATTCTTCGCTGGTGTGCACTTTACGGTGCAGGATCGCCTGGAATTCATCGGCGAAGGTGTAGTAACGGCCGATCAAGGTTTCGCTGGTTGCAGCAAAACGGTTGTAGGCGATTACTGCGGGGATCGCGGCGAACAGGCCGATCGCGGTGGCGATCAGGGCTTCGGCAATACCCGGGGCCACGGTGGCCAGTGTGGCTTGCTGGGCCTGGGCCAGGCCGCGGAAGGAGTTCATGATCCCCCACACGGTACCGAACAGGCCGATATACGGGCTGACGGAACCTACGGTGGCGAGGTACGGCAGGCCTTGCTCGAGCTTTTCTTCCTCACGGGAGATGGCCACGCGCATGGCACGGGCCACACCTTCCATCACGGCTTCCGGGTCAACCCCAGGCTGCTGGCGCAGACGCGAGAATTCCTTGAAGCCGGCGCGGAAAATCTGCTCGACACCCGAATCCGGGTCCGGGTTGCTGCCGGCCTGGCGGTACAGCTTGGACAGATCGATACCCGACCAGAAGCGCTCTTCAAAGCTCTCCAGGGCACGTCGACCGGCGCGCAGCATATTGCTGCGCTGAAAAATCATGACCCAAGAGGTAACCGATGCGGCTACCAGGGTCAGCATGACCAGTTGAACCACGACACTGGCATTGCTGACCAGGCTCCACATGGAGGAATGGTCGACGACGGTAGGTTCCACGCTAAATCTCCTGCTTTGATTGTTGACCCGCGCCGCTCACGGCAGCAAAGGCCGCACGTAGAGTTTCGGGAATGGCCCGAGGTTTCAAGCTGTTGGTGCGCACACACGCCACCAGGAACTGCCCCTCGCAGAGCAGCGTTGCATCCGTAGCCCGCCTGACCTGCTGTTTGAAGCGCAGGCTGGCACGGTTCAATTCGATGACTTCAGCGCTGACCAGCAACTCGTCGTCCAGTCGCGCCGGTGCGTGGTAACGCGCCTCGCTGGAATGCACGACAAATAACAGGTCCTCCCCTGCCAGCGTGGATTGGGCAAAGCCCAGCTCCCGTAGCCGCTCGGTGCGAGCCCGCTCCATGAACTTGAGGTAGTTGACGTAATACACGATGCCGCCGGCATCGGTGTCCTCGTAATAAACGCGACAGCGATGTGCGAACGACTGATCCCCGTTTTGCGCGCGCATACTCTAGTGCTTACTCCTCAGGTTGCCAATTGGCTGGGCAACTGTTTTTTCAATGCCTGACAACATTTTCCACTGCCTGAATGACGACACCAGACACTGGGACAGCACAAACTTCAGATAAATCGTCTGGCGTGACCTTTTTAATCGTCCACTGCATCGAGGAATTCGTCTACAGCAGGCATCTCCCCCAATCGTGACGGAATATTTAACCCGAAGTGCAGGTAAGCGTGGCGCGTGACCACCCTGCCCCGCGGCGTCCGCATGATGTAGCCCTGCTGGATCAGATATGGCTCCAGCACATCCTCGATGGTATGGCGCTCTTCACTGATGGCCGCGGCCAGGCTGTCCACGCCAACCGGGCCACCGTCGAATTTCTCGATCATGGTCAAGAGCAGGCGCCGGTCCTGGTGATCGAAGCCATGTTCGTCCACGTCCAGCAGGTTCAATGCCAGGTCCGCCACCGCCTTGGTGATATGGCCCTTGGCACGCACCTCGGCAAAGTCGCGCACCCGACGCAGCAAGCGGTTGGCAATCCGTGGCGTACCGCGGGCGCGGCGGGCGATTTCAAACGCGCCTTCCGGGTCCAGGGGCAAGCCCAGGATGCTCGCCGAACGGCTGACGATGGTCGCAAGGTCGGCAGTGCTATAGAACTCTAGACGTTGAACAATGCCGAAACGGTCTCGCAACGGGTTGGTCAGCATGCCCGCGCGGGTGGTCGCCCCGACCAGGGTGAACGGTGGCAAATCCAGCTTGATCGAACGGGCCGCCGGGCCTTCGCCAATCATGATGTCGAGCTGGAAATCCTCCATCGCCGGGTACAGTACTTCCTCGACAATCGGCGACAATCGATGGATCTCGTCGATAAACAGCACATCGTGAGGTTCAAGATTGGTCAATAGCGCCGCCAGGTCGCCAGGACGCTCCAGCACCGGGCCGGAGGTGGACTTGATCGACACGCCCATTTCCTGGGCGATGATATTGGCCAGGGTGGTCTTGCCCAACCCCGGCGGGCCGAAGATCAAGGTGTGGTCCAGGGATTCACTACGCCCGCGCGCAGCCTGGATGAACAGCTCCATCTGCTCGCGCACGGTAGGCTGGCCGATGTAGTCGGCCAGGCTCAGGGGGCGGATGGCCCGGTCCTGGACTTCTTCACGGTCACGCGGGCCGGTGGCCGCGATCAGACGATCAGCTTCAATCACTTAAATCATTCCCTTCAGGGCTCGGCGGATCATGTCTTCGCTGCTCAGGTTCTTGTCCTTGATGGCCGATACCGCCTTGCTCGCTTCCTGGGGCTTGTAGCCCAGGGAGATCAACGCACTGACTGCATCGCTTTCGGCGCTCGCGACCTGGCCTGCCGGCATATCCGGCTGGTTCGGTACCAGGGCGAACATGTTCGGCACCACCTCCCAGGCCTTGAAGCGGTCCTTGAGTTCCACCAGCAGGCGCTCGGCGGTTTTCTTGCCCACGCCCGGCACCTTGGTCAGGGCCGAGGTGTCCTGGGCGGAAACGGCACGTACCAGCTCATCCACTTCCAGGCTCGACATCAATGCCAGGGCTAGTTTTGGCCCCACGCCATTGAGGCGAATCAGCTCGCGGAAGAAATCGCGATCACGCTTGCCGATGAAACCATAGAGCAGTTGCGCGTCTTCACGCACCACTAAATGCGTGTGCAGGGTTATCGGCTCGCCGACCGACGGCAGCCGATACAAGGTGGTCATGGGCACTTCCAGCTCATAACCCAATCCATTCACATCCAGAATCAGGTGCGGCGGCTGTTTTTCAGCCAGGGTGCCGCGCAAGCGTCCAATCACGGTTCAGATCCTTAAGGCTTGAGGGTCAGGTCAGGGCCTGACCGCAAATAACGAATGCGCTGATGCTATCAGAGACGTAGCCGCCCGCCACGACTACGTGCGGTGCCCAAGCCGTGAGGCAACAGGCTGGAGCGGGTGTGCGCATGGCAAATGGCGATGGCCAGGGCATCGGAGGCGTCGATCTGCGGTTTTGAAGTGAGCTTGAGCATGTGCATGACCATCATCTGCACCTGCTCCTTGTTCGCTGCACCAGTGCCAACGACGGCCTGCTTGACCTGGGTCGCGGTGTATTCGGCGATCTCCATGCCCTCCTCGGCCCCCGCCACGATCGCCGCGCCACGGGCCTGGCCGAGTTTCAACGCAGAGTCGGCGTTCTTGGCCATGAACACCTTTTCGATGCCCATGGTGACCGGGCCGTAAGTCTGGATGACTTCACGTACGCCGCGATAGACGATCTGCAAACGCTCGGCCAACTCGCCGGCGCCGGTGCGGATGCAACCCGAGGCCACATAGATACAGCCGCGCGGGGTGTGCTGCACCACGCCAAAACCGGTGATGCGCGAACCGGGGTCGATACCTAGGATTAAAGTCATAACGCCTGCGGTTGGGGTAAACACATTTTTTGATACACAGAGACTCTAATGTGGGAGGGGGCTTGCCCCCGATGAGGGAGTGTCAGTAAGTAAATTTGTGACTGACTCCCCGCCATCGGGAGCAAGCCCCCTCCCACACAAGCCCCTCCCACATTGGGATCTACATCGTTCTTCAGCCTAGCTGTTCAGCCACCGATTCCGGGATGTCGGCATTCGAGTAGACATTCTGCACATCATCCAGGTCTTCAAGCATATCCAGCATCTTCAACACCTTCTGCGCTCCCTCCAGGTCCAGTTCGGCACTGGTGGTCGGCAGCATCACGATTTCTGCATCGGTGCCGTTGAAACCAGCGGCTTCCAGGGCATTACGCACGGCGTAGAAGCTGGCGAACGAGGTAAACACGTCGATGGAACCGTCTTCGTTGGTAACCACGTCGTCGGCGTCCGCTTCCATTGCGGCTTCCATCAGTGCGTCTTCATCGGTGCCGGGGGCGAAGGTGATCTGCCCTTTGCGTTCGAACAGGTACGCGACCGAACCATCCGTGCCGAGGTTACCACCGCACTTGCTGAACGCATGGCGTACAGCTGCGGCGGTCCGGTTGCGGTTGTCGGTCATGCACTCGACCATCACCGCCACGCCGCCTGGGCCGTAGCCTTCGTAGGTCAACTCGACCATGTCGTCGGTATCGGCCGCACCAGCACCACGGGCCACGGCGCGGTCAATGATGTCGCGGCTCATGTTCGCGCCCAAGGCTTTGTCCAGCGCCAGGCGCAGGCGCGGGTTGGAGCCAGGATCACCGCCACCCTGGCGGGCAGCGACGGTCAGTTCGCGAATCCACTTGGTGAAGATCTTGCCCTTCTTGGCATCCTGACGCTCTTTGCGGTGCTTGATGTTCGCCCACTTGGAATGGCCAGCCATAACACAACTCCGAATTCTCTAGAAACCTTATCAATCCCGCACCAGGCAGGACTTCCTTCTTTCTAAACGCAAAGGCGCATCCGAAGATGCGCCTTTTTGACTGCGTACAACCTTATCGCGCTTTCACGCCGCAGCCTTACTCAGCCTTCGGCGTCTCGCGCAGGCGAATGTGCAGCTCGCGCAGTGCCTTGGCATCCACCACACCCGGAGCCTGGGTCATGACGTCCGCAGCGCTCTGGGTTTTCGGGAACGCAATCACTTCACGGATCGACTGGGCGCCGGTCATCAGCATGACCAGACGGTCCAGGCCGAAGGCCAAGCCACCGTGGGGCGGTGCACCGTACTTCAGGGCGTCGAGCAGGAAGCCGAACTTCTCTTCCTGTTCCGCTTCGTTGATGCCCAGCAGGCGGAACACCGCTTGTTGCATCTCTTTGCGGTGGATACGGATCGAACCGCCACCCAGCTCGGTACCGTTCAACACCATGTCGTAGGCACGGGACAGCGCGCCTGCCGGGTTGGCTTCCAGCTCCTGCGGGGAGCACTTAGGCGCGGTGAACGGGTGGTGCAAGGCGCTGAAGCTGCCGTCGTCGTTCTCTTCGAACATCGGGAAGTCGACGACCCACATCGGTGCCCATTCGCAGGTCAGCAGGTTCAGGTCGTGACCGAGCTTGATACGCAGGGCGCCCAGGGCTTCGCTGACGATCTTGGCCTTGTCGGCACCGAAGAACACGATGTCGCCATCGACCGCACCGACGCGATCAAGGATCGTGTTCAGGTTGGCTTCAGGAATGTTTTTCACGATCGGAGACTGCAGGCCGTCAACGCCGTTGGCGCGCTCGTTGACCTTGATGTACGCCAGGCCCTTGGCACCGTAGATGCCGACGAACTTGGTGTAGTCGTCGATCTGCTTGCGCGGCATGCTCGCGCCGCCAGGCACGCGCAGGGCTGCAATGCGGCATTTGGGGTCGTTGGCCGGGCCGCTGAACACCTTGAAGTCGACGTCCTTGAGCTGGTCGGCCACGTCCACCAGTTCCAGCGGGTTACGCAGGTCTGGCTTGTCGGAACCGTAGCGGCGCATGGCCTCTTCGAAGGTCATGTGCGGGAATTCGCCGAACTCCAGGTCCAGCACTTCCCTGAACAGGTTGCGGATCATCTGCTCGGTCAGGCCCATGATCTCTTTTTCATCGAGGAAACTGGTCTCGATGTCGATCTGGGTGAATTCAGGCTGGCGGTCGGCACGCAGGTCTTCGTCACGGAAGCACTTGGCGATCTGGTAGTAACGGTCGAAGCCGGCCACCATCAGCAGCTGCTTGAACAACTGCGGCGATTGCGGCAAGGCAAAGAAGCTGCCCGCGTGGGTACGGCTAGGCACCAGGTAGTCACGTGCGCCTTCCGGGGTAGCCCGGGTGAGGATCGGCGTCTCGACATCGAGGAAGCCGTTCTCATCCAGGAAACGGCGAATGCTGGTGGTCATGCGCGAACGCAGGCGCAGCTTCTCGGCCATTTCCGGACGACGCAGGTCCAGGAAGCGGTAGCGCAGGCGGGTTTCTTCGCCCACGTCGGAGTATTCGTTGAGCGGGAACGGCGGGGTTTCCGATTCGTTCAGCACTTCCAGCTCGTAGCCCAGCACCTCGATGCCGCCGGAAGCCATGTTCTTGTTCACGGCACCGGCCGGACGCAGGCGTACCTTGCCGGTGATCTTCACCACGTATTCGCTGCGCACACGGTCGGCGGCGGCGAAGCTCTCGGCGCGGTCCGGGTCAAACACCACCTGGGCCAGACCATCACGATCACGGATATCGAGGAAGATTACCCCGCCGTGGTCGCGGCGACGGTGAACCCATCCGCAAAGGGTGATTTCCTGACCTTCCAGGGTCTCGTTCAGTTGGCCGCAATAGTGGCTGCGCATCATGGTCGTGGTTTCACTTCTCGTAATTCGAATTTCGGTGGCAGGCTTGCCTCGTCACCGTACATTAAAGCAGGGGACGGATAATGCAGGAGCCTGCGCGTAGAGTTCAACTCAGTCTGCTTTGTCGCCGCCCGCCAGGTTCTTCTTGGCGCCGGTCTTGAAATCGGTCTCGTACCAGCCGCTGCCGCTCAGGCGGAAGCCCGGCATGGACAACATCTTCTTCAACTCAGGTGCCTGGCAGGCAGGGCAATCGACCAGCGGCGCTGCGCTGATCTTCTGAATGGCTTCCAACTGGTGACCACAGGAAGCGCATTGATAGTCGTACATGGGCATGGGGATGTCTCGGCGATCAGAACGTTACAGCGCCACGCCCTGCCCTGTGCATAAAGCCCGGCATGCGCAGCAAAGCGCGGGATTATATCTGGTAAATCGAGGCAGCGCAGCCGGCTTTCTGCCCCTGGCCCGGCCCGCGAGGTTGAAGGGCCGGCCCCGAAGCCAGCGGGCTATTGCGCAAGCGTGTCCGCAGACGCGGCGGCGGCGCGGCCCTTGAGTACATGAACCACGCATACCACCCTCACCAACCCACTGAAGTTCTTCACTCCTCCGTAGCGCAAATGCACTTCCCGATCGACATAGGACAACAAGGCACTGACTGAGCAGGTATTGATCCTGGCGATCTCCGTCAGGATGTTCCAATAGATCTGCTCAAGCCGCAGGCAGGTAGAGAACCCGTTGAGCCTGACCGACCGTGACAATGGCTTGGCCATCCCCATATCGAACCCCTTATCGAAGGGGTCGATCTTTATCTTGTGAAAACCACCGGTTTCCATCACTCCCTTACCTATTCCACATGACATACACCTGACACTCCCTTGCCAAACAGCAGCCAATGGGCTTCTCCCATTGGGCGATGGGCCTATAAAACCGCAGGACGCGCGGAGCAGCCAGAAGACGGAGAGTTGTTAGTCGTAGGACAACGCCAGGAAGCGCAGGGAAACAAGCAGGCAGCGCCCAGAAGGCGCCGCCAGGGTTCGACAGTTACTGGTTTTCGAGCAGGGAACGCAGCATCCACGCGGTTTTTTCGTGGACCTGCATACGCTGGGTCAACAGGTCCGCCGTCGGCTCATCACTGACCTTGTCGAGCAATGGGAAAATGCCACGGGCGGTACGCGTGACCGCTTCCTGGCCTGCCACCAGTTGCTTGATCATCTCTTCGGCGCTCGGCACACCCTCTTCTTCCTTGATCGAAGACAAGCGGGCGTAGATCGAATAGGCGCCAGGTGCCGGGAAACCCAGGGCCCGGATGCGCTCGGCGATGGAGTCCACTGCCAGCGCCAGTTCGTTGTACTGCTCCTCGAACATCAGGTGCAGCGTACGAAACATGGGGCCCGTGACGTTCCAGTGGAAGTTGTGGGTCTTCAGATAAAGAACATAGGTATCGGACAGCAGCCGCGAGAGTCCGTCGACGATGGATTTACGGTCTTCTTCACTGATACCAATATCGATTGCCATGTTTTTCCCCTTCAATTGACGAGCATTCATTGATCAGGTGCAGGACCACTCTAGCAAGAGAGCGGGCCTCGTGCAGCCCCACACACCCGGGCAGCGTGCGGCAAATCGCCCCTGCACCGCCTGCAGACGTGAATTGGCAAGCCTTTCTCCCCGTAGGAAGCGTCTCTGTAGGCCACCAAAAAAACCTGCACCTGTCTAGGACAAGGGTTTGCCGCAGAAATGCCGTACCCGGCGCAACACGCCGAAATGCTTGATTTGAGTAGGCACGGCCTTTGCTGTTAAATAGACGCCGTGTGGCTGCCGTTTATTTCTGCGGCACGCCGCATAGGCTGATACCCGCGTACGTGCTCAACGCCTCCCATTGTTCAGAAGCGAACCGTGCCAGTCAGCTCTTCCTTGTGATCCGTCTTAACGTGAGTTAATCAAAATGTTGAAAATCGTCCACCTGCTAACGGGCGTTGCGGCTTTGCTGCTGTCCTTTATCCCGAGCCTGCAGCCTGAAAGCCTGCCCTACCTGCAACAACACGACGCTCTGTACCTGGCCTTGTTCGGCCTTCTTAACCTGACGCTCGCACCGGTAATCCCTTACTGGAACAAAGGCACGCGTCATCAACTGCAAAACCTGGTCAGTGCGCTGCTGGTGCTGACTGTTGTCGTACAAACCCTCACCCTCCTGGCGCCCATGCCTGAAGTCGGTGGCCATCCGGCTATCCTGCTCAGCCTGGTGATTGCTGTGGTTGCCATCGTTCTTCACCTGGCCATCAGCTTCTACCGTTCGTCCCCAGCGGCCGCGTCGCAAAGCTACGACATGACCAACCGGGATACCGGGACCGTCAAGTGGTTCAACACCTCCAAAGGCTTCGGCTTCATTTCCCGCGATTCGGGCGACGACATCTTCGTCCACTTCCGGGCTATCCGTGGCGAAGGCCACCGCGTCCTGGTCGAAGGCCAGCGCGTGGAGTTCTCGGTGATGAACCGGGACAAGGGTCTGCAAGCCGAAGATGTCATCGCTGCCCTGCCGCGTCGCTGATCCCAGCCTTCGCAGCAAAAAAAACCGCGATCCAGCGTTGCCTGGATCGCGGTTTTTTATTGCCTGCCGTTTCAATAGTGCGGCGGCGGCGCTTCTTCTTCGGACGACTCGAACTGCCCGCCCATTTCTTCCTGACGCTTGAGCAATGCCGTCATCTGCAATTGCAGGCGCTCGACCGCCCGCTGCTGGGTGACCAGGATGTCATTGAGGGTCTCGATGGTGTCGTCCTGGAAGGCCAGGCGGCTTTCCAGGTCGGTGACGCGATCTTGCAGGTCCATGGTTCAGTCCTGGGTAAAGATGAAGTCGGCGGGCAATAGCTCACGCAAACGGGCGCGCATCGCCGACACTTGCTCGTGGTTATAAGGTTGAGCGGGATGTTTGCCCCACACCGGAGCCGGCCAGGCGGCGTCATCGCGTTTGCGCACGATCACGTGCACATGCAACTGGCTGACCACGTTGCCCAGCGCGCCGATGTTCATCTTATCGGCGGCCAGCCCTTCATTAAGCAGCTGCGCCAGGGCCGTCGTCTCTTGCCACAAGGTTTGTTGATCTGCGACATCCAGTTGAAACACTTCGCTGATACCGTCGATGCGCGGTACCAAGATGAACCAGGGGTAGTTCGAGTCATTGGACAGCAGCAGGCGACACAACGGGAAGTCCCCAATGGCCAAGGTATCTTGTTGCAGGCGTTGATCTAGGGCGAACACGTGGGCACTCCGTTCGGCAGGTCAGTTTCAGGCGCCCAGCATACCTTCGAATGCCTACGCGTTCACGGCGAATGGGCACAAGCCTTGAGGCAATCGGATAAAAACTACGCACCCTTTCGAGGCAGGCGCACGGTCGAACACGCTACCTCGGGCCTCGGCGGCACGCACCAAAATGACTCGCTTGTGCATCAAAGGGATCCGCCAAGTACCCACTGATGGGGTGGACCGGTAACGTTTTACCCAGGCGAACGCTTTTGTGAATGAACGCACAGGTGTAACAGCCCGTCGCCAAGCTCGAACCAAAGGGTCTAAATGCCCCGTGTTTATGCGGTTTTTACACTCCCTTCACGCTTTTCACGAAAAAATGACATTCGGCTACCAGTTTGAGCACGCTTGTTGCATTCACCCTCATATCGTCGGCAACGGCACCCGTTTGGAAGCAGGTGTTTCGCGATAAAAACCAGCGGCGGTTCAATGCGCATCAAGGAAGCCTTCAAAGTTAGAAAGATGTAGGAAAAGAGCATTGAAGTTGTCAGCCCGGTTACATTCGGGCTGTGAATTTGCGACATGGATCTAGCGATTTACGACAGCCTCGTAAAGAAGCTGAAAGGAAAGATGGGTAAGTATCGTCATTAGAGTCTGCGTGATATAACTTTGCGCCGACACAAATAAAGAAAGAGCCGCCCAGATAAAAATACAGGTGGGACGGCAGTACTCTTCCTAAAACCAAAGGAGCAAATCACGATGCGCGTGATGAAGTGGAGCATGATCGCCCTGGCTGTTTCAGCAGGCACCTCGCAGTTCGCAATGGCGTCCGCCCAGGACGATTCCAAGGGCTTTGTTGAAGATAGTACTTTCAGCATCAACACCCGCTTGCTGAACTTCCGTCGGGACTTCCGCAACAACGACTCCGGCAAGAGCTACACCAACGAGACAGGTCTGGGTTTCAACGGTCTGTATCAGTCGGGCTTCACTCAGGGTACCGTCGGTTTCGGCGTTGATGTCATTGGCCTCTTGGGCGTGAAACTGGACAGCGGTAAAGGCCGTTCCGGCACCGGTCTGTTCCCAACCGGCTCCGATGGTCGTTCGCAGGATGAATACTCCAAAGGCGGCGGAGCGGTTAAATTCCGCATCTCCAACACTGTGCTGAAGGTCGGTGATCAATACACCACCGCGCCAGTGTTCGCCTCCGATGACAGCCGCTTGCTGCCGGAACTGCCTCAAGGCATCTCCATCACCAGCAACGAAATCAAGGATCTTAAGCTGGAGGCCGGTCACTTCACCTCGATTGTTGCTCAAGATCACACCTACAAAGACAGTATCTCCAGCGCCGAACCCGGTACCAGTACTGGCCTGCGAGACGCCAACTTCGTCGGTGGCGTGTATTCCTGGACACCAGAATTCACCACCAGCCTCTACTACTCGAAAGTAGAAGACTACTGGAAGAAACTCTACGCCAACGTGAACTGGACTCACGCCCTCAGCGATGACCAATCCGTTGCTGTCGATTTCAACATATACAGTACCAAAAGCGATGGTGCGGGCCTGACCCGCGCAGAAAAAGATGGCACCACCAAGCTCGACAACCGTGCGTTCAGCTTGCAAGGCGCATACACCCTTGGCGCCCACACCTTCACCCTGGCAGCCCAAAAGGTCAGCGGTGACGGCGATTACGCATACGGCGTAGACGGTGGCGGCACTGTTTTCCTGGCTAACTCCATCGCCCGTTCCGACTTCAACGCCGAGGGCGAGAAATCGTTCCAGGCGCGCTACGACATCAACATGGCAACCTTCGGCATTCCTGGCCTGAGCTTCATGACTCGTTACGTAACCGGTAGCGGCGCCAACACTGGCACCACGTCGAACGGTAAAGAGTGGGAACGCGATATCGAAGGCAAGTACGTGATCCAGAGCGGCCCAGCTAAAGACCTGAGCCTGCGTATCCGTCAGGCAACCTATCGTTCGTCTGATGGCGTTTACTATGGTTCCGCCTCTATCGACGAACTGCGTCTGATCGCGCAATACCCGTTGAACATCTTGTAATGACAGGTTTCGTTACAGCGATGACTTGAGGCTTCGGCCTTAAACAAAAAAGCCGCTCCCTGTTTAAACAAGGAGCGGCTTTTTTATTGCAGTTTTGTTTCAACCAAAAAAACAACTAGCAAGCTAAGTAACTAGTTTACCGAAGCTGACCTATCGGCCAAGTTCGGCAGCTTCACGCCAAATTATTTCGCCGCACTTTCCTGCATCACACGAATAACACGCTGCGGAAACGGAATATCAATCCCCGCTGCTTTCAAACGATCACGCGCCAGTTCATTAAACATGAACATCACGTCCCAATAATCCGGGGTACTGGTCCAGCAGCGCAGGGAAACCGTAATGGAGCTGTCGCCCAAGGTCGAAACAACCGCCACCGGTGCAGGGTCGGCCAGCACCCGTGGGTCCTTGGCCAGTTCCAGCAGCACTTCGCGAGCTTTTTGCAGGTCAGCCTCGTAATCCACACCGACATCAAACACCACCTTGCGGGTTGGCTGGCGGTTGGTGTTGGTGATGATGCCGTTGGAGAGGATGCCGTTGGGCAGGATCACCGTCTTGTTGTCGCCGGTACGCAGCACGGTGTGGAAAATCTGGATGCTGTCGACAGTGCCGGAGGTGCCTTGGGCTTCAATCCAGTCGCCAATGCGGAACGGGCGAAACAGCAGGATCAGCACGCCACCAGCGAAGTTGGCCAGGCTGCCTTGCAGTGCCAGGCCGATGGCCAGGGTCGCGGCGCCGATAGCGGCGACGAACGAGGTGGTTTCCACACCGATCATCGAGGCCACGCTGACCACCAGCATGACTTTGAGCACGATGTTTGCCAGGCTGGTAATGAAGTGCTGCAGCGCCAGGTCAGCGTTGCGCACCGCCAGCAAGCGGCCCACGCGATGGGTCAGTTTGTTGATCAGCCACCAGCCGATGGCCAGGGTCAGCACGGCCAGCAATACACGGCTGCCGTACTCCATGATCATCGGGATCCAGGACTGGGAGGCCTTGATCAAATGATCCACTTCTGCGTTTAAATCCATGTAGCTTCTCCTGTCTTCGCGGATATGCGGCTTGATTGACTGCCTGAAAACGCAATTGAGCCCCGTAGGGCTCAATTGTAGGCGCTGAGTCTGGGGCGTGGGACGTCAAAAAACCCCACAGGTTCCCCAAAGTGCCATCAGTCGCGGAAGTTATTGAACTGCAGCGGCATGTCGAAGGTCTTGGCGCGCAGGGCCGCGATGGCCTCTTGCAGGTCGTCGCGCTTCTTGCCGGTGACACGCACCTGCTCGCCCTGAATGGCGGCCTGGACTTTCAGCTTGGCATCCTTGATATGCGCGACGATCTTCTTCGCCAGCTCCTTGTCGATGCCTTCCTTGAGCACGGCTTCCTGCTTCATCAGCTTGCCGGAGGCGTAGGCGTCCTTGACTTCAAGGCACTGCACGTCGATCTTGCGCTTGACCAGGGCCAGCTTGAGGATCTCGATCATCGCTTCCAGCTGGAAATCGGCTTCAGCGGTCAGGTTGACGGTCAGTTCCTTTTCCTTGAATTCGAAGCTGCCCTTGCCTTTCAAGTCATAGCGACGGTCCAGTTCCTTGACGGCGTTCTCGACGGCGTTGGTGACTTCGTGTTTGTCCAGTTCAGATACCACGTCGAACGAAGGCATGTGATTTCTCCAATATAAGGGGCGGGCTCAGTAAAGATGGAGCGCGCCCGAGCTAAAATGCCGAGGCATTATAGCGGTTCTTTCGCCTCGTTCACTGTGAGCGACCCTACGGAGCACAAACTGATGTCGACCCCCTGGCATATTCTCGGCGCTGGCAGCCTGGGCACCCTATGGGCCACGCGGCTGGCGCGTGCCGGCGTACCGGTCAGGCTGATCCTGCGTAATGAGGCGCGCCTGGCCAGCTATCGCGCCGGCCAGGGCCTGACCCTGGTTGAGCACGGTGTGGAACACACCTATGCGGTGATTGGCGAAACAGCCGAAAGCCCGGAGCCGATTCATCGCCTGCTGGTGGCATGCAAAGCCTATGACGCCCAACGCGCTATCGCCCAGTTGCAACCTCGACTGGCGCCGGATGCCGAACTGATCCTGCTGCAGAACGGTCTCGGCAGCCAGGACGCCGTGGCTGCACAAGTGCCGTCGGCCCGCTGCATCTACGCGTCCAGCACCGAAGGCGCATTTCGCGATGGCGATTGGCGGGTAGTGTTTGCCGGCCATGGCTACACCTGGCTGGGCGACGCAAACCATCCCACCCCGCCGCTATGGTTGGATGACCTGCAAGCTGCGGGCATCCCTCACCAATGGGCCACCGATATCCTCACGCGGCTGTGGCGCAAGCTGGCGCTCAATTGCGCCATCAACCCGTTGACCGTGCTTTACCAATGCCGCAACGGCGGCTTGCAAGACCATCAGTGTGAGGTCGCCACGCTCTGCGCCGAACTGGCCGAACTGCTGGAGTGCTGCGGCCAGCCTGCGGCCGCACAGGACCTGCACAGCGAAGTGGAGCGTGTGATCCAGGCCACCGCCGCCAATTACTCGTCCATGTACCAGGATGTCGCCAACGCCCGGCGTACCGAAATCAGCTACCTGCTGGGCTACGCCTGCCAGGCCGCGGCCCGCCACCGGTTGGCATTGCCGCATCTGCAACAGCTGCAAGCGCGGCTGGTCGAACATTTGCTGGCACGCGGATTGGCCAGCGACTGAGGCACGCGCTACCCTGCCTACCTGTCTATCACCTGGGAAAACCCTGATGCCACTGCGCCAGCGTCTTGAAAATCTACCGGTAGGGCAGAAACTGCTGGTGGCCCTGCTGGTGCTATTGACCACGGTGTTGCTGGTGGCCAATCTCACATTTATCAGCGCCGCCTACTGGATCTCCCAGGAAAGCATGGCGCCCCAGGCATTGCAGGCCATTGGCCGACTGGTGTCCAACCCATCGCTCGCCGCCGACGCGCTCGAATCCCCGGCCAAGGCCGAGGCGCTGCTCAATGAACTGACCAGCTACTCACCCCTGCGCGCCGCCGCACTCTACGACGGTGAAGGCAACCGTCTGGCGCAGATGCAGCACGGCGACCGCCTGCACCTGCCGGACAATTACCGGCATATCGAGGCCTGGCGCCTGACCGAGTTTCGCAGCAACCAGGTCATCACCCTGCCCCGCGGCACCCAGCCTTCCGGGCATTTACTGCTGGTGGCCAGCAGTGAGCTGCCGGTGGCCTTCTATACCGGCACGCTGACCGCGAGCCTGGGCATCCTGATTTTCAGCGTGCTGTTGTGGCTGGTCATCGCCCGGCAAATCAAACGTCTGATCACGCGGCCCATCCATGAACTGGAAGAACTGTCGCGGCAGGTCACCCGTGAAGAGAACTACGCCCTGCGCGCCGGGCGTGGCAACCATGACGAGATCGGCAGTCTGGCCGAAGCCTTCAACACCATGTTGTCACGTATCGAAGCCCGCGAGCAGCAGCTCAAGCGTGCGCGTGACGATTCCCAGGCCGCTTACGACCAGGCCCAGGGGCTGGCCGAAGAAACCCGGCATACCAACCGCAAGCTGGAACTGGAAGTCCAGGTGCGCAGCAAGATCGAGAAAAAACTCACGGGCTTCCAGAACTACCTCAACAGCATTATCGACTCAATGCCCTCTGCGCTGATCGCCCTGGATGAACAGCTCTATGTCACCCAGTGGAACCAGGAAGCCACCGCCCTTTCCGGCACGCGCCTGGACGAAGCACTGAACCAGCCGATCTTCCTTGCCTTCCAGCCGCTCAAGCCGTATCTGCCGCAAATCAAGGCTACCGTGGAGCAACATACGGTGGAGCGGATCGAGCGGGTCACCTGGATCAAGGACGATGAACCCAAGCATTACGCCCTGACGTTTTACCCATTGATGGGTGGTGCCGGGCGTGGCGTGGTGATCCGAATCGACGACATCACCCAACGCCTGTCCCTGGAAGAAATGATGGTGCAGTCGGAAAAAATGCTCTCGGTGGGCGGCCTGGCCGCCGGGATGGCCCACGAAATTAACAACCCACTGGGCGCGATCCTGCATAACGTGCAGAACATCCGTCGCCGCCTGTCTCCGGAGCTGCCCAAGAACCTGGAGTACGCCGAGCAGGTGGGCATCGAGCTGGACACGGTCAATCGTTACCTGCAAGGCCGCGAAGTGCCGCAGTTGCTCGACGGTATTCAGCAGGCCGGGGCGCGGGCGGCGAAAATCGTCACCCATATGCTCAGTTTCAGCCGCCGCAGTAATCGCCAGATGGCACCCTGCGACTTGCCGGCCTTGATCGACCAGGCCGTGGAAATCGCCGGCAACGATTTCGACCTGACCATCGGCTTCGACTTCAAGGGCCAGGCGATCATCCGTCAGTTCGACCCGCAATTGGGCCCTGTGCCCGGCACCGCCAACGAGCTGGAACAAGTGCTGCTCAACCTGCTGAAGAACGCCGCCCAAGCCATTCACCTGCGCGAAGACGACAGCGAGCCGGGGCGTATTATCCTGCGCACCCGCCTCAACCCGCCGTGGGCAGAAATACAGGTGGAAGACAACGGCATCGGCATGAGCGAAAACGTGCGCAAGCGCACCTTCGAACCGTTCTTCACCACCAAGGAAATTGGCCAGGGCACCGGGCTTGGGTTGTCGGTGTCGTATTTCATCATCACCAACAACCACAAGGGCCAGATGGAAGTGCATTCCACCCCAGGCCAAGGCACCTGCTTTACCTTGCGCCTGCCCCTGGCCGGCAGCCAATTGTCCCCCACAGAACTCACCCAACTGGAGCACTGACCATGGGCTTTCGCCTGTCGAAAATCTACACCCGTACCGGCGACAAGGGCGAAACGGGCCTTGGTGACGGCCGCCGCGTGCCCAAGGACCACCCGCGCGTGGAAGCGATCGGCGAGGTGGATACGCTGAACAGCCAGTTGGGCCTGTTGCTGGCCAACCTGGAAGAACAAAGCGGCAAGCACCCGGCGTTAAATGATGTGATTGAAGTGCTCACGCCGTGCCAGCACCGTCTGTTCGATCTGGGCGGCGAGCTGGCGATGCCGGTGTACAAGGCACTGAACGCAGCGGAGGTGGATCGGCTGGAAGCGGCGATTGATCGCTGGAACGAAGAAGTGGGGCCGCTGGAGAACTTCATCCTGCCCGGTGGTTCGGCGCTGATCGCCCAAGCCCATGTGTGCCGTAGCCTGGCGCGCAGCGCTGAGCGGCGGTGTCAGCACCTGAATGCGCTGGAGCCGCTGGAAGGGGTGGGTTTGGCGTATATCAATAGGTTGTCTGACTTGCTGTTTGTGGCGGCCAGGGTGATTGCCCGGCGCCAAGGTGTTGCCGAAGTGTTATGGCAGGCCGCTGCCAAGCCACACTGAGATTTTTCAGGTGACTGACGGGGCCTCATCGGGAGCAAGCCCCCTCCCACATTTTGAATTGTGAATATATTCAAGTGTGGGAGGGGGCTTGCTCCCGATAGGGCCAGTTAAAAGACCATCAAACCTGTGGCCAGAACGCCCTGATACCTGCCACACCCTGGGCGCCGGCTTCCCAGGCTTGCTCCCGCTGCGAAGGCCCAACCCCGCCCAGCAGGAATACCGGTTTACTGAACCCGGCAATCAACTGCGCCGCCTGCTCCCAACCCAACGGCTGCGCATCCGGATGGGTCTGGGTCGGCTGCACCGGCGAGAGGGTGACAAAGTCCACGTCCATCATCTCTGCCAGCGCCAGCTCTTCAGCATTGTGGCAAGAAGCCGCCAACCAACGGTCTTTCGGCAGCGGGCGGCCCTTGCTCGCGTATTTGCGCAATTGCGCCGAGGTCATGTGCCAGCCAGCAGCAGGGAAATCCCCCAGCCACTCGAACGGCCCCTTGAGCATCAATTGCGCCTTGCCGGCACACAGGCCAACCGCATCCACCGCCAGATCACGGTATTTAGGGTCGTAGCCGTTGGGCGCACGCAGTTGAACCAGCTTGATACCCCCTGCAATGGCCTTCTGGATGCCGCGCAACAGCGTTGGGGTTTCCAGCTCGCCTGGGGTGATCAGGTACTCGGCGGGCAAGCGCGCAGCGGCAACAATCGGCGCATTTGCCGCCGGGAACTCATAGTTGACCAGGTCCCGTGGCGTCACCCATTCCAACGGCTGCCCTTCGGCCCCATGGGGCTCGCCGGTAAAGGCCGAGACTTCCCAGACGTCCAGCAACACCTGCTTGTCCGGGTAATCATGCCGCACCTTGATCAACGGCCGCGCCGTAGTGACCTGAATACCCAGCTCTTCCTGCAGTTCTCGTGACAAGGCCGTGGCGACCGACTCATCGGCCTCCACCTTGCCGCCGGGAAACTCCCAGAGCCCGCCCTGATGCTGGGTATCGGCACGGCGCGCCAGCAGGATCCTGCCATCGACACCGCGGATCACCGCTGCTGCTACATGCACTCGTTTCACCGCCAGTTTCCTCTTGGTATCAGGTACGGTATTCCGCATTGATCTTCACGTACTCGTGGGACAGGTCGGTGGTCCAGATGGTTTCGCTGCACGCGCCGCGCCCCAATTCGATGCGGATGGTGATTTCTTCCTGCTGCATCACCGCCGAGCCCTGGGCTTCGGTGTAGGTTTCGGCGCGAGCACCCCGGCTGGCGATGCACACGTCGCCGAGGAACACGTCGATCTTGCTCACGTCCAGGTCCGGCACGCCGGCACGACCGACAGCCGCCAGGATACGGCCCCAGTTCGGATCCGAGGCAAACAGCGCGGTCTTGATCAGCGGCGAGTGCGCCACGGTGTAGCCCACGTCCAGGCATTCCTGATGGTTGCCGCCGCCGTTGACTTCAACCGTCACGAACTTGGTCGCGCCCTCGCCGTCACGCACAATGGCCTGGGCCACGTCCATGCACACTTCAAACACCGCCTGCTTCAATGCCGCGAACAGCGGGCCGCTGGCTTGCGTGATGGGTGGCAGGTCGGCCTGACCAGTAGCAATCAGCATGCAGCAGTCGTTGGTCGAGGTGTCGCCATCGATGGTGATGCGGTTGAACGACTTGTTGGCCGCGTCCAGGATCAGGCTCTGCAGCACGTCGCGGGAGACTTTGGCATCGGTGGCGATATAGCCGAGCATGGTGGCCATGTTCGGGCGGATCATGCCCGCGCCCTTGCTGATGCCGGTCACGGTGACCGTCACGCCGTCGTGCACAAACTGACGGCTTGCGCCTTTTGGCAAGGTGTCGGTGGTCATGATGCCAGTGGCCGCAGCCGCCCAGTTATCCACAGACAGGTCATCCAGCGCGGCTTGCAGGGCGCCTTCGATTTTTTCCACAGGCAGTGGTTCACCGATCACGCCGGTTGAGTAAGGCAGCACTTGGCTGGCGTCCACGCCGGTCAATTGGGCCAGCTTGGCGCAGGTGCGCGCCGCGGCCACCAGGCCAGGCTCGCCGGTGCCGGCGTTGGCATTGCCGGTGTTGGTCAGCAGGTAACGGATGGTGCCGGCCACGCGCTGCTTGGCCAGGATCACCGGCGCGGCGCAGAAGGCATTGAGGGTGAACACACCGGCGACGGTCGAGCCTTCGGCACAGCGCATCACTACCACATCCTTGCGCCCCGGGCGCTTGATGCCGGCCGAGGCGATACCTAGCTCAAAACCGGCAACCGGGTGCAATGTGGGCAAAGGACCAAGACCAACAGCCATGAATGCGCTCCTCAAAAATAGGTGATGTCTGTGCCGTCGCGATCGACGGTGGGAATTAATGGCAAAACGCCGCGACGGCTAGTGCCGGTCGCGGCGCGGGGTGTTGCAGCGTCAGGGGAAAATCTTAGTTGATTTCGCCGTGGCAGTGTTTGAACTTCTTGCCCGAACCGCACCAGCACAGCTCGTTGCGGCCCAGTTTCTGATCGTTGCGCACCGGAGTTTGCGCCAAGGCCACATCGACCTCTTCGCCCAATGCCTCAGGCGCTTCCAGGCCCGGTGCTTCGTCATGCTGGAACTGCATGCGCGCAGCCAGTGCCTCAGCTTCCTGGCGCAGGCGTGCCTCTTCCTCGACTGGGTCTTCGCGACGCACCTGAACGTGGGACAGCACACGGATCGAATCGCGCTTGATCGAATCCAGCAGCTCGGAGAACAAGGTGAACGACTCGCGCTTGTACTCCTGCTTCGGGTTCTTCTGGGCATAGCCACGCAGGTGGATGCCGTGACGCAGGTGGTCCATGGTCGACAGGTGGTCTTTCCACAGGTCGTCCAGCACGCGCAGTACGATTTGCTTCTCGAAGGTGCGCAGTGCTTCGGCACTCGCCTGCTCTTCTTTTTCGTTGTACGCGGCCAGCAGTTCGGCCATCAGTTTTTCGCGCAGGGTTTCTTCGTACAGGTGATCGTCTTCGTCCAGCCACTGCTGGACCGGCAGATCAACCCCGAAGTCGCTCTTCAACGCCGCTTCCAAACCGGCGACGTCCCACTGCTCAGGCAGGGACTGTGGCGGGATGTGGGCGCTGACGGTGGCGTTGAGCACGTCCTGACGGAAATCGGCGATGGTCTCGCCAATATTGTCGGCGGCCAGCAACGTGTTACGCATGTGATAGATCACTTTACGCTGTTCGTTGTTGACGTCATCGAACTCGAGCAATTGCTTACGAATGTCGAAGTTGCGGCCTTCGACCTTGCGCTGGGCCTTCTCGATGGCGTTGGTCACCATGCGGTGCTCGATCGCTTCACCGGACTGCATGCCCAGGGCCTTCATGAAATTCTTCACGCGGTCCGAGGCGAAGATGCGCATCAGGCTGTCTTCCAGCGACAGGTAGAAACGGCTGGAACCGGCGTCACCCTGACGACCAGCACGGCCACGCAGCTGGTTGTCGATACGACGCGATTCGTGGCGCTCGGACGCGATTACCTGCAAGCCACCGGATTCGAGCACGGCCTGGTGGCGTTTCTGCCAATCAGCCTTGATCTGGGCGATCTGCTCGGGGGTCGGGTTATCGAGGGAGGCCACTTCCACTTCCCAGTTACCGCCCAACAGGATGTCGGTACCACGACCGGCCATGTTGGTGGCGATGGTCAGCGCGCCTGGGCGACCGGCCTGGGCGATGATCTCGGCTTCTTTCTCGTGGAACTTGGCGTTGAGGACCTTGTGCTCGATACCTTCCTTGTTGAGCAGGTTGGACACGTGCTCGGACGTCTCGATGGTGGCGGTACCCACCAGGATCGGACGGCCCTTGGCCATGCCATCCTTGATGTCGTTAATGATCGCCGCGTATTTCTCTTCGGCGGTCAGGAACACGAGGTCGTTGTAGTCTTTACGGGCCAGCGGCTTGTTCGGCGGGATGACCACCACCGACAGACCGTAGATCTGATGGAATTCGAACGCTTCGGTGTCGGCCGTACCGGTCATGCCGGACAGTTTGTTGTACAGACGGAAGTAGTTCTGGAAAGTAGTGGACGCCAACGTCTGGCTTTCAGCCTGGATGTTGAGGTGTTCCTTGGCTTCGATGGCCTGGTGCAGGCCTTCGGACAGGCGACGGCCCGGCATGGTACGGCCGGTGTGTTCGTCGACCAGTACGACCTGGCCGTCCTGGACGATGTATTCGACGTTGCGATGGAACAGCTTGTGGGCGCGCAGGCCGGCATACACGTGGGTCAACAGGCCCAGGTTGTGCGCCGAGTACAGGCTTTCACCTTCTGCCAGCTCGCCGATCTGGGTCAGCATCTCTTCGACGAACTGGTGACCGGCTTCGTTGAGTTCGACCTGGCGGGTCTTCTCGTCGATGGTGAAGTGACCTTCTTTGGTCACCACGCCTTCGACTTCTTCGATGTGCTGTTCCAGGCGCGGGATCAACTTGTTGATCTCGGTGTACAGGCGCGAGCTGTCTTCGGCCTGGCCGGAGATGATCAGCGGGGTACGGGCTTCGTCGATGAGGATGGAGTCGACTTCGTCGATCACGGCAAAGTTGAGTTCGCGCTGGAATTTTTCTTCCATGCTGAACGCCATGTTGTCGCGCAGGTAGTCGAAACCGAATTCGTTGTTGGTGCCGTAGGTGATGTCGGCGGCATAGGCGGCGCGCTTTTCTTCCGGCGGCTGGAACGGCGTTACCACGCCGACGGTCAGGCCGAGGAATTCATACAGCGGGCGCATCCAGTTGGCGTCCCGGCGGGCCAGGTAGTCGTTCACCGTCACAACGTGCACGCCCTTGCCGGACAGTGCGTTGAGGTAGACACCCAGGGTGGCTACCAGGGTCTTGCCTTCACCGGTACGCATTTCGGCAATCATGCCTTCATGCAAGGTCATGCCGCCAATCAACTGCACGTCGAAGTGGCGCATGCCCATCACACGCTTACCGGCTTCACGGGCGACCGCGAAGGCTTCGGGGAGCAGCTTGTCGAGGGTTTCACCTTTGGCTATGCGGGCCTTGAACTCTTCGGTCTTGGCGCGCAATTGCTCGTCCGACAGGGCAACCATCTGCTCTTCGAAGGCATTGACCAGCTGCACCGTCTTGAGCATGCGTTTGACTTCGCGCTCATTCTTGCTTCCAAAAAGTTTCTTTAACAAAGGCGCAAACATATCGGCAGGTTCTTCCACACATAGGGATGGAGGGCGCACCGTCAGTGGCCCGAGCAGCCCTCACGGCCGCATGCGAACGCGCATTCTACCCGGAATCGTGGGTGAGGAAAGTGGCGTTGTTCCCCGATGCTGGCATGGGCCTGTGAGAGGGCTTGTTTAAAATAAGGGCTTTTGCTGGAACTTCAACCCATGAAGTGAAGAAGTTACCTATTGATTTCATGGGAAAAGCCCTGCAGAAGCATGGCTCCGGGCCGTACCGGCGCTTTCTGTTAAGATGAGCGCTCTGTTACTTAAGGTGTCCAGACATGGCATTTCGCCCTCTTACAGCCCGCGCTCCCGGCGTGTTGCTCCGCGAAGCCAAGCCGTTGAAAGCCATCTTCGGCCAGGCGCAACGCTTGGGTCATTTGCAACGCCTGCTTGAAAGTCAATTGCAACCAGCCGCCCGTGAACACTGCCACGTGGCGTCCTGGCGAGAAGGCAACCTGCTGTTAATTGTGACCGACGGCCATTGGGCGACCCGTTTGCGCTACCAGCAAAAACGCTTGCAGCGGCAATTGATGGTACTCGATGAATTCGCCGGTTTGACGCGCATACAATTTAAGGTACAGCCGCCCTCCGTGCCGCAGCGCACGGTGGGACACACGCTGGACCTGTCGGTAAATGCGGCCGAAACCCTGCAGGCAACGGCCGAAGGGATCAGCGACCCGGGCCTGCGTGCAGCCCTGGAACGGCTGGCCGCCCACGCCCGGCCCAAGCCCTGAAACGCTATTTGCGTTTGCTGCCGCCCAACAGCGAGCCCAGCAAGCCACGCACCAACTGGCGCCCCATCTGATTGGCGGCCTGCTGCATCGCTGACTTCAACGCCTTGCCTGCGGTGGTGCCGAGGAATGCACCGGCCTTGTCGGTAAAGCTCGGTTCTTCGGCGGTCGGTGCAGTCTCGCCAGTAGGCCCAAGTTCCTTGCGCGCCATCAGCACCTCATAGGCCGACTCACGATCAACCGGCTTGTCATAGCGACCCAGCAGCGGCGAACTGGCGACCAAGGCCGCACGTTCGGCTTCGCTGAGCGGCCCGATCCGCGATTGCGGGGGGGCAACCAACACACGCTGGACGACTTCTGGCGTGCCTTTTTCCTGCAAGGTGCCCACCAACGCCTCACCGGTGCCCAGCTCTGTCAGTACCGACAAGCTATCGAACGCCGGGTTGGGCCGAAAACCATCCGCCACCGCCCGCAGGGATTTCTGTTCTTTTGCGGTAAAGGCGCGCAAACCGTGCTGGATACGCAGGCCCAGTTGCGCCAGCACCGTATCAGGCAGGTCGCCCGGCGATTGGGTGACGAAGTACACGCCGACACCTTTGGAGCGGATCAAGCGCACCACTTGCTCCAGGCGCTCCTGCAAGGCTCTGGGCGTATCGGCGAACAACAAATGGGCCTCGTCGAAAAACAGCGCCAACAGCGGCTTTTCAGCATCGCCGCGCTCCGGCAACTGTTCGAACAACTCGGCCAGCAGCCACAATAGGAAGGTCGCGTACACCTTGGGCGCTTCATGCACCAGGCGGCTGGCGTCCAACAGGTGGATGCGCCCACGGCCATCGCTGGCGGGCTGCAGAATATCTTCGAGTTGCAGGGCAGGCTCGCCAAACAGGGCTTCAGCGCCTTGCTGCTCCAATACCGCCAGGCGCCGCAACAGCGCCTGGCTGGAACCCGTGGTCATCAATGCCGCGTCTTCGCCCAGCAGTTCCGGGTGATAACGCAGGTGGTTAAGGAGCGCCTTGAGGTCCTTGAGGTCCAGCAGCAACAGGCCTTCGCGGTCCGCCACCTTGAAGGCCGCGTAGAGCGCCGATTGCTGGCTGTCGGTGAGTTCCAGCAGGCTGCCAAGCAATAACGGGCCCATTTCGCTGATGGTGGTACGCAGCGGATGACCGGACTGGCCATGGATATCCCAAAGGGTAACGGGGTACGCCTGGGCCTTGTAGTCAAGGAATGGCATGCCGGCAATCCGCTCGGCGACTTTGCCCTGCGGATTGGCAGCGGCACCCAGGCCGCAAAGGTCGCCCTTGATGTCGGCGGCGAACACCGCCACACCCGCATCACTGAAGGCTTCGGCCAGGCGCTGCAAGGTGACGGTCTTGCCGGTGCCCGTGGCGCCGGCGATCAACCCATGACGGTTGGCCAGGCGCATGGACTGGGCGATGGGCTGGCCGTCTGGGCCGGCACCGATAAGCAGTTGTGTGGAGTCAGGCATTTCGTCACCTATGGTTAATCTTTAGTGCCGCAAGGTCGATATAGACAGATGTAAGCCCGACAAAGACTAAAAAATGGTCAGATAATTCCGATATGGACCGACGGAGCTATCACCAGAAATACCACACCTTTTTTGACGCTGCCATTTTGCGCCTCCCGTCCAGGAAGCGCCTCGGATATTAAGACCTTAGCGGACCCTACAAGCCATGAATAAAAATCTGCGCTTCAGCCACAAAATCCTGCTTGCAGCCTCCCTTATCGTCATCGCCGCCTTCGCGTTGTTCACCCTCTACAACGACTACCTGCAACGCAATGCGATTCGCGACGACCTCAATAACTACCTGCATGAAATGGGCGAGGTCACCGCCGGCAATATCCAGACCTGGCTCACCGGGCGTATCGCGCTGGTGGAAAACGCAGCACAAAATATTGCCATCAACCCAGAACCGTCCGTGGTCGCCAGCCTGCTGGAACAGAAAGCGCTGACCTCTTCATTCATGGCAACCTACGTCGGCGACAGCCAGGGCACTTTCACCATCCGCCCTGATACAAAGATGCCCGACGGCTTCGATCCGCGTGTTCGCCCCTGGTACAAGGGCGCCCAGGCCAGCAACGGCTCAACCCTGACCGAACCCTATATCGACGCGGCCACCGGTCAACTGATCATTTCTGTAGCCACCCCCAGCGCCAAGGCCGGCCAGAGCATCGGCGTGGTAGGCGGCGACCTCAGCTTGCAAACCCTGGTGGATAACATCGGTGCGCTGGACTTCGGCGGCATGGGCTATGCGTTCCTGGTCAGTGCCGACGGCAAAGTGCTGGTGCACCCGGACAAGACCCTGGTGATGAAGACCCTGGCTGACGTGTATCCAAAGGACACGCCGAAGATCAGCGGCGACTTCAGCGAAGTACAAGCCAACGGCAAAACCAACATCGTGACCTTCACCCCGATCAAGGGCCTGCCATCGGTGAACTGGTACCTGGGTGTGTCGGTGGATAAAGCCAAGTCGTTCGCCATGCTCAGTGAATTTCGCACCTCGGCCGTGATCGCCACGATCATTGCGGTGGTGATCATCATCGCCCTGCTGGGCATGTTGATCCGTGTCTTGCTGCAACCGCTGCACCTGATGACCCGCGCCATGCAAGACATCGCCGACGGCGAGGGCGACCTGACCCGACGCCTGGTCATCCAGAACAACGACGAGTTCGGCACCCTCGGCAATGCCTTCAACAGCTTCGTCGAGCGTATCCATACCTCGATTCGCGAAGTGTCTTCGGCCACCGAACAGGTCAATGAAGTGGCACTGCGCGTGGTCAGCGCCTCCAACTCGTCGATGGTCAACTCCGACGAGCAGGCCAACCGCACCAACAGCGTCGCCGCCGCCATCAATCAACTCGGTGCCGCCGCCCAGGAGATCGCCCGCAACGCCGCCCAAGCCTCCAACCAGGCCAGCGATGCGCGCCACTTGGCCGAAGACGGCCAGCAGGTGGTTGAACGCAATATCAAGGCGATGACACAGCTATCGAGCATGATCAGCGCCTCGAGCAGCAATATCGAAGCACTTAATAGCAAAACCGTGAATATCGGTCAGATTCTTGAAGTGATAACCAGCATTTCCCAGCAAACCAACCTGCTGGCGCTCAACGCGGCCATTGAAGCGGCACGCGCCGGAGAGGCCGGACGCGGCTTTGCGGTAGTGGCCGATGAAGTGCGCAACCTGGCCCACCGCACCCAGGAGTCGGCGCAACAGGTGCAGAAGATGATCGAGGAGCTGCAGGTCGGCGCACGAGACTCGGTGAGTACCATGAGTGAAAGCCAACGCCACAGCCTGGACAGCGTGGAAATCGCCAACCTGGCCGGCGAGCGCTTGAACAGCGTGACCCAGCGTATTGGCGAGATCGACGGCATGAACCAGTCGGTCGCCACTGCTACCGAAGAACAGACGTCGGTGGTGGAGTCGATCAATATGGACATCACCGAGATCAACACCCTCAACCAGGAAGGCGTGGAAAACCTGCAATCGACACTGCGCRCCTGCTCGGACCTGGAACGGCAAGCGTCACGCCTGAAGCAATTGGTGGGCAGCTTCCGTATCTGATAGACAGAGGGGCCTGGCGGTACTCAGTCAAAATGTGGGAGGGGGCTTGCCCCCTTCCGACATTCGCCAGCATTTCAAACTTGAACATGCAGCACGGCATCAATCCCAATCGAACATCTCTGCGCGTCTCAGGTCCACGTTAATGAGAGCAATGGATCGGAGGGATGTTTATCGTGCATATCGCTGACATAACCATGTTCTACGCCCCGGCGAGTGGCGGCGTACGCACCTATCTCGACGCCAAGCACCGACGCCTGGCGCTCAAGCCTGGGATTCGCCACAGCCTGCTGGTGCCTGGCGCGCACTTGAGCGAGCACGATGGGATCTTCAAGGTGCCGGCTCCTGCCCTGCCCTTTGGCAAGGGCTATCGCTTCCCCCTCCGCTTGGCGCCCTGGCGAAATGTGCTGCACGATCTACAGCCCGATCTTATCGAAGTCGGCGACCCCTACCTCACCGCCTGGGCCGCGCTCGATGCCCGGCGCCAGCTGGACGTGCCGGTGATCGGCTTTTACCACTCCGACCTGCCGCTGCTGGTAAGCAACCGCATGGGGCCCTGGTTTACGCCCAACGTCGAGGCCTATGTCAGCAAGCTCTACGGGAATTTCGATCGGGTACTGGCCCCCAGTAAGGTGATGGCCGACAAACTCACCGGCCTCGGGGTCAGAAATGTCTTCGTCCAACCGCTGGGGGTGGACCTGCAAACCTTCACCCCCGACGTGCGCGACCATGGCCTGCGCGCCGAGCTGGGGATTGGCGAAGACACCCGATTGTTGATCTTCGCCGGACGCGGTTCCAAGGAGAAAAACCTGCCGGTGCTGCTCAATTGCATGAAGCGCCTGGGCGACGGCTACCACTTGCTGCTGGTGGGCTCGGGCATGCCGGCCAACGTGCCGGATAATGTCACCGTGGTCGATGGATTCCGCCCTGCCCAGCATGTCGCCCGGCTGATGGCCAGCGCCGACGCCTTGCTGCATGGCGGCGACCAGGAAACTTTCGGCCTGGTGATCCTGGAAGCCATGGCCTGTGGCATCCCGGTCGTCGCCGTTGCGGCCGGGGCCTTCACTGAAATTGTCGACGAGCGCTGTGGCCTGCTGTGTGCGCCCAACAACCCCAAGGCGATGGCTGACGCGGTGCGCGAACTGTTCGGTGCCGACAGCCGACGCCTGGGCGCCCAGGCGCGGCAGCACGTTGAGCAGCATTATGCGTGGGACACCGTAGTCGATAGCCTGCTCGGCCATTATCACGCCGTGCTGGGCACGCACAAACCGATGCTCGCCCATGGCTGAGCGTTCGGTCATGCTGGTGTTGCACGATGTAGCACCGAGCACCTGGGCTGACTATCGCCCGTTTGTCCAAGCCGTGGATGCGCTGGGCAACGTGCCCATCACCTGGCTGGTGGTGCCAGACTTCCATCACCATGACGACCTGGCCGCCCACGCCGACTTTCGCCGCTTGCTCGACAGCCGCGTGGCCAAGGGCGATGAACTGACCTTGCACGGCTACTATCATTGCGACGACCAGCCCAGGCCACGTACACCAAAAGACTGGTTCATGCGGCGCATCTATACCCATGAAGGCGAGTTTTACCAGTTGTCCCAGGCCGAAGCCTTAAAGCGGCTTACTGCCGGCATCGAGATATTCCAGCGCAATGACTGGCCGCTGCACGGGTTTGTCGCCCCCGCCTGGTTGATGAGCGACGGCACCCGCCAGGCATTGCGCCAGTTGCCGCTGAGTTACACCAGCGACCCGCAGCATCTTTATCGACTGCCTGACTTCACGCGCATCGACGCCCCAGGCCTGGTCTGGAGCGCCCGCAGCGCATGGCGCCGCGGCCTGTCCAAAGTCCTCAGTGACCAACGGGAGCAGCGCTGGCAGACCGCCCCGGTGATCCGGTTGGGGCTGCACCCGGTTGACATGCGCCACGAGTTTTCTCGTCGTGCCTGGCTACAAACTCTGCAACGCCTGCTCAGTGCTGGGCGCACTCCACAGACCAAGGCCGCCTGGCTGGCGACGCAGCCATGAGCCGGCTGATCTGGTTATTGCTGGCCCTGCTCATCGCGCTGGTGATTCCCGTTTGGCTGGGCGGCGGAGAAACCCTGTTGCGCCTGCGGCAGTTCCCCTTGCCCCAATTGCTGGGGATGTTTGCCATGATTATCGGCTGCTGGCTGATCAACAGCCTGCGCATCCGTCTGCTGCTCGGCGAGCAGCGCGGCCAGTTGGGGCCGCTCAAAAGCCTTGGCGTGGTGATCTCCACCGAGTTCGCAATGTGCGCTACGCCCGGGGGCAGCGGTGGCCCCCTGACACTGATGGCGCTGCTGGCGCGCAATGGCATACGTCCTGCCCATGGCAGTGCGGTGTTTGCCATGGACCAGTTGAGCGACTTGCTGTTTTTTCTCTGCGCGCTGGCGGGCATTCTCTTGTATGCGCTGTTCCATAGCCTCAACCCACGAATGGAGTGGCTGCTGGGGCTCAGCGCGGTATCGATGGTCGGCGGGATCATCAGCGGCTGGCTGGTCGTGCGTTTTCATCGCCGTCTGATTCGCCTTACGGGCCTGGCGCTCAAGACCCTGAAAGTACGCGCCAGCACCCGCCGACGCTGGGCGCGCAAGTTACTGCGCTTTCTCGCAGCCTTTACCCAAACCCTGAAATTGCCTTGGCACACGCTGTTACGAGTGTTTGCGCTGACCAGCCTGCATTGGTTATTGCGCTACAGCGTGTTGTACCTGGCGCTGCGTGGCCTGGGCGGCGATGTGCAGTGGGCCTGGAGCTTCCTGATCCAGATGCTGGCATTGACGGCGGGGCAATTCAGCCTGTTGCCGGGCGGGGCCGGGGCGGCCGAGCTGACCTCGGCGGCACTGTTGGCGCCCATGGTAGGCAAATCCACGGCCGCGGCGGCGATTCTGATCTGGCGGGCGGTGACCTATTACTTCTACCTGCTGGCCGGCGCACCGGTGTTTCTATTAATGGTCGGCAAACCACTGCTCAAACGTCTTTTTCGGGGGGCACGCAAGGTTCGTCCTGCTGCAGCTGTTCCCACAAGCGGGCAGCCCCGGGGAAATCAGTACCATCCTCGGCATCCAGCGCATCCGGGTCGTAGCGACTCAGACAGCCCTCGCCCAAGGTAGCGGGCGCCCTGGAGGTGGCTTTATCGAGGGGGTCGGTCATGTGGGTGTCCTACAAATAAAAAGGGCCTGGGGAGTTGTACCCCCAGGCCCTTTCTTATTCAACTATTCAACCCAACGGGCTGATCAGAACACCACGGTCTTGTTGCCATGCACCAAGACGCGATCTTCCAGGTGATAACGCAGGCCACGGGCCAGCACCATCTTCTCGACGTCACGGCCGAAACGCACCATGTCTTCGATACTGTCGCTGTGGCTGACGCGTACCACGTCCTGTTCGATGATCGGGCCGGCATCCAGCTCTTCAGTGACGTAGTGGCAGGTCGCGCCAATCAACTTCACGCCGCGCAGGGAAGCCTGGTGATAGGGCTTGGCCCCGACAAACGACGGCAGGAAGCTGTGATGAATATTGATCACCTTGCCGGCGTATTCACGGCACAGTTCCGGCGGCAGGATCTGCATGTAGCGCGCCAGCACTACCACGTCTGCGTCGTGCTGCTTGACCAGGCGCGATACCTCGGCGAACGCAGGCTCCTTGTCCTGGGGATTGACCGGCACGTGGTAGTACGGGATGCCATGCCATTCGACCATGCTGCGCAGGTCGTCATGGTTGGAGATCACGCAGGCAATCTCGCAGTCCAGCTCATCGCTGTGCCAACGGTGCAGCAGGTCCGCCAGGCAGTGGGATTCGCGGCTGGCCATCAGCACCACACGCTTCTTCTGCTCCGTGTCGGTGATGTGCCAGGTCATCGAAAACTCTTCGGCGATCGGCGCAAACGCCTCGCGGAAGGCTTCCAGGCCAAAGGGCAGTGTATCGGCACGAATTTCGTGACGCATGAAAAACCAACCGCTGAGATCGTCCGAGTGATGGCTCGCCTCGGTGATCCAACCATTGTGGGAAGCCAGAAAGTTACTGACCTTGGCAACGATGCCAACCCGGTCCGGGCAAGCAATCACCAGCCGAAAAGTGCGCATTAGGGGGAAACTCCAGAACTTCGCAAAGGCCGCTATTCTAGCGATTGCGCAGAAAAACTGCAGTATTCCTGATGCCTTATTCGCGGTGCTGGTCCTGGCAACACCCCTTATTCGCGTAAGGTTTTTACCACCGCTGTTTGACCGTATAAGGCAAACTCGAGCAGTTAACAGGAAATTAACGCGATTATCTTTCTGCCCAGCGCCTATTAATTAACTCGTTTGCATCGCTTTGCCACAAACATTCAATGTAATTCACACAAATACCGTCTTAAATGTTTACTTGGCGAAATTGCCTGACTATTATTGGGCCACTCACCCTGCCAATCAGCGTTCTACATAAGGTAGTCCACATGTCACTGATCAACGAATACCGCGCCACCGAAGAAGCCATCAAAGAGCTGCAAGCTCGTTTGAAGAACCTGTCCCAAGACGACAAGCTGCAAACCGAGCTGGAATTCGAAGGCAAATTGCGCACCCTGATGGGTGAATACTCCAAATCCCTGCGTGACATCATCGCGCTGCTGGATCCAGAGTCGAAAGTTAAAGCACCACGCGGCGCTGTGAAAACTACCGGTACCAAGCGTGCTCGCAAGGTCAAGCAGTACAAAAACCCGCACAACGGTGAAGTGATTGAAACCAAAGGTGGCAACCACAAGACTCTGAAAGAGTGGAAAGCCAAGTGGGGCGGTGATGTGGTTGAAGGTTGGGCTACCCTGCTGGGCTAAGCCTGGTCAGACCTTCGGCCGATACGCAACACATTAAAAACGCCAGCTTGCTGGCGTTTTTTATTGTCAGGATATTCTGTAGTTATCCACCTACAGATTCAGTCGAGCGGCTAAAGAGTCGGCATAGTCCTGCCATTGCTCGAGTACCCCACACTGAAACGATGTAGCACTAACTGCCAACTCCTCACGCGCCTGCTTAAATGCCAGCAAGGTATTCGGTGCTCCCCACTGCGGATCCGACAAGCGTTGCTGACAGAAAAGTTTCCAGCGCTGTTGCTCCTCATTGTTCAAGGTTTCAGGAAAGTTACGTGCGCGGTAGCGAAATAATAATTCCGGCAAACGATGATCATCGAACGGCCACTGCTGGCGCGCTAACTGCGCGGGCTCTGCCATCCGAACTTGTTCACATAAACGCCGGTCACGGTCGCCAATAAAGCTATCGTAGAGCTGCTGCTCCGGGTCTTGGTTCGCCGCAAAGTCTTCCTCGGCGTAAATGGCCGCCAACTTGTCACGCCAAACTGCTTGTGCGTCAGTTAGCCGCAGCGCCCGTGCCTGAAAAGTATCCATATCCAATTGCAGACGCTCGCGATCTTGCGGGCGCAGCACCTTCAACGGCGCGACCACCGGGCAGCGGTTGATATGCAACAACTTGAGAGGCACCGGCAGTTCACCTTCGGCCAACTCACCACGGCGCGTGTAAAGGCGCTCGCGCAGGGTCTCGGCGTCCAGATCCAGCAACCCCTGTGGGTCGAGCCCCAGGTCGCAGACAATCAAGGCATTGCGATTGCGCGGGTGCCAGGCCAGGGGCAACACCACCCCCAGGTAATGGCGCTCGGCAGAAAAGCGCCCGGAGATATGCACCATCGGTTGCAGCAACCGCACCTGGTCCATGACCCGCTGCTTGCTGCGCAGTTGAAACAACCATTCATATAGCTTGGGCTGTTTCTCCCGGACCAACCGCGCCAGGGCGATAGTCGCTCGCACATCAGATAACGCATCGTGGGCCTGGCCATGCTCGATGCCGTTTGCTTCGGTCAACCGCTCGAGCTTGAGCGTCACGCGCCCGTCTTGCTCTGGCCAGGTAATGCCCTCGGGCCGCAGTGCATAGGCCGTACGCATCACATCGATCAAGTCCCAGCGGCTGTTGCCGCCCTGCCATTCCCGCGCATAAGGATCGAAAAAGTTGCGATACAAGCTGTAGCGCGTCATTTCATCGTCAAATCGCAGGGTATTGTAGCCGGCGCCGCAGGTGCCTGGCGCCGCCAGCTCGGCGTGCACCCGGGTCATGAAGTCGGCTTCGGCAAGACCCTTCTGCGCAAGAACACCCGGGGTAATCCCCGTGATCGCGCACGCAGCCGGGTGGGGCAGGATATCGTCGCTGGGCTGGCAATAAAGGTTGATCGGCGCACCGACCTCGTTGAGGTCCAGGTCAGTGCGGATACCGGCTACCTGAAGCGGGCGATCATTACGCGGGTTGATACCGGTGGTTTCATAGTCGTACCAGAAAATCGAGGTCACGGGCTATTCCTGTGCTGAAGACCGACAAAGTCTAGGCGCTGCAAGGCGCTCGGGGCCAGCGATACCTTTACTGTATAAATATCCAGCAAAACCTTGAAGGGTTGCTTCCACCGTCGACACTGCTAGCATCCGTGTCTCTTAGTCGTAATGCAAAGGACCGCAATGGCATCAACACCCCTGGATACCCACTACCAGATCGAGACGCCGGAAGGTATCGACCTGCCCTTGCGTCCTGCCGGCCTGCCGCCTCGGGCATTGGCCTTTGCTTTCGACTTGGGTGTACGTGGGATCATCATGGGTATCCTGCTGGTGCCCCTGGCGCTGCTTGGCAACATTGGCGTCGGGCTAGGCTCGCTGCTGCTGTTTGTGGTGAGCTGGTGGTACATGGTGCTGTTCGAAGTGCTCAACCAGGGTTGCTCCCCGGGCAAACAGGTGATGGGCCTGCGGGTGGTACAGGACGACGGCACGCCCATTGGCTGGTCGGGGTCGTTGATCCGCAACCTTTTACGCTTTGTCGACATGCTGCCCTTCGGTTACTTCCTCGGTGCGATCAGTTGCCTGCAACACCCGCATTTCAAGCGGCTTGGCGACCTGGCCGCGGGCACGCTGGTGGTCTACCGCGAACTGCCGCTGTTACGCCCGCGAATCCCTCAAGCCTCCGCGCTGCGCCTGCCCTTCGCACTGCAACTTAGCGAACAGCGGGCCATCCTCGGTTTCGCCGAGCGCCAGGCCGAGCTCTCTGCCGAACGGGTGCATGAACTGGCCGCGATCCTCGCCGAGCCCCTGCAAGTACCCCCGGCCCGCGCCGTGGAGCAACTCAACGGTGTGGCCCGTGGCTTGTTGGGGCCGACATGAAGCAGAGCCTTTTTGAAAGCCGCCACCAGCCACAATGGCAAGCCTTCGCCGAACAGCTCAAGCAACTGGAGCAAGGCAAAGCCAAGGCCGCCGATGTCGCGGGCTTCCCCCATCAATACCGGCGCCTGTGCCAGCACCTGGCCCTGGCCCAGGAGCGCGGCTACAGCAGCTACCTGGTAGACCCGCTGCAACAACTGGCGCTGCGCGGCCACCAACAACTGTACCGCCATCGCAGCCAGCTGCCGGCAAACGTGCTGGCGTTCATCCTCGCCGACTTCCCACGCCTGGTACGCCAGCAGTGGCGCTTCGTGCTGATCGCCGGCCTGCTGTTCTTTGGCAGCCTGGTGGGGATTGCGCTGCTGGTCTACCTGTTTCCCGACCTTATCTACAGCATCGTCAGCCCCCAACAAGTAGCTGAGATGCAGGGCATGTACGACCCCCAGGCCAGCCGCCTGGGCCGGGCCGCCGAGCGGGCCGCCAGCGAAGACTGGATGATGTTTGGCTACTACGTGATGCACAACATCGGCATCGCCTTCCAGACGTTTGCGGCCGGCCTGCTGTTCGGTCTGGGCAGCGTGTTCTTCCTGATTTTCAACGGCTTGGTCATCGGCGCGGTCTCCGGGCACCTTACGGATATTGGCTATGGCCAGACCTTCTGGTCATTTGCCATTGGCCATGGCGCATTCGAGCTCACCGCCATCACCCTGGCCGGTGCCGCGGGCCTGCAATTGGGCTGGTCACTGGTCGCGCCGGGGCGATTGGCACGCGGCGAGGCCCTACGCCTGGCGGCCCGTAAAAGTGTGCGAATGCTCTGCGGTGTCATGATGCTCCTGCTCATCGCTGCGTTTATCGAAGCCTACTGGTCCTCCACCACCAGCATTGCCCCCTGGATCAAATACCTGGTGGGCGCCGCGCTCTGGCTGCTGGTGGCCGCCTACCTGATATTCGCCGGGCGGACTCATCATGCGCCTGACTGACTCCAGTGTGATGATTCGCCCGCGTACCGCCTGGGAAGCCATGGACCTGGGTGTGTTGATGGCCAGGCAACACCGCCTCTTGCTGATGGGCAGTTGGGCACTGGTAAGCCTGCCGGTATTTATGGTGCTCACTGTGCTGCTGTGGCGTTACCCGTCGCTGGCGATGTTCCTGTTCTGGTGGCTCAAGCCGGCCTTTGACCGCTTGCCGCTGTACATCCTGTCCAAGGCCCTGTTTGGCGAAACACCCAGCCTCAAACAGGCCGTTCGCCATTGGCCGCACCTGCTGAAGGGGCAATTGTTCGCCAGCCTGACCTGGCGGCGACTGAGCCTGAGTCGCAGCTTTACCCTGCCGGTGAGCCAACTTGAAGGCCTCGATGGTCATGGGCGCCAACAGCGCCTGGGGGTATTACTGCAACGCAATGCCGGGGCCGCACGCTGGCTGACGATCATCGGCGTACACCTGGAAATCGGCCTGTGGTTCGGCGCCATGGCCCTGTTCTATCTGTTCATTCCGCAAAACGTGGAACTGGACTGGGATTGGCAACGGATGGGCTTGGCAACGGGCTCGGACGTGCTATGGCTGGAACACCTGGGCAACGCGTTCTATGCCATGGTGCTGGTGTTCTGGGAACCCATCTACGTCGCCTGCGGTTTCAGCCTGTACCTCAATCGGCGTACGGTCCTGGAGGCCTGGGACCTGGAGTTGGTATTCCGACGCTTGCGCCAGCGCCTGAGCAGTGTTGCGCCAGCATTGTTGCTGGTCGTGGGCCTGACACTGCTACAGCTCAGCCCATCTGCCATGGCGCAGGAACCGCCTGGTCCCAAATCGCTTAGTACCCAGGCCSCCAGCCAATCCATCAAAGCGGTGTTGGAAAAGCCACCGTTCAAGAACCCGGAAACCGTCACACGCTACCGGTTTGGCGAAGAAAAGGCGCCGGTTGGAAACCAAGGCCATGGCGATGGCAAACTACCCCGCTGGCTCCAGGCCTTGCTCGACAACCTCAACAGCGATGCCTTCAAGCACGTCGCTAAAGCCTTGGAAATACTGCTATGGAGCCTGGTGATTGGCGGGCTGGCCCTAGTGGTGTGGCGTTACCGCGAATGGTTACGCACCTTTGTCAGTCGCAGCCGACGGCCTCGCCCGAAAACGGCCAGTGCCATGCCCACCCAGCTGTTCGGCTTGGAATTGGGCACCGACACATTGCCCGATGACCTTGCCGGCGCCGCCGAACAGCTATGGCCCACCCAGCCACGGGAAGCCCTCGGCCTGCTGTATCGCGGCCTGCTCAGCCGGCTATTGCACGAATACAACCTGCCGCTGAAAAGCGCCGACACTGAAGGCCAGGTGCTGGAGCACGTGCATCGCTTGCAGCAGCCGCAGTTACTGGCATTCAGTGACGAACTGACACGGCACTGGCAAAACCTCGCCTATGGCCATCGCCTGCCTCCCTCCTCTGCCCAGCAGAAGCTGTGCGACGACTGGCGTGCACTGTTCAGCGACGGAGCGAGCCAATGAACCGCCCGCTGGTGTGGGTGGCGCTGCTGCTGGCGTGCCTGCTGGGCATGGGCGGCGTGTATGCCTGGCACAAGGCAATTCCCTACGACGAAGTGGTGGATCGCGGCCCATCGCCGGTTGCACGGGCCAACCCCTATCTGGCTGCCGAGCATTTCCTGCACAAGCAAGGCCTCACGGTGGAGCATGCCAACGGTCTTGAACGCCTCGCCGACCTGCCCGCCAAAGGCCATAGCCTGTTGCTGCTGGGGGAACGCAGCAACATGACTCCACGCCAGGTCGAGCAACTGCTGCAGTGGGCCAAAGCCGGGGGCCACCTGCTGCTGGTCGCCGAGGCCTTGTGGGACGAAGAAACCGGCAAAAGTGGCGATCTGTTGCTTGATCGCCTCAATATCCGCCAAACCTTGAGCGAAACCTTCGATGAACCGCCACGGCCTCGTAAAAAGCCGGCACCGGACCTGACCAAACTCTATGTCGACAACGAAACCGCCCCTGCGCATTTCAGTTTTGACACCGACTTCAACCTCATCGACCCCAGGCACCTGGCACAGTTCTCTGCCAACAGCGCGCAGTCCAGCCACCTGATGCAGCTGAACCTGGGGCAAGGCCGTGTCACGGTGATGACCGATAGCGACCTGTGGAAAACCCCTGGCATCGGCAACCACGATAACGCCTGGCTGCTCTGGTACCTTAACCAGGGCACCCAGGTAACCTTGTTGTTCAACAGTGACGTGGACGATCTGTTTACCCTGTTGCTGCGTTTTTTCCCCCAGGCCCTCGTCGCTCTCGCAGCATTGGTTGCCCTGGCGCTGTGGCACGCTGGCATGCGCCACGGCCCGGTCCAGGCACCAGCGCCCAAGGCTCGTCGGCAATTACAGGAACACTTGAAGGCCAGTGCCGATTTCCTGCTACGCCGCAGCGGCCAGGGCACCTTGCTGCAAGCCTTGCAGCTCGACCTCCTGCGCGCCGCCCGGCGACGCCACCCAGGCTTTGAACACCTCGACAGCGCAGAGCAACGGCAGGTGCTGGAACACTTGACACGGCAACCTTCCCATATCATCAGCCAGGCGCTTGAACCACTTGCGCTGAAACGGCTCTCCAATGCCGATTTCAGCCGACAGGTAGCGTGCCTGCAAACCCTCAGGAATGCCTTATGAGCGACTCTCCAATGGCCACCCCCCTGACCGCAGACAACCTTGGACATGCCAGCCAGCAGGCCCAGGCCCTGCGTGTGGAATTACGCAAGGCCGTGATAGGCCAGGACCAGGTGATTGACGACGTGCTCACCGCCTTGATCGCAGGTGGTCACGTCCTGCTCGAAGGCGTGCCAGGCCTGGGCAAGACCTTGCTGGTACGTGCCCTGGCCCGTTGCTTTGGCGGTGATTTCGCACGTATCCAGTTCACCCCGGACCTGATGCCCAGCGATGTCACCGGCCATGCGGTGTACGACCTGCAGACCGAACAGTTCAAGCTGCGCAAAGGGCCGCTGTTCACCCACCTGTTGCTGGCCGATGAAATCAACCGTGCCCCGGCCAAGACCCAGGCGGCACTGCTCGAAGCCATGCAGGAGCGCCAGGTTACCCTGGAGGGCGAGGCGTTGCCCATCGGCCAGCCCTTCATGGTGCTGGCGACCCAGAACCCCATCGAGCAGGAAGGCACCTACCCGCTGCCCGAGGCCGAGCTGGACCGGTTTATGCTCAAGGTGCGCATGGGCTACCCCGACGCCCGGCAGGAACTGGAGATGGTCCGCGAAGTGACCCGCTCGTCCAGGGCCGACATGCTGGATGTACAGCCGTTGCGCACCGTGCTGCAAGCCGAGGACGTGGTGCTGATGCAGGAAATTGCCAGCGCACTGCCCCTGGATGAACAGGTACTCGACTACGCGGTGCGGCTGGCGCGGGCCACACGCAGTTGGCCGGGGCTGACCATCGGCGCCGGTCCCAGGGCCTCCATCGCCCTGGTACGCGGCGCCCGCGCCCGGGCGCTATTGCGCGGTGGCGAGTTCGTGACGCCCGATGACATCAAGGGCTGTGCGCTGGCAGTGCTGCGTCACCGGGTGCGCATTGCGCCGGAACTGGACATCGACGGCCTGGAAGTTGACCAGGTGCTCCAGCAGCTACTTGACCAGATTGCTGCACCAAGGCAATGACGCAGCCATGAAGCCGACCCGTCTGTTGCTGATCTGGCTGGGTGTGCTACTTGGCCTGAACACCCTGTTGGGCGCTTCGATGGCGCTGCAGGTCAAGCTACCTCAAACCTTGCATTCCATCGCTTGGGGCCTGCTTCTGGCCCTGCTGCTATTGGCGACGCTGGATGCGGCACGCTTGCACCGCCGGCCCTCGGCGCGCGTAACCAGGAAACTGCCCGGCAGCCTGGCGCTGGGGCGCTGGGAAGAGGTGCGCCTGTGCCTGGAGCATGACTATCCTCAACCACTGACCGTAGGGGTGTTCGACCACGTGCCTGACGGCCTGAGTGTGGATAACCAGCCCCAATCCATCCTACTGCGCCCCGGCGAACGTGCTGAGCTGGGCTATCGCGTTCGCCCCTTGCGCCGCGGGCATTTCAGCTTCAGTCGCTGCGAACTGCTGCTGCCCAGCCCATTGGGGCTGTGGTCGGCGCGCAGACTCGTCGAAACCCATGATGCCACCCGGGTTTACCCGGATTTCGCCCGTTTATACGGCGCGCAGTTGCTGGGTGTGGATAACTGGCTGAGCCAACTGGGCGTGCGCCAACATCAGCGGCGAGGGTTGGGCCTGGAATTTCATCAACTGCGCGAGTTTCGTGAAGGTGACAGCCTGCGCCAGATCGACTGGAAGGCCACCGCTCGCCAACGCACGCCGATTGCCCGTGAATACCAGGATGAGCGCGACCAGCAAATCGTGTTCATGCTCGATTGCGGCCAGCGCATGCGTAGCCAGGATGATGAACTGTCCCATTTCGACCACGCCCTCAACGCCTGCCTGCTGCTCAGTTATGTCGCCTTGCGCCAGGGCGATGCCGTAGGGATGTGCACCTTCGCCAGCGACCAGCCGCGCTACCTCAAGCCGGTCAAGGGCAGTGGCCAATTGAACAGCTTGCTCAATGCGGTCTACGACCTGGACACCACCCGTAGAACCGCTGACTACCAGGCTGCCGCCAGCCAATTACTGGCGCGTCAAAAGCGCCGGGCACTGGTGATCATCGTCACCAACCTGCGAGATGAGGATGATGAAGCGCTGATGACCGCCGCCAAACGTATTGGCCGGCAACATCGGGTACTTGTGGCAAGCATGCGAGAGGAAATCCTTGACCAGTTACGCCAAGCCCCCGTGCAGACCTTGCCCGAAGCCCTGGCTTACAGTGGCACGGTTGATTACCTCAACACCCGCAATCAACTCCATGATCGTTTGACCGCCCATGGGCTTGCAGTATTGGATACGTTGCCGTCGGAACTGGGCGCCACACTGGTGACGCGCTACCTGGGGTGGAAAAAAGCCGGTGCGTTCTAAATTGCCTGCATTCAGACGGAGGCCTGCTGGGGATCAAAGCTGAAGTACTGCACCAGCGCGTTGATCAATTGCCCATACGCTTCGGGTGGCTGATGCACCGTGAACCCGGAATCGTATTGCTGCGGGTTGACATCTTCATGGCTCCACAAGCAGGTCGCCGTCAGATCAATCGTCTGGAATTCACCTTGGGCCACCGGAATTTTCAAGCACAGCTGAAAATCCACATCGACCATCATGGGTAATTGGCTGATCAGCATCAGCCCATTTTCAGACACATTGCCCAAGAACCCAATCGGCTTGTCGGTAACACGATTGAACACCTGCAAAAAATAAGGCAGTTGATGCCGTTCGATCCGTCGCTCGGTAAACATGATGAAGTCGCCATCCAATGGCCAAGAGTCTGGCCGTGCCAGTGATTCGGAACGAGCAGTCGCTCGCTCTCCCTGGATCTCGGTGTGACAACGGTACTGTTTGTCACCAGACAGCTGCCGAATCCAGGCCCTGCATCCGTTCGAATAGAAACTTGTACAAACGAACATTCAAAGAATAGCCCAGGACTGGCGACGGGCCAGCTCTAAAATGACAAATTTCATTACAAAGATGCAGGCCGTGGTTTTACGGCGGCTGCACTCGGGAAATGCCCCAGTTGCTGCAAGGTATCGAGCCGCGCACGGGCGCGATAGGCGTACTCACTTGAAGGGTATTGGCTGATGATGAACTGATAGGTTTGCGCGGCATCAACAAACAGTTTCTGTCGCTCCAGGCACTGCCCGCGCAGCATCGAAACCTCCGGTTGCACATAACGACGGGTACGGCTTTCGCGATCCACCTGGGACAACTCCAGGGTGACGCGCGCGCAATCGCCCACCCCATAGGCACGGTAAGCGTTGTTCAAATGGTGGTCCATCGACCAGCGAGTACAGCCGACAACACTGACGGCCAGGGCAGCAACGAGCAAAATTCGCATGGGGGTTCTCCTGTCTTGTGCAGTGTATCGACCCCTGGTCGAAAATCTTCAAGGATGTTTGCCCAGTCAAGCGCAGCAAAAACAAGCCAATCGTCGATAAGTAGTGCAAACGAACAATGACTACAACGAAAGAGCATAGTAGCCTTCTCCAGCGCTTGAACTCAGGAGTCTGTGCATGTCCGTCCGTCGCACCAAAATCGTCGCCACCCTTGGCCCGGCCAGCAACTCGCCGGAAGTCCTCGAACAGCTGATTCTGGCTGGTTTGGACGTCGCCCGTCTGAACTTCTCCCACGGCACCCCGGACGAGCACAAGGCTCGCGCCAAGCTGGTGCGTGACCTGGCCGCCAAGCATGGCCGCTTCGTCGCACTGCTGGGAGACCTGCAAGGCCCGAAAATCCGTATCGCCAAATTTGCCAACAAGCGGATCGAGCTGAAGATTGGTGACAAATTCACCTTCTCCACCAGCCACCCGTTGACCGAAGGCACCCAGGACGTCGTGGGTATCGACTACCCGGACCTGGTCAAGGATTGCGGCGTCGGTGACGAACTGCTGCTGGACGATGGCCGCGTGGTCATGCGCGTCGACACCGCGACCCCGACCGAGCTGCACTGCACCGTGATCATCGGCGGCCCGCTGTCCGACCACAAAGGTATCAACCGTCGCGGCGGTGGCCTGACGGCGCCAGCCCTGACTGAAAAAGACAAGGCCGACATCAAACTCGCTGCCGAAATGGAAGTCGACTACCTCGCTGTGTCCTTCCCACGCGACGCCGCCGACATGGAATACGCCCGTAAACTGCGCGACGAAGCCGGCGGCACCGCCTGGCTGGTGGCGAAGATCGAACGCGCCGAAGCCGTGGCCGACGACGAAACCCTCGACGGCTTGATCAAGGCCTCCGACGCCGTGATGGTTGCCCGTGGCGACCTGGGTGTGGAAATTGGTGACGCCGAACTGATCGGTATCCAGAAAAAGATCATCCTGCACGCACGCCGCCACAACAAGGCCGTGATCGTTGCGACCCAGATGATGGAGTCGATGATCCAGAACCCGATGCCGACCCGTGCCGAAGTGTCCGACGTGGCCAACGCCGTGCTCGACTACACCGACGCCGTGATGCTCTCGGCTGAAAGTGCCGCCGGCCCGTACCCGCTCGAAGCCGTGCAGGCCATGGCGCGCATCTGCGTCGGCGCTGAAAAGCATCCGACCAGCAAGACCTCCAGCCACCGCATCGGCAAGGTCTTCGAAAGCTGCGACCAGAGCATCGCCCTGGCCGCCATGTACACCGCCAACCACTTCCCGGGCGTGAAGGCGATCATTGCCCTGACCGAAAGTGGCTATACGCCGCTGATCATGTCGCGCATCCGTTCCTCGGTGCCGATCTACGCGTTTACCCCTCACCGCGAAGCCCAGGCCCGTGCGGCGTTGTTCCGTGGTGTGTACACCATCCCGTTCGACCCGGCTTCGCTGGCACCAAACGAAGTCAGCCAGAAGGCTATCGACGAGCTGGTCAAGCGCGGCGTGGTAGAGAAAGGCGACTGGGTCATCCTCACCAAGGGCGACAGCTACCACACCACCGGTGGCACCAATGGCATGAAGATCCTGCACGTGGGCGACCCGCAGGTCTGATTGACACGCTGCAAACAAAAGCCCCGTTATGTGAATGACGGGGCTTTTTGCATTTCAGGCACACCGAGCCTGGGCGGGGTGCCGAGTGGTGGGGCCCACATTGGAATGCGGTCAACTGTGGGAGCCGGGCTTGCCCGCGATGGCGCCAGAACAGCCAACACCGTTTTATCGCCGGGTGATAAACCCCGACAACGCCGCAATCGCCTCCGGCGATCTCAAGCGCTGGGTAAACAACGCCCCCTCCTCCTCGATTACCTGCCGCAACTGCTCGCGATCAACGCTTTTCATCAACTGCTTGGTGACCTGCACCGCCCCCGGCGCCAGGCTTTCAAAACGTTCGACCATTTCCCGCGCCTTGGCCAAGGCCGCCTCGCCACTGCCCAACGCCTCGGTGGCAATCCCCCACGCTGCGGCTTGTTCGCCAGTGAACCCCTCGCCCAACAACAGTAGTTCAGCCGCCTTCGCATGCCCCAGCAACCGCGGCAGGATCAGGCTCGAGCCAAACTCCGGACACAAACCCAGGTTAACGAACGGCATGCGCAAGCGTGCATCGCGGCTGATATACACCAGGTCGCAATGCAGCAACAGCGTGGTGCCAATGCCCACCGCCGCTCCAGCCACGGCGGCGATCACCGGTTTGCGGCAGTTGAGCAGGCTTTTCATAAAGTGAAACGGTGGGCTGTCGAGGTCGTTGGGTGGCTGTTCGAGAAAATCGCTGATGTCATTGCCGGCGGTAAAACACTCGCTGCTGCCCTGTAGCAGTACGGCGCGAATATCCGAGTTTGCATCGGCCTGTTCCAGCGCCTCGGCCAGTTGCGTATACATGGCACGGGTCAGGGCGTTTTTCTTGTCAGGGCGATTGAGCTGCAAGGTCAGCAACCCGCGTTCGCGTTGCTGCAGGATGGCGTCGGTCATGGCGAATCTCGCGGCAAAAGGTTTCAGCGCTCAACCACGGGGCAGGAACACATCGGCCAGCAGTTGATTGCGCGGCAGCCCGGCCAGGAACAGGCGCTTGGAAAAAGCCTCGACGCTGACAGGGTGACCGCAGAGTAAAGCCAGCGTTTGCCGCGAAACAAGCCGCAGTTGCGCCAATGCCTGGTTCAACTCTGCCGCCGTCCATAGCTCCACCGTCAGGTTCCCATGCTGCGTGGCCAGCGCCGCCAGGGGTTCGGCCAGGTAATGAGCCTCGGCATCATGGGCCAGGTGAATGACACGGATGGCACCTTGATGATCCTGGCGCAGCGCTTCGCGCAATATGCCCCACAACGGGCCCAGGCCGGTGCCGGCGGCCAGCAGCCACAACGGTCGCGATTGCCAGTCGGGGTCATAGTGCAGCGCCCCGCCCCGCAACTCGCCCAGGCGCAGAGGCTCACCAACCTTGAAATGGCGAGCGGCATCGCTGAATTCACCGGGTTGACGGCAATCAATATGAAACTCCAGGTATGCATCCTCCTGGGGCAAGCTCGCCAGGGAATACGGGCGCGCCACCTGCCCTGCCCACAACACCAGATGCTGCCCGGCCCGATACCGCAGGCTACGCTCCGGTAGCAGGCGCAGGCAAAGCACCGTGGAACTCAGCCAATCAGCGCCCACCACCTGGGCCGCCACGCCGTCATGCAGCGGATCAAATGCTTCGACCTGGAGGTCGCCGACGACCCGGCACTGACACGCCAGGCGCCAACCCTGCTGACGTTGCGTCGGGCTCAGGGCTTCGGGCTGCTGGTCATCGACCTCGCCCTGGCAACGCACCAGGCACGCATGGCAGCTGCCGGCCCGGCAACTGTACGGCACGGCGACTCCCGCCTGGTTCAAGGCATCCAGCAGGTTAGTGCCGGTGGGCACCGACCAATGGCGTTCGCCGACGTGCAGTTCAGGCATAACACCGTTACCTCTATTGGTAGGAGCGAGCTTGCTCGCGAAGATCGCTAACGATAACGCGGACAACCTGATGAAACCCACCAGATTCACGCTTTTCGCGAGCAAGCTCGCTCCTACAGATAACCGGGCCGGGCATTCGTGACCATAGTCGGGTGTATCGGCCACCGCGCCGGGTTATACTGCCGCGCCTTTTTAGCGTCGCGCCTGCACCACTTTGGCGTGCCTTGGAAAGATGGTTTCAGCCGACCGACGCAATACTGAAGCCACCTTTATTGAATGTTCCCTTATAGAGGAGCGCGACTCATGACCGTGATCAAGCAAGACGACCTGATTCAGAGCGTTGCCGACGCCCTGCAATTCATTTCCTATTACCACCCCGTTGACTTCATCCAGGCCATGCACGAAGCCTACCTGCGCGAAGAATCGCCGGCAGCCCGTGACTCCATCGCCCAGATCCTGATCAACTCGCGCATGTGCGCCACCGGCCACCGCCCGATCTGCCAGGATACCGGTATCGTCACCGTGTTCGTGCGCGTAGGCATGGATGTACGCTGGGACGGCGCCACCATGGGCCTGGACGACATGATCAACGAAGGCGTGCGTCGCGCCTACAACCTGCCGGAAAACGTCCTGCGTGCATCCATCCTCGCCGATCCGGCGGGCGCGCGGAAAAACACCAAGGACAACACCCCGGCGGTGATCCACTACTCCATCGTCCCGGGTAACACCGTGGAAGTGGACGTGGCGGCCAAGGGCGGTGGTTCCGAGAACAAGTCGAAAATGGCCATGCTCAACCCGTCCGACTCCATCGTCGACTGGGTGCTCAAGACCGTTCCAACCATGGGCGCCGGCTGGTGCCCACCGGGCATGCTCGGCATCGGCATCGGCGGCACCGCCGAGAAAGCCGCGGTGATGGCCAAGGAAGTGTTGATGGAATCCATCGACATCCACGAGCTGAAAAAGCGCGGCCCGCAGAACCGTATCGAAGAGATGCGCCTGGAGCTGTTCGAGAAGGTCAACCAACTGGGCATCGGCGCCCAGGGCCTGGGTGGCCTGACCACCGTGCTCGACGTGAAGATCATGGACTACCCGACCCACGCCGCGTCCCTGCCGGTGTGCATGATCCCCAACTGCGCCGCCACCCGTCATGCGCACTTCGTGCTCGACGGTTCCGGCCCGGCGTCGCTGGAAGCGCCATCGCTGGACGCCTACCCGGAAATCGTCTGGGAAGCCGGCCCGTCGGCCCGCCGCGTCAACCTCGACACCCTGACCCCGGAAGAAGTGCAAAGCTGGAAGCCGGGCGAAACCGTGTTGCTCAACGGCAAGATGCTCACCGGTCGCGACGCCGCGCACAAGCGCATGGTCGAGATGCTCAACAAGGGCGAGACCCTGCCGGTGGACCTCAAGGGCCGCTTTATCTACTACGTCGGCCCGGTTGATCCGGTGCGCGAAGAAGTGGTTGGCCCGGCTGGCCCGACCACCGCGACGCGGATGGACAAGTTCACCCGCCAGATCCTCGAGCAGACTGGCCTGCTGGGCATGATCGGCAAATCCGAGCGCGGTCCGACCGCCATCGAAGCGATCAAGGACCACAAGGCCGTGTACCTGATGGCCGTGGGCGGCGCCGCTTACCTGGTGGCGCAAGCCATCAAGAAGTCGCGCGTGGTAGCGTTCGCCGAACTGGGCATGGAAGCCATCTACGAGTTCGACGTAAAAGACATGCCGGTCACCGTTGCAGTGGACAGTCAGGGCGAGTCGGTACACATCACCGGTCCTGCCATCTGGCAGAAAAAGATCAGTGAGAGCCTGGCGGTAGAAGTACAGTAAGTCGATGTGGGAGGGGCTTGCCCCCTCCCACACAAGTTCCAGACAGCTCATGGTATGGTGCTCGCCCTTACCGTGCCTGTTCATCATCGTATGATCGTGATCCCTCGCCCCCTGCGCCTGACCTTTTACTCGTTATTGATCATCGCCGGTGCGGTGATGGCCGCTGCCTTGGCCACACGCCATGCCGAACGCCAGGCCCTGGTGGATGACGCCGCTCGCGCCAATCAGCAGCTTGCGCTGTATGCCAACTCCCTGCACACCCTGATCGAACGCTACCGCGCCCTGCCCGCCGTGCTGGCCCTGGACTCGGAAATGATCCGCGCCTTGAAGGGCCCGCTGGATAGCACCACCCAGGACGTGCTCAATCGCAAGCTCGAACGCATCAACGGCGCCGCTCAATCATCCACCTTGGAGCTGATGGACCGCAGCGGCCTGGCGGTGGCCGCCAGCAACTGGAATTTGCCCAGCAGCTATGTCGGCCACAACTACGCATTTCGCCCGTATTTCAGCCAGACCCTGAGCCAAGGCACCGGGCGTTTTTACGCGGTGGGGGTGACTACTGGCATTCCGGGTTACTTCCTTTCCAGCGCGGTGGTCGATGAGCACGAGCAGTTCCTCGGCGCCATGGTGGTCAAGCTGGAATTCCCTGAGCTTGAACGCGAATGGGCCCAGGGTAATGACTTGCTGTTGGTCAGCGATGCGCGGGGCATTGTGTTTATCGCCAACCAGCCGGGCTGGCGTTATCGCAACCTGCGGCCGTTGTCCGAAACCGACCTGGCTGAACTCAAGGCCACCCGCCAATACGACAAGAAACACCTGCAGCCGCTGGAGACCAGCGTCTTGCAGCGCTTCGACGACAACAGCCATTTGATGCGCGTCAATGGCCCCGACGGTAATGCCAACTACATCTGGGAGTCCCTGCCGCTCAAGGCAGAAGGCTGGAGCCTGCACCTGCTGCGCAAACCTCAGTTCCCGTTTGAAGACCAACGCAACGCTGGCCTAGCCGCCGCGGGTTCCTGGCTGGCGCTGGTATTCCTGGTGCTGTTCCTCAGCCAACGCTGGCGCCTGGCCCGCTTGCGTCAGCGCAGCCGCGAAGAGCTGGAACAGTTGGTCGAGGAACGCACCCAGGCGCTGCGCACCGCCCAGGATGGCCTGGTGCAGTCGGCCAAGCTGGCGGCGCTGGGGCAGATGTCCGCCGCCCTCGCCCATGAAATCAACCAACCGTTGACGGCCCAACGCATGCAACTGGCAACACTGCGGCTGTTGCTCGACCACGGCCGCGTCGACGATGCCTACAAGGCACTCACGCCGCTGGATGACATGCTCACGCGCATGGCCGCGCTCACCGGGCACCTCAAGACCTTCGCCCGCAAGAGCCCCAGCGGCCTGCGTGAACGCCTGGACCTGGCCACCGTGGTCGATCAGTCCCTGCACTTGCTCGACGCGCGCCTGCGTGATGAAGCCATCGGCGTCGTGCTCGACCTGACGCGCCCGGCCTGGGTACGCGGCGACGCGATCCGCCTGGAACAGGTATTGATCAACCTGCTGCGCAACGCGCTGGACGCCATGGCCGACAAGCCGCGCAAGCGCCTGGAAATCCGCCTGCATGCCGATCAGCAGCTGTGGCAGTTGACGGTCAGCGACAGCGGCGGCGGGATCGCCGAAGAACACCTGAACAACGTGTTCGATCCGTTCTTCACCACCAAGCCGGTCGGCGACGGCCTCGGCTTGGGGCTGGCGGTGTCCTACGCTATCGTGCATGAATTGGGCGGGCGCCTGAGCGCCGGCAACCGTGGCGACGGCGCAGTGTTTACCCTGACCTTGCCGATTGCATTGGAGACGCCAGCGCCATGTTGAACGCTGTAATTGTGGTCGATGACGAAGCCAGCATTCGCACCGCCGTCGAGCAATGGCTGAGCCTTTCGGGGTTTGAGGTGCAATTGTTCAGTCGCGCCGAAGAATGCCTGGCGCATCTGCCCAAAGACTTTCCCGGTGTGATTTTGAGCGATGTACGCATGCCCGGGCTCGGCGGCCTTGAGCTGCTGGCCGAGGTAAAGCGTCGCGATGCCGACCTGCCGGTGATTTTGCTCACCGGCCATGGTGACGTGCCGATGGCCGTCGAAGCCATGCGCGACGGTGCCTACGATTTCCTGGAGAAACCCTTTAGCCCCGAGGCACTGCTCAACAGCCTGCGCCGGGCATTGGACAAGCGTGGCCTGATCCTGGAAAACCGCCGCCTGCATCAACAGGCCGATCACCGCGCACAACTGGAGTCCAGCCTGCTGGGGGTGTCGCGCAGCTTGCAGAACCTGCGCCGCCAGGTGCTGGACCTGGCGACCCTGCCGGTCAACGTGTTGATCCGGGGCGAGACCGGCAGTGGCAAGGAATTGGTTGCTCGCTGCCTGCATGACTTCGGCCCCAGGGCGAAAAAGCCGTTTGTAGCACTCAACTGTGCCGCCATCCCCGAGCAGCTGTTTGAAGCCGAGTTGTTCGGCCACGAAAGCGGCGCCTTTACCGGCGCCCAGGGCAAACGCATCGGCAAGCTGGAATACGCCCATGGCGGCACGTTGTTCCTGGATGAGATCGAAAGCATGCCCCTGGCCCAACAGGTGAAATTGCTGCGGGTGTTGCAGGAACAGAAGCTGGAGCGGCTGGGTTCCAACCAAAGCATCCACGTGGATCTGCGCATCATCGCCGCCACCAAGCCTGACCTGCTGGAAGAGGCCCGCGCCGGGCGTTTTCGTGAAGACCTGGCCTATCGCCTGAACGTCGCGCAACTGCGCCTGCCGCCGTTGCGCGAGCGCCGCGAAGATATTCCGTTGCTGTACGACCATTTCGCGCAGAGTGCTGCTGAACGTCTGGGTCGTCATGTCGAGCCCTTGAGTGGGCCACAGCTGGGGCGCCTGCTCAGTCATGACTGGCCGGGGAACGTGCGTGAGCTGGCCAACGTCGCCGAGCGCCAGGTGTTGGGGCTCGGCGATACGGAACCGGACGGCATCGAGGCCGGGCAATCGTTGGCGGCGCAACAGGAAGCGTTCGAGGCACATTGCCTGAAAGCTGCATTAACTCGGCATAAAGGCGATATCAAGGCAGTGCTGGCCGAGCTGCAACTGCCGCGCCGGACCCTCAATGAAAAGATGCAGCGGCATGGGTTGGCGAGGGAGATGTTTCTCTAGCGACCTTCCGATCGCCATCAGGGCTTGCCCCAGATGGCGCCAGCAACCATAAGCGGATTTCCGCTTACCAGCCGAAAATCATCGGCAACTTTCCGCTCAAAAAAATCCTGCAACCCTTCTATTCCGGGCCTTCATCTACCTGGCACAGCTCCTGCTATAGCCCGAACCAGGCAGTGCTCAAGCACGCTCCATAAAAACAACTAGATGAAGGATCCTTCAATGGATAACTCCAATACCTTGCCTCTGGGGTCGGCGGCTGCGCCGGCAAAAGAACGCACCACTTCCAGTCGAATCAAATCGATCTTCAGCGGGTCGGTGGGCAACATGGTCGAGTGGTACGACTGGTACGTCTACGCCGCCTTCTCGCTGTACTTCGCCAAGACCTTCTTCCCCAAGGGCGACACCACCGCCCAATTGCTCAACACCGCCGCGATCTTCGCCGTGGGCTTCCTGATGCGCCCGATCGGTGGCTGGCTGATGGGCCTGTATGCCGACAAAGTCGGACGTAAAAAAGCCCTGATGGCCTCGGTCTACCTGATGTGCTTCGGCTCCCTGCTGATTGCCCTGAGCCCAAGCTATGAAGTCATTGGTATCGGCGCGCCGATCCTGCTGGTGTTTGCCCGTTTGCTGCAGGGCCTGTCGGTCGGTGGCGAATACGGCACCTCTGCCACTTACCTCAGTGAAATGGCGACCAAGGAACGCCGTGGCTTCTACTCCAGCTTCCAGTACGTGACCCTGATCTCCGGCCAGCTCATCGCGCTGGCGGTGCTGATCGTGCTGCAACAACTGCTGACCACCGAGCAGCTGTATGCCTGGGGCTGGCGTATCCCGTTCGCCATCGGCGCCTTGTGTGCAGTGGTCGCGCTGTACCTGCGTCGTGGTATGGAAGAAACCGAGTCGTTCACCAAGAAGGAAAAAGCCAAGGAAAGCGCCATGCGCACCTTGATGCGCCACCCCAAGGAACTGATGACCGTGGTCGGCCTGACCATGGGCGGCACCCTGGCGTTCTACACCTACACCACCTACATGCAGAAATACCTGGTGAACACGGTCGGCATGAGCATCTCCGACTCCACCACCATCTCGGCGGCCACGCTGTTCCTGTTCATGTGCCTGCAACCCCTGGTCGGCGGGCTGTCGGACAAGATTGGCCGGCGGCCGATCCTGATCGCCTTCGGTGTCCTCGGTACCCTGTTCACCGTGCCGATCCTCACCACCCTGCACACCATCCAGTCCTGGTGGGGTGCGTTCTTCCTGATCATGGCGGCGCTGATCATCGTCAGCGGCTACACATCGATCAACGCCGTGGTGAAAGCCGAACTGTTCCCCACCGAAATCCGCGCCCTGGGCGTGGGCCTGCCGTATGCCCTGACCGTGTCGATCTTCGGCGGTACCGCTGAATACATCGCGCTGTGGTTCAAGAGCATCGGCATGGAAACTGGCTACTACTGGTACGTGACCGCGTGTATCGCAGTGTCGCTGATGGTCTACGTGACCATGAAAGACACGCGCAAACATTCGCGGATTACCACGGACTAAAAAATGTGGGAGGGGCAAGCCCCCTCCCATATTGGATATGATGTGGGCTTCAGAACTGAGAGCAGAACAGGTCATGTCCGACGATATCCACTTCTACGAACCCGCCAACGGCCACGGCCTGCCCCATGATCCGTTCAACGCGATTGTCGGCCCGCGACCGATTGGCTGGATTTCGTCACACGACCGCGAAGGTCGCCTGAACCTGGCGCCCTACAGTTTCTTCAATGCGTTCAACTACATTCCGCCGATCATTGGTTTTTCCAGTGTCGGGCGCAAAGACAGCCTGAACAACATCGAACAGACCGGCGAGTTCGTATGGAACCTGGCCACCCGCCCGCTGGCCGAGCAGATGAACCAGAGCTGCGCGGCCGTATCGCCCGAGGTGAATGAATTCGAACTCTCCGGCTTGACGCCGGTGGCTTCGAAAATCGTTGGCGTACCACGGGTGGGCGAGAGCCCGGTGTCGTTCGAGTGCAAGGTGACGCAGATCCTCCAGCTGCAACGTGCCGACCAACAGTTGGTGCCAAGCTGGCTGGTGCTGGGCGAGGTGGTTGCGGTGCACATCGCCAAATGGTTGCTCAAGGACGGGATTTACGACACCGCTGCCGCCGAGCCGATTTTGCGTGGGGGTGGCCCGGCGGATTATTTCCAGCTGGGGCCTGAGGCCCTGTTCAAAATGCACAGACCTCAATAACCCCTGTAGGAGCGAGCTTGCTCGCGAAGATCGTCAACGATAACGCGGGGCACCAGGCTGAACGCGGTGCTCTTGAGTTTTTCGCGAGCAAGCTCGCTCCTACAGTGCGGCGGGGGCCCAGGTCAGTTGGCCTTCTGCATCCACATCGACCAGACGCTCAAGTTGCAACGTCGCCGCATCATCGGCATCGGACGCCGTCTTGAACGTCTGCCCTTCAAGGATCTTGTGGAACTGCGGGGCGCCCATGCCATCCAGTGCCTTGACGGCGACGGCGGCGCTGTAGCCACCTTCTCCCGGTACTACGGCGGAAACGGCTTCGTGGTGGGCAAATTGTCTACGTGCCATGTTGCAGGTCCTGGCCAATGGAAAGTCGACCATTGTAACCCTCAACCGGCCAGTTGCAGGTACTCGCCGTAGGCATGGGCGGCAGATGCATCGGTGAAGGTCTGGAAGTCCATGCTGCGGATCACCATGTCGTTCAACAGCTCGGTGAGGATCATCAGGGCCGGAGAGTTGAAGTAGGCGCTCATGGCCTGCTCGCTGCTCCAGAACCCCGAGACCAGCCAGACATCGGGGTCGACCTGGGAATGCTGCAACGAGAATTGCAGGCAACCCTCGGCCTGGCGTCCTGGTTCGATCAAACTGCTCAAGCGTGCACCGAGTTCGGTGCTGCACCCGCTACGGGCGCGGATAAAGGCCATATGGCTCGCGGGAATGGGGGTGGACATGTTCGACTCTCCCGTTGAGAAGTGATGCTCGGCAAGCACTGTGGGGGCGTGTTGCCACAGGATCAAAGATAACGGCGCGGGTGTGGGCGCGGTTAGTCGATTCCTGCAGGCTTATTGCACAATCCTGCGAAAAGCGTAGATAGGACGTTCGGCCCCAGGATTTATTCCACGCGCCTGCCCAGTGTTTCAGGGAGATGACAGGCCTGGCGCTTGCCTGATTCACGACAGATCGCAGGATCAGGCAAGGATCAGGCAGAATCGACGTAACACTATTTGAAAAGCCGCCGCTAAGCTGAGCCCATCAAAGCAGCGTGTAGAGGACGCCCCATGCCGTCGCCCGATCCAAAGTCCACTCCCCTCGATGCCGAGATGGAAAAGCAACGCGCCGAGTTGGCCAGTATCGTGCACCGCCATACCTGGGAAGACGGCTCCTATGGCACCGCGATTACCTCGCTGTACCTGAACCGCCACAACACACCGCGGGATTTCATGCCGGTGCTGGTGGAACCTGCGCTGTGCATCCTGGCCAGCGGCAACAAGGAAGTGCGCCTGGCCGACGAAATTTTCGCCTACGACCCGCTCAACTACCTGGTCTTCTCGGTGGCGATGCCGGTGGCCGGGCGGATTATCGATGCCACCGCCGAGAACCCTAACCTCTCGGTGCGTATCAACATCGACCCGACGCAACTGACGGCGCTGATCGCAGAGGCCGGGCCCATGGGCGTGCCCTCACGCCCGTCGACCCGGGGAATGTACGTCGACCGCATCGACCACCAATTGCTCGACGCCGTGCTGCGTCTGACCCGGCTGCTGGATACGCCCAAAGATATCGCCATGCTCGCGCCGTTGATCAACCGTGAAATCCTCTACCGCTTGCTGCGTGGCCCACAGGGTTATCGCCTGTATGAAATCGCCGTGGCCAACAGCCAGAGCCATCGGGTCAGCCAGGCGATCAAATGGTTGAACGGCAACTATGAACAACCGCTGCGCATCGACGACCTGGCCAAGGAAGTGAACCTGAGCGTCTCGACCTTGCATCATCGCTTTAAGGCGATCACCGCCATGAGCCCGCTGCAGTACCAGAAACAACTGCGTTTGCAGGAAGCCCGACGACTGATGATTGCCGAAGGGTTGGAAGCCTCGGCTGCGGGCTATCGGGTGGGATATGAAAGCCCGTCGCAGTTCAGTCGGGAATACAGCCGGTTGTTTGGCGCGCCGCCGCTAAGAGACCTGGCCCGGCTGCGCCAAAGTATCTAAACGGATGGAGATCAAAATGTGGGAGGGGGCTTGCTCCCACATTTAATCAGCGTGTGTTCAATCAAGTCCGCGGGGCAGTTGCAGGGTGACGCGAAGGCCACCTTCACGCAAATTCTGCAAACTCACTTCCCCTCCATGGCTATGGGCAATATTGCGCGCAATCCCCAACCCCAACCCATACCCCTGCTGCTGGCCTGCCAGGCGAAAGTGCGGTTCGAAAACTTGCTCCAGGCGCTGTTCCGGCACCCCCGGGCCTTCATCATCCACATGCAGGGTGAACAGCGCGCCATCGTCCTCGATATGCAAATGCGCGTTCTGCCCATACTTCAAGGCGTTGTCGATCAGGTTGCCGATGCAACGCTTGAGCGCCAGCGGCTTGCCCGGGTAGGTCGTCAGGGCCGCGCCATCCAGGGACACGCGACCGTTGCCATTGGGCGCCAGGTACGGCTCCACCAGGCATTCGAGTACGTGGTTGAGGTCCACCGGCTGAATGTTTTCGTGAATGTCGGTGTCTTTCACGCATTGCAGCGCGCCTTTGACCAGCAACTCCAACTCATCCAGGTCGCGGCCGAACTTGGCTTGCAGATTTTCGTCTTCAAGCAATTCTACCCGCAGCCGCAGGCGAGTAATCGGTGTGCGCAAATCGTGGGAAATCGCGCTGAACAATTGGCTGCGTTCGGTCAGGTAACGGCTGATGCGTTCGCGCATGGCATTGAAAGCGCGGCCCACTTCCACCACTTCACTGCCGCCGCCTTCGGCCACCGGCTCCACATCAGCGCCCAGGGACATGTCCCGCGCCGCCCGCGCCAGGCGCTTGAGCGGCCGGCTTTGCCAATGCACCAGCAGGCCGATGAACAGCAGCAAGAGACCGCTGGTCAACACGATAAACCAAACCTGCTGGGACGGCAGGCTCTGCTCCTCGAGGCTGGTATAGGGCTCGGGCAACAGCGAGGCGATGTACAGCCATTCTCCGGGGGCAAGCTGGATCTGGGTGACCAGTACCGGCGGGTTCACCGGTTCCAGAGTCAAGGCGTAATGCGCCCAGGAACGCGGCAGTTCGTCGAGCTTCAAGCCGGCATTGAAGATACGCAGCTCCTCGGCGCTGACGAACTCCACCGAGATAAGCACGTTGGCGCCCAGGGTCTGGCGCAACACGTCATCGACCGCTTCCAGCACCGCCTGCTTGCGCGGGGTTTGCGGCAGCAAGGCCATATCCAGCGGGCGGTCATTGAGGGTCACGACAAAACGCGTGCCGCCCATGCTGCGCAACTGGTCGAGCACCAAAGGTCGATAGGCCACCGGCAACGAACGGAAATAACTCACGCTGGCGGTCATCGAATGCGCCAGGCTACGGGCGCTGGTGACCAGGCCCTCAAGTTGGGTGGCGCGCAACTGCGAGACCCAGATCACGCTGGACAATGCCTGGGCGAACAGCACCACCAGCAAGGTCAGCAGCAGCATGCGCCCCAGTAGGGAGCGCGGTACCGGAAAGCGGCGACGGCGTTCAGCCGGGTGTTCAGTGGGCATTGCCGGCAACCACGCTGGCTGCCAGCTGGTAACCGCTGCCGCGCACGGTGCGGATCAGCCGCGGGGGTTTTTCAGTATCGCGCAGGCGTTGGCGCAGGCGGCTGACGGCCATGTCGACGATACGGTCCAGAGGCATCAGGTCACGGCCACGAGTGGCGTTGCCGATGGTGTCGCGGTCGAGGATCTGTTGCGGGTGGTCGAGAAATAATTTGAGCAAGGCAAAGTCGGCACCGGAGAGGATCACCTCTTCACCATCAACGTGGAACAGCCGATGGCTGATCATATCCAGGCGCCACTCGTCGAACACCAGCACGTCGCTACTGCTGCCGCGTTCCTGGCCAAACTGGCAACGACGCAGCAGCGCCTTGATGCGCGCCTGTAATTCTCGGGGGCTGAATGGCTTGCCGATATAGTCATCGGCGCCCAGCTCCAGACCGATCACCCGGTCGGCTTCGTCGGAACTGGCGGTGAGCATGATGATCGGCACCTGCGCCTGGCGAGGGTGCTGGCGGATCCAGCGACAAAGGCTGAAACCGTCTTCGTCCGGCAGCATTACATCGAGGATGACCAGGTCGCACGGCGCCTCGTTCATCGCCTGGCGGAACCCCGCGCCATCCGGCACGCCACGCACCTGGAAGCCGGCACGACTGAGGTAGGTTTGCAGCAATTCGCGGATTTCCTGGTCGTCGTCGACGAGGAGAATGGATTTACTGATTACGCTCACGGGGTCCTCCTTGTTGTTATGGCTGTAGGAGCGAGCTTGCTCGCGAAAAACCTGAGGGTGGCGCGTATAACCTGATGCGCTGCGTTATCGTTGGCGTTTTTCGCGAGCAAGCTCGCTCCTACATTTGCCTGCATTCCAGAGTTGAAACCAGGTCGAATGTGAAAGGGGCCATTATGACCTACGCAAAAGCCTGCTCAAGCGCCACACCCGCCCCGGTCAACCCGGAATACGGCGCGGTCACCAACCACACCGGAATGCCCTTGAAGTAGTCGCTCATGCAGCCTTTATCCGCAAAGCTCTTGGCGAAACCGCTGGCGATAAAGAAGTCGGCAAACCTCGGTATTACCCCACCCACGATGTAAACACCACCACGCCCACCCGTGGTCAGTACGTTATTGCCGGCCACCCGGCCCAGCCAGATGCTGAACTGGTCCAACACTTCCATAGCCACCGGGTCACCGGCCAGCCCCGCTGCGGTAATAGCCTCGGGACTGTCCAGCACCGGAGTATGCCCGTCGACCGCACAGATGGCGCGGTACAGACGCGGCAACCCACCGCCACTCAACGCGGTTTCTGCGCTGACATGGCCAATCTCGTTGTAAATGTGCTGCCACAGCTGGGTTTCCCGCGGGCTGCTCAGGGGCAGGTCGACATGTCCGCCCTCCCCCGGCAGCGCCGCGAAGCGGCCAGCGCCCAAATCCAGCAACGTCCCCACACCAAGACCCGTGCCCGGGCCAATCACTACGGCCGGGCGCAACGGCTCCGGCGTGCCTTGGCAGACCACGCGGAATTCGTCGGGTTTGAGGCGAGTCATGCCCAGGGCCATGGCGGAGAAATCGTTGACCAGCAGCAGTTCATCCACCTGCAACGCTTGGCAAAACGCAGTCTTGCTCAAGCGCCAATGATTGTTGGTGAATTTAAATTCATCACCGCTCACCGGCCCGGCCACCGACAGGCACACCGCGCCGATATCGCCGACTTGCAGGCCCTCTTCCTTGAGGTAGACCTTGATGGCCTCCTCAGGGCTCGAGTGATCTGCAGTGGCATGCACGCGGATCGAATGCAGTTCCTGGTCCCGCCACAACGCAAAGCGGGCGTTGGTACCCCCGATGTCACCGACCAGCGCAAGTTTCACTTAAGCGTCTCCAAGGCAGAGGTAAAGGCGCTGGCGCCCTGCTCTGCGGAGCTTGCGGCCAAGCGCATGAATGCAAACAGCTCGCGACCGGCGCCCACGTTATTGCCCAGCAGGCCCGTGGCAGGCGTGCGCGCTGCAAAAGTTGCGGCGTCTACCTTAAGCTCCAAGGTGCCGGTAACGCCATCCACGCGGATGATATCGCCATCCTGCACCCGCGCCAGCGGCCCGCCGCTCTGGGCTTCGGGGTTGACGTGGATCGCGGCAGGGATCTTACCCGAGGCGCCGGACATACGCCCGTCTGTCACCAGCGCAACTTTGAAACCACGGTCCTGCAACACACCGAGGAACGGCGTCATCTTGTGCAATTCGGGCATGCCGTTGGAGCGCGGGCCCTGAAAGCGCATCACCGCGACGAAGTCTTTTTCCAACTCGCCAGCCTTGAAGGCGTCAGCCAGGTCCTGTTGATCCTGGAACACCACCGCCGGCGCTTCGACAACCTGATGCTCCGGCGCCACCGCAGAAACTTTCATTACGCCACGACCGAGATTGCCTTCCATCACGCGCAGGCCGCCTTCGGGCGAGAACGCACGGGCCACCGGGCGCAGGATGGTTTCGTCGAGGCTTTCAATCGGCCCGTCGCGCCAGACCAGTTCGCCATCGACCAGGAACGGTTCCTGGATATAGCGGCTCAGGCCCTTGCCGGCCACGGTGTTGACGTCTTCGTGGAGCAGGCCGGCTTCGAGCAGTTCGCGGATCAGGAACGACATGCCGCCCGCCGCCTGGAAGTGGTTGATGTCGGCCTTGCCATTTGGATACACGTGGGACAGGGTCGGCACCACCTCGGAAAGGTCGGCCATGTCCTGCCAGGTCAGGATGATGCCCGCCGACATGGCGATGGCCGGCATGTGCAGGGTGTGGTTGGTGGAACCGCCCGTGGCGTTGAGGGCGACGATGGAGTTGACAATGGACTTCTCGTCGACAATCTCGCCGATCGGCGTGAAGTTGCCATTGGCCTTGGTCAAACGGGTGACCTGGTGCGCGGCCTCGCGGGTCAGGGCATCGCGCAGCGGCGTGTACGGGTTGACGAACGATGCGCCCGGCAAGTGCAGGCCCATCACCTCCATCAGCAACTGGTTGGTATTGGCGGTGCCGTAGAAGGTGCAGGTACCGGGGCTGTGGTAGGACTTCATCTCCGATTCCAGCAGCTCTTCGCGGCTGGCCTTGCCTTCGGCATAGCGCTGGCGCACATCGGCCTTCTGCTTGTTGGAGATACCCGACGGCATTGGCCCGCCGGGCACGAAGATCATCGGCAGGTGGCCGTAGCGCAGCGCGCCCATCATCAGGCCGGGGACGATCTTATCGCAGATCCCCAGCATCAGCGCGGCGTCGAACATGTTGTGGGACAGCGCTACCGCCGTGGACATGGCGATGACTTCACGGCTGAGCAGGCTCAGCTCCATGCCGGGCTCGCCCTGGGTCACGCCGTCGCACATGGCGGGCGTGCCGCCGGCGAACTGGCCGACCGAGCCCACTTCACGTAGGGCTTTCTTTATTTGTTCAGGGAAATGTTCGTAGGGCTGGTGTGCCGAGAGCATGTCGTTATAAGAAGAAACAATTGCCACGTTGGCGGCGTTCATCATGCGCAGGCTGTTTTTGTCTTCGGTGCCGCAACCAGCCACGCCGTGGGCAAAGTTGGCGCATTGCAGCTTGCCGCGCATCGGACCGTCGCTGGCGGCGCCGCGAATGAGCGCAAGGTAAGCCTCACGGGTGGCGCGGCTGCGGGCGATAAGCCGTTCGGTGACCTCAAGGACGCGGGGATGCATGTATAGAACTCCAGGCTAACGGATGTGGCGACCTGAGTGTCTATGCTGATCAAACGCCCACGGCTCATGGGATGGCAGGGGGTCGTTTGGATCATCGGACCAGTTGATTCAGGTCACTCGTTGTAGATTGAACAAAATATTGCCACTAAAAAGGCTTGTTTTCTATTTTTATGCGAATAATCTTGTAATTCTTACAACAAATCGACGACAGGCACTTTCCAATGACTCTACGTATCGCAATCAATGGTTTTGGCCGTATCGGCCGTAATGTCCTGCGCGCACTGTATACCCAAGGCTATCGCCAGGATTTGCAGATCGTCGCCATCAATGATCTGGGCGACAGCTCGATCAATGCCCACCTGCTCAAGTACGACACCGTACACGGCACTTTCGATGCAGAGGTTGCCCACGATCAGGAAAGCCTGACCGTCAATGGTGACCGGATTGCCGTCAGTGCCATTCGCAACCCCGCCGACCTGCCGTGGGCTGCACACAAGATCGACGTGGTGTTCGAATGCACCGGTCTGTTCACCGACCGCGACAAGGCTGCTGCCCATATTACCGCCGGCGCACGCAAGGTGATCATCTCGGCACCGGCCAAGGGCGCGGATGCGACCGTGGTCTACGGGGTAAACCATGACATTTTGCGTCAATCCCACCAGATCATCTCCAACGCCTCGTGCACCACCAACTGCCTGGCGCCGGTGGCCCAGGTGCTGCACCGTGAGCTGGGTATCGAAAGCGGCCTGATGACCACCATTCACGCCTACACCAACGATCAGAACCTCACCGACGTCTACCACACCGACCCGTACCGCGCGCGTTCGGCCACCCAGAACATGATCCCGAGCAAGACCGGCGCCGCCGAAGCGGTGGGCCTGGTGCTGCCGGAACTGGCGGGCAAGCTGACCGGCATGGCGGTGCGTGTACCGGTGATCAACGTGTCTCTGGTGGACCTCACCGTGCAATTGAAGAAAGAAGCCACCGCCGATGAGGTCAATGCCCTGCTCAAACAGGCCAGCCAACATTCGAAGATCCTCGGCTACAACACCCTGCCGCTGGTTTCCAGTGACTTCAACCATAACCCACTGTCGTCGATCTTCGACGCCAACCACACCAAGGTCAGCGGCAAGCTGCTCAAGGTGCTGGCGTGGTACGACAACGAGTGGGGCTTCTCCAACCGCATGCTGGATAACTGCCTGGCGCTCTGCAACGCCGAGTAACCCCATCTGTGGGAGGGAGCAAGCCCCCCTCCCACAGTTACATTTTGTCCAGAGTAGGTTCAGGGAAATAGCCACTTGCCATTTCAGTTGATGATAAGCATTATCATTCACTGCAAATCGGTCTGGTATCACTGTGAGCCAATCTCGCTTCAACCACGTCTTTCTCACCCAACGGGTGATTCTGCTTCGCACTCTGCAGCGCATGGTCAATAACCACAGCACTGCCGAAGACCTGTTGCAGGAAACCTACCTGCGCGTGACTCGGGCCCTGAGCGAGCGGCCAATCGACCACCTCGAACCTTTTGTCTACCAGACAGCGCGCAACCTGGCGCTGGACCACCTGCGCTCGCGTCGGATCCAGGCCCGCACGTTGCAGGAAGATGTGCCACTGGACGTGCTGCAAAGCGTGGCCGCCCCGGTCAGTACGCCCGAAGAGGCCACCCAGGCCGAGCAACTGCTGGAACACTTGAGCGTCAGCCTCGGCCAATTGACCGCCCGCCAGCAACGGATTTTCATCCTCAGCCGCCTGCACGGTTGCAGCTACCAGGAGATTGCCGATCAATTGGGCGTGTCCTTGAGCACCGTGCAAAAGGAACTGAAATTGATCATGGCCATCTGTGTAGGTGTGGCCGAACGGTTGGATCAGCCTTAAGCTTCATCCGACAGAGCTATCGATCCAAGCTGTAGGAGAGATGAATAGAACGTGGCGAAGACCCGAGGAACACCGTGACGGACCCGAATAAACTGCCCCCCCATGAGCTGGCTCATGAGGTGTTGCAAGACGCGGCCATGGACCAAGCCCTCGATTGGCTGATCGCCTTGCAGTGCCCACAACCCGGGCAGCAGGCCGCGTTCGACGCTTGGCTGGCCGCAGACCCGGCCCACGTTCATGCCTTCAGCAAGGCCCAGGCCGCCTGGAGTGGCGCGCCAGTACACAGTGCCGCCGTGGCCCTCGCTGCGCCGCGCAAGCCAAGGGGTTGGCGCCGGGTCAAACCGCATTGGAAACCCCTCGCTACCGCCGCCGTGCTGCTGATCGGCCTGTTCAGTTTCAGTAACCTGCCGGTGCGCCTGCAGGCTGACCACCTCACCGTGGTCGGCGAGCGCCAGCGCCTGCAACTGGACGATGGCTCCAAGGTGCTGCTGAACACCAACTCGGCGTTTTCCAGCAGCATCAAGGACCACCAGCGCATGGCCCGTCTGTACCAGGGCGAAGCGTTTTTCGAAATCGCCCCCACCCGTGGCCTGCCCCTGGAAATCGATGCCGGCCCCGTACGCGCCAGCGTGCGCGACACGGCGTTCGCCGTGCGCTACCTCAATGGCGAAGCCCAGGTACAGGTGCAGCGTGGCGATGTCGACTTGAGCAACACCTTCGACGATGTCCGCGTGCGCCTGAGTGCCGGGCAAAGCATCCGCATCGGGCCCAAGGGGTTCGGCCAGCCGGCCAAGCTGGATGCCAGCAAGGACCTGGCCTGGGTCCAGGGCCGCCTGGTATTCGAAAACTGCCCGCTGAGCGAAGTGCTGGCCGAACTGCGGCGCTATTACCCAGGCTGGATCGTCAACAACAACGAGCAACTGGCCAGCGTCGCCGTCACCGGCAACTATCGCCTCGACCAGCCCCTGGATGTGGTGCGCTCACTGGCCCACATCACCTCGGCCAAGCTGTCGGAATACCCGGCATTGGTGATCTTGAACTAAATGAGAATTATTTTTACTCGATAGTACGCGGCGGTACGTCTCGTCTTAGCCAATGCAACTGATTCCTATTTGGTTCAGTCCGCAACTATAAGATTCGTATCCCCCGGAGCGCTCTCGATGTCCTCTCGTTTCAACCGCCGGTGTTCTTCGCCCGTCTTGTCCTTGCTGACCGCCGCGATCCTGCTGGCTGGCGCACCTGCCATGGCCGCCACCGCCGCCGAGCCGATCCTGCGCAGCCACGCAAATTACAATTTCAGCATCGAGCAGCAGCCGCTCGTGTCGGCACTCAATGCCTTTACTGCGGTAACCGGCTGGCAAGTTGGCTTGCCGGCCGAGCTCGGCCAGGGTGTGTCGTCCCCTGGCGTACGCGGCCCGCTGCCGCCAGAAAAAGCCTTGGACCGGCTGTTGGTGGGGACCAATCTGAGCTATCGCAAACTGGGCGATAACAACATCGTGCTGGAGAAACGGGCCGCAGGCGGCGCCCTGAACCTGCAACAGGTGACCATCAGCGCCACCCGTAACGAACAGGATGTGAACAGCGTACCGAGCACCGTCAGCGTGCACGACCGCGAGGAACTGGACCGCCAGAACACCAACAACATTCGCGAACTGGTGCGCTACGAGCCCGGTGTTTCCGTCGGCGGCGCCGGCACCCGCTCAGGCAACGCGGGCTATAACATCCGTGGTATCGATGGTGACCGCATCCTCACGCAGGTCGACGGCGTCGAAGTGCCCAACAACTTTTTCAACGGCCCCTACGCCAAGACCCGCCGCAACTACGTCGACCCGGAAATCGTCAAGCGCGTGGAGATCCTGCGCGGCCCGGCCTCGGCCCTGTACGGCAGCAGCGCCATCGGCGGCGCGGTGAGTTATTTCACCCTCGACCCGGACGACATCATCAAGCCAGGCAAAGACGTCGGCGCCCGCCTGAAGACCGGCTACAGCTCCGCCGATGAAAGCTGGCTGACCTCCGGCACCTTCGCCGGGCGTATACAGGACTTTGACGGCTTGCTGCATCTGAGCCAGCGCAACGGCCATGAAACCGAATCCTACGACGGCAACAACGCCACCGGCCTGGCCCGTACCGGCGCCAACCCGGAAGATGCGCGCACCACCAACGTACTGGCAAAGCTGGGCTGGAACTACGGGGATGACAATCGCCTGGGCCTGACCTACGAGAAGTTCAAGGATGACCGCGACGTCAACTTGAAGAACGCCGTGGGCGGCCCATTCATCGGCGGTCGGGGCATGAACCTCTACCGTGCCCGCTCGGGCAACGACACCATTACCCGCGAGCGCTTCGGCCTGGAAAACAGCTTCGCCCTTGATTCACCGATTGCCGACCGCATCAAGACCAGCCTCAACTACCAGATCGCCAAGACCGACCAGACCACCGCCGAAATCTACCAGGCTGGCCGTCGTGTCCTACGCACCCGCGACACCCTTTACGAAGAAAAACAGTGGGTCTTCGACGCCCAGCTGGACAAGGCTTTCAGCCTCGGTGAGACCGATCACCAGGTGACCTACGGCACCACCCTCAAGCAGCAGAAAGTCACCGGTTCCCGCGAAGGCTCGGCCTCGTGCCTGGCGGTTGGCGCCGGATGCACGGCCATCGGCGCGCCCAGCCCCTCAGCCGGTGATAGCGTGAAAAAGGCCAGTGACTTCCCCGACCCGACCATCAACACCTACTCGCTGTTCGCCCAGGACCAGATCACCTGGGACAAATGGACCTTCCTGCCCGCCGTGCGTTATGACTACACCCGGCTCAAGCCCAAGCTGACCCAGGAATTCCTCAGCACCGTCAACCCGACTGGCGAGTATGCGGTCGATGGCAAAGATAAAACCTGGCACCGCGTCACGCCCAAGTTCGGTCTGACCTATGCCCTGACCGATCACTACACCTGGTTCGGCCAATACGCCGAGGGCTTCCGCACCCCGTCGGCCAAGGCCTTGTACGGTCGCTTCGAAAACCTCAACCTGGGCTACACCGTCGAACCCAACCCCGACCTCAAGCCGGAAACCAGCAAAGGAATCGAAACCGGGATTCGCGGCAAATTTGACGAAGGTTCCTTTGATATCGCGGTGTACTACAACAAGTACCGTGACTTTATCGACGAAGACAACGCCGTGGTCGGGGGCACCGTGGAGCAGTTCCAGGCTGTCAATATCAAGCGCGCCACCATCAAGGGCATGGAAGCCAAGGGCCGCCTGAACCTGGACGCTTTCGGCGCGCCAAAAGGTCTGTATACCCAGGGTTCCATTGCCTACGCCCATGGCCGCAACGACGATAACGGCGAGCCATTGAACAGCGTCAATCCGCTCAAGGGTGTGTTTGGCCTGGGCTACGACCAGGACAACTATGGCGGTCTGCTGAGCTGGACCCTGGTGAAGAAACAGGACCGCGTCGACAGCACCACCTTCCACGCGCCCGACGGCAACACCGACGGCCCGTTCAAGACCCCGGGCTTCGGCATCCTCGACCTGACCGCCTACTACAAGGTCAGCGACGACGTGACCATCAACGGCGGCCTCTACAACCTCACCGACAAGAAGTACTGGAACTGGGATGACGTGCGCAGCTACGACAGCGTCGGCGAAGCAGCGGTAACCGGCCCGGCCAACCTCGACCGCCTGACCCAGCCCGGTCGCAACTTTGCGATCAACCTGATCTGGGACATCTGACCCACCCGCCTCACCTCGCCGGAATCCATCAGCGGCGGGGTGAGGATTTTTTACTGTGCCACGTCTTCTTGTTCGTCTAGTTGATAACAGCTCTCTTTAAGGGCACCCAGGCGCTTACCTTCTCAAGGACTTTTTACATGACCGCTTCTCCTACCGCAGAACGCCCGAGCCTGCGCTCTCAGCGCCTGAACCAGATCACCAATGAACCGCACACCAAGCTGGATGCGTTGGTGAAGGCTCATGCGCCGTTCGAAACCCAAGCCAACTTCGCCCGCTTCGTGGTGGCCCAGTACCTGTTCCAGTCAGAACTGGTAGCGCTGTACAACGATGCCGAACTGATCAAGATCGTCCCCGACCTGGCCGCACGCTGCCGCGCCGAAGCCGCCAAGCTCGACCTCGCGGACCTGGACACTGAAATTCCGGCCCCGGTGGCCGGTGCAGTAAAGAATCCGAGTAAAGCCGAAGCCCTGGGCTGGCTGTTCGTGTCCGAAGGCTCCAAGCTGGGCGCCGCGTTCCTGATCAAGCGCGCCGTCGGCCTGGGCCTGAGCGAAAGCTTCGGTGCCCGCCACTTGGGCGAACCGGCCGGTGGCCGCGCCGAAGGCTGGAAAAGCTTCACCCGCACCCTCGACAGCCTGGAGTTCAGCGCCGAAGAAGAAGCTGCGGTAGAAAAAGGCGCGATCGATGCGTTTGTGCGCTTCACCGTGTTGCTGGAACAGGCGTACGCTAGCGCCCCTGAAATGGCCTGACCTCCAGATTGAAATGCAATCAGAAAATGTGGGAGGGGGCTTGCTCCCTCCCACACTGAGCACTCATTTCACATTGATTTTTTGTGATATTCCTACCTATGACCGGCAAAACCCAATCCACCTCCAAAGTCGCCCAAGTCCTCTTCGGCCTGCTGGCCTACGTCAGCCTGGGGATCGGCCTGGTGGCGATTGTCATACCGGGTTTGCCGACCACCGAATTCATCCTCCTCGCCGCCTGGGCCGCCACCAAAAGCTCACCGCGCCTGAGCGCCTGGCTGGAAAACCACCGCCTGTTCGGGCCTATCCTGTTCAACTGGCGCAACGGCAAGATCATTGCGCGCCGGGCCAAGGTCAGCGCCACCGTGAGTATGTTGCTGTGTGCCGTGTTGATGCTGGTGATGCTGGATCACAACTGGCCGGTGTACCTGGCCATCGCCGGGATGAGCCTGGGCAACCTGTGGATCTGGTCTCGCCCCGAGCAGCTGGCACGCTCCATATAGGGCTGCATGTAGGCGTTATCCTACCGCTCATCGCCTATTCCTCATGAATCGATTTGTGACGCCGATGTTTCAGGCATGGCGCCGAATGGACTTGGCTCTGCTGCCCGCATTCCAACAAGTCATTCGTGAGTGAACCTATGTTCGACACCCTCTCCATTCGCTTGAAAATCGTGCTGCTGTCCGGTCTTTGCCTGTTGGGAGTCATTGCACTGGTGGTCGGCATCAATATCTACAACACCAACCAGAACGACCTATTGGTCAGTGACTCAAGCTCACGAATGCTGACCGCCAGCGTGGAACAGCTACTGCAAGCCAAGGCAGCCGAACAGGCCGGGCACTTGCAAAAGACCTTTGGTGAAAATCTGCTGGTGGTCACGGCCCTCGCCGACCAGATCAAAGACCTGCGTAAACTGGGGACCAAGCGCTCTCTTGAAGCCGGCGCCTTGCGCGAAGAAATCAACCAAAGCGTGAAAACCGCATTCGAGCGCAACACCAAGGTGCTGGGCATTTGGCTGTCGTTCGAACCCAACGGGTTGGATGGCAAAGACAGCGAGTTCGTCGACGACAAAGCGCGCGTCTCCAACGAAAAGGGCCGCTTTTCCAGCTACTGGAGCCGTGCGGGCGGTGAAGGCCTCAACACCATCATGGTCGAAGATGATCTGACCAAGACCACCCTCAACCTCAGCGGCACGCCCTACAACATTTGGTATACCTGCCCACGAGACACCCGCAGCACCTGCTTGCTGGACCCCTACGAAGACACGGTGGCCGGCAAACCTGTGCTGATGACCACCATTTCCCTGCCCCTGATCGTCGATGCCAAAGTCATTGGCGTCGTCGGTGTCGATATCGCTCTCACTGCCCTGCAAGCGACCACCGATGCCGCACAGACAGACCTGTTCAACGGCGCAGCGCACCTGGAGATTCTGTCCAGCACCGGCCTGATTGCGGCCTACAGCGGTGAACCGGCCAAGGTGGGCAAGAACCTGATCGACAGCCTCGGCGCCGAAGGCAAGGAAATCGTGCAGCTGCTCACCAATGACCGGCCCGTGATCCGCGAGCAAAACGACATTATTCGCGCCGTTTACCCGGTCAAGCCGATTGCCGACGCCAAGTCCTGGGGTGTGGTGATCAAGCTGCCAAAAACCGTGATGCTGGCCGATAACGTCAAGCTGCAAGCGGTACTCGACGAGGCCCAGGCCAGCGGCACCCTCAAAGCCTTGCTGGTGGCAGCGGCTGCCGGCCTGTTGGGCTTGCTGCTGATCTGGCTGACCGCCACCGGCGTCACCCGGCCGATCAACAGCGTAGCCGCCATGCTCAAGGACATCGCCAGCGGCGACGGCGACCTCACCCAACGCCTGGCGTACTCCAAGAAAGACGAACTGGGCGAGTTGGTGAACTGGTTCAACCGCTTCCTCGACAAGCTGCAACCGACCATCGCGCAGATCAAGCAAAGCATCACCGAAGCCCGTGGTACGGCAGATCAATCGTCAGCCATTGCGCGCCAGACCAGCGAAGGCATGCAGGTGCAGTTCCGCGAAATCGACCAGGTGGCGACCGCCTCCAATGAAATGAGCGCCACTGCCCATGACGTCGCCAACAGCGCCTCGAATGCCGCCAGCGCGGCACGCGGTGCCGATCAGTCGGCCCGTGAAGGCATGTCGATCATCGAGCAGAGCACTCGCGACATCACCACCCTTGCCGAGGAAGTCAGCAAAGCGGTGAGCGAAGTCGAAGCCCTGGCGGTCAACAGTGAACAGATCGGTTCAGTCCTGGAGGTGATCCGCAGCATCGCCGAACAGACCAACCTGCTCGCATTGAACGCCGCGATTGAAGCGGCACGCGCCGGCGAAAGCGGGCGTGGCTTTGCGGTGGTGGCCGACGAAGTACGCAACCTGGCCAAACGCACCCAGGATTCGGTCGAGGAAATCCGCCTGGTGATCGAGCGTATCCAGAGCGGCACCCGAGGCGTGGTAGCGACCATGCACTCCAGCCAGCAACAGGCCCAGAGCAATGCCGGGCAGATCCACCAGGCGGTGCAGGCCCTGGGCAAGATCAGTGACGCGGTCACCGTGATCAGCGACATGAACCTGCAAATTGCCAGTGCCGCCGAAGAGCAGAGCGCAGTGGCCGAAGAAGTCAATCGCAACGTCTCGGCGATTCGCACCGTGACCGAAACCCTCACCGGCCAGGCCACGGAATCGGCGGAGATCAGCAGCCAGCTCAATGCACTGGCCAGCCAGCAGATGAAGTTGATGGATCAGTTCAGGGTCTGACTCGGTTCTGAAAACATTGCCTCCTGTAGGAGCGAGCTTGCTCGCGAAAAACGTCAACGATGACGCGTGCTTCCTGAATAAACGCGGCGCCTTTGAGTTCTTCGCGAGCAAGCTCGCTCCTACATATAGAGCAGGGCAGTGGTGAATTACCGGCCGGGCCAGGCCTGGACGAACGGCGTCAGGTCTTCCTTCGGCGCCGTACGCGGCGGGTTCTGCGGCGTGCCCAGGTAAAGGAAGCCAATCACTTCTTCATCCGACGTCAGCCCCAACCCTTTGGCCACATGGGCCGAGTAGGACAATTCCCCGGTCCGCCACACCGCACCAATCCCCTGGGCATAGGCCGCCAACAGGATGCCGTGGGCTGCACAAGCCGCCGCCAGCAATTGCTCGGACTTGGGCACCTTGAAGTGCTCTTGCAGGCGCGCAATCACCACCACCACCAACGGCGCACGCAGCGGGCCGTTCTGGGCCTTGTCGATGACCGCCTGGGGAGCGTCGGCGTCCTGCAGGCGCGCGGCCTCGGCCAACAGCGTGCCCATCTGCTCACGGGCTGCGCCTTCTACGGTAAGGAAACGCCAAGGGCGCAGCTGACCGTGGTCGGGCGCACGCATGGCGGCGGCGAACAACAGGTCGCGCTGCTCCTGGGTCGGTGCCGGTTCCAGCAGACGTGGCACGGAAACACGGTTGAGCAAAGCGTCGAGAGCCTGCATTGGCCACCTCCAGAAAAAAATGTGCAGTCATTCTAGCGGGAATGAATCCGGATGCCACCAAACGATAATTGCTCTTATTCAAACCGCCCTGCCCTGTTAGACTTTGCGACCACATTTTCCGACCGTTTCCAGGAATTTCGATGTTCCGTGCGTTTTTTTGCCTGTCCGCAGCGTTGATGGCTTTAAGCCTGACCGCTTGCGACGACGCCACCCGCTTCACCAAGGCCGAGCCTGGTGAGTCGCGGTCAGGTGGCGCCACGACGGTGAACAAGCGCGACCAGAACGCCTTTTCCCTGCCCTCGGCCAACCTGGCGCCCACCCGCCGCCTGGATTTCAGCGTCGGTAACAGTTTCTTCCGCAGCCCTTGGGTGATTGCGCCGTCCACCACCACGGCACGGGATGGCCTGGGCCCTCTGTTCAATACCAACGCCTGCCAGAACTGCCATATCAAGGACGGTCGGGGCCATCCGCCGCTGCCTGATGCGCCGAATGCGGTGTCGATGCTGGTGCGCCTCTCCATCCCTATCTCCATTACAGAGCGGCCGCACTACGCCAAGCTCATCGAGCAGCTCGGCGTGGTGCCCGAGCCGGTCTACGGCGGGCAGTTGCAAGACATGGCCGTGCCTGGCGTAGCGCCGGAAGGCAAGGTGCGGGTCGACTACAGCCCTGTCCAGGTCAGCTTCCAGGACGGCACCGTTGTCGAACTGCGCAAACCCGACCTGCAAATAACCCAGCTCGGCTACGGCCCGATGCATCCTGATACACGCTTCTCCGCACGGGTAGCGCCGCCGATGATCGGCCTGGGCCTGCTCGAAGCGATCAGCGACGCCGATATCCTGCGCAACACCGACCCCAAGACCGCCGACAAAGACGCCATCGTCGGCCGCGCCAACTGGGTCTGGGATGACGCCCAGCATAAAACCGTACTCGGGCGTTTTGGCTGGAAAGCCGGGCAACCCAACCTCAACCAACAAAATGTTCACGCGTTTTCTGGTGATATGGGCCTCACAACCTCCCTGAGACCCTTCGATGACTGCACCGACGCCCAAGTGGCCTGCAAGCAGGCGCCAAACGGCAATGGCCCCGACGGCGAGCCGGAAGTCAGCGACAACATCCTGCGTCTGGTGCTGTTCTACACCCGCAACCTCGCGGTGCCCGCGCGCCGAGGCGTCAACACGCCGCAGGTGCTGGCCGGCAAGAACCTGTTCTACCAGGCCGGTTGCCAGGGCTGTCACAAGCCGACATTCACCACGGCCGCCAACGCCGCCGAACCCGAGCTGGCCAACCAGGTGATACGCCCCTACAGCGACCTGTTGTTGCACGATTTGGGCGAAGGCCTCGCCGACAACCGTACCGAATTCAAAGCCAGTGGCCGCGACTGGCGCACGCCGCCGTTGTGGGGCATTGGCCTGACGCAAGCCGTGAGTGGTCATACCCAGTTTTTACATGACGGCCGCGCCCGCAACCTGCTTGAAGCCGTGCTGTGGCATGGCGGTGAAGCACAAGCGGCACAGCAGCATGTGTTGTCGTTCAATGCCGAGCAGCGTGCCGCGTTGCTGGCGTTCCTGAATTCTTTATAAGCTTTGCCCCACTTACAGAAGGGAGCTCGACATGTTTCGTCCCAAGTTGTTGTTCACCAGCCTGGCCGCCCTTGCCCTCGGCGCCTGCTCGCCCCAGGACCCGCAAGCGGTAACCTCGGCGGCCATCGCCAAACAAGTCATCCTGCCGACCTACAGCCGCTGGGTTGAAGCCGACCGCCAACTGGCCGTCAGCGCCCTGGCCTACTGCCAGGGCAAGGAAAGCCTGGACACCGCCCGCGCCGACTTCCTGCACGCGCAAAAAGCCTGGGCCGAGTTGCAACCGCTACTGATCGGCCCGCTGGCCGAAGGCAACCGTGCGTGGCAGGTGCAGTTCTGGCCGGACAAGAAGAACCTGGTCGGTCGCCAGGTCGAGCAACTGGTCAGCGCCCAGCCGCAGATCGATGCCGCCGCCCTGGCTAAATCCAGTGTCGTGGTGCAAGGCCTGTCGGCCTACGAATACATCCTCTACGACGCCAAGCCCGATGTCGCCGACGAGGCACAGAAGGCCCGCTACTGCCCACTGTTGATGGCCATTGGCGAGCGTCAGAAAGCCCTGGCCGAAGAGATTCTCGCCAGCTGGAACAGCACCGACGGCATGCTCGCGCAGATGACCAAGTTCCCGAACCAGCGCTACGCTGATTCCCACGAGGCCATAGCCGACCTGCTGCGCGTACAAGTAACCGCCCTGGACACCCTGAAGAAAAAACTCGGCACGCCCATGGGTCGCCAGACCAAAGGCATTCCGCAACCGTTCCAGGCCGATGCATGGCGCAGCCAGTCGTCGCTGCAAAGCCTGGAGGCGAGCCTCGCCGCGGCCCAGACCGTGTGGGTCGGCGTCGACAACAAAGGCTTGCGTGGCCTGCTGCCGGCGGACCAGAAGCCGTTGGCCGAGAAGATCGACGCCGCCTATGCCGCGTCCTTGAAACTGTTCGCCAGCAACCAGCGCAGCCTCAACGAACTGTTGAACGATGACGCCGGGCGCCAGCAGCTCAACGACATCTACGACAGCCTCAACGTGGTCCACCGCCTGCACGAAGGCGAGCTGGCCAAGGCCCTGGGAATCCAACTGGGCTTCAACGCCAACGACGGTGACTGATAATGCTCAGGCGACAGGCTTTGGCGGTGGGCAGCGTGCTGCTCAGCGCCCTTACATTGGGCGGCTGGACGCTGTTCAAAGGCAAGGATAAAGGCCCGCTGCTACTGTCGGCGCGGGATGATACCGACGGCAAGCACTACGCCGTCGGCTATCGCCTGGATGGCAAGCAGGTGTTTGCCACCCAGGTCGGCCAGCGTTGCCACGACATCATCAATCACCCTACGTTGCCGATCGCGCTGTTCGTCGCCCGCCGCCCGGGCACCGAGAGCTACCTGATTGACCTGCGTGATGGCGCGCTGCTGCAAACCATCAGCTCGAACGCCAACCGCCACTTCTATGGGCATGCGGTGATCCACAAGAGCGGCGACTGGCTGTACGCCACCGAGAACGACACCTCCGAGCCCGGTCGCGGCCTGTTGGGTGTATATAAGTTCGAAGGCGAGCGGCTGGTACACAGCGGCGAGATTTCCACCCACGGTATCGGCCCGCACCAAGTGTCCTGGATGCCCGACGGCGAAACCCTGGTGGTGGCCAACGGCGGTATTCGCACCGAAGCCGAAAGCCGGGTAGAGATGAATCTCAACGCCATGGAGCCGAGCCTGGTGCTGATGCATCGCGATGGCACCTTGATCAGCAAGGAAACCCTGGGCCAGCAGATGAACAGCGTGCGCCATATGGGCATCGCCAGCGATGGCACTATCCTCACCGGGCAGCAGTTCATGGGGCCGTCCCAGGAACGCTCGGAGTTGCTGGCGATCAAGCGCCCGGGCCAGCCTTTCGTGGCGTTCCCGGTGGCCGATGAGCAATTGCAGGCGATGGGACACTACACCGCCAGCGTGGCGGTGCACAGCGAACTGCGCCTGGTGGCACTGACGGCGCCCCGGGGAAATCGCTTCTTCATTTGGGATATGGACAGCGCCGAGCTGCGCCTGGATGGGCCACTACCCGACTGCGCCGGTGTAGGTGCAGTGGCCGATGGGTTCGTCGTCACGTCAGGCCAAGGGCGTTGCCGCTTCTATGATTGCCGCCAGGACCAACTGATGGCCAAACCGTTGGAACTACCGGCGGGCTTTTGGGATAACCACCTGCACCTGATCTGAAATTCCCCTCTGTAGGAGCGTCAGGCGTAAAAAAAGGGCCTCGCATCGCAAGGCCCTTTTTGGGGGTCAATCGTTTCAACTCTGCGGCTTCATCGCTTGAGACATCCCGAACATGAATAACAGCAATTCATGATCAGGCTTGGCCGCCACACTTGCCTTGGCAATGCGTGGCAGCAGGCATTGCCCGCCGCCGTCTACCGCACTGAGCACTTGTGTGCGAGGTTGTTCCCACACCGCCAGGGCCAGGGCTGAAACGCCCAACGCCCCGACCAGGAACAAACCTCGTGCCATTTCTAGCTTCATCTGGTTAAACCCTTGATAGCGCTGCCAAACGCCGTCTCGTAAAAGTAGCTGAGTTTTTTCCAGTCGGTATCACTCCACGACGAATGGCGGCGCAATTGCAGCATGTCATGGGAAGCGGCCCGATAAGCGGTCAAGCGTTGGCGACATTTTTCAAAGTCCAGCAGGGCCACTTCTACAGTCGCCGCTTCGGGCTCGCCGGTGACCCGCACGAAGATGTGCTTGATATACAGGCAACCGTGCTGCCAGCGGCCTTTGTGCATGCGGGCCAGGGTGCCGGCCAATTCCTGCAGCAAGCGCTCGTGGACGGCCTCGCCATACTGTTCACGGCCGCCAGCTGCGTACCAGTTTTCGATCTCGTCGAAACCGTCCAGGGACGCGGTGACCAGCAGGGCTTTCCATTGGTGCTCCGGGTCGCGTCGCGCCTCGCAAAACACCAGCTCCGGCACGCGCACATCCAGCAAACGCAGGCCCTTGAGGGCATCACGTTCACGTAGCACGGTCGGGCGCCCAAAGGGGTGCAGCCAACTGCGGTAAATGTGGCCGGTCTGGCGCTTGCTATAGAGCAACCGCCCGTTGGGGCCTACCACACGCTGCACGCCACTTTCGCCACCACGTCGACGGTTGGGTTCTTCAACCCACTCGCCTTGCTGACGCCAGAAAAAATCGAATCGTTCTTCGGGAGCTACATGACTGCCTGCTACGCACTCAACTGCCATCCTGTTACCTCTTGCGCAATACATATACTCGCCACATGGCGTAGAGCGGTATGAAGTCCAGGGATTCCTGAACACGGAAACCGGCCTGCTCGAATTCTGCCTCGACAGTAGCAGCCGGTAACACAAACCGGTTTTGGTAACCTTCCTGCTCACCTCGTTTGCGACGACGTACTTCGTTGCGCTTGCGCTTCCAGGCCTTGAAATTGCCGTCTACCCACAACGAAATAATCACGCTGTCACGGGTAACCCGCTGAAACTCACGCAGTATTGTCAGCCTGTGCTCAGGTTCACCGATGTGGTGCATCAAGCGCATGCAGAAAATACTGTCGACGGAGTTATCTGGCAAATCGATATCAAAGGCAGATGTCTGCAAAGGGCGTACCCGTTTCACCACATCCGCCGGTTGGGCGGTGGTGGCGATCTTCAACATCGACGCCGAATTGTCAGCCCCGATAATTACACGGTTGGGTTTTTCGGCCAGCAACGGCCAGAAGCGTCCAGCGCCACAAGGCAGATCCAGCACCAGGCCGGGTTCACCGGCCATGGCCAGCGCACCGCGCGCCAGTTGCTCGTCGCGTTTGTGGGACAACCGGCGAGCCAGATTGTCCTGATGTTTGAGCAAATATTGTTGCGCGTGTTGATCGTCGTACTTTTCGGAAAATTCCAACTTGATTGGGGAAGGCATCGCACGTCTCCAGTAACTGATGCCTACAACCTTATGCAGCGAACTGTGATCAACAGGTCAACTCATTGTGAAAATCTTGTCCTGTCCAACTGCATACATTTCAAGACTTTACAGAAACATTCAGTAGCATGGGGCCATCTTCGCTGAAAAGCGGGCAGTCTGCATTAGCAAAACGACAGACTGAACGGTCAGCTTTTGACCTGGCTCAACTCCACATGAAAACGACAGCCATTGGGCTCCATCGTCGTCAAGCTCACGCTCCAGCCCTGGCTCTCGCAGATCCGTTGCACCAGCGACAGGCCGAGCCCCAACCCCTCGCCACGGTTCTCGCTGCCGCGTACAAACGGCTCGAACATCGCTTCGCGTTTTTCTTCGGGAATGCCGACACCGGTGTCCTCCACCACGAAGCCACTGGGCTCCAACGTGAGGCGGATAAACCCGTGCTCGGTGTAGTGCAGGGCGTTGCGCAGCAGGTTGCCCATCACCGCATGTAAGAAGGTGGTGTTGTAGCGGGTGTCCAGAGGGTTGCCTGGTCGGTAGATCAACTCCAGGCCTTTTTTCTCGATAGGCTCGCGCCAGATGCCGAGCAGGTCTTCGGCGACCTGGCTGAGGTTGCCCTGGGGCGCAACGGCAGCATCATCGTGCTTGGCGCGTGCGAGCATCAGGAAGGTCTGCACCAGCTCGCGCATTTCTTCACAAGCACGGGCGATGCGCTCCACCTGGCGGCGGCCACGTTCATCAATGGCCGGGTTTTCCAGCAACAGTTCGCAGGAGCTGGCCAATACCATCAAGGGCGTGCGCAACTCGTGACTCACGTCGCTGGTAAACAGTTGCTCGCGGGACAGCGCCTGGCGCAAGCGGCCCAGGGTGGCGTCGAACGCCACCGCCAGCTCACCCACTTCGTCGGCGGCATAATCCGGGGCCAGAGGCGGTGCCAGGCCCAGCAGTTGGTCACGGTGACGCACCTGGCGAGCCAACCGCACCACCGGCGCCATCACCTTGCGGGCCAGCACCCAACCGAGGAATACCGCCAGTGCCAGGCTGAGCACGAACCCCACCAGCACCACGGCAAACAGCACGCGCTCACGTTCTTCGAAATCGCTTTGGTCTTGCAGCAGCACATAACGTCGCCCGTCGATCACCTCGACCATGGCGTGGTACGACAGCGACTCGCGAAATACTTCGTGGAAGCCCGGGTCCAGATGCCGAAGATCCTTGGGCAGCTCGAAATCGCCTTGCCCGCCGCTGAAGTAAAACAACTGGTCCGGCTCCGGCCGATGTCGCCAGTCTTCCATGCTGTCCATCAACAGAAGGCGTTGCAGGTCACCGCCCAGGCCCGCCGAGATCAACTTCTCTTCCACCAGGTGCACCGTCGCAACGATGCCCATGGCGAACGCACCCGCCACCAACGCACTCATCAAGGCAAAAGCGATGATGATCCGCTGGGCAAGGCTTTGCTTAAACTCCATCACGACCCTCGGCCAAGCGGTAACCCACGCCGTGCACCGTTTGCAGCAACGGCTTGGCGAATGGCTTATCGATCACCTGGCGCAATTGGTGAACGTGGCTGCGCAGGCTGTCGCTGTCCGGGCAATCATCGCCCCATAACGCCTCTTCGAGTATTTCCCGGCGCAGTACGTGCGGGCTCTTCTGCATCAACACCGCCAGCAGTTTCAGGCCAACGGGGTTGAGCTTGAGCAGGCGCCCTTCGCGGGTGACTTCCAAGGTATCGAGGTCGTAGTTCAGGTCACCCACCTGCAGGGCGCGGCGCCCGCCACCCTGGGCACGACGCAGCACCGCCTCGATACGCGCGGCCAGTTCCGACAAGGCGAATGGCTTGAGTAAGTAATCATCGGCGCCAGACTTGAAGCCCTGCAGGCGGTCATCCAACTGGTCACGGGCGGTGAGCATGATCACCGGCGTATCGCGGCGCGCGTCTTCGCGCAGACGTTTGCAGAGGGTGTAGCCATCGATTCCGGGCAGCATGATATCGAGCACGATCAAGTCGTAATGCTCGGTGGCCGCCAGATGCAGGCCCGACAAGCCATCCTGTGCACAGTCCACTGTGTAACCTTTGAGCCCCAGATAATCGGCCAGGTTGGCGAGGATATCGCGGTTGTCTTCAACCAATAGAATTCGCATGGGCAGTGTCTCCGTACGCAGTAACAGCCGTGTTGGCTCGCGCAGCTTAAGGCCAAGCGGGGTTCAGGGATAGACCTGCAAAGGCCCTTGATATAGGTTTTCAACCGATATTTGAATTGAACGAGATTTTCACTATAACTTCACAGACTTGCTACAGCCGCGCGGGGAAAATCGTCGCACATTTAAGTGAAGAAAAAATGTGGGCGCCTGAGATCAAGATCAAACACGACTCGCTGCGCATCGCAGATACGCTGGCGGCGCTTGTGCTTTTCTGTAGGAGCGAGCTTGCTCGCGAAAAACCTGAGAACGCCCCGTTCTTTCTGGTTTCCCGCGTCATCGTTAACGACCTTCGCGGGCAAGCCCGCTCCCACAGGGGTACGCGCATGCTTCAACGATCAGGTCGGCTATACGGCCGCCTCGCTGTGTTTTTGATCTTAGGCAAGAGCGTTTGGTTACTTTGCCGCTTTTGCAAAGTGACCCGCCGTCAGGGCGGAACCCTAAGTAGCCGTTACCTGAATAACGGATATGTACTCGATCAAACTCCAACATCCTGGCGGGCTACCAGGCCGCCATCGGGAGCAAGCCCCTTCCTACATTTTTGAACCAGTACACCCGCATTATCACTGACCAGGCCGATACAACAAAAAACCCCGCCTGCATCACTGCAGGCGGGGTTTTTCAGTGCCGGGTGAGGCTGGCTTACATCATACCGCCCATGCCACCCATGCCACCCATGTCTGGCATGCCGCCGCCAGCTGCGCCTTCAGCCTTCGGCTTTTCAGCGATGGCAGCTTCGGTGGTCAGGATCAGGCCACCGATGGACGCTGCCGCTTGCAGCGCGGAACGAGTCACCTTGGTAGGGTCCAGGATGCCCATTTCGATCATGTCGCCGTAGATACCAGTCGCAGCGTTGTAACCGTAGTTACCCTTGCCGTTCTTGACTTCGTTGACCACAACGCTTGGCTCGTCACCGGAGTTGGCAGCGATCTGGCGCAGCGGTGCTTCAACGGCACGACGCAGTACCGCGATACCGACGTTCTGGTCAGCGTTGTCGCCGGTCAGGTTAGTCAGGGCTTCCAGGGCACGGATCAGCGCAACGCCACCGCCAGGTACCACGCCTTCTTCAACGGCTGCACGGGTTGCGTGCAGGGCGTCTTCAACGCGGGCTTTCTTCTCTTTCATTTCGACTTCGGAGCCAGCGCCAACCTTGATCACTGCAACGCCGCCGGACAGCTTGGCCAGGCGCTCTTGCAGTTTTTCACGGTCGTAGTCCGAGGAGGTTTCAGCAACCTGTGCACGGATCTGGGCGATACGGGACTCAATGTCGCCTTCAACGCCAGCACCGTCAACGATGATGGTGTTTTCCTTGGAGATGGTTACGCGCTTGGCGCTACCCAGGTTTTCCAGGGTGGCGCTTTCCAGGCTCAGGCCGATCTCTTCGGAGATAACGGTACCGCCGGTCAATACAGCGATGTCCTGCAGCATGGCCTTGCGACGATCGCCGAAGCCTGGAGCCTTGACGGCCGCGACTTTAACGATGCCACGCATGTTGTTCACGACCAGGGTCGCCAGGGCTTCGCCTTCAACGTCTTCGGAAACGATCAGCAGTGGGCGACCGGCTTTGGCAACGGCTTCCAGCACTGGCAGCATTTCGCGGATGTTGGAGATCTTCTTGTCAACCAGCAGGATCAGCGGGTTGTCCAGTTCGGCAACCATGGTCTCAGGCTTGTTGACGAAGTACGGGGACAGGTAGCCACGGTCGAACTGCATGCCTTCTACAACCGACAGTTCGTTTTCCAGGCCCGAGCCTTCTTCAACGGTGATCACGCCTTCTTTACCGACTTTTTCCATCGCCTGGGCAATGATGTCGCCGATGGAGCTGTCGGAGTTGGCAGAGATGGTACCTACCTGAGCGATGGCCTTGGTGTCGGCGCATGGCTTGGACAGGTTCTTCAGCTCAGCCACGATGGCGATGGTCGCCTTGTCGATGCCGCGCTTGAGGTCCATCGGGTTCATGCCGGCAGCGACGGCCTTGTAGCCTTCGTTGACGATCGCCTGGGCCAGGACGGTAGCGGTGGTGGTGCCGTCGCCTGCGTCATCGTTGGCACGGGAGGCAACGTCTTTGACCAGCTGCGCACCCATGTTTTCGAAACGGTCTTCCAGTTCGATCTCTTTGGCTACGGAAACGCCGTCCTTGGTGATGGTCGGAGCGCCGAAGCTCTTCTCGATGATCACGTTACGACCTTTCGGGCCGAGGGTCGCTTTTACTGCATCAGCCAGGACGTTGACACCGGTGAGCATTTTTTTGCGGGCGGAATCGCCGAATTTAACTTCTTTAGCAGCCATGATCGATATTCCTTAAATACTTTGTAGTAACGGGAAAATGAGCGAGGAAATCAGTCTTCCAGAACGGCGAGAATTTCGTTCTCAGCCATTACCAGCAGGTCTTCGCCGTCTACTTTCACAGTGTTGCTGCCGGAGTAAGGGCCGAAAACAACCTTGTCACCCACCTTCACGGCCAGTGCGCGTACATCACCGTTCTCCAGGGTCTTGCCTGGGCCTGCAGCGACGATCACACCGTGGTTGGCTTTTTCAGCAGCCGAACCTGGCAGAACGATCCCGCCAGCGGTTTTCTTTTCTTCTTCGCTGCGACGGATTACGACGCGGTCGTGCAGAGGACGAAGCTTCATTGTCGATCTCTCCTAATTGTGTTTTTCATCGGCCGGTATCAATTCCGGCGGGTTAAATTCCGGCGGTGCCGGTCGCGACTCGCTGGGCGAATCGCGGAAGTCTGTCTAGTGTCACCACCAGAAACCTTGCGGTGACCGTTACATAAGGGCGGCTGTGGTTATTACAAGGGGGCAAGGATGAAATTTTTTGTGTCGGCGGCGGGGTGAATGCAACACGGCACCCGAGGGTGCCGTGCCAGTGAAGCGCTTATTTGCTGTCGCGATGTTCGAATTCGCCTTCGATCACATCGCCTTCGCGTCCCAGGGGCTGGCGCGGAGCCGGACCGCCGCGGGGTTGCAGGTCGTCGGCGAAGGCGCGTTGGCGAATCGCGGCTTCTTCGGCGCGCTGGCGCATTTTGCCCGCCAGCAGCTTGCGCGTGAACGGCAGCAGCAGGACCAGGCCGACCACATCGCTGACAAAGCCCGGCAGGATCAACAAGCCACCTGCCAGCGCCATCATCAAGCCCTCCAGCATGGTCTGGGCGGGTAACTCGCCGCGGTTCAGGCTTTCACGGGCACGCAGCGCCGTGGCCAGGCCGGCGACGCGCAGCACGAGGACGCCGAGCATCGAGCCGGCGATGATCAACAGCAATGCCGGGAAAAACCCGATCGCACCGCTGACTTGAACGAATACGAACAGCTCCAACACCGGGAACAGCAGAAAGAGCAATAAAAAAGGGCGCATCAAATGGTTCCTCAACGCAAGAATGCCTTGCCAGTCCACCTTAGATGACGTCGCCATTTCGTGAATTCAAGCATTGGCGGCGGTTATTTTCGGCCAGGCCTCGGCGTGAGCCAATGAAACCAAGGCTTCGCGCACTTGTGTCGGCGTGTTGCAAGGCGTTGCGAAGGGCAACCAATGCAGGGACTGGCCGATACGCAGGTGCATGCCTTCGCTGTCGATGCCAGCCAATTGCGCAGGCTCGGACGTGGGCAACCCGCTGAGCCCGACGTAATGGGCGATGGCCTTGGTGTGATCGCTGTTCATGTGCTCGATCATGCTGCATTCGGCCTTGCCGGCAAACGGGTTGGCCAAGGTCAACTGATCGACCCAATGAATCGCGCCAAACCCGCCGATATACCGGTGGCGCACCGGCTTGAGCACCCAGAAATCGAAATCGTGGGCCTTGTGGTAGTTGGCCGAATCGGGGAAATAGCGGTAATAGCGCTCGGCAGCGGCTTCAATCACTGTCTGGTCTTCAAGTTTTTCGGCTTCGGCCAGGTAGGTCAGGCGCCCCACGGCCTGCACATCATCGGCCCCGCGCTCACCTACCAGCAGCGAGCACTTGGGATCTTTTTGCAGGTTGTGGGTGTGCTGGGCGATGCGGCTGATCAGGATCAGCGGGCGGCCCTGCTCGTCAAGGCAATAGGGCACGACCGAGCCAAAGGGAAACCCGGGCATGGCCTTGGACAGTGTGGAGAGAGCCCCACGGTATTCCTTGAGCAACAGCTCTCGGGCGTTCTTGGCAACGTGCACGCTCAACGTATGACTCCTCGGTGTTCCGCCGTCCATGGCATATGGGAATGGATCTCAACACAAGGTAATCAATATCCGCGCAGGTTGCCAGGGTGGCCGACGCAGGTTTTACCAGGCCACACCAAAGCCTGCGGTGTAGCGGGTCTTGCTCAAGCTGCTGTCGGAGTTGCCGCTGACCTCGTTGCGCTCGGCCTTCAAGTTGAGCGAGGCCCATTCGGTGACCTTGTAGCGCAGGCCCATCTCGGCATCCAGGGAATACTCGGCCGGTCCGGCCAGGGGCTTGCCCAATTCACCGTTGGTGAAGAACTCGACGGTCTTGCCCACCAGGTAGCGGTTGTAGTTCCACTTCATGGCCAGGGAATAGAAGTTGTCCTTGCCGCCGTCGGCATATTCATAATCGGTGCGGTTGACCAGCGAACCCAGGGAGAAGGCGCCCAGCTCATCGTCCCAGAACTGATAGCCCGGGCCGGTACCGACAACGCGCTGGCGAGCCAGGTCTTCGACCTTGTCGCGCTTGTAGGTCAAGCGGCCCTGCCAGAACCAGTGCTCGGTGATGAAGCGGTCCAGGCTGTATTCCAGCGCCCAGTTGTCGGTGGTGGTGACGTCATCCTGGAACTCGCGGTTGTATTCACCCTTGCCCGTATGACGCCACTGGCCGTGACGGGCCGACGTCTTGAAGTCGACGTCGTAATCGTTGGTGTCTTTGTCTGCACGCTTGTAGTCCAGCGCCAGGTCGACGTTGCCCTTCCACACCAGGTCTTCGATCACTGGCTTGGGCTTCATGATCTGCTGGATACTTGCCAGCTCCACGGTCTTGGGTGCCTCGCCGTTGGCCAGCACCACCTTGCCGTCATCCGAGGCGTGCAAGGACTTGGCCTTTTCGCCGCTGTAGGCGTCCTGCTTGACCAGCAGTTCCTGGTCGCTTTCCAGGGTCTTGACCTGCTTCCAGTCCACCGGGATGGAGCCAGCGTAGGTGGTCTGGATCAGCAATTTGCCGCCATCGAAGACTTTGATCTTGCCGGTCAGGCGATCACCGTTTTTCAACCACACGGTATCGGCGAGCAAGGGCGTGGAAGCACTGAAAACAGCAAGGCACAACAGGGTTCTGGACAACATAAGCAGATACGGGGCTCAGGGGTGGCGAAAATAAGGGGCGTTATAGTGTTACATGGCTAGAACTGACTCAAGGATTTATATTGAGTTCAATTCTCATCGCCATGTTTACAGACGTTTCTGACAAAACAACGACGATCTCAACGGATATCCCCACACAGTGAATCTACCTGCCGATACGCCGCAAAGCCCCGCCGACATGCGTCGTACCGCCTTGTACCTGACGCTGGCGCAAGTGCCGGAAGGCTGCGTGGTGAGCTACGGCGAGCTGGCCCGACTGGCCGGCCTGGGCCGCGCCGCCCGCTGGGTCGGGCGCACCCTGAGCCAGTTGCCCGAGGACACGCGATTGCCCTGGCATCGGGTGCTGGGTGCCGGCGGTCGGATAAGCCTGCCGGTGGGCAGTGCTTCGGGTGACGAACAACGTGCGCGTTTGCGTAGCGAAGGCGTCACTATCTTGAACAATCGCGTTGATATTCAGCGTCATGGCTGGCGCCCGGTAGAGCACAGCGGTTAGAGTGCGCGCTTTGTTTCCGCAAATCTGAGGCAGACTCCAGCCCATGCCCCGTAAAACCTGGCGCGCCGCGCTCGCCGCCTATGCCAGCCCCTCGACGTTAGTGCTGTTGTTGCTCGGTTTCGCCGCCGGCATGCCTTACATGTTGGTGTTCTCGACGCTTTCCGTGTGGCTGCGTGAAGCCGGTGTGGCCCGCGAGACCATCGGTTATGCGAGCCTGATCGGTCTGGCCTACGCCTTCAAATGGGTCTGGTCGCCGCTGCTCGACCAATGGCGCCTGCCGTTACTCGGTAAATTGGGGCGTCGTCGTTCCTGGCTGGTGCTGGCCCAGTCGCTGGTGATCCTCGGATTGATCGGCATGGGCTTCTGCGATCCGCAAAAACACTTGTCCTGGTTGATCGCCATTGCGGTGGTGGTCGCGTTCGCGTCGGCCACCCAAGACATTGCCGTGGATGCCTATCGCCTGGAAATTGCCGACGACAGCCGCCAGGCCGCCCTGGCCGCAAGCTATATGTCCGGTTATCGCATTGCCGCACTGCTGGCCACGGCCGGCGCACTGTTCTTTGCCGAAGGCTTCGGCTCCACCGGCTTCAACTATAAACACTCGGCCTGGACCGGCACCTATGTGCTGTTCGGCGTGTTGATGGTTCCGGCCCTGCTGACCACCCTGTTGATGCGTGAGCCCGATGTGCCCCTGCGCACCCAGTTGCAGGCCGGGCGCTACAGCTTCGTGCACCAACTGGTGTCGGTGTTCGTGTTGATCGTGCTGCTGGTGTCGGTGCCGGCGATGTTCACCCAGCTGTACAACACTGACTTCGCCAGCGTGCTGTTCCAGGGTGTGAGCCTATGGGAGTTGCTGATGGAAGACCGCGCATTCCTGCGCGCCATCCTCTATATCACGCTCACTTCGCTGTGCCTGTCGGCCATGGGGCGCCGGGGCCTGGCGCCGGTGCTGACGCCGGTCAACGACTTCATCCTGCGTTATCGCTGGCAGGCACTGTTGCTGCTCGGGCTGATTGCCACCTATCGCATGTCCGACACGGTGATGGGCGTGATGGCCAACGTGTTCTACATCGACCAGGGCTTTACCAAGGACCAGATCGCCGGGGTGAGCAAAATCTTCGGCCTGATCATGACCCTGGTCGGCGCCGGCATGGGCGGCCTATTGATTGTGCGGTTCGGTATCCTGCCGATCCTGTTCATCGGCGGCGTGGCCTCGGCCGGCACCAACCTGTTGTTCGTGATGCTCGCCGACATGGGCCCCGACCTGCAGATGCTGATCGTCACCATTTCCCTGGATAACTTCAGCTCGGGCCTGGCCACGTCGGCGTTTGTCGCCTACCTGTCGAGCCTGACCAACCTCAAGTTCTCCGCCACCCAGTACGCGTTGCTCAGCTCGATCATGCTGTTGCTGCCACGCCTGATCGGCGGGTATTCGGGGGTGATGGTGGAGAAGTTCGGTTACCACAACTTCTTCATGATCACCTGCCTGCTGGGCCTGCCGACGCTGTTCCTGATTGCGTTGCACTGGTTCCAGGAAAATAGGCGTGCACGGTTGAACCCCTCTGAAGAAACGGATCCCTTGTAGGAGCGAGCTTGCTCGCGAAGAACTCACAGACACCGCGTTCTCCCCGGTTTCCCACGTCATCGTTGACGATCTTCGCGAGCAAGCTCGCTCCTACATAGCTCATGCCTGTACGCGAGCAGCAAGCGCCCGTACAATCCCAAGTCATTTCAAGTCCAAGCAACCGACAACGGCCTACCATGCGTACCAGTCAATATTTGCTCGCCACACAGAAAGAAACGCCTTCCGACGCGGTAGTGATCAGCCACCAGCTGATGCTGCGCGCCGGCATGATCCGCAAACTGGCCTCCGGCCTGTACACCTGGTTGCCCATGGGCTTGAAGGTGATGCGCAAGGTCGAAGCCATCGTTCGTGAAGAAATGAACGCCGCCGGCTCTCTGGAAGTGTTGATGCCGAGCACCCAACCGGCTGAGTTGTGGCAGGAATCCGGGCGCTGGGAAGAGTACGGCCCTGAGTTGCTGCGCTTCAAGGACCGTCATGGCCGCGATTTCTGCGCCGGCCCGACCCATGAAGAAGTCATCACCGACCTGATGCGCAACGAGTTGAGCAGCTATAAGCAGTTGCCACTGAACCTGTATCAGATCCAGACCAAGTTCCGTGATGAAATCCGCCCACGCTTCGGCCTGATGCGTGGCCGCGAGTTCATCATGAAGGATGCTTATTCCTTCCACGCCGACCTCGCGTCGCTGCAGGTCACCTACGACCGCATGCACCAGGCCTATTGCAACGTGTTCACGCGCCTGGGCCTGAAATTCCGCCCGGTTGAAGCGGACAACGGCTCCATCGGCGGTGCCGGCTCCCACGAATTCCACGTGCTGGCCGAATCCGGCGAAGACGATATCGTGTTCAGCAACGGCTCCGACTACGCGGCCAACATCGAGAAAGCCGAAGCCGTGCCACGGGAAACTTCCCGCCCCGCACCGACCGAGGAACTGCGCCTGGTCGATACCCCTGACACCAAGACCATCGCGGCCCTGGTGGAAAAATTCAATCTGCCGATTGAAAAGACCATCAAGACCTTGATCGTGCACGCCGAAGAAGAAGGCAAGCTGATCGCCCTGGTCATACGTGGCGACCACGAGCTCAACGAAATCAAGGCGGCCAACCAGCCTGGCGTCGCCAGCCCGCTGGTCATGGCCTCCGACGCCGAACTGCGTGACGCCATCGGCGCCGGTGCCGGTTCCCTGGGCCCGCTGAACCTGCCGCTGCCGATCATCATCGACCGTTCGGTAGAGCTGATGAGCGACTTCGGCATCGGCGCGAACATCGACGACAAGCACTACTTCGGCGTGAACTGGGAGCGCGACCTGCCGGTGCCGACCGTGGCCGACCTGCGTAACGTTGTCGCTGGCGACCCAAGCCCGGATGGCAAGGGCACCCTGGAAATCAAGCGCGGCATCGAAGTCGGGCATATCTTCCAGCTGGGCAACAAGTACAGCAAGGCGATGAAGTGCGAAGTGCTGGGCGAGAACGGCAAGCCGATCACCCTGGAAATGGGTTGCTACGGCATCGGCGTTTCTCGTGTGGTAGCCGCTGCCATCGAACAGAATAACGACGAAAAAGGCATTATCTGGAGTGACGCCCTCGCACCGTTCCAGGTGGCCCTGGTGCCACTGCGCTACGAAACCGAGCAGGTACGCGAAGCCACCGACAAACTGTATGCCGAACTGACGGCCGCCGGTTTTGAAGTGCTGCTGGATGACCGGGACAAGAAGACCAGCCCGGGTATCAAGTTTGCCGACATGGAACTGATTGGCATCCCGCACCGGATCGTGGTCAGTGACCGCGGCCTGGCCGATGGCAACCTGGAATACAAGAGCCGGACCGAAGCCGAAGCCCAACCGTTGCCGGTGGCTGACGTGCTGTCTTTCCTCCAGGCGCGCATTCGTCGCTGAAAACCAGACCAAGAGACGTCATGTTCAAGCCACACACCAGAGCCCTGGGGGGCGCCGCCTTGTGCGGCGCCCTGCTGGTCAGCGGCTGCGCCAATCAGATGTCGCAACGCAGCGAGCACGAGGAGCGGATCGAGCGCAAGTTGCTCGACCACAGCCTGCAGATCGATGTCGGCGAACCCAAAGTGCTGGAGCTGCCGCAACGCCGGGTTCGCATCCATGAGCAGAAGACCTTCGAGGTCACCGAATTCGAAGTCACCCGTCGTTACGACCGCTACACGCCCTACCAGCCCTGGCGCAAACTCTATGAGATGCCGCTGGGCGCCGTGGCGTTGGTGGCTGGCGTGGGCGCCAACGTGGCGAATATCTTCGCCCTCGGCAACTTGCCCACCAGCGTGACCCGTGACTGGTTGAGCTACGGCGTGGACGGCATCAACCCGTTCATGAACGTGCAATCCCACGGCCGTGCGCAACAGAACCTGGCAGCCATCGATGAAGTCCAGCGTGACAAGCGCCTGGAGTACTCGAGCCTGCCCTGGAGCGAACGCCCGGTACAGGTCACCGCCGGCAAGCAGACCCATGAGCTGACCACCGACCGCAACGGCATACTGCGCCTGAACCTGTTGGACAGCCCCTTCGCCGAGCAGGACCTGAACCGCGTCACCACCTTGAAGATCAGCGTCGAAGACGGCCAGGATGACGTGCATACGGACTCGACCCTGGCGGTCAGCAACAGCCTGCGCGGCAAATTGCTGGAAGCCCATGGGCTGATCTACGACGACCTGGAAGATGACGAGGTGAACCAGTGGGTACACCGGGTCAAGCGCCTGTCGGAACTGGGCCTGGAAGAAGAGGCCAGCGAACTGGAACAAAGCCTGATTGAACTGACCCGCAATGATCCGGAGTTGCAGCAGGAGTTTGTGCAGGCACTGACCAAGGATGCGGGGCGCTTGGTGGCAGACCCTGGCGCACGCTGATCCCAGGCTTTTTTTGTAGGAGCGAGCTTGCTCGCGAAAAACGTCAACGATAACGCGTGTTTCCTGGAAGAACGCGGTGCCTATGAGTTTTTCGCGAGCAAGCTCGCTCCTACAGAGAGCACCCGGTTTTTACCAGGAAAATTCGAGCTGTTCGTTACCGCCGCTCAGGTCCAGCAACCGCACCCCAATCCCCAGCAATCGCACCGGTTTCCCCCCACGGTTAAACGCCTGGGTCAGCAACTGTTGATAACTCTCCAGATCCCGCCCTGCCCCGGCCTGTTCCAGTGTCGTCTGGGTAAAGTCATGAAACTTCACTTTTACAAACGGCTTGCCTGCCCGGTAGCTGCTGTCTATGCGCGCCATCCGCCCGGCCAGGGTTTCCATCAGCTCGGGCAGTTTCGCCAGGCAGCTTGAGAGATCCGGCAAGTCCACGTCGTAGGTATTTTCCACACTAATGGATTGTCGACGGCTGTCGTTCTGCACCACGCGGTCATCAATCCCACGGGCCAGGCTCCACAGGCGCTCGCCAAAACTGCCAAATTCGCGCACCAGCGCCAGTTTGTTCCACTCGCGCAACTGCAGGCAGTCTTCGATACCCAGGCGTGCGAGCTTATCCGCCGTGACCTTGCCGACGCCGTGCAACTTGCTGACGCGCAACTGCGAAACAAAGTCTTCGACCTGGTCCGGGGTGATCACGAACAGGCCGTTGGGTTTCTTCCAGTCGCTGGCGATCTTGGCCAAGAACTTGTTCGGCGCCACACCGGCAGACACGGTGATATGCAGCTGGTTGGAAACACGGCGGCGGATATCCTGGGCAATGCGCGTGGCACTGCCGCCAAAATGCGAACTGTCGGAGACATCAAGGTAGGCTTCATCCAGCGACAACGGCTCGATCAAGTCGGTGTAGTCGCGAAAGATCGTCTGGATTTCCTTCGATGCTTCTTTATAGGCATCCATGCGCGGCTTGACGATGGTCAGGTCCGGGCACAGCTTCAAGGCATGGCGCGACGACATGGCAGAACGAACCCCGTAAGCCCGTGCTTCGTAGTTGCAAGTAGCGATCACGCCCCGACGGTCCGCCGAGCCACCCACGGCCAAGGGCTTTTGCGCCAGGCTCGGGTCATCGCGCATCTCAATGGCGGCGTAGAAGCAATCACAATCGACGTGGATGATTTTGCGCTGCGTCATATAAACGGGGTGTGAACCAACGGGTGGGCAGTATCGCATTCACACCTGTATATAGCACCAGTAGTTTGATTCTTCCTTCCAAGTGGTAGGAAATTTCTCAGTTGAATTTATTTTCTCAATCGAATTCAGCCTTCCGATAGAGCTGAAAGCCTCGGCCTGACTGGCCCCGAACGGTTCAAAGCCGCACTTTGCAGAGCTAACCGATTGAAGCACAAGCGCTTTTCTTCGATTAACGGGTTGACACACTCGCGTTCCTCTGTAGAATGCCGACACACAGACGCGGGATGGAGCAGTCTGGTAGCTCGTCGGGCTCATAACCCGAAGGTCGTCGGTTCAAATCCGGCTCCCGCAACCAAACATCAAGAAAGGCTACTCGAAAGAGTGGCCTTTTTTGTGCGCGTCTGTTTTTCATCCCCCTCTTATCAAAAACGCGCCAACACCTTGATTTCAGAATAATTCGCACTAATTGGCCCCATCGGTGCATTAACGGTTGACACCCTGCCGCTGGGCTGTAGAATGCCGCCCACAGACGCGGGATGGAGCAGTCTGGTAGCTCGTCGGGCTCATAACCCGAAGGTCGTCGGTTCAAATCCGGCTCCCGCAACCAAACATCAAAAAAGGCTACTCGAAAGAGTGGCCTTTTTTGTATCCGGTGAAAAAGTTCTCCTGAAACAATGACATGGCATCTTTCATGAAACCGTACAGGGTTTGTAGAGTCCATCTCATTGCACGCTAGCCTCAATGCTCAAGCGCTTCCCTCTACGACCAATGGCCGCAGTCGCCCCACCCGGTGATCCGCGTTAATATTTGTAATTATTTTGTCCATAGGGATTGGTAACTTGGCTGGATACCCCCATCCTGTCGCGCACAATCCACGAGGTGATTGATGCGCGCCAACTCGTCTGAACCACAAGACACTGTCACAGCAGAACAACCGATCACGCCCACCCGCTTGCGCTGGCTGGATCTGTTGAGCAAGTACCGGCAGCCTATCGGCCTGGCGGTTACGCTGCTGTTGTTTGCTATCGCCCTGATCGCTTGCCGACACCTGCTGCTGGAACTGGATCTCTATGCCCTGCATGACTCGATCCTGGAGGTGCCCAAGCCATCCCTGCTCGGCGCGTTTGCAGCGGCGGTCGCCGGCTTCGTCATCCTGCTCGGCTATGAATTCTCCGGTGCCCGTTATGCCGGGGTGAAGTTGCCCGCCAAGACCCTGGCCCTGGGTGGCTTCACCGCCTTTGCCATCGGCAACGCCATAGGTTTGTCGATGCTCTCGGGCGGCTCGGTGCGCTACCGTCTATATGCACGGCATGGCATCGGCGCGTCGGAAGTAGCGCACATGACCGTGTTCGCCAGCCTGGCCCTGGGCTGTGCCCTGCCGCCACTGGCCGCATTGGCCACCTTGAGCAACCTGCCGGCGGCCTCGACTTACCTGCATTTACCGCAAGGCCTGCTCGGCGGCATCGCCGGTGCCGTGCTGCTGCTGTCAGCCGCGTTGTGCATCGGTATCTATCGCCGCCGCCTGCCGGAACAGCCCTATCCCGACAACCTGCTGGTCAAGGCCGGACGCCGTACGCTGCGCCTGCCTGGCCGTCGCCTGACCTTCCTGCAACTGATCATCACCGCACTGGACGTCGCCGCTGCCGCTACCGTCCTTTATATGTTGTTGCCGGAAGCACCGCCCTTCGGTCCGTTCCTGCTGGTGTACCTGCTGGCCCTGGCCGCCGGCGTGCTCAGCCATGTGCCGGGAGGCGTGGGTGTATTCGAAGCGATCCTGCTGGCGGCCTTCGCCGACAAACTCGGTGCCGCGCCCCTGGCTGCAGCCTTGCTGCTGTACCGGATGATCTATGTGGTCCTGCCGCTGTTGATCGCCTGTGTGTTCCTGCTGGTCAACGAGGCCCAGCGTCTATTCCAGACCCAGCAAAGCCTACGGGTGGCCTCGGGGCTGGCGGCGCCAGTACTGGCCGTACTGGTTTTTTTGTCCGGCGTGGTCCTGCTGTTTTCCGGCGCCACGCCAGAAATCGACTCACGCCTGGAAAACATCGGCTTCCTGATTCCCCACCGCCTGATTGACGCTTCGCACTTTGGTGCCAGCCTGATCGGCGTGTTGTGCCTGCTGCTTGCCCAGGGCCTGCGTCGACGTTTGTCGGCAGCCTGGATGCTGACCATGGTGTTGCTGCTGGTGGGGGCCCTGCTCTCGCTGCTTAAAGGTTTCGACTGGGAAGAAGCCAGCCTGATGACCATGACAGCGGTGCTGCTGGCGATCTTCCGTCGCTCGTTCTACCGCGCCAGCCGCCTGACCGAGTTGCCTTTTTCGCCGCTGTACCTGGTGGCCAGTGTCTGTGTACTCGGCGCTTCGATCTGGCTGCTGCTGTTCGCCTATCAGGACGTGCCCTACAGCCATCAACTGTGGTGGCAGTTCACCCTCGACGCCAACGCCCCACGTGGCTTGCGCTCATTGCTGGGTGCCGCGGTACTGCTGGTAATCGTGTCGCTGACCTGGCTGCTGCGCACTGCACGCCCGGTCATCCACTTGCCGACGTCGGAAGAACTGGAGCGCGCCACCAAGATCCTGATGGCCTCCTCCCAGCCCGACGGCGGCCTGGCGCTGACTGGCGACAAGGCGCTGCTGTTCCACCCCAACGACGAAGCCTTCCTGATGTACGCCCGTCGCGGACGCAGCCTGGTGGCCCTGTACGACCCGATCGGCCCGACCCAACCGCGTGCCGAGATGATCTGGCAGTTCCGTGACCTGTGCGACATCCATCATGCCCGCCCGGTGTTCTATCAGGTCCGTGCCGAGAACCTGCCGTACTACATGGACATCGGCCTCACCGCGATCAAGTTGGGCGAAGAAGCCCGCGTCGACCTGAAACGCTTTGACCTGGAAGCCAAGGGCAAAGAGATGAAGGATTTGCGCTACACCTGGAACCGTGGCACCCGGGACGGCCTGTCCCTGGAAATCTTCGAACCCGGCCAGGCGCCGATGGATGAATTAAAAGTTATCTCCGATGCCTGGCTGACAGGTAAGAATGTGCGGGAAAAGGGCTTCTCCCTGGGCCGTTTCAGCGACGACTACCTCAAGCACTTCCGTATTGCGATCATTCGCTTCGAAGGGCGCCCGGTGGCCTTTGCCAACCTGCTCGAAACCTACAACCATGACCTGGCCAGCCTTGACCTGATGCGTGCCCACCCGGACGCGCCCAAGCTGACCATGGAGTTCATGATGGTGGGCCTGATTCAACATTATAAGAACCACGGCTACGCCCGCTTCAGCCTCGGCATGGTGCCGCTGTCGGGCCTGCAACCGCGGCGTGGCGCACCGTTGACCCAGCGCCTGGGCTCGATGGTGTTCCGTCGTGGCGAGCAACTGTATAACTTTCAAGGTCTGCGCCGCTTCAAAGACAAGTTCCAGCCTGACTGGGAACCCCGTTACATGGCCGTGCCCGCAGGACTTGATCCGCTGGTGGCACTGGCCGATACTGCCGCCCTGATCGCGGGCGGCTTGACTGGATTGGTGAAACGCTGATGATTCGACGCTCCTGGCGGTATGTATTGGCCTTTGTAGTGCTGCTCGCCCTGATCCTGGGTGGCGGCTATTGGTACTGGAACCGCCCTGCTCCGCAACCGACCCTGGAGCAATTGCCCCAGGCCGACGGCTCGGTGATGACCCGCGTGACCCCGGCCAGCACCGCGAAAGCTCGTGTAGCCGTGGCGGTGATGGCTGATGAAGCCCTGACCGACAGCCAGCTGATTGCCCTGAGCCAGGGTGGCGCGGCACAGATCATCCAGGTGGTGCTGCCCAAGGCTGACTGCACAGTGCAGGAACAAGCCCTGCAAGGCGCCCTGGCCCAGCTTAAGGGCCCAGCGACCCTGGTCAGCGGCATCGGCCCTGGCGCCGCACTCGCCTGGCGCTGGCTGGCCACCCAGAACGATGACAAGGCCAACGCCATCTCGGTGGGCTTCGCATTGACCCAGGAAGGCTGCAAGGACCCGCTGCCGAAAACCGCCGCCCATGGCAACTGGCTGGTAGCGTGGAACGATAATCCTGACGATGAAAGCGCCAGCTTCGTACGCGACACTCCGCGTGCCACCACCAGCATCAGCGATTACGACATTCATTACCCGCAAATCCTGAACAACGAGTTGCGCAAGCAACTGGTAGGTTCGGACAACGGCGGCCTGGCCATTCCAGTGGTGGAAGTACCCGCTGGCCAAGCCAAGGACACCGTGACCCTGTTCCTCTCCGGTGACGGCGGCTGGCGCGACCTGGATCGCGACGTGGCCGGCGAGATGGCCAAGATCGGTTACCCGGTGGTCGGCATCGACACCCTGCGCTACTACTGGCAGCACAAGACTCCGGAACAAAGCGCCAAGGACCTCACTGAGCTGATGCAGCACTACCGGCAGAAATGGGGCACCAAACGCTTCGTGCTGACCGGTTATTCGTTTGGCGCCGATGTACTGCCGGCCATTTACAACCGTATGCCGGAAAACGAACAGCAACGGGTCGACGCAATCATCCTGCTGGCCTTCGCCCGCACCGGCAGCTTTGAAATCGAAGTGGAGGGTTGGCTGGGTAACGCCGGCAAAGAAGCCGCGACCGGCCCGGAAATGGCCAAGCTACCGCCAGAGAAGGTCGTATGCATCTACGGCGCGGAAGAAGTCGATGAGAGTGGCTGCACCGACAAGACTGCGGTGGGCGAAGCCATGAAGCTGCCGGGCGGGCACCACTTCGATGAAAACTACCCGGCGCTGGCCAAGCGCTTGGTGGACATTATCGTCAAGCACCAGGGCAAAACCGAGTAGCTCCAGGGCTGTACACAAAACCAAATGTGGGAGGGGGCTTGCTCCCGATAGCGGTGGATCAGTCATACATCATTGACTGACACCCTGCTATCGGGAGCAAGCCCCCTCCCACATTTGTTTTGTATTGTCAGTAATATCTAGCGCGGTTCGATGTGGGCAATCATCAGCTGTACAGTCTCATTGCCGCGAAACTCGTTCACATCCAGCTTATAAGCCAACTCTACCCACCGCACGGTCGGGTTCGGCCACACCTCGCGGTCCACGCCAAAGGCGATACCATCGAGCTTCACTGACCCGCATTCGCTCTTGAGCACCACCTTCAGGTGCCGCTCCCCCACTACCCGCTGCTCCACCAACTGAAACACACCATGAAACAACGGCTCGGGAAAGTGCTGCCCCCATGGGCCGGCATGGCGCAGGGCGCGGGCCAGCTCCAGGTGGAACTCTTCCACGGCCAAGGTGCCGTCGGAGAGCAGGCGGCCGGTGAGGTCCTCTTCACGCAGCTGCCGACGCACTTCGGCATCAAAGGCTTCGGCAAACAGTGGGAAGTTCGCTTCGGGCAAGGTCAGCCCCGCCGCCATGGCGTGGCCGCCGTATTTGGTGATCAGGTTGGGATGCTGGCTGGCGACAACCGCCAGCGCATCGCGGATATGAAAGCCTTGCACCGAACGCCCAGAACCCTTGAGCAGGCCGTCGCCCGCGTCAGCAAAGGCAATGGTCGGGCGGAAGTAACGTTCTTTCATGCGCGAGGCGAGGATGCCGATCACCCCCTGGTGCCACTCCGGGTCGAACAGGCACAAGCCGTACGGCATCGACTCCACCGGCAAGTCCTTGAGCTGGGCCAGGGCCTCGCGCTGCATGCCTTGTTCGATGGATTTGCGGTCCTGATTCATGCCGTCCAGTTGCGCGGCCATTTCCCGTGCGGCGGCAACGTCGGTAGTGAGCAGGCATTCGATGCCCAGGCTCATATCATCCAGGCGCCCGGCCGCATTCAGACGCGGGCCGAGGATAAAACCCAGGTCGGTGGAGGTGATGCGGGCATGATCGCGCTTGGCTACTTCGAGGATCGCCTTGATCCCGGGTCGCGCCCGACCCGCACGGATACGCTCCAGGCCCTGATGGACGAGGATGCGGTTGTTGGCGTCCAGCGGCACCACGTCGGCGACACTGCCCAGGGCCACCAGGTCGAGCAGTTCACCGATGTTCGGCTGTGGGCTGTTGTCATACCAGCCCAAGCTGCGCAAACGCGCACGCAAGGCCATCAGCACGTAGAAAATCACCCCGACCCCGGCCAGGGCCTTGCTGGGAAACCCGCAGCCCGGCTGGTTCGGATTGACGATGGCGTCCGCCGCCGGCAGTTCATCGCCCGGCAGGTGATGGTCGGTCACCAGCACTTTTAATCCCGCCGCCTTTGCCGCCGCCACGCCTTCGACGCTGGAGATACCGTTGTCCACGGTGATCAGCAACTGCGGTTCGCGTTGCAGCGCCACCGCGACAATCTCCGGGGTCAGGCCGTAGCCGTATTCGAAGCGGTTGGGCACCAGGTAGTCGACATGGGCCGCCCCGAGCAAGCGCAGGCCCAGGGTGCCCACGGTGCTCGCCGTGGCGCCATCGGCGTCGAAGTCACCGACGATCAGGATGCGCTGGCGCTGCTCCAGGGCGGTCACCAGCAAGTCCACCGCCGCATCGATGCCCTTGAGCTGCTGGTAGGGAATCAATCGCGCCAGGCTCTTGTCCAGTTCGGCTTCCGATTGCACCCCGCGTGCGGCGTAGAGACGGGTCAACAGCGGCGGCAATTCACCGAGGAATGGCAAGACGGCGGGCAATGGGCGGGGATCGATACGCATACGGTGGTGATAACTTCTCTTTAATAATTGTAGGAGCGAGCTTGCTCGCGAAGGTGGTTAACGATGACGCGGGATGTCTGGGTGATCGCGGTGCCCGGAGGTTTTTCGCGAGCAAGCTCGCTCCTACAGGGAGCCGTGCTCAGCCACGATTCAACCGCGCTCGCCAACCAGCCATTGCAGTTGCACTTCATGCTGGCCACGGTCGTCGGTCACGAAGATCGTACCTTCGCTGATCATCACATCCCACTTGATCACCCGCGGCATGTCCTTGGCCAGGGTCTCCAACACTTCCTGGGGCACGGCAGCGATGTGCACGTTCTTCAGGTTGTTGGCCACCGGCACTACCTTGCCTTCCCACACACGCAGGCTGCCATAGGCCAGCAGGCTGGTGCGCTCGGTGCGGCGCGAGCACCAGGTCAGGCGGTCGGCATCCGGCTGGCCGACTTCGATCCAGTGCAAAACCCGATCATCCAGGCTTTTTTCCCACAGGGCCGGCTCGTCTACATCTGACAGGCCACGCCCGAACGCCAACTGCTCGTTGTACCAAAGGGCGTAGGCCAGCAGACGCACGGTCATGCGCTCTTCGGTTTCCGAAGGGTGGCGGGCGATGGTCTGTTTGACGCTCTCATACACCGAGCGGTCGAGGTCGGTGAGGTTGAGTTCGAATTTGTAGGTCGTGGACGGCTGGGCCATGAACGGGCTTCTAGAGACAGGGAAAGGTGGCCAGTCTAACCGATGGCGGGGTCATTCAACGAATCTGCGCTGCATCTGCTCACCTATGTTAAAAAGCAAGACACCTCCGTCCCGTGCTTGTAAGGATCCCCATGTCGCTTAATGCCAAACCCCTTGCCGGTCTGAAAGTCATCGAACTGGGCACATTGATTGCCGGCCCATTCGCGTCGCGGATCTGCGCTGAATTCGGTGCCGAGGTGATCAAGGTCGAATCGCCGGACGGCGGTGACCCGCTGCGCAAGTGGCGCAAGCTGTATGAGGGTACCTCGTTGTGGTGGTTCGTGCAGGCGCGTAACAAGCAGTCGCTGACCCTCAACCTCAAGCACCCCGATGGCCTGGCGATCCTCAAGCAACTGCTGGCCGACGCCGACATCCTGATCGAAAACTTCCGCCCCGGCGTGCTGGAAAAACTCGGCTTGAGCTGGGAAACCCTGCACGCATTGAACCCCAAACTGGTGATGGTGCGGCTCTCGGGCTTCGGCCAGACCGGGCCGATGAAGGATCAGCCGGGGTTTGGCGCGGTGGGCGAGTCCATGGGGGGCTTGCGCTATATCACCGGCTTCGAGGACCGCCCGCCCGTGCGCACCGGGATCTCCATCGGCGACTCGATTGCCGCGCTGTGGGCGGTGATCGGTGCGTTGATGGCGCTGCGTCATCGCGAAGTCAACGGCGGCCTGGGCCAGGTGGTGGATGTGGCGTTGTATGAAGCCATCTTCGCCATGATGGAAAGCATGATCCCCGAGTTCGACGTATTCGGGTTTATTCGCGAACGCACCGGCAACATCATGCCCGGCATCACCCCCTCCTCGATCCACACCAGTGCGGACGGCAAGCATGTGCAGATCGGCGCCAACGGCGATGCGATTTTCAAACGCTTCATGGCCACCATCGGGCGTGACGACTTGGCGAATGACCCACAGTTGGCCAGCAATGACGGGCGAGACCTGCGCCGCGACGAGCTGTACGGCGTGATCGACCGCTGGGTCAATTCGCTGCCGCTGGACCAGGTGGTTGAGCAACTGAACAAGGCCGAGGTGCCCGCCAGCCGTATCTACAGCGCCGAAGACATGCTGGGCGACCCGCAATTCCTGGCCCGGGAAATGTTCCTCAAGGCGCAACTTCCAGGCGGCAAGGACTTCAAGATGCCGGGCATAGTGCCCAAGCTCTCGGATACACCGGGCAGCTGCGAATGGGTCGGGCCGCAATTGGGTGAACACAACAGCGTGGTGCTCAATGCCCTGGGCTACGACGTGGCGGCTATTACCCGCCTGCGTGAGAATGGTGCGATCTAAAAATCGCGGGCAAAAAGAAACCCCGAGCAGTGGGGAGACAACTCGGGGTTAAACGTGGCCTACAAAAAAGGCCCGCACAGCAAGCAACAAACACCGGAGCACAATGATTGCTCTTGCTGATACCAACTCTGACTGACCGCCCCGTAGGAAGGTTCCGAAGAAAAATAATGTTTCACGCCAGTGCGCCGCCACGGGTCTGGGCGGCGTTGCGCAAGGCTGCAATGACCGAGGGTTCCAGACGCCCTTCGGCGATCTTCAGGTCGCGAAGCAGGCAATCCACCACATCTACCAACGCACGTTTATCGATCAACTGCCCACGGTCGACTTCACGTTCAACCACAATGGCGCCACCGGGATTCTTCACGGTTACCAGGCAGTCGTCCCGCACACCAGAAGTGGTCAGCGTAACCTGATAAGGGCTCAGTGCCTCACTGAGCAATAGGTTGATACTTTCCATCTCGATCACCACTCAATCATTCGAAAAAGGTTCGAAAAACAAAAATGTCACGAAGATGCTGACATTCAAGTGACCCGTGCTCAAAGCAGAAAGTTCTACCTTTTGTGTAATCCGCTGCTTGAGGGAAACGAGCATGCACGGAAAACATGACAGAGAAAAAACACCCGCTCACAGGCTAGAATCCCTGAATTAGCCTGGGAGCCTGCCTTGAGAGCCGCGTCTGAAACACCTTTGCGCGTCGTCATTGCCGACGATCATCCGATTTTCCTGATTGGCCTGCGCGCCGTGCTCGAGCGTGACCCGCACCTCAGCATCGTCGGCGAGGCGAACTCACCCCAGGCTCTCAGTGCGTTGCTGCAACACTGTGCCTGCGATGTGCTGGTGACCGACTTCATGATGCCCGCCGAACCGGAGGCCGACGGGTTGCGCCTGATCGAGCAACTGCGCCGGCACCATCCGAACCTGCCCGTTGTGGTGGTGACCATGCTCAATAACGCCGGGCTGTTTCATTCCATCCTGGCGTTGGGCGTCATGGGCCTGCTGAGCAAGGCCAGCCTGGCCGATGAACTGCCGCAGGCAATCCGCCAAGTGCGCCAGCAACGCACCTATGTGGCCCAGACCATTCGCCAGGCGCTGAGCCTGGCCGGAGAAGTCGGCGCTGATCGCCTGCACTCCCGGGAACAGCTGTCACCCCGGGAGCTGGAGGTGATTCGCCTGTTGGCCAGTGGCATGACCGTAGGCGCGATCGCCGCACACCTGCATCGCAGCAAGCAGACCGTCAGCGCACAAAAAGTCAGCGCCATGCGCAAGCTGGGGCTGGGCAACGATGCCGCGTTGTTTATTTATGTACAGGAACACGGGCTGGCCTAGCCTGAAATGCGATCCATTGCTTGATCGCCTCGGCATCCATCGGTCGGGCAATGAAGCAGCCTTGCAGCCACGCGGCTCCCAGCTCACCCACAGCGTGATAGTCGGCGACAGTTTCCACGCCAGTGACCACCACGGCGATGTTCAGCCGCTTGGCCATACTCATGGCACCCGCCACCACCGCGGCCTTGCGGTCGTCATTGGCCATCCCGCAGGCAAAGGCCGGGGGGATCTTCAGTTCGGTGAAAGGCAATTCCAGCAAATGTTGCAAGCTGGTGCCGCCCATGCCGAAATCACCGATAGATAACTGGCAACCCAACATGCGCAGGCGCAGAAGGCCGGTGACATGCGCGCTGTCGGTTTTCAACGTCGAGGCTTCCACCAGCTCCAGAGTCAGGCTGTGGGCGGGCACGCCGTGAAGTTGCAGCAAGCCTTGCAGCACCTGGGGAAAGTGCGCTCGCTCGAGCATGCGCCCAGGAATGTTCACCGCTACCGGCAACACTTGGCCGGTCTCGCCCATGACCAGGTTCGCGAGGCCGAGCGCCTGTTCCAGCACGTGCCAGGTAAAGGCCTCCTCCATGCCGGCAAACTCGAGCACCGGCAGGAATTCATCAGGTAGCAGCAGCTCGCCTTCCGATAACTGCCAACGCGCCAGCGCCTCTACACCTTGAAGCACACCGGCCTGGCTGACGATGGGCTGATACCAGACCCTGCCACACGCCGCGATAGCGACCTGGCTGATATCGGCCGACGGCGGCAATTGCTCGCTGTCGCTCAAGCCCAGCAACTGGCGCACGCGCTCCCAGGACAGCACCAGTGGCCCAGGACGCAAGTGCGCCTGGCAGTCGGCCAAGACTTGCCCGATCAACGTTGCCGAGGCCGGCTTGGGCAGGCACGCCAATACCTTGAGTCCCATCTGCCGTGCCATATTCGCAACGCCTTCCAACACATCAGGCTCGGCATTACTGAGCAGGACCAGCACTTGGGCCAGACGGCGCTCGGCCAATTCGCGGATCAGTTCCAGGCCATCCCCCTGCTCCAGGTATAGATCGCAAATGGCGATATCCACCGGGCCTTTGCTGTCCAGGGATTGGCGGGCCGTTTCGACATTCTCGGCGGTCAGTACGTTGAACACGCCATTGGCATTGAGCATCTGGTGCAGTGCCATCAGTTGAAACGGGTTGTCTTCGAGGATCAGGACGTTGAGAGAGCGCATGGTTCATTGAGTCGGCATCGGGGCAGAGGCTGACACACTACTCAGATGTCCCGCACAGCCCCATAGGACATGTCCTAAATGCGGTCTCAGGGATGATCAAATGTGGGAGAGGGCCTGCCCCCGCTGAGCATGGGTATCTACACAACTGTGTAGCCGCCGACGGTAACTACGATGCGCAGCGAGCCGCCCTTGATCTTGCTTTTGATCTTAGGCGCCCCGTTAAACCACGCTGGCCGTAAGGGCGGAACCCATAGACGCCGTTACCTAAATAACGGATATGTACTCGGTCTGATCCAACATCCTGGTCGGCTCTCAGACCGCCATCGGGAGCAAGCCCCCTCCCACACTTGGATCGCGGTGCATCAGTCATATAGCTATAAGCTGCCAGGGAGCAGCAGCGCACCAAAGTTGTGTAGATACCTATGCCCCGATGAGGGAGTGTCAGCAAGCACATCTGTGACTGAGCCGCCGCCATTGGGGGCAAACCCCCTCCCACATTGCATCGCGTTGGCAGTCAATCCAGATAGGGCTGCAGGTCGCGCCGGAACACCTTCAATACCTCGGACAACTTCAACCAAGGCTCCTCCAGATCGGCGCCGCGCTGTTCGCGCGCACATTTTTCCAGGGCCATGCACGCCTTGGCCAGTGGCAGGGCATCCACCAGCGAGCAAATACCCTTGAGCCGGTGCAGCGCCGCATTCAAGCGCGCAACGTCACGCTCGGCCAGGGCGCCCGCCAATACCTCATGTTCGTGATCCAGGCTCTTTGCCAGTTCCTGCAACATGCTGCGCAGCACCGGCCCGTCGGCCTGGGTCATGGTGCGCAAGGCCTGGATGTCGAACGAGCGCTGCGACGCCACGCGGGCCAGCACACGGGTCCAGTGCTCCAGGGTCACAGGCTTGACCAGCAGCTCATCCATGCCAGCCTCCTCGCAGCGTTGTAGCTCATCGTTCATGGCGTTCGCGGTACAACCGATTACGGCGCAACGGGACCGTTGTTGCCCGGCTTCGATGCGCCGGATCGCCTCGCTCAAGGCATACCCGGACATGCCCGGCATCTGGCAATCGGTCACCACCACGTCGAAATGTTGCTCACGCCAACGTTGCAACGCGGCGTCGGCTGAATCCAATGCAATCACCTGATGCCCGAGGAACTGCAACTGCTGGGCCAGCACCAGGCGATTGGCCGCCAGGTCATCGACCACCAGCACCGAGAGGCTGCGCCCCAGGGGTGGCAACGTTGCGGTCGGCGTCGCCGGCACATCATCGGTGCTGACCCGATCCAGGCGCAGGTCAATGCACACCACCGTGCCCTCGCCCACCACGCTGTCGAGGTGAATGCGCCCGCCCATCAACTCCACCAATTGCTTGCAGATACTCAGGCCCAACCCGGTACCGCCATGTTCCGCCGTGGTCAGTGCGCTCACCTGGGTAAACGGCTTGAACACACGCGGCTGCTGCTCGGCGCTGATCCCCGGGCCGCTGTCCTCGACGCAAAGGTGCAGATACTCGGCGTCGTTCTCATCGCGCTGGCAACTGACACTGAGGCGAACCCCCCCCCGCTCGGTAAACTTCAACGCGTTGCCCAACAGGTTGTGCATGACCTGGCGCAAGCGCAGCGGGTCGAACCAGTAATAGCCCTGGGCGGCCGGATCAAATGCCAGGGTCAAATGCAGACCCTTTTTTTGTGCCGTAGCTTCGAACAGGCGCTGGATGCCTTCAAAAAAGCCCTTCAACTCGACGGTCTGCGGAACCAGTTGCAGGTGACCGGCCTCGATCTTGGCCAGGTCCAGGCTGTCACCCATCAAGGCGATCAGCTCCCGTGCCGAACGATGGGCCACCTGCAGCGCTTCAGACACCGCCTGGCCGCTTGCCAGGCAGCGCTCTTGTTCCAGCTCGAGCAAACCAATGATGGCGGTCATGGGTGTACGAATCTCGTGGCTCAAGGAGGAGAGAAACGCACTTTTGGCGTAGTTCGCTTCGTCGGCGGCCTGGCGGGCATCCATCAGTTGGTGCTCCAGGTCTTTGCGTTCGCTGATGTCGATCCAACCGCCCAGCAGCCCCTGCAAGCGGCCCTGGGCGTCGAAGAAGGGCACGGTCCACTGGTAGACGTGCAAGCTGCCGCCGTTGAACTCCAGCTGCCGATCAACAAACAACGGCTGTTGCGTGGCCAGTTGTTCCATGTGTCCTGCGTGCAGGCGCGCCGCCGTGGCTTCGGGCATTACCCTGCTCTCCATCAGCGTGAGGCCCTGGATCAGCTCCAGCCGGGTCGCCAGTTGCTGTTCATAACTCTTGTTGCAGGTCATCAGCCGCCCGGCCAGGTCGCGGACGAACAACGGATTGGGCATGCCATCGAGCAAGGCGCGCTTGAACGCCAATTGGTCATTGAGGCGCTGCTCGGCTTCCAGCCGCTGGCGGATCTGGCGCTTGAGCCGGCTGTTCCACACCAGCGACACCAGCACAAACAACAGCGCCGTGGCCACCGTCCAATAAGCCCATGGCGGCACCCGCTGCCAGGCCGGCAACGGAATCGCCACGGCGCCGATCCAACGCAGGCGCAACGCGCTCAACTCGGCCACCGGCAAGGCCTCCAGGGCTTTGTTCAGGATGCTCAACAGCTCAGGCTGATCCTTGCGCACCGACAGGCAGTTTGACGACCACTTGCCATCGACACTGCGGCCGATTCGCAAACCGTCCTCGGTATAACTCTGCACCTCCACTTCGGTCTGCACGGTGGCGGCCGCTTCACCCCTTTGCACCAACTCACGGGCCTGGGCGTAATTGTCCACCAGCCGCAGCTCGATCCGGGGGTACATCTGGCGGATATCATTCTCCAGCACATGGCGCGCCGGCAGCGCCAGGACCTTGCCCTCCAACTGCTTCAAACCGGTCAGCGGCGCCGTATCGGCGCGTTCGACAAACACCCAGCCGGAGCCGCCAAAACCGTGGCTGAAGTCGAGCAACGCCCTGCGTTCCTGATTCGCCGCCAGGGTGGTGTTCATCTGCGCCCTGCCCGTTTCCAGCCACTCCAGGGTTTGCGCGGTGGAATGCACTTCTTCGATGACAAACTGCAAACCGGTCATGCGCGAAATGCGATGCAACAGGTCGACGTTCAAGCCCACCCAGTGACCGTCCTTGTCCTTGAATATGTAGGGCGACATCTGTTGGGCCACTACCACGACATGGGGATGCTGCAATAACCAAGTGCGTTCCGAGGCCGACAGCGCAACACGCTCGCCGCTGAAACCGACGCCGAGCCCGGTGGTCCAGCGTGCGAGGATTTCGCGCTGCACCGACTCGTCGATACTCGCCAGGGCACGGTTCATCATCGCTCCCAGCAACGGCTCGGCCGCACGGGTGGCGAAGGCAAAACCGATGGGGGCCAGCCGGCTCTGCTCCTTGATCTGCAAGCCCAGATAAGGCCGCAGCGACTTATAGGCCCGAACAATCACTTCATTGCCGATAAACGCATCGGCATCGCCTTGCTTGAGTGCTTCCAGGCCGCTGTAAAGGTTGGGAGCAAGCATGATGTGGCTATCAGGGTAAGCCGCCTGCACGTTATGCACATTGGCGTAGCCGTCGAGCAACACCACTTTCTTGCCCGCCAGATCGTCGTCTTGAAACTCGTCACGACGCAACACCACTACGGATTGATCGGGCATGTAGTCCTGGGTGAAGTGCAACCCGGGGACATCGCGTTCATAGCCATTGGCGCTGGTCAGGATATCGATGGCCCCACTGCGCAGCGCCTCAACCGCCTGGGCCCGCTCGGCAAAGCCCAGTACCTGCATGGGCACCTGCAACCGAGCACCGACCAGGCTCAGGTAATCGGCACTGATGCCCTGGTAGCGATTGCGGTCGCGGGTGATATCAATCGGCTGGTAGTCATCAATGGAAATGCCCACCTTCAATGGTCGGTGCGTCGCCAGCCACTGCTGCTCGGCGGGCGCCAGGGGCAACGGCTCAAGGGGGATAAATGCCGGCACCAGTTTGAAGGGCAGGCTGACGGCCGCCAGGCCTGCCGGTATTTGGGTAAGCCACAGCATGCACATCAGCCGCCATGTCCATTGGATCAAAACCTGCACCGATTGGATTTCCTTGATTGGGCAAGTGAGCAAGTATGGCTCGCCAAAATAAAAAAGCCCGTCACGAGGACGGGCTTGGCCGACTGCAAAAGCGATATTTGCCGGATGAATTCGGATCAAATGTGAGAGGAACAGCAGATAGATGCCTCTCAATATTCAGGCCGAACTATCGATCAGAGCGGCTTGCCGCGATTACCGTGCTGGCTGACAAACGCCTGCACAGCCTTCAGGTCGTTAGCCAGCACGGTGCAGCGCTCTTCACGCTCGAACAGGTCGACCAAGTGCTCCGGCAATTCCAAGGCCTTGCCAACACCGGCCTTCTCCACCGCCTCGGGGAACTTGACCGGGTGCGCAGTGCCGAGGATCACCATCGGGATGTCCAGGCTGCGGCGGCATTCGCGGGCGGCCTTCACACCGATTGCCGTGTGCGGGTCGAGCACTTCGCCGGTCTGGGCATAGACCTCAGCAATGGTTTCGCAAGTCTGCGCATCGTCCACGGCCAGGGAGTCGAACAGCTTGCGGGTTTCGGTCCAGCGTTCCTCATCAACGCTGAAACCGCCACCTTGCTTGAAGCTGCTCATCAGTTCGGCCAGGGCCGCGCCGTTGCGACCGTGCATGTCGAAAAGCAGGCGTTCGAAGTTCGACGACACCATGATGTCCATGGACGGCGACAGCGTGGCGTGCAGGGTTTCCTTGACGTACTGGTTGCCGCTCATGAAGCGGTGCAGGATGTCGTTGCGGTTGGTGGCGACGATCAGCTGGTTGATCGGCAGGCCCATGTTGCGCGCCAGGTAACCGGCGAAGATGTCGCCGAAGTTGCCGGTGGGTACCGAGAACGACACCGAACGCGCCGGGCCGCCCAGTTGCAGGGAGGCGTGGAAGTAGTAGACGATCTGGGCCATGATCCGCGCCCAGTTGATCGAGTTCACTGCCACCAGGCGGGTGCCCTTGAGGAAACTCTGGTCAGCGAAGCTGTTCTTGACCATTTCCTGGCAGTCGTCGAAGTTGCCTTCGATGGCGATGTTGTGGATGTTCTCACCGAAGATGGTGGTCATCTGCCGGCGCTGCACCTCCGACACGCGCTTGTGCGGGTGCAGGATGAAGATGTCGACGTTTTCGCAGTGCTTGCACCCTTCGATGGCCGCGGAGCCGGTATCACCGGAAGTGGCGCCGATGATCACCACGCGTTCGCCGCGCTTCTCCAGCACATAATCGAGCAAACGCCCCAGCAATTGCAGTGCGAAGTCCTTGAACGCCAGGGTCGGGCCGTGGAACAGTTCAAGAACCCACTCGTTGCCGTTCAGTTGGCGCAAGGGTGCGATGGCATTGTGGGAAAACACGCCGTACGTCTCTTCCAGGATCTTCTTGAAATCCGCATCCGGAATGCTGCCGGTAACGAACGGGCGCATCACCCGGAACGCCAGCTCGTGGTACGGCAGGCCGGCCCAGGAAGCGATTTCTTCCTGGGTGAAGCGCGGCAGGTTTTCCGGCACGTACAGGCCGCCGTCGGTGGCAAGGCCTGCCAGCAGGACGTCTTCGAAATTCAGGGCCGGTGCCTGGCCGCGGGTGCTGATGTAACGCATGACTGGCTCCTCTAAAACATTCTCGAACAGAGGCCGCCAAACAGTCGGGGCCCCTGGAACAATCGGTTAGTTCAGGTGTTCGACGCGAATACGCACCACCGGGCCAACCACACCTTGCAGAGCTTCCAGGGCGTGGATGGCATCGTTGATATGCTGCTCGAGCACGCGGTGGGTCAGCAGGATCATCGGCACCTGGCCGTTTTGCTCCTCGACTTCCTTCTGCATGATCGACTCGATATTGATGCCGCGCTCCGACAGGATGCTCGCCACCTGGGCCAGCACGCCGGGATGATCCTGGGCCTGGATGCGCAGGTAGTAGGCGCTTTCGCAGGCTTCGATCGGCAAAATCGGATGGGCCGACAGCGAGTCCGGCTGGAAGGCCAGGTGCGGTACGCGGTTTTCCGGGTCGCTGGTCATAGCGCGGACCACGTCCACCAGGTCGGCGATCACCGACGAGGCGGTCGGCTCCATGCCGGCGCCGGCGCCGTAGAACAGGGTGGAGCCGGCGGCGTCGCCGTTGACCATCACCGCATTCATCACGCCATTGACGTTGGCGATCAGGCGGTCGGCCGGGATCAGCGTCGGGTGCACACGCAACTCGATGCCTGCCGGGGTGCTGCGCGCCACGCCCAGGTGCTTGATGCGGTAGCCCAGGGCTTCGGCGTAGTTCACGTCGGCAGTGGTCAGCTTGGTGATGCCTTCGGTGTAGGCCTTGTCGAACTGCAGCGGGATACCAAAGGCAATGGAGGCCAGGATGGTGAGCTTGTGCGCTGCGTCGATGCCTTCCACGTCAAAGGTCGGGTCGGCCTCGGCGTAACCCAGGGCCTGGGCTTCGGCCAGTACGTCTTCGAAGGTACGGCCCTTCTCGCGCATTTCGGTGAGGATGAAGTTACCGGTGCCGTTGATGATGCCGGCCACCCAGTTGATACGGTTGGCAGACAGGCCTTCACGGATCGCCTTGATCACCGGGATACCACCGGCCACCGCGGCTTCGAACGCGACAATCACGCCTTTTTCGCGGGCCTTGGCGAAGATCTCGTTGCCATGCACGGCGATCAGCGCCTTGTTGGCGGTGACCACGTGCTTGCCGTTCTCGATGGCCTTGAGCACCAGCTCGCGGGCCACGGTATAGCCGCCCACCAGTTCGATGACGATATCGATTTCAGGGTTGGTGGCTACGGCGAAGACATCGTTGGTAATCGCAATACCGGTCGTTTCGTACTGAGGCTTTGGCGAACGCGTGGCAATTTGCGCCACTTCAATCCCACGCCCTGCACGGCGGGAAATTTCTTCAGCGTTACGCTGAAGTACGTTGAAGGTACCGCCACCGACGGTCCCTAACCCACAGATGCCTACTTTGACCGGTTTCACTGAAGAACTCCCCATGAAACGGCCGACTCAAGGTCGGCCGTGAAAACAGCCGCACAACTGCGGCTCTCAATTAATGACCCGTCGACAGTTCGGCGGGTCATGATCGTCAAAGGCTCGACGATTAATGCTTACTTGGCACCCAGTGCCAGTTTGGCAACTTGCGGCGCCGGCTGGTAGCCCGGAATCACCTGACCGTCGGCCAAAACGATGGCCGGTGTACCGTTCACACCAATGGACTGGCCGAGGGCGAACTGCTTGGAAACCGGGTTGGCGCATTTGGCCGCCTTGATTTCCTTGCCATCGACCATCTTGTCCATGGCCGCTTTCTTGTCGGCCGAGCACCATACGGCTTGCAACTGCTCGTCACCCGGCGAACCCAGGCCCTGGCGCGGGAACGCTACATAGCGCACTTCCACACCCAGCTTGTTCAGTGCCGGTATCTCGGCGTGCAGCTTGTGGCAGTACGGGCAGGTGGTGTCGGTGAACACGGTGATGTGGGTCTTGGTCTCGCCGATGGCCGGGTACACCACGGTTTCAGCCACCGGGATACCGTTGATCAGCTTGGACACGCCCAGGCGCTCGGCCTTCTCGGTCAGGTTGACCGGCTTGCCATCCTTGAGCTGGAACAGGTAGCCCTGCACGATGTACTGGCCATCGGCACTGGCGTACAGCACACGGCTGCCCTTGAGCTTGACTTCATACAGGCCGGCCATGGGGCTGGCGCTGATGCTTTCGATCGGGGTGTCGAGCGCCAGGTTGGCCAGGCTCTTGCGAATGGTCTGCTCGGCCGCATCATCGGCGACAGCAAAGGTGGAAACCAACGCAATGGCTGCGGCGGCAATAATCTGGGTCAAGCGCATGGGAACTCCTGAAGGCAGAGGCAGGGACGGGAGCAGAATATCGATCTGGAACCCAACTCGGGTCGTCCCCTTTGCGAACCGGCAAAGCCTACCACAGTTGGGCCGGGGGGCAGACTGCGGCAGGTAAATTGGGCCGTTTCTGACAGTTTTATCCCCTTGGGTGATGCTTGGCGTGCATGTCCTGCAAACGTGCGCGGGCCACATGGGTGTAGATCTGAGTGGTGGATAAGTCGCTGTGGCCGAGCAGCATTTGAACCACACGCAAATCGGCGCCGTGGTTGAGCAAATGGGTAGCGAATGCATGGCGCAAGGTGTGGGGCGACAGGGCCTTGCCGATTCCAGCCACTTTGGCCTGGTGCTTGATGCGGTGCCAGAAGGTCTGGCGGGTCATTTGCTCGCCGCGCAGGCTGGGGAACAGCACATCACTGGGGCGCCCACCGAGCAATTCGTGGCGCGCATCGCGCATGTAGCGTTCGACCCACACGATCGCTTCCTCACCCATGGGCACCAGCCGCTCCTTGCTGCCCTTGCCCATCACCCGCAGCACGCCCTGGCGCAGGTTGACTTGCTCCAGGGTCAGGCTGATCAGCTCGGTCACACGCAGGCCGCAGGCGTACAACACTTCCAGCATGGCGCGGTCGCGTTGGCCGATGGCTTCACTGAGATCCGGCGCAGCCAACAGAGCATCCACGTCAGCTTCCGACAAAGATTTAGGAAGAGGCCTACCTAATTGCGGCATATCGATTTGTAGAGTGGGATCGGTCGCAATGAGCTTTTCCCGCAGCAGGTAGCGGTAAAAGCCGCGCACGCCGGACAGGAATCGTGCGGTGGAGCGTGGTTTGTAGTTCTGCTCAAGGCGCCACGCCAGATGATCGAGGATCAGCTCACGCCCGGCGTTGATCAACTCAAGGTTTTTGTCCTGCAACCAGCCATTGAACAGGGCCAGGTCGCTGCGATACGCCTGGCGCGTGTTGTCCGACAGGCCTTTTTCCAGCCAGAGGGCGTCAAGGAAACGGTCGATCAAAGGGTGGTCGATGGCGGGCATGGGTACTCAAGGCAGCGCAGCATGGGGCTGTGCGAATTATTTAGTGAACTGTGGCAAGGGCCGCTAGTCTTTCATAGCCCGCTACTTCAAGGAACAGGAAGCTTCAATGAATGAACAACAGATTTTGCTGGCCTTTGGCGGCGTTGGAGTGGCGGCATTGGGTTGCCAATGGCTGGCGTGGCGGCTCAAGTTGCCGGCGATCCTGTTTCTGTTATTGACGGGTATTTTGGCGGGGCCGGTACTGGGCTGGCTCGACCCGCAGGAGATGTTCGGCCCTCTGTTAATGCCGTTGGTGTCCCTGGCCGTGGCGTTGATCCTGTTCGAAGGCAGCCTGACCCTGCACCTGTCGGAATGGAAGGAAATCGGCAGCGTGGTGCATCGCCTGGTCACGGTCGGTGCCCTGTCGACTTGGGCGGTGATCACCCTGGCCACGCACTGGCTGCTGGGCTTTGACTGGATGCTCGCGCTGCTGTTCGGCACGCTGACCCTGGTGACCGGGCCGACCGTGATCGTGCCGATGCTGCGCGTGGTACGCCCCAAAGCCTCCATCGCCAATATCCTGCGCTGGGAAGGCATCGTCATCGACCCGATCGGCGCGCTGCTGGCGGTAGTGGTCTACAGCTTCATCATTGCCCGGGCTTCGGGCGACGGCTTGAGCCATAGCCTGCTGACCTTTGGCGGCGTCATCCTCTGCGGTAGCCTGTTCGGGATCGCCGGCGGCTGGGTACTGGGGCAGATCATGCGCCGCCAGTGGTTGCCGGAATACCTGCATAACTTGGCGACGCTGGCGGGTGTGCTGGGCATCTTCATTGCCGCCAACCAGGTGATGCATGAGTCCGGCCTGCTGGCGGTCACGCTGATGGGCATGTGGATGGCGAACATGAAGGGTGTGGATGTAAGACACATCCTGCACTTCAAAGAAAACCTCAGTGTGCTGCTGATTTCCGGGCTGTTCATCCTGTTGGCGGCGCGCCTGGACCTGAATGCCTTGATCGCCCTGGGTCCATTCGTGCTGATTCTGCTGGTGATCATCCAGTTTATTGCCCGCCCGCTGAACGTGGCTCTCTCGACCTTCGGCTCCGGACTGAACTGGCGCGAGCGTGCACTGCTGGCCTGGATCGCGCCACGGGGCATTGTGGCGGCGGCGGTGTCGGCGATCTTTGCGATCCGCCTGGATGAGGCGGGTCATGAAGGCGCGTTATTGCTGGTGCCGCTTACCTTCGCGGTGATTATCGGCACCGTGGTGCTGCAAAGTGCCACGGCGCGCCCCTTGGCGCGCTTGCTCAAAGTCGCCGAGCCAGCGCCCAGCGGTTTCCTGATCGTCGGCGCAAACGGCCCGGCGCGGGCACTCGGCAAGGCATTGCAGCAATTGGGCAGCCGGGTGTTGCTGACAGATTCAAGCTGGGAAAACATCCGCGCCAGTCGCATGGAGGGCCTGCCGACCTACTTCGGTAACCCTGCCTCCCAACATGCCGAGTCGCATCTGGACCTGGTCGGCCTGGGGCATTTGCTTGCGCTCTCCCCGTCCGGCGAGTTGAACGCCTTGGCGACCATGCGTTTTCGACATGATTTCGGCCAGCGATTGTTCGCCCTGGCCAGCAGCCAGGAGAACCGTCGCACCGACAAACACAAGGCCAGCCACGAACACCGCGGCCACCTGTTGGGCAGCCAACCCCTGAGCTATACCAAATTGGCAAGCCTGCTGGGCCAGGGTGCCGAGCTATATAGCACCAACCTCACCGATGGCTTTGGCTGGGAGCAGTACCAGGCGTTGCACGGGGAGCGCGCCACCTTGCTGTTTGCCCGGGACACCAGCGGCTGGGTACATGTGGTCACGCCCGAGAGCAGCCTGAAGCCCGTGGCCGGCTGGACGCTGCTGGCGGTGATTCAACCGCAAAACAGCACCACTGCGTAATCAGTCGGCAAACCCAGGCAGTACCGGTACAGGGCGTTTGTCCGCGTCAATCGCGACAAAGCTGAACACGCCCTGGATCGCCTTTTCACGGCCATCAGCGCTCATGCTCTCGACAAACACTTCCACTTCAACCTTGAGGCTGGTGTTGCCGACTTTGATCACTCGGCCGATCAGCTCAACAATGGAGCCGGCCGGGATTGCGTGATTGAAGTCGATACGGTCGGTGGAGACCGTCACCAACGGCAAGCGACAGAAGCGCGTGGCGGCGATGAACGACACTTCGTCCATCCATGCCAAGGCGGTGCCGCCGAACAGGGTGTTGTGGTGGTTGGTAGTCGGCGGGAACACGGCCTTGGTCACGTGGGTAACGGACAGGTCGGTGCGGCGCTGGATTTCTTCGAGGCGGGTGGTCATGGACAAATACCGGCAGATAGACAAATTTCAGGCACAAAAAAGCAGCCCGTAGGCTGCTTTTTTCTGCATCGGGAAGCTGGACTTAAGCCAGTTTTTCCTTGATGCGAGCTGCTTTACCGGACAGGTCACGCAGGTAGTACAGCTTGGCTTTACGTACGTCACCGCGACGCTTAACGGCCATGCTGTCGATTTGCGGGCTGTAGGTCTGGAAAGTACGCTCTACGCCAACACCGTTGGAGATTTTACGAACAGTGAAAGCACTGTTCACACCACGGTTACGCTTGGCGATTACCACGCCTTCGAACGCTTGCAGACGCGAACGGTCGCCTTCCTTCACTTTCACCTGAACGACAATGGTGTCGCCCGGGGCAAAGGTAGGGATCTCTTTGGTCATCTGCTCTGCTTCGAGTGCAAGGATGATTTTGTTAGTCATGCTGTGCTCCTAAGGTAAGTCAATGGACCTACCATCGATACGTTGTTAACTATCGTCCCGCGCGAGGATGTATTCCTCGAGCAGCTTCTTCTCTTCTCCAGAAAGCGAGCGGCTTTCCAGAAGATCGGCGCGTCGTTCATAGGTCCGACCAAGGGACTGCTGTAAACGCCAACGCCGGATGTGTGCGTGATTGCCACTTAGCAATACGTCGGGAACACGCTGATCCGCATACACCTCCGGTCGGGTGTAGTGCGGGCAATCCAGCAAACCATCCGTGAAGGAATCTTCCTCCGCAGAGTCCACATGCCCTAAAGCTCCAGGCAGCAGTCGTGTAACCGCATCTATCAGGACCATTGCCGGCAGCTCGCCGCCAGACAATACATAGTCCCCAATCGACCACTCTTCATCGACATGAGCTTCAATAAAACGCTCGTCAATGCCTTCATAGCGACCGGCAATCAGGATCAAACTTTCCTCATTCGCCAGTTCGCGTACCGCCGCCTGTTTCAGCTGACGGCCTTGAGGGGACAGGTAAATCACCTTCGCCTTCTCCCCGGCGGCTGCCTTGGCCTGAACCAACGCATCTTCCAGGGGCTTGATCTTCATCACCATGCCCGGGCCACCGCCAAATGGGCGGTCATCCACAGTGTGATGTCGATCCGTCGTGTAGTCTCGCGGGTTCCAACAGGTAAGCTGCAACAGCCCCTGTTTCACCGCCCGACTGGTGATGCCGTACTCGCTGATGGCGGAAAACATCTCGGGAAACAAACTGATCACTTCAATGCGCAAATTAGCCACGCTTAGAAGTCCGCGTCCCATTCCACCTTCATCTCGCCCGCTGCCAGGTCGACGGCCAACACGCATTGCTCGGTATAGGGCAACAGGCGTTCGCGATCATCCAGGCTGCCAGCGCAAGGCTTGACCACCATTACATCATTGGCGCCGGTTTCCAGAAGATGGTCGATTTTCCCCAGCAATTGCCCGAGTTGATCGATAACCTTCAGACCTTCGAGCTGGTACCAGTAGTACTCGCCGTCGGTCAATTCAGGGAACAGGTTGCGCGGCACGCAGATCTCATAACCGGCCAGAAGACGAGCTTCTTCACGATCATCAAGACCCTTGAGCTTCGCGACCAGGAACTTATCGCTCCCGCGTCCACTGACCAGCTCAACCTGCTTCACACTACCCTCGCGCTTGAGCGTCCAGGTCTTGTACTGCAACAGGTTTTCAGTCGGATCAGTAAAGGAATACACCTTCACTTCGCCGCGAACGCCATGAACAGAGTAAATCTTGCCGATAACGATCAAATCATCAGCAACAGCTGGCGTCGCGTTCATATTGCTCAGGCTGCGGCCTTAGCCGAGTCCTTCAACAGTTTTGCAACGCGCTCGGATGGCTGTGCACCAACGCTCAGCCAGTAGGCTACGCGCTCTTGGTTCACGGACAGACGAACTTCTTGACCACGAGCAACAGGGTTGAAGAAACCAACCTGTTCCTTGTGCGAACCGTCGCGCGGGTTGCGGCTGTCGGTTACGGTCAAGTGGTAAAACGGGCGCTTTTTGGAGCCGCCAAGGGCAAGACGGATTGTTAGCATGTGAACATCGTTCCTGTAGTCGGTGCTGCAAATCTAAATGCACAGCGGGCATAGGTGCCCGAAAGGCCGCATATTCTAAGGAATATCCGGACTTTTGCAAATGTCTTTTTCTGGCGCCTAGTCAGCGTGCCACTCAGATCTGCTATAGAGCCGTCGGTTAAAACGGCGAGTCAGCCCCCGCCAACGGCGGGTTTGCTGGAGATCCCACATCCCTGTGGGTCGGAGCAGGAGTGAACTCCCGCTCGAAACTTTTACATTTTCGGCATGCCGCCGCCGGGCAACATACCGCCCATGCCGCGCATCATCTTGGCCATACCGCCTTTGGCGGAGAATTTCTTCATCATCTTCTGCATCTGCTTGTGCTGCTTGATCAAGCGACCGATGTCCTGCACCTGGGTGCCGGAGCCCATGGCGATCCGACGCTTGCGCGAACCACTGATCAGCTCAGGGTCGCGGCGCTCGGCCGGGGTCATGGAGTTGATGATGGCTTCCATCTGCTTGAACTGCTTCTCTGCCGCGCCTTGGGCATTGCCCATCTGCGCCAGGTTTACACCACCGATGTTCGGCAGCTTGTCCATCAGGCCGCCGAGGCCGCCCATGTTCTTCATCTGTTGCAGCTGGTCACGGAAGTCTTCGAGATCGAAGCCCTTGCCCTTCTTCAGCTTCTTGGCCAGCTTGTCGGCCTTGTCCTTGTCCAGCGTGGCTTCGGCCTGCTCGATCAGGCTGAGCACGTCGCCCATGCCGAGGATGCGCGAGGCGATACGCTCGGGGTGGAACGGCTCGAGCGCGTCGCTCTTCTCGCCCATACCGATGAACTTGATCGGCTTGCCGGTGATGGCACGCACCGAGAGCGCAGCACCGCCACGGGCGTCGCCGTCGACCTTGGTGAGGATCACGCCGGTCAGCGGCAGTGCGTCACCAAAGGCCTTGGCGGTGTTGGCCGCATCCTGGCCGGTCATGGCATCGACCACGAACAGCGTCTCGACCGGGTTGATCGCGGCATGCAGCGCCTTGATCTCGCCCATCATCTCTTCGTCGATGTGCAGGCGACCGGCGGTATCGACGATGACCACGTCGATGAACTTGAGCTTGGCTTCTTTAATCGCCGCGTTGGCGATGTCGACCGGCTTCTGGCTCAGGTCGGACGGGAAGAAGGTCACGCCCACTTCACCTGCGAGCATTTCCAACTGCTTGATGGCCGCCGGACGGTACACGTCGGCCGACACCACCATCACGGATTTCTTCTTGCGCTCTTTAAGGAAGCGCGCCAGTTTGCCGGCGGTGGTGGTTTTACCTGCGCCCTGCAAACCCGCCATCAGCACGACGGCCGGTGGCACGGCACTGAGGTTCAAATCTTCGTTGGCCGCGCCCATCAGGCTTTCGAGTTCGGCCTGGACGACCTTTACGAAGGCCTGGCCCGGGGTCAGGCTGCGGGACACTTCGGTGCCGACCGCGCGCTCTTTGACCGAGTTGACGAAGTCCTTCACCACCGGCAAGGCCACGTCGGCTTCCAGCAACGCCATGCGCACTTCACGCAGGGTGTCTTTAATATTGTCCTCGGTCAGCTTGGCCTTGCCGGTAACGTGGCGCAGCGTCTGCGAGAGACGGTCAGTCAAGTTTTCAAACATGCGCGATCCTTTCAGGCCCTACTCATCGAAATGCAGGTAGACCGAGGTAATGGCGGCCCAGGCTGTGGTCAATCGCTATTAAAAACAGCGCTCACCGAGCCTGCGGCGTGGGCAGGTCGCGGATTATAGCGAAGACTGCGCCCATGCACACCCGCTGTCTGGCCCGGGAGTCTTTCTTGCAGCGCAGGTGTGTGCCAAACTCAACGCCTTTCGGGCTTGCCTACCAGGATTTATGCTCCCCTTGTCACCCAGTTTGCTACCCAGCCTCGCCGCCGCCATTCTGTATGCCGCTGCGACTCTCTATCAGGGCACTCGTCTGGCCCAAGGCGCCAAAGCGGACAAACGTCTGCTCGTCGGCCTTGGCGTGCTGGCCCTGCTGGCCCATGCCGCCAGCCTGTTCACTCACCTGATGACGCCGGTGGGCCTGGGCCTGGACTTTTTCAGCGCCGCCAGCCTGATCGCCGCGGCCGTGATCGCGCTGACGCTGCTGGCCTGCTACCGCATTCCAGTCGAGAACCTGCTGGTGCTGCTATTCCCCTTGGGCATGCTGACAGTGCTGCTGGCGCAATTCGCGCCCACTGGCACCGTGCAGGTGATTGACGAGGAACCGGGCATCCTTGCCCATATCCTGTTGTCGATCCTCGCCTACGGCATGTTCACCATCGCGGTATTCCAGGCCCTGCTCCTGCTGCTGCAGGACCACCAGCTCAAGCACAAGCACCCGTCCGGGCTGATCAAGAACTTCCCGCCGCTGCAAACCATGGAAAGCCTGCTGTTCGGGTTCCTGTGGGCCGGCTGGACCCTGCTGTCGCTGTCGCTGATCTCCGGCTGGCTGTTCGTCGAGAACCTGTTCGCCCAGCACCTGGTGCACAAGACCTTGCTGGCGTGCCTAGCCTGGGTGGTGTTCAGCGTGTTGCTGTGGGGCCGCAACCGCCTCGGCTGGCGCGGCCACAAGGCAATCCGCTGGACCCTGGCCGGTTTCTGCCTGCTGATGCTGGCCTATTTCGGCAGCAAGCTGGTTCGCGAATACATCCTGCATATCTGACGAGCGGCGATCATGGACAACTTGCCCTTAGGGCCGATGCTCGCCGTAATTGCCCTGCTGGTTTTATGGGCGGCGCTGTTTACCGCCATCGAAGCAGCACAACAGCATCTGTTGGCCCTGCGCCCCGGCACCCGTCAGGGCGACAAGGCTGCCGCACGCCTGAGCTTCCCGCGCCATAGCCTGATCCTGTGCAACAGCCTGTGCCGTGCCGCGGTGGTGATCCTTTGCACGCTGCTGGCAATCTATGCCTGGGCGCAGAACGGCCCATGGCTGGGTTGGCTGATATCCTGCGCCCTGCTGCTGATACTCGCCGACTACCTGCCCCGCGCCTTGGCTACCCGCCATCCGCAAGCGGTGCTGGGTTTTGGTAACACCCTGCTGGGTGTACCGCTGAAAATCCTCTACCCCCTGGCCTGGCTGCTCAATGGCATCAGCCTGTTACTGCTGCGCCCGTTTGCCCGCAAGGCCGGCGTGGTGAAACACAGCGACGAGCCGCAGCCCCACCACGAAAACGAACCGCAGCCCGAAGCCGACGAAGACCGCATGCCCGGCATGCCTGGCATCCACGCCCTGGATAACATCACCGTCAACGACATCCTGGTGCCGCGCAGCGAAGTGGACGGTATCAACCTGGATGACTCGATCGAGGAAATCATCGAGCAACTGCGCAGCTCCCAACGCACTCGCCTGCCAGTGTTCCACAGCGATATCAACCAGGTCGAAGCGGTGCTCAACACACGCCAGGTCCAGCACCTGCTGCCCGATGCCAGCCTGACCAAAGAGGCGCTGCTCGCTGCCTGCCACGAACCTTACTTCGTCCCGGAAAGCACGCCATTGCAACTGCAACTGCTGAACTTCCACAAGCAGCAGCGGCGCCTGGGCATGGTGGTGGACGAATACGGCGAAGTGCTGGGCATCGTTACCCTGGAAGACATTCTTGAAGAGATCGTCGGCGAATTCGAAAGCGACCAGGCTGTGGATAACCCACATATCGAAGCCCAGCCCGATGGCCGCTACATCATCGACGGCGCCGCCTCGATCCGCGAACTGAACGAGAGCCTGGGCTGGCACCTGCCCAGCGATGGCCCCAAAACCCTCAACGGCCTGGTGACCGAGGCGCTGGAGACCATCCCGGATTGCGCGGTGTGCCTGAAGATCGGTCGCTATCGCCTGGAAATCCTCGAGACCGAGGACAACCGGGTGAGCAAGGTGCTGATCTGGCATACCAGCCATGTGCCTGTAGCCGCATAATCCCTGACAAACCAAATCCAATGTGGGAGGGGCGGTGCGACGGTTCGACTTGCTCCCGATAGCAGAGCGCCAGTCATTGCAGTAGGTGACTGATAAACCGCTATCGGGAGCAAGCCCCCTCCCACATTTTGATTTGTGGTACTCCAACCACTTGTTGTAATTCCAACCCCCTTCCTATAATCCATCCGGCTTACCCAAGCCCCGCCCGACCGCGTGCTACCCGCACTCAGCGTGTCCAGGCACCGCTTCATCATGTCCGACCGGTGTTTGCTCCCATCCCGAGCCGCCCCGCGCACAACCCTGATCCATGGGTGTTCGACCAATAATAATCCGCGTCCAAACGCGCAATGACCTTCAGGGATACTGCCATGAGCACCACCTACCAAGAGGCCGCGACCGCCGCCCCTACCAATTCGACCGCCCGTGTCGCCACGGCGAGCATCGTCGGCACCGCCATCGAGTTCTACGATTTCTATATCTACGCCACGGCTGCCGCACTGGTGATCGGCCCGGTGTTCTTTCCCCAGAGCTCCGGTACGGCGCAGATGCTGGCCTCGTTCCTGACCTTCGGCATCGCTTTTATCGCCCGCCCGCTGGGCTCGGCGTTGTTCGGCCACTTCGGCGACCGTATCGGGCGTAAATCCACACTGGTGGCCTCGCTGCTGCTGATGGGCGTGTGCACCACCTTGATCGGCTTGCTGCCCGGCTATGACAGCATCGGCGCCTGGGCACCGATCCTCTTGTGCGTATTGCGCTTCGGCCAGGGCCTGGGCCTTGGCGGGGAATGGGGCGGCGCGGCATTGCTGGCGACCGAGAACGCGCCCAAGGGCAAGCGCGCCTGGTTCGGCATGTTCCCGCAACTGGGCCCATCGATTGGCTTTCTGGCGGCCAACGGCTTGTTCCTGATCTTGGCCATGAGCCTGGATGACGAGCAGTTCCGCAGCTGGGGTTGGCGCATTCCGTTCATCCTCAGCGCTGCACTGGTGATGGTGGGCCTGTATGCACGCCTGAAGCTGCATGAAACCCCAGTATTCGCCAACGCCGTCGCTAAAGAAGCACCGGTGAAGGTGCCACTGGTGGAACTGTTCAGCCAACATTGGCTGCCGGTGCTGCTGGGCGCTGCGTCGATGGTGGTGTGCTACGCGCTGTTCTACATCACCACGGCGTTTTCCCTGAGCTACGGCGTTTCCACACTGGGCTACAGCCGCGAGACGTTCCTCGGCTTACTGTGCTTTGCCGTGCTGTTCATGGGCTTGGCGACGCCGCTGGCAGCGCTGGCCAGTGATCGTTATGGGCGCAAGCCGGTACTGATCGTTGGCGCGATCCTGGCGATTCTGTCGGGCTTTACCATGGAGCCACTGCTGACCCACGGCTCGACCTGGGCCGTGGCGCTGTTCCTGGCTTTGGAGCTGTTTCTGATGGGTGTGACCTTCGCACCGATGGGTGCCCTGCTGCCGGAGTTGTTCCCGACGCGTGTGCGTTATACCGGTGCTTCGGCGGCGTATAACCTGGGTGGGATTGTCGGGGCGTCAGCAGCACCGTTCTTTGCGACCAAGCTGGTGGCGATGGGTGGGCTGAGTTATGTGGGTGGGTATGTGTCGGCGGCGGCGTTGCTGAGCTTGATTGCGGTGCTGTGCCTGAAAGAGACGCGGGATAATGATTTGAACAAGGTCGCCTGAAAGCCAAAAACTGTAGGAGCGAGCTTGCTCGCGAAAAAGGTACATCCGACACCGCAATGTGCCTGAAATACCTTCGCGAGCAAGCTCGCTCCTACAGGGGCCGTTTTAGAGCTCTACCACCACTGCCTGGGAAGCCCGGGTCGCCTTGGCGCGAGCCGCTTCAATCGACTCATCCCGCGCCAGTGCCACACCCATACGGCGCTGGCCATTCACTTCTGGCTTGCCAAACAGGCGCAACGCCGTGTCCGGCTCGCTCAATGCAGCGCCGAGGTTGGCAAACGCCGTCTGGGTCGACTGCCCCTCTACCAGGATCACCGCCGATGCCGAAGGCCCGAACTGACGGATCAACGGGATCGGCAAGCCCAGGATGGCGCGAGCGTGCAGCGCGAACTGCGACAGGTCCTGAGAAATCAGTGTGACCAAACCGGTGTCATGTGGGCGCGGCGACACTTCGCTGAACCACACCTGATCGCCCTTGATGAACAACTCCACACCAAACAGGCCACGACCACCCAGGGCTTCGGTCACTGCCTTGGCAACGCGCTCGGATTCGGCCAAGGCAATCGGGCTCATGGCCTGAGGCTGCCAGGATTCCTGATAGTCGCCCTTCTCCTGACGGTGGCCAACCGGCGCGCAGAAGGTGGTGCCGCCAATGTGGCGCACGGTCAGCAGGGTGATTTCGTAGTCGAAATCGATAAAGCCCTCGATGATTACCCGGCCTTTACCGGCACGCCCGCCTTCCTGGGCGTAATCCCAGGCTTTCTGCACATCATCGGTGCTGCGCAGCAGGCTCTGACCCTTGCCCGACGAACTCATCACCGGCTTGACCACGCAGGGGAAGCCCAGGTCCTGGACGGCCTTGCTGTAGTCTTCGAAGGTGTCGGCGAAGTGGTACGGTGAGGTCGGCAGGTCCAGTTCTTCGGCGGCCAGGCGACGGATGCCCTCACGGTTCATGGTCAACGACGTGGCGCGGGCGGTCGGGATAACCGTGAAGCCTTCAGCCTCCAATTCCACCAGAGTGGCGGTGGCAATGGCTTCGATTTCCGGCACGATGAAGTGCGGCTTCTCCGCCTCGATCACCGCACGCAGCGCCGCACCGTCGAGCATGTTGATCACGTGGCTACGGTGCGCCACCTGCATGGCCGGCGCGTTGGCGTAGCGATCCACGGCAATCACTTCAACGCCCAGGCGTTGCAGTTCGATTACCACTTCCTTGCCCAGCTCACCGCAGCCACACAGCAAAACGCGGGTCGCGGTTGGCGACAATGGAGTTCCGATTCGGGTCATCTCAGGTCCTCAGGGGAGCGGATCAGGGGGAGAAAGGCCGGCATTTTACATGAACTGTAAAAATTGGCCTCAGTTGGCGATGGTGCGCCGGCGGATGCGCCAGGCCATGATCAGCCAGACCACAGTGACACCGGCAAATTTAGACACCAACGCCGTGCCCGCCACGGCCGGTGTGAGCGCGCCGATCAAGCCGAAGAAAATAAAGGTATCAACGGGAATGCTCAGTGCCGAACTTATCCACAGGCGATCATGCAGCGGACGTTTGGTGATGCTGAACACCAACCAGTCGATGCACTCGGACACCGCGAACGCCGTAGCGCTGGCCAGGGCGATGGACGGGTCGGAAGTGATATACGACAGCACCAGCGCCGCCAGCATGGCGATGATCGCGCCGTGGCCGAAGCGGGTTTGCACCATGTCGCGCAGGATAAATACCAGGCCCCCCCAGGCGGACCAGATGACATCCAGGTGCGGGGCGGTGGAGAAGGCGAAGTTGATCAGCACAACGCTGCTGATGTAGGCGATCAGGAAAAACATGGATGAATGACCTGTGAACAAGGGACACAGGGTACTTCACAATTAGACATATGTCGTCTGGGAGGGCCTCATCGGGGGCAAGTCGAACCGTCGCACCGCCCCTCCCACATTTTGATCTGTGAACACATTCAAGTGTGGGAGGGGGCTTGCTCCCGATAGCAATCGATCAGGCACCCGAGCTTTTGGGCGTCATCCACACCATCCCACTGGCCACCGCCCGCTCATGACACAACCCCAACACCACCCGCCGCTCGGCATTATCCATGCGGCTCCAACGCGTAATCTCGTCCACGCTACGCTGGCAACCGGTACAGATATCGTCCTCATCCAACGCGCAGATACTCACGCATGGCGAGGCTACAGGCCGTTCAACCGCACTCATTCTTCCTGCTCAACCAAGTCTCGGGCATAGCGCTGCGAGTTATGCACATAGTGCGCGGCACTGGCTTCGAGCATGCGTTTCTGCGCCTCGGTCAGCTCACGTACCACCTTGCCCGGCGAGCCCATCACCAGCGAACCGTCGGGAATTTCCTTACCTTCGCCGATCAGCGAATTGGCGCCGATGATGCAATGTTTGCCGATCTTGGCGCCGTTGAGGATCACCGCGTTGATGCCGATCAAGCTGTAGTCGTCGACGCTGCAGCCGTGCAGCATGGCGTTATGACCGATGGTCACGCCAGTGCCGAGGGTCAGCGGGTAGCCCATGTCGGTGTGCATCACGCTACCATCCTGCACGTTGCTGTTCTTGCCGATCAGGATCAGCTCGTTATCACCGCGCAACACCGCGTTGAACCAGACGTTGGCGCCCTCCTCCAGCTTGACCTTGCCTACCAGCGTGGCATTCGGTGCTACCCAACTGTTGGGATGGGTCTCGACACGGGCGTCGCCCAGGCGGTATTTCATGGTTTTTCCTCACGGCTTGCCATTCAAGCGATGGCTTAGATATTGATGAAGCTCTTGGGCGGCTGGTGCAGGCTGATCTTGGCGTCGTCATAGAGCAGATTGATCAGCTCGACAATCATGATCGCCGTCAGGCCCCAGATCTTGTATTCGCCGAACCGGTAGCTGGGCACATACCAACTGCGGCCCTGGTAATCGATCCGGTGGGTATGTTCGCGTGGGTCCTGTCGGAAAAACTCCAGGGGCACACTGAAGACTGCGGCGATTTCGGCGTCGTTGGCCAGGTATTCGACGTAATCGGGGATGACGCCGACATAGGGCGTTACGCGGATGCCATGCAGGGAAATCAGCGGGCTCAACGGCCCGATCACCTCGACCAGCCCGGGTGGCAGGCCGATTTCTTCTTCGGCCTCGCGCAAGGCGGTGAAGATCAGGTCCGGGTCGTCAGGGTCGCGGCGCCCGCCAGGAAAGGCCACTTCGCCACCATGGGTCGACAGGCCGCTGGCGCGCAGGGTCAGGATCAGCTCAGGTTCGTCACTGCGGGTAATCGGCACCAGTACCGCGGCCTCGGGGAAACGCCCGTCAGTTTCCAAGGTGTGAGGGGTGTGATTGCTTACCCGGCGAAGTAGCTCGTCCAGCATGAGTCATCTCGGTCTGTTGGCTACCTTGCATCATGCACCAAAGCGTGCGGGCGCCCAAGCCCAAAACCCGATGCATGTCGCGAAACGACAACTTGCAGGAACGCCCGGCACCAAGCCAAGATGTGCCCATTCTCCAGGAACCCCAGCATGAATTTCTGCAGCCAGTGCGGTAAACCGGTTACCCAACGTATTCCCGAAGGCGACGCACGCCTGCGTTTTGTGTGTGATCACTGTTCGACCATTCACTATCAGAACCCCAATATCGTCGCCGGCACCGTGCCCGTGTGGGGCGATCAAGTGCTGCTGTGCCGCCGTGCCATCGAGCCGCGCCTGGGTTACTGGACCCTGCCCGCAGGTTTTATGGAAAACGGCGAGACCGTGGAACAGGCGGCCATGCGTGAAACCCTGGAAGAAGCCTGTGCCCGGGTGCGTAACCTGAGCATCTATACCCTGATCGATGTGCCGCACATCAGCCAGGTGCACATTTTCTACCGCGCCGAGCTGATCGACCTGGACTTTGCCGCAGGCCCCGAAAGCCTTGAGGTGAAGCTGTTCGATGAAGCCGATATCCCGTGGTCCGAGCTGGCTTTCCGCACCGTCGGGCGTACCTTAGAATGCTTTTTCGCTGACCGCCGGCAGCAGCTGTTCCCGGTGCGCAGCGAGTCGGTGCCACCGATGACACGCCCAGCCAAATAACCTTCCAGGCAGCACCTTTATCAGGGATACCGTTTCAATGCGTTGGTTGCTTGTTCTTATCTGCCTGTCGTTCGCCACGCTGTCCCCCGCTTCCACGGTGGAGACCCTCGGCGGTAAAACCGTCGAGAAAGTCCTGGTGCTCAAGTCCGCCCACCAGTTGCAACTGATCAACGACGGCAAGCCCCTCAAGACCTATCGCATCTCCCTGGGCAAGAACCCCAAGGGCCACAAGCTGATCGAAGGCGACCGCCGCACGCCCGAAGGTCTCTACTGGATCGACTGGCGCAAGACCAGCGATCGCTTCAACCTGGCCATGCACATCTCCTACCCGAACATCAGCGACGCCGCCCGCGCCCGCCGCGAAGGGGTGAAACCGGGCAGCATGATCATGATTCACGGCACCCCCGACACAGAAGACTACCCGGAGCAGTGGTTCCACACCCTGGACTGGACCGACGGCTGCATCGGCATGCGTAATGTGGATATGCGTGAAGTCTGGAACCTGGTCAAGGACGGCACCCTGATCGAGATCCGGCCGTAATCTCGTACCGTTCGTAAATTAATTCGAAAATAATTCCTGCCTCCAGCAGCGCCTGCCGGTGAATACCAGTTCACCGCGCGGGACAGTGCACTTGTGCGCGACACAAAGACCTCTCTAATACCACTTGATACAAAGCCCCATTAAAGAGCCCTGAAACCGGGGCTTGCACCGTTTTGGTAGCATTGACATGGTATTTAAGTGGTATTAATTTCCGGCCATTACCGGGCGACAACACTCCAATAACCGCATCGGAAACTTCACAGATGAACCCCATCCTGACGCTGCGCCCCGACGACAAGCAATCCACGCCGTTGTACCTGCAACTGGCCCGCAACCTTGAAGCGGCGATCCACGCCGGCCAGTGGAAATCCGAGCAGGCCCTGCCGTCGGAACGCGCCCTCAGCGAGCAGTTGAGCATCTCGCGGGTCACCGCCCGCAAAGCCTTGGAAGTGCTGTTTGCCCAGGGTTTGATCCGACGCAGCCAAGGCTCTGGCACCTTCATCACACCGCGCCTGGAACAACCCTTGTCGCGCTTGTCGGGGTTCAGCGAAATGCTGCGGCTCAAGGGCTTTGTTCCCACGTCGCAGTGGCTGGAGCGCGACATCACCCCGCCGACCCACGAAGAGCTGATCCGCCTGTGCCTGTCGCCCACCGACAAAGTGGCGCGCCTCAAGCGTTTGCGCAAAGCCGATGACACGGTGATGGCGATTGAAATGACCGCCATGCCCGCCTCGGTGTTGCCGCACCCGCAAGCCATCGGCAATTCGCTGTACGAATACCTGGAAGGCATCGGCAAGCCCATCGTGCGCGCCCTGCAACATATCCAGGCGATCAACGCCTCGGACGAGTTCGCCAAGCTGGTGGGCATCGCCCCCGGCACCGCCATGCTGCTGATGACCCGAGTGGGCTACACCGCCGACAACACGCCGATTGAAATCACCGACACCTACTGCCGCAACGACTACTACGACTTTGTCGCAGAGCTGCGTCGCCATGACTATTCCGCTGAATTGCGACTCTAGAGAACTGCCCATGCCAGAAGACAATATCCTCACGCCCAGTGGCTGGATTCGCGGCCGCCTGGTGCACGAGCACGGCAAGGTGGTTGCCATCGAAGGCACGCCTTGCGACCCGGCTGACAACGACCTGCCTTACCTGCTGCCAGGCTTTATCGACCTGCACGTGCACGGCGGTGGCGGTGCCGACATCATGGAAGGTGCGCAAGCCTTTGAGACCATTACCCGCACCCACGTGCGCTTTGGTACCACCTCGCTGCTGGCCACCACCATGACTGCTCCGGTGGATGAAATCTCCCAGGTCCTCAGTGAACTCGGCAACTTCTGCGAACAACGTCCTGCCGGCAGTGCGCGGGTGCTCGGTGTGCACCTGGAAGGCCCCTATATCAACCCGGGCAAACTCGGCGCCCAACCCAACTTCGCCCACACCGCGTTGATGGCCGAAGTCGAAGCCTATTTGCGCCTGGCGCCAATTCGGGTAATCACCATCGCCCCGGAAATTGCCGGCCATGACGGCCTGATCCGCGCCCTCAGCCAACGCGGCGTGCGCATGCAGATCGGCCACACCCTGGGCAGCTATGAAGAAGGCGTCGCCGCCCTCGCCGCCGGCGCCACCAGCTTCACCCATTTGTACAACGCCATGAGCCCGCTGCATCACCGCGAGCCGGGCATCGTCGGCGCCGCGCTGGCCCACGCCCAATACGCCGAGCTGATCCCGGACCTGCTCCACGTACACCCCGGCGCCATGCGCGTGGCCTTGCGTTCGATCCCGTGCCTGTACTGCGTCACTGACTCCACCGCCGCCGCCGGTATGCCCGACGGCGAATACAAGCTGGGCAGCCACACCGTGACCAAATGCCTGGGTGGCGTACGCCTGGCCGACGGCACCCTGGCCGGCAGCACCCTGACCATGGACCAGGCGCTGCGCAACCTGGTGAAAATCGGCCTGCCCATCAGTGAAGCCTCACAGCGCCTGTCGCAATTTCCTGCGGACTACCTGGGCCTGGAAGAACGCGGCCGCCTGCAACCCGGTAGCTTTGCCGACTGCGTGCGCCTGGACCGTTCCCTGACACTCACCGACGTAATGGTCGAAGGAGACACCATTGACTTCAAAAATGCTTGAAGAGGCCCTGGCCTCCTGCGACGCCGTCACGGCACAACTGCAACGCCTGAACCCGCTGCTGGAAGAAGTGGCCGGTCGCCTGCGTCGCCAGCCGCCGCAAGTGGCGATGACCATTGCCCGCGGCAGCTCCGACCACGCCGCCAGCTACTTCGCCTACCTGGCCATGCAGCATGTGGGCATCCCGGTGGCGTCGTTGCCGATGTCGGTGGTGACCCTGTTGCAGGCACCGATGAAAGTCAGCGGCCAAGTGGCGTTTGGGTTCTCCCAGTCGGGGCAGAGCCCGGACCTGGTCAACAGCCTGCGACTGCTGCGCAAGCGCGGCGCCCTGAGCATCTCGCTGGTGAACGCCGAAGACTCGCCGCTGGAAGCCGCCTGTGAATTCCACGTGCCACTGTGCGCCGGCCCGGAACAAAGCGTGGCCGCGACCAAGAGCTTTATCGCCACCCTCAGCGCCAGCGCGCAATTGATCGGCCACTGGAACCAGGAAACCGAGTTGCTCCAAGCCTGCCAGGCGCTGCCCGAAGGTTTGCGTGAAGCCGCCAAGCAGGATTGGACCCAAGCCATCGAGGCCCTGCGCGACTGCCAGCAATTGATGGTAATCGGCCGCGGCGCCGGGTTTGCAATCGCCCAGGAAGCTGCGCTCAAGCTCAAGGAAACCTCGGCGATCCAGGCCGAAGCCTTCAGCAGCGCCGAGGTACGCCACGGGCCGATGGCCTTGATCGACGAAAACTACCCGCTACTGGTGTTCGCCCCACGCGGCGCCGAGCAGCCCGGCCTGTTGAGCCTGGCCGCCGATATGCGCCAACGCGGCGCCCGCGTGTTGCTGGCCGCGCCGGACGATATCGCCGAACGCGACCTGACCCTTAGTCGCGCCGAACACTCGAGCCTGGACCCGATTCTGGCGATCCAGAGCTTCTACGTGATGGCCGCAGGCTTGGCTGAGGCACGGGGCATGGACCCGGACCAGCCACGCCACCTGAGCAAAGTCACCCGCACGCACTAAAGCGGCGTTTTCCTGATGAGTACCGTGCCCATGCCCAACAACAATAATCCATTGACCTTAAGCGCCCCCTTGAGTGGGCCGTTGCTGGCCCTGAACAGCGTCCCCGACGAAGTGTTCGCCAGCGGCGCCATGGGCGACGGGATTGCCATCGACCCGTTGAACGATTGCCTGCATGCGCCCTGTGACGGCGTAATCATCCATGTCGCCCGCACCGGTCATGCATTGACCATCCGCGCCGACAACGGTGCCGAAGTGCTGATGCACGTGGGCATCGACACCGTGGAGCTCAATGGCGAAGGCTTTGCCTTGCTGGTGAAGGATGGCGCACGGGTGAGCGAGGGCCAGCCGTTGGTGCAGTTTGACCTGGACCGCATAGCGCGCCAGTGCAAAAGCCTGGTGAGCCTGATCATCCTGACTAACAGTGACCGCTTCGAGCTACACCCCATCGCGAGCAAGACCGTGAAGCTCGGTGAATCACTGATGCGGATTGCCCTGCGCACATCCGCACCGGTTCAAACCGCTGTGGATAACTCGGTCGCGCAAGTGAGCGCCACGGTACGCATCACCCATCGTGGCGGCTTGCATGCGCGCCCTGCCGCGCTGATCCGCAAGACTGCCCAGGGCTTCAGCAGTCAATCGCAGCTGCACTTCGGTGATAAGACCGCGGCTTGCGACAGCCTGATCGGCCTGATGGGGCTGGGTATTGGCGAAGGTGACGAGGTACGGGTGACCTGTCGTGGCAAGGATTGCGAGGCGGCGTTACAGGCATTGGTCGCCGCGCTGTCCGTGACGATCCAAGAGGAGCATCACGCGCCGGTCATTGCCACACCACGCCGGGCGAATACCGAAGCCAATGTGCTGCAAGGCGTATGCGCGGCACCGGGCCTGGTATGTGGGCCATTGTACCGCCTGACGGGCATCGAACTGCCGCAAGACAGCGGCAATCATAGCGTCGACGAACAACTGCAACGCCTGGATGCCGCCCTTGAGCAAGTGCGCGGCGAAATCCGCAATACGCTGGACCAGGCGCGCCAACGCAAGAACGTCGAAGAAGAAGAGATCTTTGCCGCCCACCTCGCCCTGCTGGAAGACCCGGCATTACTCGACGCAGCCACCGCTGCCATCGAACAAGGCAGCGCCGCCACCCATGCCTGGCGTGATGCGATCCAGGCCCAATGCGCCGTGCTGCTGGCGTTGGGCAAACCACTGTTTGCCGAGCGCGCCAATGACCTGCGTGACCTGCAACAACGGGTGCTGCGGGCGTTGCTGGGTGAAGCCTGGCATTTCGAATTGCCGGCGGGGGCGATCGTCAGCGCCCATGAGCTGACGCCCTCGGACTTACTGCAACTGAGCGCGCAACAGGCGGCAGGCATCTGCATGGCCGAAGGCGGTGCGACCTCCCATGTGGCGATTTTGGCCCGGGGCAAAGGCCTGCCGTGTCTCGTCGCCCTGGGCAGTGAAGTGCTCGATGTGCCTCAAGGCCAACGGGTGGTACTCGATGCCTCCAACGGCCGCCTGGAACTGGCCCCCAGCGAAGCGCGTCATGCCGAAGTTCACCAGACTCGCGAAACGCAGAAACAGCGGCGCCAACAGCAACAGGCCCAAGCCCGGCAACCGGCACTCACCACCGACGGCGTGACGGTTGAAGTCGCGGCGAATGTCGCCTCCAGCGCCGAAGCCCAAATGGCGTTTGACAACGGCGCCGACGGCGTCGGCCTGCTGCGCACTGAATTCCTCTTCGTCGACCGCCGCACTGCGCCGGATGAACAGGAGCAACGCCAGGCCTATCAAGCCGTGCTGGATGCCATGGGCGACAAGTCGGTGATCATCCGCACCATCGATGTGGGTGGCGACAAGCAGCTCGACTACCTGTCGCTGCCTGTCGAGGCCAACCCGGTACTGGGCCTGCGCGGTATTCGCATGGCTCAGGTGCGCCCGGAACTGCTCGACCAGCAACTGCGCGCCCTGCTGCAAGTTTCGCCGCTGGCGCGTTGCCGCATCCTTCTGCCGATGGTCAGTGAGGTGGATGAATTGCTGCAGATTCGCCAGCGCCTGGATGAACTGTGCGTGGAGCTGGAGCTGACGCAGCGCCCCGAGCTGGGCGTGATGATCGAAGTGCCCGCCGCCGCGCTGATGGCCGAGCAGTTGGCCAAGCATGCGGACTTCTTGTCCATCGGCACCAATGACCTGTCCCAATACACCTTGGCCATGGACCGCGACCACGCAGGCCTCGCCGCCCGGGTCGATGCCCTGCACCCGGCGCTGCTGCGGCTGATAGCCCAGACCTGCGCGGGTGCGGCGAAACATGGGCGTTGGGTCGGCGTGTGTGGCGCCCTGGCGTCCGACCCGCTGGCCACGCCGGTACTGGTCGGCCTGGGGGTCAGCGAGCTGTCGGTGAGCGCACCGCAGATCGGCGAAATCAAGGACCGCGTCCGCCACCTGGACGCGGCGCAATGCCGGCAACTGAGCCTTGAGCTGCTCGACCTGAGCAGCGCCAAGGCCGTTCGCCAAGCCTGTCAACACCACTGGCCGCTGAGCTGAAAACAACAAGAATAGGGAGACACGCCATGTACCAACACTTTATCGAAGGCCTGCAACGCCTGGGCCGCGCGCTGATGCTGCCGATTGCGATCCTGCCAATCGCCGGGCTCTTGCTGCGCCTGGGCGACACCGACTTGCTCAACATCGCGGTGATGCACGATGCCGGGCAGGCGATCTTCGCCAACCTGGCGCTGATCTTCGCCATCGGCATCGCCGTGGGCTTTGCCCGTGACAACAACGGCACGGCCGGCCTGGCCGGGGCGATTGGCTACCTGGTGATGATCTCGACCCTCAAGGTGATGGATACCACCATCAACATGGGCATGCTCGCCGGTATCGCCAGTGGCCTGATGGCGGGCGGGCTGTATAACCGCTTCAAGGACATCAAGCTGCCGGAGTACCTGGCGTTCTTTGGCGGGCGACGCTTTGTGCCGATTGTCACCGGTTTTTCGGCGGTGGGCCTGGGCGTGATCTTCGGTCTGATCTGGCCGCCGATCCAGCACGGCATCAACAGCTTTGGCGTGTTGTTGATGGAAAGCGGCAGCCTGGGTGCGTTCGTATTCGGCGTATTCAACCGCCTGCTGATCGTCACCGGTTTGCATCACATCCTCAACAATATGGCGTGGTTCGTGTTCGGCACGTTTACCGACCCGGCAACCGGCGCGGTGGTGACCGGCGACCTGACCCGCTACTTTGCCGGCGACCCGAAAGGCGGCCAATTCATGACCGGCATGTTCCCGGTGATGCTCTTCGGCCTGCCCGCTGCATGCCTGGCGATGTACCGCAATGCGTTGCCGGAGCGCCGTAAAGTGATGGGCGGGATTTTCCTGTCCATGGCGCTGACTTCGTTTTTGACCGGGGTGACTGAACCGATTGAATTTGCCTTCATGTTCCTGGCACCGTTCCTGTACCTGATCCACGCCGTGCTGACGGGCCTGTCGATGGCAGTCACCAATATGTTGAATATCCACCTCGGGTTTACCTTCTCCGGTGGGTTTATCGACATGGTGCTGGGTTGGGGCAAGTCCACCAATGGCTGGCTGGTGGTACCGGTGGGCCTGGCCTACTCGGTGATCTACTACACGGTGTTCAGCTACTGCATCCGCCGCTTCAACCTCAAGACACCGGGCCGGGAAGATATCCAGGTGGTGCAGGCCGAGGCCATGAGCGACAACCAGCGCGCCACGGCATATATCCAGGCGCTGGGTGGTGCGCAGAATCTGCTCAGTGTTGGTGCTTGCACCACGCGTCTGCGCTTGGACATGGTGGATCGCAACAAGGCGGTGGATGCAGAGTTGAAAGCGCTGGGCGCCATGGCTGTAGTGCGCCCGGGTAACGGCGGGAGTTTGCAGGTGGTGGTCGGGCCGATGGCCGATAGCATTGCCGATGAAATTCGCTTGGCGATGCCGGGGTTTGTTGCAGCAGCGTCTGTAGCGGTTGCGCCTGTGGATAAGCCCCTGACGGTGAATGTGCAAGAGGCCGAGCAATGGCTGAATGCGCTGGGGGGCCGAGGGAATGTGCGCCAGCTGGAAGCGGTGGCGATGACCCGGTTGCGGGTGGAGTTGGGGGATGATTCGGGATTGTCTGAAGCTCAGCTCACTGTGCTCGGTTGCCAGGGTGTGAGTCAGCTTGAGAGCGGTGTTTGGCACTTGTTGGTTGGTGACAAGGCCTCTGGCTTGGGTGAGGCGTTGGAGCGGTTGGTCAGTGGCCGTGAGGTCGGCGCCAGGGTTTAGAGCTGTAGTGGCTTTTCTGGCCTCATCGGGAGCAAGCCCCCTCCCACATTTGAAATGTATTCGCCATTCAAAATGTGGGAGGGGGCTTGCTCCCGATTGGCCCTCACAAGCGCCTGATTACTTCTGCTCAGGCACCTCAACTAAATCCAGCACCCGATCCACCATCAACTGAATGCCCTCTACCATCCGATGAATGCCCAGCACGACATCACGCTGGGGGCCATCGACATCAAAAGCCAGATTACCCGCCAGTGCCTGTACGGATGCCAGGTCTTGGGAAGCATTGGCGAGCAGGGTTTCGCTGTTCAGACTGGGTATTACGGTGAAGATCTGGTCGGACGGTAAATCACCAGCTTGGCGGGACTCGGCTTGAGATGAGATTGAACCAGTTAGCAAGTTGTCGCTGATCATCATTAAACTCCATATGGAATAGGCTCCTAGTGATTTTTCAGGCTTGCAGTCCCGGTCACTGAATTGGCAGCGACTCGAGAAGGTTAGTTGTGCGAGTTCCGACGGACAACCTGAAAGGCTTGTCGGAAAGTTCTGAGGCGCTTGCACCGACGCCATCGCAGGCAAGCCAGCTCCCACATGGGATTGATGTACGGTCTGACAACGGGGTCAAATGTGGGAGCTGGCTTGCCTGCGATTGGCACTTACAGCCAACAAAAAACCCGCTGACCAAACTGGCCCAGCGGGTTTCTTGTTTATGCAGCCAGCCGATTAAAAATCCGCCAACTGCCACACCTCATACGCCGGTGTCTCATACGGATGGCTAAGCTTGAGTGCAGCCACAACCGCCACAATCAACTCATCCGCCACCACCAACTCAACCTTCCATTCCGCAACCACTTCAACCTGACCGACCTGCCCGATAAACGGCTGACTGCCGTCCAACGCGCGGAATTGGCCCTGGCCCAGCACTTGCCAGGCGCAGCTGTCGTAGTCGCCGATGCGCCCGCCGCCGGCTGCGAAGACGGCGGTTTTCACCGTCTCCACATGGCTGTCGGGCACGAAGAAGGCGAGCTTGTACACGGCCTTAGTTCACCCACACGCGAGCGTTGCGGAACATGCGCATCCAGGCGCCGTCTTCGTTCCACTCTTCCGGGCGCCACGAGTTCTGCACGGCGCGGAATACGCGCTCCGGGTGCGGCATCATGATGGTGACGCGACCGTCGCGGCTGGTGAGGCCGGTAATGCCGCGTGGCGAGCCGTTCGGGTTGGCCGGGTAGGTTTCGGTGACCTTGCCGTGGTTGTCGACAAAACGCAGGGCCACGGTGCCGGACAGGTCGGCTTCAAGCAGCGCTTCTTCGCTGGCGAACTCGGCATGGCCTTCGCCGTGGGCGATGGCGATTGGCATACGCGAACCGGCCATGCCTTGCAGGAAGATCGAGTTGGATTCCTGCACCTGCACCATGGCGACGCGGGCTTCGAACTGCTCGGAACGGTTGCGCACAAAGTGCGGCCAGAACTCGCTGCCCGGGATCAGTTCGCTGAGGTTGGACATCATCTGGCAACCGTTGCACACACCCAGGGTGAAGCTGTCGTTGCGTTCGAAGAAGCCCTGGAACGCGTCGCGAGCGCGGCTGTTGAACAGGGCCGACTTGGCCCAGCCTTCACCGGCACCCAGCACGTCGCCGTAGGAGAAACCACCGCAGGCCACCAGGCCTTTGAACTCGTTGAGATCAACGCGACCGGCGAGGATGTCGCTCATGTGCACGTCAATCGCAGTGAAACCGGCGCGATCGAACGCCGCGGCCATTTCCACCTGACCGTTGACGCCCTGCTCACGCAGCACGGCGACCTGTGGGCGGATGCCCTTCTTGATGTACGGCGCGGCGATGTTCTGGTTGACGTCGAAGCTGAGCATGGTGCTCAGGCCCGGGTTGTCTTCTTCCAGGATCGCGTCGAACTCCTGCTCGGCGCACTCGACGTTGTCGCGCAGACGCTGGATCTGGTAGCTGGTTTCGGCCCACTGGCGTTGCAGCAGGCGGCGCTGGCCGGCAAACACCGTATCGCCATTGAAGGAGATGTTGACTTCACCGTTGTTGATCGGCTGGCCGATGACGGCCACGCAGTCGTCCAGGCCGGCGGCGCTGAATTGTGCGAGTACGTCCGGAGTCGCGTCCTGGCGAACCTGGATCACGGCGCCCAACTCTTCGTTGAACAGGATGCCATTGATCTCGGCGGCATCCTCGGCAACGCTGTCGAGCACGATGTTCAGGCCGCAGTGGCCAGCGAAGGCCATCTCGACAACGCTGGTCAGCAAACCACCGTCGGAGCGGTCGTGGTAAGCCAGCAGGTGACCGTCGGCGTTGAGGCCCTGGATCACGGCGAAGAAGGCTTTCAGGTCTTCGGCGTCATCGACGTCCGGTGCCTGTTTGCCCAACTTGCCATGGGTCTGCGCCAGGATCGAAGCGCCCATGCGGTTCTGGCCACGGCCCAGGTCGATCAGGATCAGGTCGGTGGTGCCCTTGTCCATGCGCAGTTGCGGGGTCAGGGTCTGACGGATGTCGGTGACCGGCGCAAAGCCGGTGACGATCAACGACAGCGGCGAGGTCACGCTCTTGTCGGTGCCATCTTCGTTCCAACGGGTGGCCATGGACATGGAGTCCTTGCCCACCGGAATGGTGATACCCAGTTCCGGGCACAACTCCATGCCGACAGCCTTGACGGTGTCGTACAAGCGCGCATCTTCACCGGGGTGGCCGGCAGCGGACATCCAGTTGGCCGACAGCTTGATGTCGGACAGCTTGCCAATACGCGAGGCAGCGATGTTGGTCAGGGTTTCGCCAATGGCCATGCGGCCCGACGCCGGAGCGTCCAGCAGGGCCAGCGGCGTGCGCTCGCCCATGGCCATGGCTTCACCGGTATAAACGTCGAAGCTGGTGGCGGTGACGGCAACGTCGGCCACCGGCACCTGCCATGGGCCAACCATTTGGTCACGGGCCACCAGGCCGGTGATGGTGCGGTCGCCGATGGTTATCAAAAAGCTTTTGCTCGCCACGGCCGGGTGGTGCAGCACGCGCTCAATGCTGTCGGCCAGCTCCAGCGTGCTTGGGTCGAAATCATCGCCCAGCTCGGTTTCGCGCACGGCCGAACGGTGCATGCGCGGTGCCTTGCCCAGCAGCACTTCCAGCGGCATGTCTACCGGGCTGTTGCCGAAGTGGCTATCGGTAACCGTCAGCTGCGGCTCGGCAGTGGCTTCGCCGACCACGGCAAACGGGCAACGCTCGCGTTCGCAGATGGCCTGGAAGCGTGCGAAGTCTTCGGGGCCGACGGCCAGCACGTAGCGTTCCTGGGATTCGTTACTCCAGATTTCGTGCGGGGCCATGCCCGGCTCGTCATTTGGAATGTTGCGCAGTTCGAAGCGGCCACCGCGGTCGCCATCGTTGACCAGTTCCGGGAAAGCGTTGGACAAACCGCCAGCGCCGACGTCGTGGATGAAGCTGATCGGGTTCTTGTCACCCAATTGCCAGCAACGGTCGATGACTTCCTGGCAGCGGCGTTCCATCTCAGGGTTTTCGCGCTGTACGGAAGCGAAGTCCAGGTCGGCCGAGCTGGTGCCGGTGGCCATGGAGGAAGCTGCGCCGCCGCCCAGGCCGATCAACATCGCTGGACCGCCGAGTACGATCAGCTTGGAACCAACCAGAATCTCGCCTTTCTTGACGTGTTCTTCGCGGATGTTGCCCATCCCGCCGGCCAACATGATCGGCTTGTGATAGCCGCGCACTTCATCACCACGGGGGGTGGTGATGGACTGTTCGAAGGTACGGAAGTAACCGGTGAGCGCCGGACGCCCGAATTCGTTGTTGAACGCGGCGCCGCCCATGGGGCCTTCGATCATGATGTCCAGCGCGGTGACGATGCGCTCAGGCTTGCCGTACGGCACTTCCCACGGCTGTTCGAAGCCCGGAATCTGCAGGTTGGACACGGTAAAACCGGTGAGGCCCGCCTTGGGCTTGGCGCCACGGCCGGTGGCGCCTTCGTCACGGATTTCGCCGCCAGACCCGGTGGCTGCGCCCGGGAACGGGGCAATCGCGGTCGGGTGGTTGTGGGTTTCAACCTTCATCAGGATGTGCACCGGCTCCTGCACCGCGCCGTACTGGCGGGTTTCCGGGTCCGGGAAGAAGCGGCCGGCGACGGAGCCGACGATGACCGAGGCGTTGTCTTTATAAGCCGACAGAACGCCTTCGCTGTGCATCACGTAGGTGTTCTTGATCATGCCGAACAGGCTTTTTTCCTGGCTCTCGCCGTCGATGTCCCAACTGGCGTTGAAGATCTTGTGACGGCAGTGCTCGGAGTTGGCCTGGGCAAACATCATCAGTTCGATGTCGTGGGGGTTGCGCTTCAAGCCGTTGAAGGCGTTGACCAGGTAGTCGATCTCGTCTTCGGCCAGGGCCAGGCCCAATTCGGTGTTGGCCTTCTCAAGGGCGGCGCGGCCACCGCCGAGCACGTCAATCGCGGTCAGCGGCTTGGGCTCAGCGTGGCTGAACAGCCCGGCAGCCTGTTCCAACTGGCTGACGATGATCTGGGTCATGCGGTCGTGCAGGCTGCTGGCGATCAGCTCGGCTTCGGCATCGCTGAACTGGCCAGCGACGTAAAAGGCGATCCCACGCTCCAGGCGCTGGATTTTATCCAGGCCGCAGTTGCGGGCGATGTCGCTGGCCTTGCTCGACCAGGGCGAGATGGTGCCGAACCGCGGCAGAACCAGGAACAAGCGGCCGGTCGGCTCTTGCACGGGAACGCTGGGGCCGTACTTCAGAAGGCGTGCCAGCACTTGCTGTTCGTCGGCGGTCAAGACGCCGGTTACGTCGGCGAAGTGAGCAAATTCAGCATAAAGGCCTGTAACAGCTGGAACCTTCTGGCTCAGTTGTTCAAGGAGTTTGCTGTGGCGAAAGGCAGAAAGGGCAGGAGCGCCGCGCAGGATCAACATCTTCGGGACAGCCTCGGAAGGGGGTGTGCTTTGAGGCCGTGCATTCTAGCGTAAACCTTCGCCAACGGCACCCGAAACGCTACCGGTGGCCGCTGCCGAACGTCAGTTGGCAGGGTTTGCACGCGATCGTGGCGTTATCCACGGCGTTGGGCGCAGTTATTTTAACCGTCACAATCGCTCGCCAAGCCGCGTTTCTGCGGGCTGCAGCACAGTTTTAGCGGCGCTAGCAGACAAGTGCGCCGCTGTCGAGATATGGCGCCGTGGGCCGTTTGCGTATACTGCGCAGATGTTCTCCCCAACCGTTTTGCGCCCGCGATGGGTCAAATGGCTCATCGCCACCTTGCTCTTCCTGATGCTCAGTGCCTGTGTTGACAAACCCAGCACCCTCGAGCGAATCAAGGAGGATGGCGTATTGCGGGTGGTCACCCGGAACAGCCCGGCCACGTATTTCCAGGACCGCAACGGTGAAACCGGTTTCGAATACGAACTGGTCAAGCGCTTTGCCGACGAACTGGGCGTGAAGCTGGAAATCGAGACCGCCGATAACCTCGACGAGCTGTTCAACCAGTTGGGCAAGCCCAACGGCCCGGTACTTGCCGCTGCCGGCCTGGTCAGCAGCGAACAGCGCCAACAGCAGGTGCGATTTTCCCACCCGTACCTGGAAGTGACCCCGCAGATCATCTACCGCAACGGCCAATCGCGCCCCACCAATGCCGCCGATCTTGTGGGCAAGAAGATCATGGTGCTCAAGGGTAGCACCCACGCCGAGCAACTGGCGGCGTTGAAAAAGCAGAATCCTGCAATCGAATACGAAGAATCCGACGCCGTTGAGGTAGTTGATCTGCTGCGCATGGTGGACGAGGGGCAGATCGACCTGACCCTGGTGGACTCCAATGAAGTGGCGATGAATCAGGTGTACTTTCCCAACGTGCGCGTGGCGTTCGACCTCGGCAATGCCAGCCACCAGAGCTGGGCCGTGGCCGCCGGCGACGACAACAGCCTGCTCAATGAGATCAACGGCTACCTGGACAAGGTCGAAAAGAATGGCACGCTGCAGCGTCTGAAAGATCGCTATTACGGGCACGTCGATGTACTCGGCTATGTGGGCGCCTATACCTTCGCCCAGCACCTGCAACAGCGCCTGCCCAAGTACGAGAAGCATTTTCGCGCCTATGCCAAGGCCGAAAAGGTCGATTGGCGGCTGTTGGCAGCCATCGGTTACCAGGAATCGCTGTGGCAACCGACCGTCACCTCCAAGACCGGCGTGCGCGGCCTGATGATGCTGACCCAGAACACCGCACAGGCCATGGGCGTGTCCAACCGCCTGGATGCCAAGCAGAGCATCATGGGCGGCGCCAAATACCTGGCCAAGATCAAGGATGAACTGGACGACAAGATCGCTGAGCCTGACCGCACCTGGTTCGCCCTCGCCGCTTATAACGTGGGTACCGGCCACCTGGAAGACGCACGCCTGCTGGCGAAGAAAGAAGGCCTGAACCCGAACAAGTGGCTGGACGTGAAGAAGATGCTGCCACGCCTGTCGCAGAAGCAGTGGTACAGCAAGACCCGCTACGGCTACGCCCGGGGTGGCGAGCCGGTGCACTTTGTGGCGAACATCCGGCGTTACTACGACATCCTCACCTGGGTGACCCAGCCGCAGCTGGAAGGCGACCAAGTGGTCGAAGGCAACCTGCATGTGCCGGGTGTGGACAAGACCAAGCCGCCGCAGGACAGCCCGCAATTATAAGAACACTGAATACCAATGTGGGAGGGGGCTTGCTCCCGATAGCCTGGTGCCAGTCACTACTACAGTGACTGATCCATCGCCATCGGGAGCAAGCCCCCTCCCACATTTTGATCTGCGCTTGGCTTAGAGGCCGGTGATTAGATGGACTACGCCGCCCGACAACACCATCACGCCTGCTACACCCGCCGCCTTCAACGCCGCCTCATCCAACCGCCCCGCATCCTGCAACTGCACCCTCACCCGCGTCAGCGCCACACGCTGTTGTGACTTGAGATTCTCGGCGCCGCCCAAGGCACTCAGCACATCGGTGGCCAACAGGCTCGGGGTCGTCGGTGCAACCGTCTCGGCCACCAAATCAGGTGTCAGGGCTTTCCAGAATGCCCGCTGCAATTTCTCGAACATGCTCAGTGCTCCATGACAGGTGAGGTTTCAACGGTGGCCGCGTGGTACAGGCGCAGGGCCTCACGCACTTGGCCGGCTTCTTCCAGGCCCAGCACCTGGCGGGCGATGAGTTGGCAGTCAACCAGTTCCAGTTCGCGCACGGTGGCCTTGATGCTCGGGATCAGCGGCACGCTGACCGACAGTTCATCCACGCCAAGTCCGATCAACACCGGCACCGCCAATGGTTCAGAGGCCAGCGCACCACACACGCCCACCCACTTGCCATGGGCGTGGGCCGCCTTGACGGTGCTGGCGATCAGGCGCAACACAGCGGGGTGGAAGCTGTCGGCCTGGCTGGCCAGGCGCGGGTGATCGCGGTCCATGGCCAGGGTGTATTGGGTCAGGTCGTTGGTGCCGATGGAAAAGAAATCCACATGGGGCGCAAACACATCCGCCATCAACGCCGCCGAAGGCACTTCAATCATGATGCCCAGCTTGGGCAATTCGGTGAGCCCGAGCGCCAGCGCTTCTTCTTCGAGCATCCGGCGCGCCAGGTGCAGCTCGCAGAGCTGGCTGACCATCGGCAGCATGATATGCAGCCGCGCCAAGCCCGCACTGGCGAGGATCGCGCGAAACTGTTCGCGCAGCAGTTCGGGGCGTTCCAGGCACAGCCGAATACCCCGCAAACCCAGGAACGGGTTGGTCTCGCTTTCCATCGGCACATAGGCCAAGGGTTTGTCGCCTCCCACGTCCAGGGTGCGCACCACCAGATTGCGCTCGGTGCCAAGGGCACGGGCGATGGCGCTGTAGGTGCCGGCTTGTTCCTCCGGGCTCGGGGCACGGTTGCGGTCAAGGTAGAGGAACTCCGAACGCAGCAGGCCCACGCCTTCACCGCCCAGGGTCAGGGACTGCTCGACTTCCTGCAGCGAGGCGACGTTGGCCGTGACTTCGACGTGATGGCCGTCGCGAGTGATTGCCGCCAGGGATGCCTGTGCGATTTCACGCTGCAGCCGCAGCTTTTGCTGCTGGCGAACCGCTTGCAGTTGTTCGATTTCAGCAAGGTCCGGTTCCAGGTGCAGCTCGCCTTTATCGGCGTCAAGCAGTACCCGTTTGCCGTTGGCCAGAGCCAATACTTGAGCCGGCACCCCGCAAATGGACGGCAGGCCGAGCGCCCGAGCGAGGATGGCCACGTGGCTGGTAGCCCCACCGGCCACCGTGACGAAACCCAGCACTTTACTGGTATCCAGGCCGGCGGTTTGTGAGGGCGTCAGTTGTTCGGCGACCAGGATGGCGCACTCAGGCAGGTCCAATGAGCGTTCGGGAACACCCAGGATCAGTTTGAGCACGCGCTGGCCGACATCGGCCAGGTCCGCCGCACGCTCGGCGAGCAGCGCCTTGCCCAAGCCTTCGAAGAGTTTCGCCGTCGCCAGCGTGGCGCTGTTCCAGGCAAAGGCGGCGCTCTTGCCTTGGGCGAGCAGGCCTTGGGCTTGCTCCAGCAGGGTCGGGTCTTCGAGCAATTCCTGGTGGGCGCGGAAAATTTCGGCCTGGGCACTGCCGGCGGCCTTGGCTTGCAAGGCTTGCAGCGCTTCGGCTGCCGTCCGCAGGCCACGCGCCAATGCGGCACGCTCGAAGGTTTCGCCGGCACCGGCTTCGGGAATATTCAGCGCCGGTTCGGCCACTTGGACGACCTGCCCAAACGCCGAGCCCGGCGACGCACACACGCCCCGCATCAAGGTTGCCGATGACACCGGCGCGGCAGGCTTGACTACTTCGACCGCCGCCACCGTCTCGCCACAGCCGTCCAGCAACAACGCCACCAGCGCCTGGATCGCCGCCTCGGCATCCGCGCCCGCCGCGCTCACTTGCAGGCTGTCTCCCCGGGACGTCTGCAGCGCCATGATCGCCACCAGCGACTTGGCATTCGCGCTCTGGGTTTGCTTGTGCAGGTAGATGCTTGAACTGAACCCTTTCGCCGCCTGGGCAAGCACTGCCGCTGGGCGAGCGTGCAAACCGTTGGCGTTGGGCAAGGTCAGGGGCTTGGAGAACAGCGCATCGCCCTCCTCTTCATCGGCTTCCGATGACGCTTGCCCGGGGGACACTCGTAACAGTGGCTGGCCTTCCTCGACGGCGCCCTGATCGGGCACCAGCAACACAAATGGCTCGCCACTGACGACCAGCATCAGGGTCAGCAGGCTACGTGCATGCAGTGCCACATAGTCGGCGTCGAACTCAATCAGCGGCTGCCCGGCTTCCACCCGCTGGCCCTCCTCAACCAAACGGGTGAAGCCCTGACCCGCCAGGTTCACGGTGTCCAGGCCGATATGCAACAGCACCTGCACGCCGTTGTCGTCGGTGACACTCACAGCATGACCGCTGTCCTGGATATTGCTGATCACCCCGGCCAGCGGCGCGCAGAGCGTCTGCGAGGTGGGATCGATGCACAGGCCGTCGCCGATCACGCGGCTGGAAAACACTGGGTCGGGTACCTGATCCAGCGCCAGCAGCATCCCGGACAGGGGCGCCAGCAGTTCCAGGGGTTGAGATGGGGTCATGACTTCACCTGTTGGGTTGTTCTGTAAAAATCATTGGGTGAGATGGCACAGTTCAAATGTGGGAGCGGGCTTGATCGCGCCCACATTAGTTCGCGGTTATTTCCACCAGTATTCGACTTGCACGCCCATGTTCGATCCATGCCGTGCCGTGCCATAGGCACCGGTATCAGATAACGCCGAGCCCGCCGCGAGTTCATTCGCTGCGCGCTTGGCCGCCTGGTTCCAGCTGGCATAGGTGTAGTACAACCGCACTTCCGGCCGCGCCCAGAATTCCGGGCCTTTGGGCGACCAGGTCGGCGCGAACGTGAATTTGCTCAGCTTGCGTGTACCGCCGGTAGCCTCGACCTGATCGTGGCCCAGTTCAGCGACCAGCTTGAATTGCTCGCTGATGGCATACGCCGGGCGTACACCCAGGGACATCCAGTTCTGGTCCTGACGCCCCGGGCGTACATCCTTCTGGTACACCGCCTGGACTTGCCCACCGAAACGCGGGGTCACCTGCCAGTCAAAGAATTCCACGGCACGGTAGCTTTTGCTGCTCTTGTCCAACCGGGTATTGCCGGTGTAGCCCAACCCAGTGCCTGGGCCTTCGCCGTACTGCAAGGCAAATTTGTTCTTGCCGCCCAGGAACGCGGTTTGCACATGCTGCGCGGTCAGCGCCCAACCGCTGTTGGTGTCACGCCCACCGGCCTTGGCGATATAACTCAGGCCAAGCTCCAGCTCGCCGCCCGGGTTGGTGTTGAAACCGGCCACGTTGAAGTCGTGACGGGTGGCGTATTCCTTCTGGTACAGGTTGTCCTTGCGCGACAGGGCGTAGCTGTATTTCAAGCCGCCGATCAGCACATCCTCGATCCCGCCACCGGTGGCGCTCTGGTTCCAGTAGTAGAAGTCGGAGATATGGATGTCGTTACGTTTGTAGTAGCGCCGCCCGGCCCACAGCGAACCGCCGTTGAGGCTGGGCAGGTTGGACCATTGCGCATACATCTGCGGCATGCGTGCCGAGCCGTTGTTTTCACCCTGGAACTTCAGGGCGCGGTCGTACTTGTTGTAGAGGGAGGCCATGGCATCCACGCTGAGCACTGAGCCGTCATCGAACGTCAGCAGGTCCTGGCGCAATTCCAGTTCGGCATATTGCTCGCATTCGTTACCCAAGCGGTATTTGGTTCGCGCCCCCGGCAGTTGGAAGCACTGCTGCTTGCCGCTGCCCGTTGACGTGCCCGCGCCACTGCGCAAGTAACCGGCGAACTCCAGGGCCTGGGCGCCAAACGGCACAGCAAGGCACGACGTAATAAGGCCCAGTTTTATTGTTGTTTTCATGAAGCGCTCCTTTATTTTTATTGTTTTTTCTTACTTTGATGCGTGATGCGATTACCGGTAGAGGCGGCTCAGTCCTTGAGATGCAGCACAAACGATTCGTAAGGGCGCAACACCACCGTGCTCGTGCGCGCCGGGCAATCGGGGTAATTGCTGATGAGCAGCCGCTGCGCGCTCGACGGATTGATCACCTGGTCGGGCAGCTGGATTTCGCACGGCGTGCCGTAGAAGTTGTTGAGCACCAGCAGGCGCTCGCCATGGCCTTCGCGCACGTACGCCCAGACCTGGCGATGGTCTTGCAGCAGTGGGCGATAAACGCCTTCCTGGATCAGCGGTTCGCGGCGCCGCAGGGCGATCAGGGCGCGGTAGTGATGCAGCACCGAATCCGGGTCATCCAGCTGGTTTTCAACGTTGATCTGCGCAGCGTTGGCCGCAACGCCAATCCAGGGCTCGCCACGACTGAAACCGGCATTGGCCTGGTTGCTCCACTGCATCGGCGTGCGACCGTTGTCGCGGGATTTCTGCATGATCGCCGCCATGCTCGACGCCTCGGACTCCCCGGCATCACGCTTGAGGCGGAAAATGTTCAGGGTTTCCACATCGCGGTACTGTTCGATCTTGTCGAAGCCCGGGTTGGTCATGCCCAGTTCCTCGCCCTGGTACACATACGGCGTGCCCTGGAGGAAGTGCAGCGCCGTGGCGAGCATCTTGGCCGAGACCACGCGGTATTCGCCGTCATCACCAAAACGCGAGACCACCCGCGGCTGGTCGTGGTTACACCAGAACAGCGCGTTCCAACCGCCACCGGCCTGCATACCCAGTTGCCAGTCGGAGAAAATCTGCTTGAGTTGCAGGAAATCGAAGTCGGCCTTCACCCACTTCTGCAGGTTGGGGTAATCGACTTTCAGGTGGTGGAAGTTGAAAGTCATCGACAGCTCTTTCGAGGCCGGATTCGAGTAGCGGATACAGTGTTCCAGGCTGGTGGACGACATCTCGCCGACGTTGATCAGGTCGTGGCCTTCGAAGACTTCGCGGTGCATTTGCTGCAGGTAGGCGTGCACATTCGGGCCGTCGGTATAGAAACGGCGGCCGTCGCTGTTGTCTTCGGGGAAGTCGGCGGGCTTGGAGATCAGGTTGATCACATCCAGGCGGAAACCGCCCACGCCTTTGTCACGCCAGAAGCGCATCAACTTGAACACTTCGGCACGCACCTTGGGGTTGTCCCAATTGAGGTCGGCCTGGGTATGGTCGAACAGGTGCAGGTAGTACTGCCCGGTCTGCGCTTCGTATTCCCAGGCCGAGCCGCCGAACTTGGATTCCCAGTTGTTCGGCTGGTCGCGCCAGATGTAGAAGTCGCGGTAGGGGTTGTCGAGACTGCTGCGCGCCTGCTGGAACCACTCGTGCTCGACGGAGGTGTGGTTGACCACGATATCGAGCATCAGCTTGATGCCACGCTTGGCCGCTTCGCTGATCAGCAGGTCACAGTCAGCCATGGTCCCGTAGCTGGGGTCGATGGCGTAGTAGTCGCTGATGTCGTAGCCGTTGTCGCGTTGCGGCGACCTCAGGAACGGGGTGATCCACAGGCAGTCCACCCCCAGCCATTTCAGGTAGTCAAGCTTATCCACGATGCCCAGCAGGTCACCGGTGGCGTTACCCGCGTGGCTATGGAAGCTTTTGGGGTAGATCTGGTAGATCACCGAGTGTTGCCAGTTTTGCATGGTGGGGTTCCTTCAATTAATTGTGTGCTGGCTTTGAGGGCCTCATCGGGGGCTTACCCCCGATGGCGGTGGATCAGGCGACCCGATACCCAGGCCGGATAATCTTCATGCTCAACACACAGGTCAGTACAAAGGGCACGACGATCGCGACGGCCATGCCGATCACAAACACCGGGATGTACTGCGGGATGATCGAGATAAACCCGGGCAGGCCTCCAACGCCGATGGCCGAGGCAGTGACCTTGTTCAACGACAGGAAAATACTGCCCAGCGCCGAACCCAGCAGCGCGGCATAGAACGGAAACTTGAAGCGCAGGTTCACCCCGAACATCGCCGGCTCGGTGATGCCGAAATAGGCGGAAATCGCCGAGGTCGAGGCCATGCTTTTGTCCCGCGCATTGCGGGTCATGTAGAACACCCCGAGTGCGGCGCTGCCCTGGGCCAGGTTGGACATGACGATCATCGGCCAGATAAAGGTGCCGCCCTGGGTGGAGATCAGCTGCAGGTCCACGGCCAGGAACATGTGGTGCATGCCGGTGATCACCAGCGGCGCATAGAGCAGGCCGAAGATCGCTCCACCGAGCATCGGCGCCAGGTCGAACAGCGTGACCACCCCTTCGGTGATGAGGATGCCGAGGTGACGGGTCACCGGGCCGATGATCGCCAGGGCCAGCACGCCAGTGACGACGATGGTAGTGATCGGCACCACGAGCAGTTGGATCGCATTGGGCACCCGCGCGCGCAGCCACTTCTCGATGACGCTCATCACATAGGCCGCGAGCAGGATCGGCAGGATCTGCCCCTGATACCCGACCTTCTCGATCTGGAACCAGCCGAAAATATCGAAATACGGCAGGCTCTGGCCGTCGAGGCCGGCGACCGCCTTGCCGTAGTTCCAGGCATTGAGCAGATCGGGGTGCACCAGCATCAGGCCAAGCACGATGCCGAGGATTTCACTGCCACCGAAACGTTTGGCCGCCGACCAGCCCACCAGTGCCGGCAGGAACACGAAGGAGGTATTGGCCATCAGGTTGATCAGGCTCCACAGGCCATCCAGGTTCGGATAGGCCTCCAGCAGCGTCTGGCCCTCGATGAACATGCCCTTGGCGCCCATCAGGTTGTTGATGCCCATGAGCAGGCCGGCAATGATCAGCGCTGGCAGGATCGGCATGAACACGTCGGAGAACACGCGCACCAGGCGCTGCATGGCGTTGGTCTTGTCAGCGCCCTTCTGCTTCACATCAGCAATGGTCGATGCCGCAAGACCGGTGACTTCACGCAAGGCGGCATAGACCCTTTCCACTTCGCCTGGGCCGATCACTACCTGGAACAGACCGCCGGTAAAGAACGATCCCTTGACCAGGTCGACCTGGTTCAACGCGCTGCTGTTGACCAGGCTCGGGTCCTTGAGCGCCAGGCGCAGGCGGGTCACGCAATGGGCAGCTTGCTCAAGGTTGTCGCGCCCACCGAGGTTCTTGAGAATCTCGCGGGCGATAGTCGGATAGTCGTGGCTCATGCTCGTTTTCCACTGTGATTGTTTTTATGGGTGGCAGTCGTTGGCAGCACGCCGAGGGCAAAAGTACTCGTCTGTACGAGTTAAATCAACAACTCGTCTGTACGAGTTACACTTTTGTTTATTAATGCGAACTTCCCGTCAGATTTTTCCCCTGGCTACACGGCTGCCCAATGGACAAACCCCACCTCTGCCACTAAGGTTCCTGCCTTGAATGCAAGCCGGGCATAGAGCCATCTCATGAGCAAATACAACCAGATCTATACGGATCTGCTTGCCAGCATCACCACCGAACGCCTGCAACGCGGTACGCGCCTGCCCTCTGAAACCGAGCTGATGGACGCCTACCAAGCCAGCCGTGGCACCGTGCGACGCGCCATTGAGCAGTTGCAGGAACGTGGCTTTGCCCAAAAGATCCATGGCAAGGGCACTTTTGTGTTGTCGCCCAACCCGATCGAGTTCCAGCTGGGCGGTATCGTCAGCTTCCATGAGACCCACGCCGACCTGGGCAATGACGTACGCACCGAGGTGGTTGAATTCACCCAGCTCCCGCTCGAAGGGCCACTGCTGCAACACTTCGAGGCCGACCCAGGCACGCTGATCACCCGTATCAAGCGGGTACGACGCATCGGCGGCAAACGGGTGATCCTGGACATCAACCACTTCATCGCCGAGCTGATTCCCGGCCTGGATCGCGAGATCGCCGAACAGTCGATCTACGCGTTTATAGAGCAGACGTTGCAGCTGCAGATCAGCTATGCGCAGCGCACCATCGAGGCCTTGCCGCGCAGCAAGGACGACCAGGCGCACCTGGACCTTGACGGGCAAAGCCATGTGATCGTGGTGAGTAACCAGACGTTCTTGCAGGACGGGCGGCAGTTCGAGTACACCGAATCGCGCCATACCCTGGACAAGTTCTACTTTTCGGATATCGCACGGCGCTGAGCACAGCCCCTTAGCCTAACTATGTAGCGCCCTCCCCGTGCCAGCCTGGGGGAATCTCGCCCTTCATTTTTGAAGGATGAGCACTCCCATGAGTTCGAGCGAAACCCACACCCTGCCCAACACCGCCGACAAGGCGGCCCTCAAGGCCCTGGCCGGACGCGTGATCCTGGCTTGCCCCAGCCTGCACGATACGGCTCACGAAACCGCCCGCGGCATTCTGAAAAAGCACGGCGTCGAGGGCCTCGACCCGGACGAGGTGTACTACCACCGCTTCAAGGCAGCCCAAAGCAATTCGCTGACCTTTACCGGCTGGGAACATGTCCTGGAAAAACCCTACGAGTCCACGACCCTGACCGAGTTGGTGATTCATCGATTCCGTGCCACCGACTATGACAACGCCGACCTGCTGGACCTGTACGGTGGTTTCTACACCAAAGGCCCGGAATACGGCGATTTCAACCAGACCAATGAAGTGCGCCTGCATGGCAACGAAGTGCTCAAGGACTTCTGGGCCCTCAAGTTCAGTGACCTTTACCGCGACAAGCTCGACAGCTTCTGGCAGGACCACGCCGAAGCCTTTCGCACCCAGGCCAAATGCAATTTCCTCAGCAAGGCGGTGCAAGCCCTCGAACTCAAGCACCTGAGTGCCGAAGACTTCCACACTTGCATCACGGCCGTGGCCCCGCACCTGAGCTGGCCGGTCAGCCTGGCCATGCTGCAAACCGACGTGGCGCCAGGCGCCGATGCGCAGGTCGCCGCCCTTGACCTGGACGGTCACGTGGCTACCAACCTGTTGCGCATCACTGACTCCGCCGGCCGGCAAATACTCTATGTGCCAGGTGAGCAGCAGGCCTTCAAAGTGTTCGACACCGCGGGGCAATTGCACTGGTGGTTGCTCGGGCTTATGGACGACAAGAAGACCCGTGACCTGTTCCTTTGCCACTTTTCCCTGACTGACCGCGAGGCCATGACCGACGGCATCACTGACCTGATGAATCGCCTGGTGCAGACCTGGGGCAAGTCGGATCATCACATGATCAACCAGAAGAACCAGGCGGTCACCACGGACGCCTTCAGTTGGTTGCGAGACCGCACCCGCGCAGCGATGTATGACGAAGCCGAGCAGTTGCTGACCACCAATGCGCAACTGAGCAAGAAAATCTGGATCGGTTACCTGAGTGCCGGCCTCAAGATATTCGGGCCGCTGGCTGTCATTGGATGGCCGATAGCCTTGCCGGTTCTGGGCGCCAGCATCGCCAACCTGGCCCTGAACATCGACCAGGCGGTGAATGGCCGAACCAGTGCCGAGCGCAAGGCCGGGGTGACCGGTTCGGTGTTCAGCGCGATCGACACCCTGTTCAACCTGGCAGCGCTGCATGGGCCCGGGCCCATCGCCGAAGTGGGTGCCGACGTCGACGCCGCGGAAGCGGCCGAGATGGCCAAGTACGACGAGGCGTTGAACCCCGAGGCTGCCGAACCGGCAAGCCCTGCCGTGCCGGCGCCCCCCGCACTGCCCCAGCTGCCCGACGCCGGCCTTGGGCAAATACCCTCGAGCTGGCGGCGCCTGCAAGGACTGGAGGGTGCCACGGCGATGACCGAAGGCGGCCGTTTTGCACAGATCTACCGCATCAATGCCAACCCTTCGACCCTGATCAAGCTCAAGGACGCGGTGTTTTATGTGCGTTATGAAGCAGACGTAAACGGCGGCGGCACCTGGGCCATCATCGACCCGCTGAACCCCCACGCCAGCACCGGCTCACTGCCGGTACGCCTGAATGCCGAGAGCGAATGGGAGCGGGTGCTGCGCCCCTCCGAGGCGGTGCGCGGTGGCAGCCCCATGGACACCCCGACCACAAGTACCCAGCTGACGCCCGCGAGCGACTATCGCCGACCAACCTCCTATGGGGCACCGGGTTTTGAAAACCCGCCCTCCAGCTTGCCGACCCCTTTTGATCTGAAGAACCAGAACAGTTTCGATATCGGCCTCGCCATGTCCGGGGGGCCGGACTACATCAAGCCAATCATCACCCCCACGGGCGAAGCTGGCAGCTTCAGCACCTCGGACTACTTCATCAACCCCATGCGGGCAAAAATCCTCACCAGCGCGCGCAACTTCTACGCCCGTCCACTTTTCGCCAGCAACCTGCCCGCGAAGCCGGCATTGCCTGCCATTACGCCAGGGATGGACGCCGACCAATTGTTTGATAAATGCCTGGCAAACGGCCCGGGGCTGGTCGTCGCCGAGAGCCCCAAACGCGTTGCCAGCACCTACATGCTGATCAAGCAGATGCCGCGCCTGGCCAAGCAGGGCGTCAAGACCCTGCACTTGCATCGGCTCTACAACGACCTTCATCAGGCAGATCTCGATGCGTTCGCCCGCAGTGGCGTCATGCCCGACCGCCTGGGTAAATACCTGCGCGAGCTGGACCCCGTCGAGATGGGCCGCTTCAACACCCTGGAGCTGCTACACGCCGCCCGCGACAACCATATACGCATCCAGGCCAGCGAATGCCTGGCCAACTACCTGCCCAAAGGGTCAGCGGTGGATGAGCAAATGTCCAAGAACTTCATCACCAGTGAAATCCTGCGCCTTGACCAGGCCAAAAACGGCGTCGGCAAATGGGTGGTGCTCACCGGGGCGCAAAACACCAACACCTTCAGAGGGGTGGCCGGGATCAGTGAAATAAACGGTGGGACCAGCCTGCGCATTACCGAGGAACTCGGCGGCGAAGGCAGTCAGATCAAAGTCGCTTATGGACCCAAGGTGAACAACCTGCCCACGTTCGATCAGGTAAAGCCGCCGCTCAATGCGCTGGACACCGACCTTTCCCTGCAAGTGCCGATGCGTGAGAGCGAGCAAGTACACCCCTATATCTTTGAACAGAGAGACCTAGAAAGAACCCTCGGCTCACCTGGGGACTGCGTCATGCAACAGACCCGCGATGAGCTGACGCTTATTCACCGCAACCGCCTGAACAAGCTTGTACGCAACCGCATCCAACACTCGGACGCCGGTTATTTCATTGATCGCGATGCCTTCCCAAGGCTCAACGGGGCTGTCTACAAGACGCTGCCTGAGCTGCGCGGCGCCCTGCGCGCAAACGGCCTCACGTTCAAAGGCCTGCCGCCGGCCAAGACGCTGGTTCCCGCAATAGAGCTGGAGCGCCCTGTCGAGCAGGCCGTTGTTGAAACCACCGCCGAAACGGGCGCGGCCCTGGCGCCTTCGGCCATTCCCACCGGCGCGGTGGAGGCCGGCCTACGGCCAGAAATTCCACCAGCTTGGGAAGCCAATGAAATCCTCGAGGGCCGCGACCCGGTCAGCGAGCCCGGCCGGGATCAAGGTATCTATCGTCTGGAATCCAACCCGGCGGCGGCCATCCTGCTCAACGACACGCCGTATTACGTGCAGTATGTGAATGACGTCAATGGCGGCGGGCATTGGGCTATTGTCAGCCCTGAACATCCACTTGCCCTCTCGGAAGCCATCCCGGTGCGCTTCAACGCCCAGGGTGAATGGGAAGTGTTGCCCAGGCCTGGCTTGAAAGGCGGCGCCGGGCAGCTGCTCAACCGGGTGCCGGGCCGCCGACCGGTGCCGACGGTGCAAAGCCCGGCCATCGCCTATGAAATACCGCCGGACCTGCGTGCCCCCCTGGAAAATGCCGCCGCAGGGCCTGGCACTGCGAAATATGCCCTGAGCGACGAGGGCGTGAACCTCTTTGACAACGGCGCCGACCCGTACGCGCCGTTCAAAAGCAGAAGGCAGCAACTGTTCAAGGATGCGGTGGCCTTCCTGCGTCGGTTCCGTGCAGCCAATCGCCCGCCCATTCCCTCGGTGCCAGCCAAGGCGCCCACGGCAACCTGGCTGGAGGCACTGCTGGAGGACGGACGTGGCATCGTGGTCGGCGAAGCCCACAGCGGCGTGGGCAGCAAACAACTGCTGATCGAGTACATGGAGTTACTGGCGCAGAAAAACGTCAAGACGTTGTACTGCGAGCACCTGCTGCGCGACTTTCACCAGGCAGCCCTGGACAGTTTTTTCGAAAGCGGCGAAATGCCCGAGACGCTCAGGCGCTACCTGCAGAGCCTCGATACCGGCATGGGCACCGATCCGCTGGGCCAATACAACTTCATGGAGCTGATCAAAGCCGCCCGCGCGCACAAGATCCGCATCCAGGCCATCGATTGCCTGGCCAGTTACCGTACCGACGGATTTATCCCGGCCGTGACCGATAGCCAGATCGCCCGAGGTGCGCAACGCCACGCCTTGATGAACTACTACGCAAGCACCGTGATCCGTGCCGACCAGGCGGCCCAAGGTGCGCACAAATGGGTGGCACTGGTGGGCAATACCCACGTCAGCAGCTACAAGGGGGTTCCCGGGCTGAGCGAACTGGAAGAAGTGCATGGCCTGAGGGTAGAGGATGTCGCGCCCGGGCAATCCCAAGGCATCATCCCGGACCCTGGCATCCCGGCAACCGGCGAGGAAGGCGCGGTGAAAAGCGACCTGTTGTTTCAGTCGCAGATCCCCCGGAAACCTGCAACCGCCGCGGAGTTCGACGCCCTGCTGCAACGCGCCGGAACGTTTACCGTCGACTCGTCATCGGTGTCGCCCATCCTGAAACATCGCAGCAAACTGGGGGAGTTGGTCTCTACGGATATTCGTAACCAGAACGGCTACTTCTTCATCGAGCGACCCAATTGGCCGAGCGTGAGCGGTAAGCGCTTCGACAGCCTCAAAGCGTTATTTGCCGCGCTTGAAGACATGGGTATGGTGATGGTTGGCAAACCGGTGCCGCTATGAGCAGCACAGCTGAAACCAGGAAATGAGAACACTGTGAATATCCCGAACACATGGCGCGAACAGTTCCCCCATGCACTGATTGAACAACAGTCTATCGGCGAGTCGCGCGCAGACGTCTATCGACTGCGCAGCGAACAAGGCGAAGACCTGTTCCTGAAGTCCGAGCCCCTTGGAGAGTTCGCTGAGCTGGCGGACGAAATCGAGCGCCTGCGCTGGCTGCGGCAACAAGGGCTACCGGCACCGATTGTCGTGGATGAGGTGATAGACCAGGATCGTCACTGGCTACTGATGAGCGCCATGCCAGGAAAGGACCTGGCGACGGTCGACGACCTTCCTGTGGCGCACATCATAGAAATCCTGGCGAGTGCCCTGCGCACGCTGCATCAGGTTCCCACCGCTCTGTGCCCGTTCGATCACTCCCTTGAAGTGCGCATCGCGACCGCACGGGGCCACGTCAACGCGGGCTTGGTCGACGAGACCGATTTCGACGATGAACGACAAGGGCAAAGCGGCGAGCAAGTGTTGGACGAACTGGTATCGACACGGCCAATCATCCAGGACTTGGTGGTGACCCATGGCGACGCCTGCTTGCCGAACTTCATGACAGCAGACGGTCGTTTCAGCGGTTTTATCGATTGTGGTCGCTTAGGCGTCAGTGACCGCTACCAGGACCTGGCCCTGGCAGCGCGCAGCATTACCCAGAACTTTGGACAAGCGTGGGTGGCGCCGTTCTTCGAACGCTACGGCGTGGAGCCCGATGAGCAGCGCATTGCGTATTACTGCTTGCTTGACGAGTTCTATTGAAGGCTGCCGCGAATCCAGAAAGCAGCGGCTCGTAAGGTATGGCCGCTTTCAGCCCCTTTTCTGACGAAGCAGTTTGTTACCGTTGGGACACGCAGCAACCTGCCAAACAGATACAACCTTACGTAGAATGCCTGCGTGGCTATGGAACACCTTCCTTCTAACCTCCTATGACCTAGGGGTTTCGCTCTCCACACCGCGCCTGCGTCTTGCAGGCGTTTTTACATCCGTTGTAGAACCACGCAGCTCATCCATTACGGCGCCGAAGGGAGAAAATCAAGCATGAATCAAGATATGTTCCTGAATCGCCGTAGCAAAGTCCACGTTCCGGTGGGCACTGGCGGTGCCACGCGCGCACAGGTCGCATCGGCTGTCCGCGAAGTCGCAGCGTTCGGATGCGTATTTTCAGAGCCTCTGATTGAGCAAATCGGCACATTGTCGCCGATAGAACTGAAGTACTGGCTGCGCGAAATCGTCGGAGTCCTTCGCAGGGAAAATGGCGCTCATGTACACCACAGGCCATTTTATCCTGATTTTCCAGAGCAGGTTCTGACGGCCTCAGAGGCGCAGTTGTACCTAAATGCCGTCCTGCATTACCTCACGCTTCAGCGCCTACCACCGACTGAAAACTCTCGACCTGCAATGCTTGAGGGCAACTGCATAGCCCGCGTGATCGAACCGGGAAGCATCCCCGAGTTCGAGTCACTGCTCGAGCCGCTGGTTTCAGCGCGTACCTCGCTCTCCGAGAGGGACACTGCCGACGTCGTCTGGTTTATCCGAAAGTACAAGAGTGATGTATTCCGGCTACTGCCGGACACCGTCCCGTTCCGGGAGATCCGTGCGCAGGTTGGCAGCGCACTTATTCAGAATGTAGCTGGGGATGCACGGGTAGACGCGTTCCTGCAGCGAAACGTCGAAACAGCGACTGACGTGCTACGGCTCGCTGTCGCGCTGAATGGTGGAGACGTGTCACTCGCGACAGCTTCGACACGTTTCACGGCGATGAAGCGCTCAATGCGCCGCCTGCTATTACGCTTGCTCGATCATGTACCCAACGCTGCAGAAGACGTAATGCACCATGCTGAGCGATGGAAACGCTTGGCTGAAGTACTGCATCCGGGCGATTACGCCGACAAGTACCCACGAGCCCTAACCGCCATCACGGCAGCGCGTCGCAATGAAGCGCCAGACTCATTTGGATCACGTGTCGAAACATTACTTGCCCAGCGTCAAATCGCCACGCTTACCCCCATACTACAAAACCGTCCTGGCGAGTTCGCACGACGGCTGGACGTGACCCTAAGGCGCGCGACGGAACCAGAATCGGTACTCGACGCGTTCGAGGCGGTTGCGCCCCTAGTGTCCTCACCAATTCTGCTTCAATTACTGGCCCACGTACGTGCTCCGCGCCCCCTACCCCTGCGAGCGTTCACACCGAAAGGCGCATTCGCCAAGGTCTATGGTGTTGAGGATCGACGTGAACATCTCGCTCCAGAAGTATTGGCTCGTACGGCCAGGATCTGCGAGGAGGCTCTCGTAACGCGTTTTGCATCGCTTGTGCCATTAGGCCGCTGTTTCATCGATCCTGCATTACGCGAATATAACGTGCCGCTGGCGCAGCGGGCCTCATCAAAGTCGCTACGTACGCTGGTGCGGGGCAGTCGGCTGCCTATGCCTGACACTCGTTTCATACGCCTGTTCCTGTGGTGGAAGAACGGCCGTGGACGCACGGATGTCGACTTGTCTGCCGCATTTTTTGACGCCAACTTCGTGTTCAAACAAACGGTGGCGTACTACAACCTGAAGGGCTTCGGCGGCTACCACAGCGGCGACATCGTCGACGCGCCCCAAGGGGCTTCGGAGTTCATCGACCTTGACCTTGATGTCCTCGTCAAAATGGGCGTTCGTTACGTGGTCACCTCTATCAACTCATACACCGAGCAGCCGTATTGCGATCTTCCAGAATGCTTCGCTGGTTGGATGGCCCGTGCCGACGTAGCGTCGGGTGAAGTATTCGAGCCGCGCTCTGTGTTCGACCGTATCGACATCGCCTCCGACACAGGCATCTGCCTGCCATTCGTGATGGACCTGCAGGAAAGGCGCATGATCTGGGCCGATCTCGGACTTACTTCATCTGCGCGATGGAACAACGTCCAGAACAACCTCAGTGGGGTATCGTTGATGCTGCGAGCGCTGGTACATACACCAAAGCCGGATTTAGAGACACTGTTCGATTTACATGTTCGAGCACGGGGAGAACGAGCGGCTTCACCGCAGCAGGCAGAGACGGTGTTTTCGCCTGATCAGGGGATAACGCCGTTCGATACGGATTTGATCCGATCACAGTTTCTCTAATACCTACCCCAGCCTTCGCCGCTCGTTATAGTAACAACTCTTGCTTCATAGCTTTATGCCCAGAACAAAAATGCCAGTCAGCATAACTGACTGGCACTGGTTAACCCCATTCCTGCGCTCCGGACTTAGCGCTGCACTCTAGTGAGGTTCGGGCGCCCTATTTCAACCAGTAGCTCAGCTTAGACAGATCAGCCTGGCAAACTCAGCTATTGCCTAATCATGACTACGGCAAATCGAGCCAGTGAATTTGCCAAGCCTTCCTGGTGCTAAGCCTGATTTTTAGAAGCGATGAAGCAGGAGTAGAGAATATCAGCGAAATCATGCTCGTTGATATCGCCGATAACCAAATCCCTAACGGCATCCGCTATCAGATCATTATCTAGAGTAATTTCATAATCATTTAGAAAGGTACTCCAAGCCGACTGCAAGCCCGGTGCGCTTGTTGGCATCGGGCGGTGCATGGCCTTGCGCGATATTGGCAGTGTACTTGGCAGCGATTTCAAATACGTCGTCGAGGCCATTATAGGCGATCGCATTGTCGATTCGGGCCAGCGCGCCTTGCAAGGTCGGAATACTTACCGGCCCCTTCATGCCGGGCTCGGTAGTCAAGATTTGAGTGTTTATCTCAATGACCCGTTCAAATGGAAAGAAGATCAATTCCATTACATATCAGCCAACTTCTGAAAGGTCTTCTTGTGAGTTCTGAGAACAAGCTTGGTTTCTGAATAAACGATCTGTTTACCCGACTCGCCACCCAAGTCCAGCTTTTTGATAGCTTTAACTTTAGGCCTGTCTACTATGGATACACCATAGGTATTCAGCTTGTGGTTCATGGCTTGAGTACCCCAAACGGATTGATCAATTTCTGCTCACACGGTAGCACACTGGGAGGCAAGATACACCGAGCCATCGACAGCTTCGTACGCCGCTTGCCGATTGGCATCAGCACCACGCCAGCGCGCAACTCAGTATCAGCCATTGCTGACAGATAAAGCATCTGCAGCGGTAGTGTGTCGATACATTCAATCAAGTTGGCCTCAGGCGAACACCCTAACGGCTTCGAAATCACATTCGTATCAAGAACGTCATTGAAAGGCTACCGTCTGAGCGGGCGTCTAGTCGCGCGTACTCTCAAAGGCCGCAAACTCTTCATCCGTCGGGCTGGCCTTACCCACCTCAGCTCGCAGCGAACCCTGCTTCACCCGGCCTTGCGGTTTCACCGAAGATTCCAAAATGTCTCGCATTTCGGCATCGAGACTGCGACCGTGCTGAGCAGCCCGCAATGGACTTCATCAAGTGCATCTCGAACGGTAACAGAATGCGCCGGTTTCGGAAGGTGACAAATGCAAAATACCAAAAGCCCGCAATTACGCGGGCTCCAGAGCATTTCTTGCTAGTTGGTGCCGGACAATGCCGGACATCCAATCATTCCCACTCAATAGTCGCCGGCGGCTTGCTCGACACGTCATAAGTCACGCGGGAAATACCTTCGATCTCATTGATGATCCGGCCGCTGACGGTTTCCAGCAGTTCGTAAGGCAGGTGCGCCCAACGCGCGGTCATGAAGTCGATAGTCTCTACGGCACGCAGCGCCACAACCCACGCGTAACGACGGCCATCGCCAACAACACCAACCGATTTCACCGGCTGGAACACTACGAAGGCCTGGCTGACCTTGTGGTACCAGTCGGCCTTGCGCAGTTCTTCGATGAAGATGTGATCGGCGCGACGCAGCAGGTCGGCGTATTCCTTCTTCACTTCACCCAGGATCCGCACGCCCAGGCCCGGGCCCGGGAATGGGTGGCGGTAGACCATGTCGTACGGCAGGCCGAGTTCCAGGCCCAGGCGGCGGACTTCGTCTTTGAACAGTTCGCGCAGCGGTTCTACCAGCTTGAGGTTCATTTCCTCAGGCAGGCCACCGACGTTGTGGTGGGACTTGATCACGTGGGCCTTGCCACTTTTGGCGCCAGCCGACTCGATCACGTCAGGGTAGATGGTGCCCTGGGCGAGGTACTTGATGTTGTCCAGTTTGTTGGACTGGGCATCGAAGACGTCGATGAAGGTGCGACCGATGATCTTGCGCTTTTTCTCCGGGTCGGACTCGCCGGCCAGGTTGTTGAGGAACTGCTCCTCGGCGTTGGCGCGGATCACCTTGACGCCCATGTTCTCGGCGAACATGGCCATCACTTGCTCGCCTTCGTGCAGGCGCAGCAGGCCGTTGTCGACGAATACGCAGGTGAGCTGGTCGCCGATGGCTTTGTGCAGCAGGGCTGCTACCACGGAGGAGTCAACGCCGCCGGACAGGCCGAGCAGCACGTTGTCAGTGCCGACCTGGGCGCGTACCTGGGCGATGGCGTCTTCAGCGATCTTCGACGGGGTCCACAGAGCTTCACACTCGCAGATGTCGAGGATGAAGCGCGACAGGATGCGCCCGCCTTGCTTGGTGTGGGTCACTTCCGGGTGGAACTGCACGCCGTAGTAACGACGCTCGTCGCTGAACATGCCGGCGATCGGGCAGCTCGGGGTGCTGGCCAGGATGTGGAAGTCTTCGGGCATCTTGGTGACCTTGTCACCGTGGCTCATCCATACGTCGAGGCCGAACAGGCCGTCGGCGTCGATGTGGTCTTCGATGCCGTCCAGCAGGCGGCTCTTGCCGACCACGTCGACACGGGCATAACCAAATTCACGCAGCTCGGAACCTTCGACCTTGCCGCCCAGTTGCTCGGCCATGGTCTGCATGCCGTAGCAGATACCGAAGACCGGCACGCCCAAGTCAAATACCGCCTGCGGGCAGCGCGGGCTGTCGGCTTCGTGCACGGACTCGGGGCCACCGGCGAGGATGACGCCTTTAGGGGCGAATTCGCGGATCGCTGCGTCATCCATGTCGAACGGGTGCAGTTCGCAGTACACGCCGATTTCACGCACGCGGCGGGCGATCAGTTGGGTGTACTGGGAACCGAAGTCGAGGATCAGGATGCGGTGGGCGTGAATGTCGAGGGCCATGAAGTCAGTCTCGTCTAATGAATCAGAAACAACTCGGGGCTGAAAGAACAGCCCCGGTTACTTAACGTTTTGCTGGAAGCCTCAACCTACGCGGTAGTTTGGCGCTTCCTTGGTGATCTGCACGTCGTGGACATGGGATTCAGCCATGCCGGCGCCGGTGATCCGTACGAACTCCGGCTTGGTGCGCATTTCTTCGATGTCGGCGCTGCCGGTGTAGCCCATCGAGGAACGCAGGCCGCCCATCAGTTGATGGATGATCGCGCTCAGGGTGCCTTTGTACGGCACACGGCCTTCGATACCTTCCGGTACGAGCTTCTCGGCGCCTGCCGAGGAGTCCTGGAAGTAACGGTCGGAAGAACCTTGCGCCTGGGACATGGCGCCCAGCGAACCCATGCCGCGGTAAGCCTTGTACGAACGGCCCTGGAACAGTTCGATCTCGCCCGGCGCTTCTTCGGTACCGGCGAACATCGAGCCCATCATCACGCAGGAAGCACCGGCGACGATGGCCTTGGACAGGTCACCGGAGAAACGGATGCCGCCGTCGGCGATCAACGGCACGCCTGTGCCTTCAAGGGCAGCGGCGACGTTGGCGATGGCGCTGATCTGCGGCACGCCCACACCAGCGACGATACGCGTGGTGCAGATCGAGCCAGGGCCGATACCGACCTTGACCGCATCGGCGCCGGCTTCGGCCAGGGCCTTGGCCGCAGCGCCAGTGGCGATGTTGCCGCCGATCACTTGCACGTCAGGGAAGTTCTGCTTGACCCAGCGCACGCGGTCGATCACGCCCTTGGAGTGACCGTGGGCAGTGTCGACCACCACCACGTCAACACCGGCAGCAACCAGCGCCGAAACGCGGTCGCCGGTGTCTTTACCGGTACCCACGGCGGCGCCAACACGCAGACGACCTTGGTCATCCTTGCTGGCCAGCGGGTAAGCCTTGGCTTTTTCGATGTCGTTGACGGTCATCATGCCTTTGAGGGCAAACTTGTCGTCGACGATCAGCACGCGCTCGATGCGGTGCTTGTGCAGCAGTTCGCGCACATCGTTCTTGTCGGCGCCTTCCTTGACGGTGACGAGGCGCTCTTTAGGCGTCATCACTTCACGGACGGTGACTTCAAGGCGGTTCTCGAAACGCACGTCGCGGGAAGTGACGATGCCGACCAGGTCGCCATCGTGCAGTACCGGGACGCCGGAGATATTGTGCAGGCGCGTGAGATCGAACAGGTCGCGCACGGTGGCGTCGGCCTCGATGGTGATCGGATCTTTCACCACACCGGCTTCGTAACGCTTGACCTTGCGCACTTCGGCAGCTTGCTGCTCGATGGTCATGTTCTTGTGGATGATGCCGATGCCGCCTTCCTGAGCCATGGCGATGGCCAGACGGGCTTCGGTGACGGTGTCCATGGCAGCGGAAACCAGGGGAATATTCAGCTCGATGCCACGGGTTAGGCGGGTCTTGAGACTGACTTCGTTAGGAAGCACCTCGGAATAACCGGGCACTAGGAGAATGTCGTCGAATGTCAGAGCTTCTTGGCTGATACGCAGCATCGCGGGGGCTCCCGAGCGGGAAAATGGAAGCGCGCCATTATATACATGCACCCTGCCAGGCTCAATGTAAAACTCTGACAAACTTGGTATTACTGATAGATGGAGAAAACCTTCTATATGGGTATCGCTTAAAGCTCGACTTTGACCCAGGCGATCTTCTGGTCCAACCAATCGGCAAACTCGTCGATAAAGCTCTGCTTGAAGCCCGCCTCTGCCCAGTTATTGAAGATGAACCCCAGGTTGGAAAACCCGCATTCCTGCAGGAACAGGAAGCCGTTGATGTCATCTTCATGCCCACACAGCGGGCAGGTGAAATTGTCGGTGTGGCCGGGCATCCAGTCTTCCAGGCTTTCGAACAGCGCCTCGCCGACTTCCTTGAGGCATTCCGGGCAACCGGCCTCTTCGAGAAAGCCCTTGGCCGGCGTATAGATGCAACGTTTGTAGATGATCTCCAGGCCATTGACCGGCTCATTGAACGGCAGCGCCTCGGGATGCAGCACCACGGCGCGGGCGCCATCGGCCAGGGCGTAGGCCATGCGGTTACCCGTGCGGCCGCAGGTGGTTAACTCTTCCTTGACGATGTTCTTGCGCACCAGCCAGCGCACGATTGCCCGGGCGCGGGGTTCGTGGACCGGCAAGGTGGAGATTTTCGGGACGAGGATGCTTTGGGAGTTCATGGGAGTCCTGCGGTGTGGCGTCTGGCGCCATCGGGGGCAAGCCCCTCCCACCTTTGAACGTATTCACAATTCAAAATGTGGGAGGGGGCTTGCCCCCCGATGGCGCCCTAAAGGCTGGCAGCTTAATCCCTGCCCCACACAGGTCAAGTGCTCAAATACCGCCCGATCAACGCAATACCACTGGCCAGCACCAACCAGGTCACCAAACGCACAAACGCTTCACGAGACATGCGCATCGTCAGCCTGCGTCCACACCAAAGCCCCAAGGCCATCGCCGGCAACAGGCAGACCGCCAACATCAACAAGGGCAGATCCGCGTATACCCCGGCAAACAGAAACAGGCTCAGGCGCACCACCGTACTGCAACTGATCAGCGCACTTTGCGTGGCCCGCGCCGCGTCCTTGGATAGTCGGCTATTGAGATAAATGGCATATAAAAAGCCGCCACTGCCAAACAACGCACCAAACAACCCTCCCACTGTGCCCATGGGCACCGACCAACCCGCCGCCAGCCGCGTCGGCCGGGCCTTCACCGCCAGGCTATAAAGGGCGTAGGCGCTGATAAACAGCCCCATCAACAGCAGTAGCAAATCCGAATGCAGATTGAGCAAAAACACCACGCCCAGAGTGCAGCCTATCGCCATGCACGGCAGTAATCGCAGCAGCTCCGGTGTGTTCACCTCCCGTCGCGTTTGCAGCAGGCCGCCAAACGCCGCGACAAAATCCAGCAGCACCAGCAGCGGGATGATCTTCGACAGCGGCATAAACATCAGCAAGACCGGCCCCGCCACCAACGCCGTGCCGAAGCCGGCGATGCCAAACACGATATAGGCCACCACAATGCCCAGGCCGATCACCAGCCAATCCACTGCGCCGAACGACCACTGACTCATCCACTCAACCGCGCTCATGGGCTATTCCTTAAAAGACCTGGCCTTCACTTTAGCCATCGGTGAGTGTTGCGACTAATATCTTCAAAGCCGTCCACCCATCTCTAAAAGGCATGCCCCGTGATTTCTACCCGGCAACTGCGTTACTTCGTCGAAATCGCCGACAGCGGCAGCTTCAGCGCCGCGGCCGAGCGTCTGTTCGTGGCGCAGTCGGCCTTGAGCCGGCAGATCAAGGCGTTGGAAAACCAATTGCAGACCCCCTTGTTCGAGCGCACCGCTCGCCAGCCGCGCCTGACGGCGGCCGGTGAGGCCTTTTATCCACGGGCACGCAACCTGCTGGGTGAGCTGCTCAAGGCCAGCGAGATGGCGACACAGGTGGGCAATGGCCAGCTCGGCACCTTGCGCCTGAGTCATTCGAGCACCGTGCCGATGAGCGGCGCGCTACTGCAGGGCATCAGCACCTGGCTGGAGCGTTGCCCCGGGGTGTCGATGGATATCGCCAAACTCTCCTCCGAGGCTCAGTTGGAAGAAATTGCCGACGGTCGCCTGGATGTCGGCCTGTTGCGCTTGCCGGTGTTGCGCCAGCGCGAAGGGGTGCGCGTGGTGCCGTTGTACAACGAGCCATTGGTGCTGGCGGTGCCGCCAAGTCATCCTCTGGCATGTAGCGACGGCGCTGTGGAATTGGCCCGGCTCAAGGACGAAGCGTTTATCTCGATCCCCCATCCACAACGTGGCGGGCTGAGTTATCTGTCGGCAGAGCTATGCATGCGCGCCGGTTTTTTCCCCAGGGCGGCGCGGGTGATGTCTCGCAAGACTACGCAGTTGCAATTGATCCAGGCCGGCTTCGGCATTGCCTTGTTACCCAAGTCCATGCAGGACATCGCCCCTGCCAACCTGCACTTCCTGCCCCTGGCCGACCCGGACTGTCACAGCACCGTAGCCCTGGCCTGCGCGCAGCTGCCGAGCACGCTGGTGGAGCAATTCTGTCAAACCCTGCACGAATGCCTATAAACTGCCGCCCATGATTAAAGATCCCTTTGCCCGCCTGGGCCTGGACCGCGAAGTCCTGACTGTCAGCCAGCTCAACGGCCGTGCGCGGGTGTTGCTGGAAGACGTGTTCACCAATATCTGGGTCGAAGGCGAGATCTCCAACCTCGCCCGCCCAGCCTCCGGCCATGTGTATTTCACCCTCAAGGACAGCGGCGCCCAGGTGCGTTGTGCGCTGTTTCGCAACAACGCGGCACGGGTGCGCCAGGCGTTGAAGGACGGCCTGGCGGTCAAGGTGCGCGGCAAGGTCTCGCTGTTCGAGGGCCGCGGTGACTACCAGCTGATTCTCGATACGGTGGAACCTGCCGGTGATGGCGCGCTGCGCCTGGCCTTCGACGCGCTGAAAGAGAAGCTCAGCGCCGAAGGGTTATTCAGTGCCGAGCGTAAAGTCCCACTGCCGGCGCATCCACAAAGGATCGGCATTATCAGTTCGCCGACCGGTGCGGTGATCCGCGACATCATCAGCGTGTTCCGCCGTCGGGCACCGAACATTGAGCTGACCCTGATCCCCACCGCCGTGCAGGGTCGCGAAGCCATCCCGCAGATTGTGCGTGCATTGAAACTGGCCGACGCACGTGGGTTCGACGCGTTGATCCTGGCCCGAGGCGGCGGCTCGCTGGAAGACCTCTGGTGCTTCAACGAGGAGGCCGTGGCCCGAGCGGTGGACGCCTGCGTGACGCCCATCGTCAGTGCCGTCGGCCATGAAACCGATGTGTCCATCTGCGATTTTGTCGCAGACGTGCGTGCGCCTACGCCATCCGCCGCAGCCGAGCTGCTCGCACCGGACGCCAGCCACTGGGTACGCCAGGTCGACAACCTGCACCGCCGCCTGGTGATGCTGATGCGCAACCGGTTGGCCCACGACCGCCTGCGCCTGGAAGGCATGGCCCGACGCCTGCGTCACCCAGGCGAGCGCTTGCGCCAGCAGGCCCAGCGCTTGGACGACCTTGACATGCGCCTGCGCCGCGCCTTCGAGCGCAGCCTCAATACCCGGCGCGAGCGCCTGATCCGCCTGGAAACCCGCCTCGCCGGCCAGCATCCGGGGCGCCAACTGGCGCTGTTGCGCCAGCGCCTGGACAGCCTCGCCGAACGCCTGCCCCGTGCCATGCGCGAAGGCCTCAAGGCGCGGCGTCTGCAACTGCAAAGCCAGGTGCAGACGTTGCAGGTGGTCAGCCCGTTGGCAACCCTGGGTCGTGGCTACAGCATCCTGCTCGACGAGCGCGGCCAGGCCATTCGCAATGCCGCACAAACCCACACCGGCCAGCGCCTGACCGCGCGTCTCGGTGAAGGCCAATTGCAAGTGCGGGTGGAAGACAACCACCTGACACCCGTCACCCTTTCGCTACTGGATTGATTGATGCCACGTCTATTGAGCTTGTTGCTGCTGCTGTGCCTGGCCGTTAACGCCCAGGCTGACAGCTATATCACCCGCACCCTGAACAAACCGGTGCCGGGTGGCGTGGCGGTGGTCGAGCTGGGCCCGTCCGCCACGGCGCCGAAGGCTACTTACCAAGGCAAGCCGGTGCTGGTGGTCAAGGAGCAGGACAACTGGCTGGCGATTGTCGGCATCCCTTTGACGGTCAAGCCTGGCAACGAGCGCATCAGCAGCGGCGGGCGCAATCTGCCGTTTATCGTCGGCTACAAGAAGTACCCGGAACAGCGCATTACCTTGAAGAATAAAAGCCAGGTCAATCCAGCCCCTGCGCAGCTCAAGCGCATCGAAGGGGAACTGGCCGTGCAGCTCAAGGCTTACCGCAGCTTCAGCCCTACCCTGCCAAGCAACCTGGTGCTGGACAAACCGGTGAATGGTCCGCTGTCGAGCAGGTTCGGCGTGCGCCGTTTTTTCAACGGTGAAGAACGCAACCCGCACTCAGGCCTGGATTTCGCCGTGCCGGCCGGTACGCCCATCAAGACGCCGGCGAACGGCAAGGTGATCCTGGTCGGCAACTACTTTTTCAACGGCAATACCGTGTTCGTCGACCATGGCCAGGGCTTTATCAGCATGTTCTGCCATATGTCGAAGATCGATGTGAAAGTGGGTCAGCAACTGGTCCGCGGTGCGGTGGTGGGCAAGGTCGGCGCAACTGGCCGAGCCACCGGGCCGCATATGCATTGGAATGTCAGCCTTAACGATGCCAGGGTCGACCCGGCAATTTTTATCGGCGCATTTCAGCCTTGACAGCCATGCCTGGGCGCCTTCCCCTGCGCGCCCTTCTCTTTCCTCCCGCCTAGCCTGAACTGCACCGATTTCACTGCAACACGCTCGCTCCTGCTTACATTTGCAGCAGGAACCACCGGATGGTCAATACGCACCCAACCTACGCGTTACCGGGAGCGTAACGACGATATGAACAGCCCATTCATCCTGCGAGTGCCCGCTTATGCCTATTCTTCTAGAGGCTGCTCCGCGCAGCCCCTTTGACGCCTTTTATCGTCTCTATGTCGACAACGCCGGCGTCCATCGTCCAGCCGATACACACCAATCTACGTCCTCGCCGCCAGCGGCCTTGAGCTATGCCCCAGACGATCTGGCGCTGCCCACGTCTTCCGGGATTGCCCCCGTCGGCGTGCATTACCCCAAGCTTGTGAAGCAGTTCAACGTCAGTCACCAGCGCGCGTTCCTTACCCAGCACGACAGCCTCACGCAAGAGATGCAACGCCTGCAAAGCGAACAACCGAGTTTCAAGGCCTTTGTGCAAGCGCAACTTGAACAGGCCTTTCCAGACCTGCGCCCCCTCGCCGCCGACACCATCAGTTTCAATCGCTACCGCAGCGACGGCGACGACGAAACACCGCTGTCATCAGAACCTCTGATGAAGGCCCTCGGTGAAAAGGTGCGCAACATCCTGGCCAACCCGAATACGCTCCTGCACGCAGAACGCAAGGTACGTACCGAATTCACGACTCGCCCCACGCCTGCCGATGAGCCCAAGACGTTGAGCACCTCCAGCTCATTGCAATCAATTGCACGCGCCATTGCCACGCAGTATCCGGCGTACCTGCAAGCGTTCTGGAGTACGCCACGGCTGACGCCGATGGATGCACAGATCGAGAAAATCCTGAACACCCCGCAACTGCCGAAAGTCCCGCAAGACCAACTGCTGAGCCTGCACAAACAACAACTGTCGACCCTGGCCGCGCTGCGTGTCAGCGACGGCACCCTGAGCCCGGCCAGCAAACGCTTGATAGATATCGCCCTGCAATATCCCACGCTGGCCGATCGGGAACGCCAGTTCCCCAACGGCGCACGCCCGGGCGTGTATCCCATCACCCTGGATGACGGCACCGAGCACGGTGCCATGCTGGCGGGCAGTTTCCTTATCACCAGCACCGACGGCTGCGCAGCCACCCCGCCAACCTGGTCAAAAGACGGCAGGCGCCTTGCTCTCAATGACCTCAATGGCCCCGTCGTGCTGTACACACCCGGTGAGGGTTTCGAGGAGTTTGCCACCCCGGTTCAGGCACGCCAGGCGTTGGCGGCACGCCTTGACCAGGGCGGAATAGACGCCGAACTGCTGCTGCAAACCGTGCCGTTGTCGGTACAAAACCAACCCGAAGCGCCTTCAGGCAAAGACCTGATGCGCAGTGTTGAACCCCTGAGCGGCGACGTGCTGGCAGAAGCAATCCCCTTGATGCTCAAACGCCAGGAGACGCAGATCAATGCGCACCTGGCCCAGGCATTGGCGCCACCAGTCACTGGCGCCGGCAGCAACGCCTTGCTGGATCCAGCGTCAATACAAAGCCTCGATGACGCAGCAGATGCACTCTTTGTATTCGATGGCACCAATGCCATGCTGGCACGCGACGCCAAGCTGGCCGAAAAGCTGCAACCGCAATGGTTGAAAACCCTCGAACCGGTTCAAGAAGCGCTCTTCGAAAAACTGGAGCATTCCGAAGGGGAAAGTTCGCGCCAGTTGGCCTCACTGCTGGAAAAGATCCCGTCCCTGGCGGATTTTTCCCGGGATCGGCTGAACCAAGCGCTTAGCCGACAGTACCCGAGGGCACGCCTGAATACTGACCAACTGATGGTTCAGGTCGACACTCGCACAACCATTCACAGCGGCCGAGGCAGTGGTGCCAGGACCACTTTTCCCGCTCAGCGCTCAGTGTCCCTGACCGACCTGGCATTGCAAAACCCCAGCGGTTTTCCAGCCGTCGAACGCGGCCAATTCACCCATACCACTCTGACGCTGCCGCTGGTCGACACCCAGGGCAAGCCCCTCATCGACGCCAAGGGCAAGCAGGTGATACTCGATACCGAAACGCTCAAAACACTGGTCAATACCGCAGATGTGGGCGGCGAGTACACCAAGCTGCTTGAACAGGAGCTGGCGCCTGATACGGCGTCGGGGCCTGCTGCGCAACTGCGCCAGGCCTGGAAAGCCAACCTGAACGACCTGATGGCCAAAGAAAGCTTTCTCGCCGAGCTCAACCCCGATGCCTATCAAACAGAGGCTAGCCAGTACAAATCGACAAAACGCGCTGCGCAATGGGTCGCTGCGGTGCTGGATTATCCCGACCCGGCCAATCGCCCTCAGGTTGATGGCAAGACCATCGTCGCCAACAGCCTCGTGCAATACGGCTTACCCGTCCAAGGCGTGCTCGTGATCGGCAATCAAGTGGATTCATCGCTGGTGCTGTACGCACCCGATGCTCCAGATGGCGTAGTGTTTCGTGAGGTCGCTGACCAGGCCGCGCTGAACACCCTGCTGGAAAAAGATGAGTGGACGGCCTACACCGCCCGAAGAAAATCACCGGTAAATAAAGATGACTTCGTCTCGTTCATTGAGACCGCCAAGAAGCGCCTGGCTAACCCACTGGCGATAAAAGATCCTTATGAAATAACCAGCCTGGCCGTCCAGGCGTTAAAGCTCAAAGGCGGCGATCTGACTCTCGAGCCGATAACAGGCAATGTAGAGGATCACCTGTATAAGCAACACGTGCAGTTGGTGATAGACAAGGCTGACTACCAGTCCGTCAGCAGTGCAGAAGTGGCGGCCCAGTCGAAAATCAACAAAGTCGAGTTCGGCATTGAAGTGGGCACGCTGTTGCTGGACCTGGTACCGGTACTCGGCAAGGGCCTTTCCGCCGGTGCTCGCCTGGGCAAATCGGCGGTGACTGCGCTGCGCGCCAATAGCCAGCTGTTGCCACACCTGATCAAGAATCCCGGCCTGGGCCGTGGGATCTACGCCGACTTTACCCTGGCCGCAGCGCGCATCCCCAACCTTCGCGCTTCGTCAATGCGGCCGGTATTCAATGCGTCAACGACTGCCGTCGCCAACCCGATACGCCCCGGCGCAAGGGCGCTGCCTGCGCCGGCCAGCCCCGCACCCGCTATCGCCTCCACCAGCAGAGGTGTGGAACAGGGTGTCGTGCAGACACCGGCCCTGAGGGGCGCCCCAAGCCGCGACCTGAGCGCCTACGCCAAGCCCGACGATATAATCCTTGGCCGTCAGTTAGGCACCAACGGTACCTATAATGTCGACGACAATTGGTATATCCGCTTCACCGATAGCACTGGCGTGAACAAGGTTTATCAGATCGACTCTGCATTTCACGCCAGCAGTGGGCAGGCCAATATCATCGACCCCAATGCTCCGCTGACGAGGAGCAAAAGCAGCAGGATCGTGGCGTCGGTGGAACACGCAGGCAACGGTGAATGGCGCCTGAATCGACTGCCCGGAGGAGCACCGACGCCGGTAGCAAATGCATCGGGATCGGGATCGGCTTCAGGGTCAGGGGGGTCAGGGTCAAGCTCAGCTTCAGCTTCAGGATCACAAGCAGTAGAAGCGCCAGCATCGACAGCGCAAGCGCCCGCCAAGCAGAAGTTAACCGACCACGAATATTTCAGCATCACCGACGGCAGGTTGGTCGAAAATCACTTTACCCCCGCAAGACTGCCCGTATTCAGAACCTGGTTCAGGCGCGACTTGATTCACTTCTACCGGAACATGCTTACGCCCGGCCAGATGCCACCGCGCCCGCCTCGGCTGGAGCTTGCACCCGGCACGTCGCCCGCCGATCTCTTGCGCAAGGCTTATGGCGTCACTGACGTTGTGATATTGGGCGAGTCTCATCGCGAAATCGCGAGTTTCCAGATGATCAAAGAATGCATGCCAGCCCTCAAGGAGGCAGGCGTCACCACCCTGTATCTTGAGAACATCGAACTCAATGCCGCAGGCCAGCTTATGGATGTCGGCATGGGTGGTCATCGGCCACCAGGCGCGTCTCCCACACTCTCCGAACTGGTTAAGCTTGCCAATGACAATGGTATAACCGTCAAACCCATTGAGCATCACTACTTGACCCGCCGTTCGGATATGCCCGATTTCTACAAGTACGTCGGGGACAATGACAATGGCATCATACGCCTGCAGGAACTCAACTACTTCGCGACCCGTGTCATACAAAAGCGCAAGCCCGGCGAAAAAGTACTGGCCCTGGTAGGCAGGGCCCATATGAACACGGCTCGCAACGTACCAGGCCTGGCCGAACTGAATGGCGGCATAGGTATAGGGGTGTACCCGAACACTTCATTCTCCAAGAGCACGGCCATCAGCGGCCCATCCATCCAGCGCGATCCCGGGGCCGGGGTAGCGGACAGCCTTACGGTAGGGGATTATCAGGTTTTCCAGCAAGTGACCTGAATGTGTTAGTCGCGCATGGCCTGCGCAATGGCAAACCGATCGCCATTGCGTTGTGCACGCCTGAACTATGCGACAAAACCCGAACTCAATAAATTGCGCGCTGCTTAAAAGCAGCGCAACAACAACAAATATAAAAAATAATAACCGCAATAATTAACCTTAAAACCGCATAAAATCAGAAAATCTATCAATTTTTCCTGATCACTTGCCATCTCCCCTGCCCACGGTTAGGGTTGGGCTTATGAAAACCTCTCACACCCTCATTCAGCTTCGCCAGCACCGCAGCCTGTGCCTTGTCAGCGCACGACTGCCAGGCTGAATCGATCTGCCTCGTCCCAAGCTCCATCCCCAATAACAGTTGCATGGCAGGCCGCCTCTTCTCGGCCCCTACACAAAGGATTTCCCGATGAGCATGCTCAAAGACCCGTCTTCCAAGTACCGCGCGTTCCCGACTATCGATATCCCGGACCGCACCTGGCCCTCGAAAACCATCACCACCGCGCCGATCTGGTGCAGCTCCGACCTGCGTGATGGCAACCAGTCGTTGATCGAGCCGATGGACGCTGCGAAGAAATTACGCTTCTGGAAAACCCTGGTCGCGGTTGGCGTAAAGGAAATCGAAGCGTCGTTCCCGGCCGCCTCGCAAACCGATTTCGACTTCGTGCGCACCCTGATCGAAGACAACCACATCCCCGAGGACACCACCATCCAGGTGCTGACCCAGGGCCGTGAAGACTTGATCGCACGCACCTTCGAATCCCTGCGCGGTGCCAAGAAGGCCATCGTGCACTTGTACAACGCTACGTCGCCGTCGTTCCGCCGTATCGTGTTCAACCAGGACAAGGATGGCATCAAGGCCATCGCAGTCAACGCGGCCAAACTGTTCGTCAAATACGCTGCGCAGCAGCCGGAAACCCAGTGGACCTTCGAATACTCCCCGGAGACCTTCAGCGCCACTGAACTTGAATTCGCCAAGGAAGTCTGCGACGCCGTGATCGAGGTGTGGAACCCGACGCCCGAGCACAAGATGATCCTCAACCTGCCGGCCACGGTTGAATGCGCCACACCGAACATCTATGCCGACCAGATCGAGTGGTTCGGCCGCCATATCAACCGTCGTGACAGTGTGATCATCAGCCTGCACACCCACAACGACCGTGGCACCGGCGTTGCCGCCACCGAACTGGGCCTGATGGCCGGCGCCGACCGTGTCGAGGGCTGCCTGTTCGGCAACGGCGAGCGTACCGGCAACGTCGACCTGGTGACCGTGGCGCTGAACCTCTACACCCAGGGGGTTAACCCCGAACTGGACTTCTCCGATATCGACGGCGTGCGCAAGGTCGTCGAGGAGTGCAACCAGATCCAGGTGCACCCGCGTCACCCGTATGTGGGCGACCTGGTCCACACCGCGTTCTCCGGCTCCCACCAGGACGCGATCCGCAAGGGCTTCGCCCAGCAGAAAGACGATGCGTTGTGGGAAGTACCGTACCTGCCGATCGACCCGGCCGACATTGGCCGCAGCTACGAAGCCGTGATCCGCGTGAACAGCCAGTCGGGCAAAGGCGGCATCGCCTACCTGCTGGAGCAGGAATACGACATCAGCTTGCCGCGCCGCATGCAGATCGAATTCAGCCAGGTGGTCCAGGCCGAGACCGACCGCGTTGGCCTGGAAATGACCGCACCGCAGATCTACGCCTTGCTGCAGCGCGAATACCTGCAAGCCAACACGCCGTATGCGCTGGTCAGCCATCGTCTGCAGGAAGAAAACGGCAACAGCTTTGTCGAGGTGGAAGTCTCCGGCAAGGGCCAGGGCGAGACCAACCTGCACTGGAAAGGCAAAGGCAACGGTGCGCTGGAAGCCTTGGTGGCCGGCCTGCCGATTGGTGTGGAGATCATGGACTACAACGAACATGCGATCGGTGCGGGCACCAATGCCAAGGCGGCGGCCTACATTGAACTGCGCGTGAACGGCGAGCGTCCGGTGCATGGTGTGGGCATTGATGAAAACATCACCACCGCCAGCTTCAAGGCGCTGTTCAGTGCGCTGAACCGCTCGCTGAGCCAGTTGGAAGCCAAAGCGGCGTAATCGGCTGCTGAAATGTGAAAGGCCCCTGGATGTGAATCCAGGGGCCTTCTCGTTTCAATACCTTGTAGGAGCGAGCTTGAACTGGCCTAATGATCCCGGACACCTCTTAAGGGCGATATGATTCGCCCATTCAGGAGGTTCCATGCAAGAACGAAAAACCTATACCCGCGAGTTC
>NZ_LMGQ01000026.1:0-300055 GCF_001427465.1 Pseudomonas sp. Root569 | reverse complement strand
CGATGAACTGAAGCAACTTGCCGTCGAAAACTTCATAACTCATTGTTTACCAAGGAGTTTTCCGTTTCGACTGCGCCGGAAGTGGGGCGAATTATAGGCTTCCAGAATCTGCCGTCAACACTTAATTCTGCTTTTCTATCAATAAGTTAGGATTGATTAGAAAACGAGCACTCTTGAGAAAAACACTCTTCGTGCTTCTATATAGAGGGAATAACTCAGATGACACCCGCCGCCTTCAACGCAGCCACATTAGCTGCACCCAACCCCAGAACCCCCTGCAACACCTGAAGCGTATGCTCCCCCAATAAAGGAGGCGCACTACGGTACTCCACAGGTGTCTTGGATAAACGTATCGGGCTGGCAACCTGAGGCACCATCCCCGCCAGCGCGTGAGGCAGCTCCATCGCCAAGCCCCGCGCCTTGACCTGAGGATCAGCAAATACCTGCGCCAGATCATTAATCGGTCCGCACGGCACCCCCACTCGCTCCAACCCTGCCACCCATTCAGCAGTGGTCTTGAAGACCGTAGCCTGGCGGATCAAAGGAATAAGCACCGCACGATTGGCTACTCGAGCCCTGTTGGTGGAGAAACGCGGGTCATCCGCCCACTGTGGCTGCCCAGCGACTTCGGCGAATTTACGGAATTGGCTGTCATTACCCACGGTAAGAATGAAATCCCCATCGGCTGTGGGAAAGTCCTGATAGGGCACTATATTAGGATGGGCATTCCCCAGGCGCTTCGGCGACGCTCCGGTTGTCAGGTAATTCATCGCCTGGTTTGCCAGGCAAGCCACCTGTACATCCAGCAGTGCCATATCGATATGTTGGCCACCACCATCATGATCGCGATGCGCCAGCGCCGCCAGGATCGCCACGGTTGAATAGAGCCCTGTAAGGATGTCCGTCAGAGCGACGCCAACCTTGACCGGCCCGGCCCCTTCATCCCCCTCAGGCTTGCCCGTCAGACTCATGAGCCCACCCAGCCCCTGGATCATGAAGTCATAGCCGGCACGCGTTGCATAGGGCCCCGTCTGGCCAAACCCGGTGATTGAACAATAAATCAGCTCCGGGTTGGCCTCCTTGAGCGACTCATAGTCCAAGCCATAGGCTGCAAGCCCCCCGACCTTGAAGTTCTCGATCAAGATGTCCGACTTGGCAGCCAGATCGCGCACCAACTTTTGCCCCTCCGGTCGCGTGAAGTCGATAGTTACCGACTCTTTATTGCGGTTAGCCGAAAGGTAATACGCTGCCTCACTGGTGTTCTCGCCATCAGCATCTTTCAGGAAGGGCGGCCCCCAGGCGCGCGTGTCATCACCACTACCGGGTCTTTCGACCTTGATCACCTCGGCCCCAAGGTCTGCAAGGATCTGCCCGGACCAGGGTCCCGCCAGTACTCGCGACAAATCCAGTACCCGCAGATGCGAAAGCGCGCCCATGCCCATGCTCCTATTAATAGAACGCCTGAAGACCGGTTTGTGCGCGCCCCAGAATCAAGGCATGCACGTCATGGGTCCCTTCATAGGTATTGACCACTTCCAGGTTGACCAGGTGACGCGCCACCCCGAATTCATCGGAGATGCCGTTGCCACCCAACATGTCCCGGGCCATGCGTGCGATGTCCAGGGACTTGCCACAGGAGTTGCGCTTCATGATCGAAGTAATTTCAACCGCCGCCGTACCTTCGTCTTTCATCCGGCCCAGACGCAGGCAACCTTGAAGAGCCAGGGTGATTTCGGTCTGCATATCGGCCAGCTTCTTCTGGATCAACTGCGTGGCGGCTAATGGCCGACCAAACTGCTGACGATCAAGGGTGTACTGACGCGCCGTGTGCCAACAGAACTCCGCAGCCCCCAGCGCCCCCCAGGAAATCCCGTACCGTGCCGAATTAAGGCAGGTAAAAGGACCTTTCAAACCACGCACATCCGGAAAAATATTCTCTTCTGGCACGAATACGTTATCCATGACGATTTCACCAGTGATGGAGGCCCGCAGGCCGACCTTGCCGTGAATGGCAGGTGCGCTCAGGCCTTTCCAACCTTTCTCCAGGACGAAGCCACGGATATCGCCCGCATCGTCTTTGCCCCACACCACAAACACATCCGCGATCGGACTGTTGGTGATCCACATCTTCGCGCCGGTCAGGCTATAGCCGCCATCTACTTTGCGCGCCCGGGTAATCATCGCGCCCGGGTCGGAGCCATGGTCGGGTTCGGTCAGGCCGAAGCAGCCGATCCATTCGCCAGAGGCCAGCTTCGGCAGGTACTTTTGCTTCTGCGCCTCAGTACCAAATTCGTTGATCGGCACCATGACCAGTGACGACTGCACACTCATCATCGAGCGATAGCCAGAATCGACACGCTCCACTTCACGCGCAATCAACCCATAGCTGACGTAATTCAAGCCACTGCCACCGTACTGCTCGGGAATCATTGCACCCAGCAAACCGGTTTCCCCCATCTCACGGAAGATCGCTGGGTCAGTCTTTTCATGACGGAAGGCTTCGAGCACACGTGGGGCCAGCTTGTCTTGAGCAAATTGCTCAGCGCTGTCGCGCACCATGCGCTCTTCTTCGGTGAGCTGTTGATCCAGCAGCAGCGGATCGATCCAGTTGAAGCTTGCCTTGCCAGCCATGAATAAGTCCTCGCGCAAAACATCAGAAGTCGTGGATGCAGACTAGGCCGGGTCGGCCCAGAGGGCAAACGAGGTTTGCGCATAGGCTTGTGCTAATTTGTCACTTCGTAACACTCAACCAGGCCAGAAATGCGTTTTATCTGTGAGGGCAATGTACATGCGCAGAAAAATTCCCAGCACCACCGCGCTGATAAGCTTTGAAGCAGCAGCCCGTCACGAGAGCTTTACCAAGGCGGCGCAAGAGCTTTCGATCACCCAGGGCGCCATCTGCCGACAGATCGCCAGCCTAGAGGAGTTTTTAAGTGTCGAACTGTTTCGCCGCTCACGACGCGGTGTGAAGTTGACGGAGGCTGGCCTGTCTTATAGCCGCAGAGTGGCAACACAGCTAGACGCTGTGGAGCGAGACACCTTGTCCGTCATGGGCCAGCAGGGTGCCAACGTCATCGAACTGGCAGTGGTACCGACTTTTGGCACGCAATGGCTGATCCCGCGCCTCAAGGACTTTCAACGTCAGCACCCGGAAGTAACGGTCAACCTGACCAACCGCACACGCCCCTTCCTATTCGCCGACACGGAGTTCGACGCTGCGATCTATTTCGGCGATGCCGATTGGTCCGGTACAGAGTCCCACAGACTCATGGGCGAAAACCCTGTACCCGTGTGTAGCCCATGCTTACTCGATGGCCGCACGCATTTCACCCCCCAGGAGATCGCCGAATTGCCGCTGCTGCAGCAGACCACACGCCCCTATGCCTGGAGGCAATGGTTCAACGCCCGACAGCTGAACGTTCCCCGCGACATGACAGGCCCTAGATACGAGCTATTCTCGATGTTGTCCCAAGCGGCCACGCATGACATGGGCGTTGCGCTGATTCCGCCCTTCCTCATTCAGCGGGAGCTGAAGGAGCAGCAGCTGGTCATTGCCAGCAATGAAGCGTTGAGCAGCGAAAAGGCTTATTACCTGATGATTCCCGACAAAAAGGTCGAATCAGCCTCACTACACGCTTTCAGGGATTGGCTAGTCGACCAATCACAGCGCTACAGTCCCAGCACCTGAGGGAAAAAATTCGAATTATTGACCCTGTAGTCAGATTATTTTTAATCCTACAGATATAAATATATGTCGCATTTGAACAGACTGTACTCATCAAACAAAAATACGGCTCCAAGCCATGATTTTCATGGCGTGGAGCGACACTTACCAGCCAATAACCGACTATTCACGCCAAAGATGGAAAAAGCAGCGGAAAACAGCTGCAGCCCTTTAATTACTTGTATTTAATGAGGTTATTCCATGATGTTGCGACAATCAGTCACAGGGTGACTTGTAGTTAATTTTTCGTCACCCGTCATAATCCCTTGAAGGCCGTAAAGTTCGCCTGCAAAATGCCGCGCCCCGCTGTCATTTCAGCGGGATCGTGCTGATCGGCCGCCCCAGTTGCGCCACTCGCGGTGCACTGGCCTTTTTACAAAAAGATCAAAAGCAAAAAGATCATGCAGGAGATTTGACGTGCACATTGGTGTTCCTCTCGAAACCCAGACCGGTGAAACGCGGGTGGCTGCCACCCCGGAAACCATCAAGAAACTGATCGGCCAGGGCCATAAGGTCACTGTACAAAGCGGTGCCGGCATCAACGCCAGCATCGTCGACAGTGCCTATGAAACAGCAGGCGCAACCATTGGCAGCGCCAACGATGCATTTGGCGCCGAGCTGATCCTCAAGGTGGTTGCCCCCAGCGACAGCGAACTGGCGCTGATCAAAAGTGGCACCGTGTTGGTGGGCATGCTCAATCCGTTCAGCAACGAAACCATCGCCAAGCTCGCAGAGCGTGGCGTCACCGCCTTCGCCCTGGAAGCTGCGCCACGTACTTCACGAGCCCAAAGCCTGGACGTACTGTCCTCCCAGGCCAACATCGCCGGTTACAAGGCCGTGTTACTGGCCGCTCATCACTACCCGCGCTTCATGCCGATGCTGATGACCGCCGCCGGCACCGTAAAAGCTGCACGTGTGCTGATCCTCGGCGCCGGCGTTGCGGGCCTGCAGGCCATTGCCACGGCGAAACGCCTGGGCGCGGTGATCGAAGCGTCCGACGTACGCCCGGCGGTTAAAGAGCAGATCGAATCCCTCGGTGCGAAATTTGTCGACGTTCCCTACGAAACCGATGAAGAGCGCGAATGCGCCGTTGGTGTCGGTGGTTACGCACGCCCGATGCCGACCAGCTGGATGCAGCGCCAGGCCCTGGCTGTACACGAGCGCGCCAAACAGGCCGACATCGTTATCACCACAGCGTTGATCCCAGGCCGTAAGGCACCAACCCTGCTCAGTGCCGATACCGTGGCGCAAATGAAGCCCGGTTCGGTGGTCATTGACCTCGCCGCCGCCCAAGGCGGCAACTGCCCGCTGACCGTCGCCGACCAGGTGGTGGTGGAAAACGGCGTGATCATCTGCGGCCCGACCAACCTGGCCGGCGCTGTCGCCGCCGATGCATCGGCCTTGTATGCGCGCAACCTGCTGGACTTCCTGAAGCTGGTCTTCACCAAGGAAGGGCAGTTTGAAATCAACCTCGAAGACGACATCGTCGCCGCGTGCCTGATGTGCCGCGACGGCCAAGTCATCCGCAAAAACGCCTAAGCAGGGATTCAGACGATGGAAGAGCTTATCTCCCCCGGTATCTACAACCTGATCATCTTTGTGCTGGCGATTTATGTCGGTTATCACGTGGTCTGGAACGTAACGCCCGCGCTGCACACGCCTTTGATGGCGGTGACAAACGCGATTTCCGCGATCGTGATTGTGGGCGCCATGCTGGCCGCCGCCCTCACCGTGACGCCGTTGGGCAAGACCATGGGCACCCTGGCGGTAGCCCTGGCGGCGGTTAACGTATTCGGTGGTTTCCTGGTTACGCGTAGGATGCTTGAGATGTTCAAGAAGAAAGCGCCCAAAGCTGTGAAAGAAGAGGTGCAGAAGTAATGAGCATGAATCTGGTGACGACGCTCTACCTGATCGCGTCGATCTGCTTCATCCAGGCCCTTAAAGGCCTGTCGCACCCCACCACCTCGCGACGCGGCAACCTGTTCGGCATGCTCGGCATGGCGCTGGCGGTGCTGACCACCGTGGGCCTCATCTATAAGCTTGGGGCTGAGCTGGCCACCGCCGGTATCGGCTACGTGATCGTTGGCCTGCTGGTCGGCGGCACCGCCGGTTCGATCATGGCCAAGCGCGTTGAAATGACCAAGATGCCGGAGCTGGTGGCGTTTATGCACAGCATGATCGGCCTGGCCGCGGTGTTTATCGCGATTGCTGCGGTGGTCGAGCCGCAATCCCTGGGCATCGTCAAGCACCTGGGCGACTCGATCCCTGCCGGTAACCGCCTGGAGCTGTTCCTCGGTGCCGCCATCGGTGCTATCACCTTCTCCGGTTCTGTGATTGCGTTCGGCAAGCTGTCGGGCAAGTACAAGTTCCGTCTGTTCCAAGGCGCACCAGTACAATTCGGCGGGCAACATAAGCTCAACCTGGTGCTTGGCCTGGCAACCCTGGGCCTGGGCCTGGCGTTCATGTTCACCGGCAACCTCACCGCGTTTGCACTGATGCTGGCCCTGGCCTTCGTACTGGGTGTGCTGATCATCATCCCGATCGGCGGCGCTGACATGCCAGTAGTAGTGTCGATGCTTAACAGTTACTCCGGCTGGGCAGCGGCGGGCATTGGCTTCTCGCTGAACAACTCGATGTTGATCATCGCGGGCTCCCTAGTGGGCTCCAGCGGCGCGATCCTGTCGTACATCATGTGCAAGGCGATGAACCGCTCCTTCTTTAATGTGCTGCTGGGCGGTTTCGGCAACACAGTAGATGCCGGCGCGGCAGCTGGCTCCAAGGAAGCGCGCCCGGTGAAGTCCGGTTCGGCCGACGACGCCACGTTCTTGCTGACCAATGCCGACACGGTGATCATCGTGCCGGGCTATGGCTTGGCAGTCGCCCGGGCCCAACACGCGCTTAAAGAGCTGACTGAAAAGCTTACTCACCGCGGGGTCACTGTGAAGTACGCGATTCACCCCGTAGCGGGCCGTATGCCAGGGCATATGAACGTACTGCTGGCCGAGGCAGAAGTGCCTTACGACCAGGTATTCGAGATGGAAGACATCAACTCCGAGTTCGGCCAGGCCGACGTGGTGCTGGTGTTGGGCGCCAACGATGTGGTCAACCCGGCTGCGAAGAACGATCCGAACTCGCCGATTGCCGGCATGCCAATCCTTGAGGCGTTCAAGGCCAAGACCATCATCGTCAACAAGCGCTCGATGGCCAGCGGCTACGCCGGCCTGGATAACGAGTTGTTCTATCTGGACAAGACCATGATGGTCTTCGGCGATGCCAAGAAGGTCATCGAAGACATGGTCAAGGCCGTCGAATAACACTGCGCCAGCGCAATACCCCAAACCCTGGCCTCCCGTAGGCTGGGGTTTTTTATTACGGGATGAAACCCGACCAAAGGCTCTAAATCGCTACCTGGCATTCGACCATGGTAGCGGGCCGAAACTTTTTGAAATCACTACACTGCCCACCTTGCTTCCGTAGCCTGAGATAACAATTCATGTACCGTGATCGTATCCGCTTGCCTTCGTTGTTGAACAAGGTCATGAGCGCGGCAGAAGCCGCCGCACTGATCGAGGACGGCATGACCGTCGGCATGAGCGGCTTCACCCGCGCCGGTGAAGCCAAGGCCGTCCCCCACGCCCTGGCCGAACGCGCCAAGACTTCGCCCCTGAAAATCACCCTGATGACCGGCGCCAGCTTGGGCAATGACCTGGACAAGCAACTGACCGAAGCCGGCGTGCTGTCGCGACGCATGCCATTCCAGGTCGACAGCACCCTGCGCAAGGCGATCAACGCCGGCGAAGTCATGTTTATCGACCAGCACCTGTCGGAAACCGTCGAGCAGCTGCGCAACAACCAGCTCAAACTGCCGGACATTGCGGTGATTGAAGCCGTCGCGATCACTGAGCAAGGGCACATCGTGCCCACCACCTCCGTAGGCAACTCGGCCAGTTTCGCGATTTTTGCCAAGCAGGTAATCGTCGAGATCAACCTGGCGCACAACCCGAACCTGGAAGGTTTGCATGACATCTATATCCCGACCTACCGGCCAACCCGTACGCCGATCCCGCTGGTGAAGGTCGACGACCGCATTGGCAGCACTGCCATTCCGATCCCGCCGGAGAAGATCGTCGCCATCGTGATCACCAACCAGGCCGACTCCGCCTCCACGGTGACGCCGCCTGACAGCGACACCCAAGGCATTGCCAACCATCTGATCAACTTCCTCAAGCAAGAGGTGGACGCCGGGCGCATGACCAACAAGCTCGGTCCGCTGCAGGCGGGGATCGGCAACATTGCCAACGCGGTAATGTGTGGCTTGATCGACTCGCCGTTTGAAGACCTGACCATGTACTCGGAAGTGCTGCAGGACTCCACGTTCGACCTGATCGACGCCGGCAAGCTGAGCTTCGCCTCCGGCAGCTCGATCACCTTGTCGGAGCGACGCAACGCCGACGTATTCGGCAACCTGGAGCACTACAAGGACAAACTGGTGCTGCGCCCGCAGGAAATCTCCAACCACCCTGAAGTGGTGCGACGCCTGGGCATCATCGGTATCAACACCGCGCTGGAGTTCGATATCTACGGCAACGTCAACTCCACGCATGTGTGCGGCACGCGGATGATGAACGGCATTGGCGGCTCCGGTGACTTCGCGCGCAATGCGCACCTGGCGATCTTCGTCACAAAATCGATTGCCAAGGGCGGCGCGATTTCCAGCGTGGTACCGATGGTCAGTCATGTGGACCACACCGAGCATGACGTGGACATTCTCGTCACCGAAGTGGGCCTTGCCGATCTGCGCGGCCTGGCACCACGGGAGCGCGCACGGGTGATCATCGACAACTGTGTGCATCCGGCCTACCGTGACGCGCTCAATACCTACTTTGAGGCCGCATGTGCCATCGGCGGGCACACGCCGCACATCCTGCGTGAAGCCCTCAGTTGGCACATCAACCTTGAAGAGACCGGGCATATGCTCAAGGGTTGATCGATACAGATCCGGGCTGATGCAAATACAGTTTCATCAGCCCGAAGATCCAATGGGCATCCCAGTAAAAAACTGTACTACTGTACTGGTAAAATCCTACTGAAATATCCCACGTCTTCCCTAAAAAACACCAATTTCGCACCTTTAAGGTGCAGATAGGTACAGTTGCCCCATTTTCGTACCGTACAGCCTTATTAAACAGTTAACTGGCCTCTCACAATACAGGTGAACTGTATCTAGAGAGTCTTGCGCCGGAGGAGGATCATTGGCATCAGTTAAACCACTACCTAATCCCGCCACAAGCGGAAGGATGTCATCATGGAACGTACACTCAGTTCCGAACTGTTCTTCGAAGATAAAGCTGTAAACACCAACGCTTCCCTGCCTTTGCGCGTTCTCGCCAACCTGATGTTGTGGCAGCGCCGCATCTCCAGCCGCCACCAATTGGCTCGCCTGGATTCGCGTCTGCTGGCTGACGCCGGTATAAGCGAAGCTCAACGCTACGAAGAGCTGAGCAAGCCGTTCTGGCGCTAATAGGCGCCCGCTGGCCCTGACCCGCCGGGTCCACCGCCAGCACCCAGATTTATCAAAACAAAGCCCGCCCCGGGTAACCGGAGGCGGGCTTTGTTGTTTCTGCGATAGAGGCTTGAAGCCGCGGGATTTCTGCTTACCGGTACAGATTTATCAATGCAACAAATGATAGGTACAGTTAATTGCAGGCTTCCGAATAGACAATCGCAAGACTAATATCCACTCACCACGTGGCGAACCTTGTAGAGCGTGCGTCTGATGCTCAACAGTCCCAGTCCGTTTCGCAGTGGCCGCTTCGCGCCACCTTATTATTCGTCTACAGGAGTTTCCCCATGTCCCGTCTTCGCCTGTTATGCACTGCTGCTGTGTTGACCCTGGCTGCCAATGCCCATGCGAGCAGCTTTATCATGACCACCGACTCGATCGTCGGCGCGCTGAAAGCCACTTCCGACGCAACCTCAGATGCCACCTCCTCCCTGCGCGATAACAAAGTGGTACAGGCCGCACGTGACGACGCGGCCAGCTTTGTCGCCAGTGAAGGCGCCATCCGAGGCGTGAAGCTGGAAAGTGCCCTGGCCCACATCCGCCAACAAGCGCCGCAACTGAATACCGCAACCGATGCACAGTTGGCACAGGCCATCCTGGCGATCTGATCCACGGCAACCAGAAGGGAGCGCCAGACGCTCCCGGATGCCTGCGCGCTGGCTCTCGCCCGGGCATTGCGCTAGCCTTGGCGCTCGCTTTCAGTTGTCGAGTCCCATGGCTTTTTCATACCGTCTGTTTGTTATCTCTATATTGTTTTCCGCCTGCTGGTCACCCCTGGCTTCGGCCCTTGATGTGTCCACCCAGAGCACCGTTGTCAGCGTGTACGCCACCAGCAAGGTGACCTCTGCACCGTTCGACAACAAGTTGGTCATGGCCGCCCAGGATGATGCTGCCACTTTCATTGCCACTGATGGCCAATGGCGGGGCGCGCGCCTGGAGTCCGCACTGGATTATCTGCGCCGCACCCAACCAAAACTTCATGCAAGCGACCTTGAACTGGCGCAAGCAATTCTCGTCCAATAATCATCTTTGTATTTGGAGTCACCGCAATGCGTAGCCCGTTGATCGTCGCCGCCCTCGGCCTGCTGTTTTTGGCCGATGTCGCCCAGGCGCAAACCTTGAAGGCCACCAGTAACATCGTCGTGCGTGCATCGGCGCGTACCATTGATTTCACCTCGGACACCACCACCTCCATCCGCGATTCCAAAATCGTGCGTGAAGCCCACGATGATGCCGCCAGTTTCGTCGCCACCAATGGCGAGATTCGCGGCGCGCAACTCGAAGCTGCCTTCGACACCCTGCGCACCCGCGTACCGCAAGCCCGTGATGCCAGTGACCAGACCCTCGCTGAAGCTATTCTCGCTCTGTGAGGCGTATCAAAGCCTGGCTCCTGGCCGGGGCTGTGCTGCTGTGTGCAACTACAGCCCAGGCCAGCCTGCAATTGCGGCTCAAGACCGATGGCTTGAGCCCGGCTGAACAGCAGGCCAGCCAGGCATTGCTCGATGATGCGATGCGCGCCTTGCCGCCACGCTTCATCGAGCAGTTGGATCGCCGCATCGATGTCGGCTGGACCGACAAGATGCCAGCAAACGCTTACGGCCAAGCCTCTCTTGTGTCCGAACTGGACTTGAACCAAAACCTGCTCGCCAGCCTGACCGACGGCAGCGCCGCCACCCAGAAAACCAATCGCCCCCACGGCACCGTGCGCCGGGAAATGCTAGCCACCGTGCTGCATGAACTGACCCACATCTATGACCGTGCGCGCCTGTGGCCCAAGGATGAACGCGCCCTGATCCAACGCTGCAGCCGCCAGAACAACATCACCGGCTTGATTGGTTTGCCCGACCAATGCCGTGGCCAGAACGACCGTCGCTTTACCCTAAGTGACGATCCGCGCCTGCTGGACCTCGCCGGCTGGCCGCAATACGTCGGCCGCCGCGGCGAACGCGAACAGCACAATAATCAGGTGGTGCGCAGCCCGGATATCTACGAAACCACCAGCCCGTTGGAGTTCGTGGCGGTCAACATGGAGTATTTCCTCCTCGACCCCAGCTACGCCTGCCGCCGCCCCGCGCTGTTCCGCTATTACAAGGAGCATTTCGGCTGGGCACCGCCCGTGCAGGACACCTGTGCCACGACCTATCCGTTCCTGAACGCCGGCAACGATTTCGCCAAGACGCCCCTGGGCCAGATTGACCCGGAACGGGTGTATGAAATCGATTACCTGCTCGCCGAGGCCAACCAGAATCTGGTCAGTCGCTGGGGCCATAGCATGCTGCGCCTGGTGATTTGCGCCCCAGGTCGCCCGCGTGGCCCGGATTGTCGGCTGGACCTGGACCGACACCTGGTGTTGTCCTACCGCGCCTTCGTCGGTGACGTACAGTTGTCGAGCTGGGACGGCCTGGTGGGCAAGTACCCATCACGACTGTTCGTACTGCCGCTGGCCCAGGTCATCGACGAATACACCAAGACCGAACTGCGTGGCCTCGCGTCGGTGCCGCTGAAGCTCAACCGCCAGGAAATCAACGACACCGTCGAACATGCCGCTGAAATGCACTGGAGCTATGACGGCAACTACTTCTTCATCTCCAACAACTGTGCGGTGGAGAGCCTGAAACTGTTGCGCAGTGGCAGTGCCAACCCGCAATTGACCGGCCTGGACAACATCACCCCCAACGGTTTGCTCGAAGTCCTCAGCGCGCGCGGCCTGGCCGACACCAGCGTGTTGAATGACAAACGCGAGGCGCTGCGCCTGGGGTATCACTTCGACTCGTTCCGCGAGCGTTACCAGGCCATGTTCGATGTGCTGCGCAAGCGCCTGCCGATCAAGCAGACCCAGGTCGAAGACTGGTTGGCCCTGGATGCGCATGCGCGTCGCCAGTGGTTCAGCCAGGCCGACCTGCGCACCAGCGCCGCGCTGCTGCTGCTGGAGCAGGCCAGCTATCGCAGGCAGCTGATGCTCGCCCAGGATGAAGTCAAGCAGCGCTACCTCAATGCCCGCGAGTTGAAAAACGGCGGCATGGAGAAAGCCAACAACACGCTGCAACAGATCCTCGCCAACAGTGGCTTCCTCAGTCGCCCGGCCGAGTTGCTGGACAGTGGCGGCTATGGCCTGCCGCAGCTTTCGGAAGCCAAGCGCCTGGAATCGGAAAGCGCCGAGCGCCAGAAGCAACTGCAATCGTTGACCGGCGAGCTGGATAAAGAGGTGAGGGCGCTGCTCGATCCGTCCCGCGCTGCCGAGATTGCGGCCAGTGAAGCCAATCTCAAGCAGCTGGGCGAGCATCTGCGTGCGCTGCATAAAGCGGCTGGTGGCCTGGAACTGCCCTAAAGACTTAGCGGTACACACAATCAAATTGTGGGAGGGGGCTTGCTCCCGATAGCCTTGGTTCAGTCAATATCTTCAGTGACTGATACACCGCTATCGGGAGCAAGCCCCCTCCCACATTTTTATCTGCATAAGTCTCATGACCGTGCGTCCCGTCTTTTCCCGGCGAAAGCTGGCTGAAAGCTTCCCCGTCTAGGATCGCCCTCACTGCCGGCAACAGACCGGCTGTTAACAACAACAATGGTGATTCCCGATGTCCGCTCGTACCCGCCTGTTCGCTGCAACTCCACCCGTACGTCTCGTGCCTTTCGTTCTGCGCTGACCCTCGACCGGTCTGCCATTCCCTAGCCGCGCTACGCCTGGAGTATCCCTATGCTGACTTTCCTTGGCTTTGCCATGGTCATCACGTTCATGTTCCTGATCATGACCAAGCGCCTGTCCGCGCTGATCGCCCTGATCATCGTGCCCATCCTATTCGCGTTGTTCGGCGGTTTCGCGCCGAAGATTGGCCCGATGATGCTTGAAGGCATCACCAAGCTCGCGCCGACCGGCGTGATGCTGATGTTCGCCATCCTCTACTTTGCCTTGATGATCGACTCCGGCCTGTTTGACCCAGCCGTGCGCAAGATCCTCAAGATGGTCAAGGGCGACCCGCTGAAGGTCTCGGTCGGCACTGCCGTGCTGGCCCTGGTGGTATCCCTGGACGGTGACGGCGCCACTACCTACATGATCTGCGTCGCCGCCATGCTGCCGCTTTACCAACGCATCGGCATGAGCCCACGAATCATGGCGGGCCTGATCATTCTCGCCGGTGGCGTGATGAACATGACCCCTTGGGGTGGCCCGACGGCCCGCGCTGCCAGTGCGTTGCATGTGGACCCCTCGGACATCTTCGTGCCGATGATCCCGGCCATGGCCGCCGGCGTCGTGGCGATCCTGGTGATTGCCTACATGTACGGCAAGCGCGAGCGTGCGCGCCTGGGTGAACTGCACCTGCAGGGCGACGAGATCGACCACAGCGAAATCAGCGTGTCGCAGTTCCCTGACGCTCGCCGTCCGAAGTTGATCTGGTTCAACGGCGCCCTGACCCTGGCGCTGATGTGCACCCTGATCGCCGGCTTGTTGCCGCTGCCAGTGCTGTTCATGGTGGCGTTCAGTATCGCGATGATCGTCAACTACCCGTGCCTGCAACAGCAGAAAGACCGCGTCGCGGCCCACGCCGGCAGCGTCTTGGCGGTCGTCGGATTGATCTTCGCCGCCGGGATCTTCACAGGCATCCTGTCGGGCACCGGCATGGTCGACGCCATGTCAAAAAGCCTGCTGGCGGTCATCCCGGAAGCCATGGGCCCGTACCTGGCAGTGATCACTGCGCTGGTGAGCATGCCGTTTACCTTCTTCATGTCCAACGATGCGTTCTATTACGGCGTACTGCCAGTATTGGCCGAAGCGGCCAGCCACTACGGCATCACCGCGGTCGAAATGGCCCGTGCGTCGATCGTCGGGCAACCCGTGCACCTGCTCAGCCCGCTGGTACCCTCGACTTACTTGCTGGTGGCGCTGGCGGGTATTGAGTTCGGCGACCACCAACGCTTCACCTTGAAGTGGGCAGTGCTGGTATGCCTGTGCATAATGTTCGCCGCACTGCTGATGGGGATTTTTCCGCTGTTCAGCACTCTATAATCGTACTGACTCACCGCGCGGCGCTACAGCTTGCGCGGTTTAACACTTGCTCAAAGGAATACACATGGAATGGCTGACCAATCCGGAAATCTGGATTGCCTTCTTCACCCTGACGGCCCTCGAGATCGTCCTGGGCATCGATAACATCATCATGATTTCGATCCTGGTCAGCCGTATGCCCAAGCATATGCAGGCGCGCACCCGGATCTTCGGGCTGGCGCTGGCCATGGTCACGCGCATCCTGTTGCTGCTGTCAATCACCTGGGTCATGCAACTGACCGCGGACCTGTTCGTGGTGCTTGGCCAGGGTATTTCCGGCCGTGACTTGATCCTGTTCTTCGGCGGCCTGTTCCTGCTGTGGAAAAGCTCTCAGGAGATGTACCACGCCCTGGAAGGCGAAGATGAAATCCACGACGAGCCCAAGGGCGCCGGTGGCAAGTTCATCTACACCATCATCCAGATCGCGATCATCGACATCGTGTTCTCTCTCGACTCGGTGATCACCGCCGTCGGCATGGTTTCCCACGTACCGGTCATGGTTGCCGCGATCATCGTTGCGGTATTGGTGATGATGCTGGCCGCCGGCACCATCAGCGAGTTCATCGACAAGCACCCGTCGCTGAAAATGTTGGCGCTGTCGTTCCTGCTGGTGGTGGGTACCGTGCTGATCGCCGAATCCTTCGATGTGCACGTGCCAAAAGGCTACGTCTACTTCGCCATGGCGTTCTCCCTGGCAGTGGAAGCGGTGAACATCAAGATGCGCACCGCCATGGCGAAAAAGAAAAAACAGCAGGATCCGGTGAAACTGCGTAAGGACATGCCGGGTCAATAAACATGACTCCGCTGCTGAAATGGGGCGCTTGCGCCCCATTTTTTCATCTGCAAAAAGCTGATTTCATGACAGTTTTGTTTCAATCCCCACTTTAGCTATGCGATGCTGGCGCAGAGCCCATTCGCCAACTACAGCTTAAGTACAAGACGTAGAGCGGCACGCGGCAATTTTCCTTCGCTCCTGCTGGAGCGCACCCACACGGGGGGCCGAGCATGCTGACCTTGCTCAATCTGCTTTCCGCCGTGACCCTGCTTATCTGGGGCACGCATATCGTCCGTACCGGCATCCTGCGGGTCTACGGGTCCAATTTGCGCCAAGTCATCGGGCAGAACATGTCCAAGCGCTGGCTGGCTTTTGTCGCCGGTATCCTGGTGACGGCCATGGTGCAAAGCAGTAACGCTACCGCGATGCTGGTGACGTCCTTTGTCGGCCAAGGGCTGATGAGCCTCACGCCGGCCTTGGCCACCATGCTTGGCGCCGACGTCGGTACTGCGTTGATGGCCCGGGTGCTGACTTTCGACTTGTCCTGGCTGTCGCCGCTGCTGATCTTCCTCGGGGTGATTTTCTTCCTGTCGCGCAAACAGACGCGCGCCGGGCAACTGGGCCGGGTCGGAATCGGCTTGGGGCTGATCATCCTCGCGCTGCAATTGATCGTCGAAGCCGCCGGGCCGATTACCCATGCCCAGGGTGTCAAAGTCATCTTCGCCTCGCTGACCGGCGATATCTTGCTGGACGCCCTGGTCGGCGCGCTGTTCGCCATGATTTCCTACTCCAGCCTTGCGGCTGTGCTGCTCACGGCAACCCTGGCCGGCGCCGGCGTGATCGGGTTGCATGTGGCTATCGGCCTGGTGATCGGCGCCAACATCGGCAGCGGCGTACTGGCCTTCCTCAGCACCAGCATGCAAAACACTGCCGGGCGCCAAGTGGCCCTGGGCAGCCTGTTGTACAAATTGATCGGCCTGTTGCTTATCATTCCTGTGCTTGACCCACTCGTCCTCTGGATGGACGGCCTGGACTACAGCGCCCAAGGCATGGTCATCACCTTCCACCTGCTCTACAACGTCACGCGCTGCTTGATTCTACTGCCCACCATTGGCCCTATGGCGCGACTGTGCGCCTGGCTGCTGCCCGAGCGCGAAGAAACCAATGGCAAGGCCAAACCTCGCCACCTTGACCTGGCCGCGCTCACCACGCCGAGCCTGGCCCTGGCCAACGCCGCGCGAGAAACCCTGCGCCTGGGCGACCTGATCGACAATATGCTCACTTCGATGCAAGAGGTCCTGCGCGGCAATCAAACTGCAATCACCCAGCAAATGCGCAGCCTCAGCGATGACGTCGAGGCGCTCTACAGCGCGATCAAGCTCTACCTCGCGCAAATGCCCCGTGAAGACCTCGGCGAACAAGACAACCGCCGTTGGGCAGAAATCATCGAGCTGTCGATCAACCTGAAACTGGCGGGTGACCTGATCGAGCGCATGCTGCGTAAAGTCCAGCAGCAGAAAACCTCGCAGCGCCGACAATTTTCCGAAGTAGGCCTGGAAGAACTCAGCGGCCTGCACAGCCAGTTGATTGCCAACCTGCGCCTGGGTCTCTCGGTGTTCCTCAGCGGCGACCCGGAAAGCGCCCGTCAATTACTGCGTGAAAAACGCCGCTTTCGCGCCCAGGAGCGTCGCCTGGCCCACGCACACGTCAGCCGCCTGCAACGCAAGATCGTGCAGAGCCTGGAGACCAGCTCACTGCATCTGGAGCTGATTGCCGACATGAAACGCTTGAATTCGTTGTTTTGTAGCAGCGCTTATGTAGTGTTGGAAACATCCGACACTGGCGCACTCTCCGCCGAAGATATTGCCGACATCACCCATTCACCCTGAACGTACGACGGCGAGTGAAGTCAGTTAACAATGGACCTCATTCGCCAGGAAGCTCGTTATGCGTCGCCTGTTACTCGCCTGCCTGCTCCTGGGCTCGGCACATACTTTTGCCTTTGACCGCCTGCAAGTCGAAGGCTATACCTTGCCCAACGGCCTGCAACTGCTGCTCAAGCCGGGCACCGAACGCGGGCACGTAGCGATTCGCCTGGTGGTGGGCGTGGGCCTGGATGACTTCGGCTGCGAAGACAAGGAACTGCCGCACCTGCTCGAACACTTGCTGTTCAGCGGTATCGACGGTGGCGGAGAAGGCGATCTGGAAGACCGCATGCAAGCCCTGGGCGGCGAGTGGAACGCCTACACCAGCAACGCCGACACCACTTTCGTGATCGAGGCCCCTGCGCAAAACCAACGCAAGGTACTGGACCTGTTACTAGCCATCCTCACCCGCACGCAACTAACCGACGCCAATATCGATGCGGCCAAGCGGGTGGTCGAACGTGAAGACGGGGGCCATTACTCCCATTTGCAACGCCTGCTGGACCGCCAGGACCTCGGCCACAACGCCAGCAACCAACTGGCTGTCGAGCTGGGCCTCAAATGCGCCGAACGCGCCGAGGCCAATCACCTGACCCGCGATCAGCTGGAAGCGGTGCGCAAGAACTGGTACGCGCCGAACAACATGACCCTGATCATCGTCGGTGACCTCGACAAACTGCTGCCCGCCTATCTGGAACGCACCTACGGCCAACTCGACCCGGTGGAGCCCAGCGAACATCGGCCGCTGCCGGAAATCCGGCACACTGCCGCCAGCCACCGCGACCTGATCCACGGCTGGGTCGGCGATGGCGCCAAGCTGCACTGGCTGTTCCCCGAGCCGGTACTGGATGACCAGCATGACGAAACCTACGACCTGCTCAAGGATTACCTGGACTGGGCGCTGTACCGGCAACTGCGCCTCAAGCACGGCTTGTCCTACGGCCCCTGGACTGAGCGCGAAGTGCTCGGCGGTGTCGGTTTCCTGAGCCTGAACGCCGACCTCGAACGGGAAAATCTCCCTGAAGCGGAGCACGTCCTGCAAGACCTCAAGGCACAACTGCTCAAGGATGGGCTGGACCCAACGGCATTTGCCCGCCTGCAACACGCGGCTATCGCGCGCCAGGCCTGGGCTGTGCAGGGCAACAGCGCGCTGGCGGACTATTATTGGAGTGCTTCCGGTGACTACGCCGATGGTCATTTCAGCGACCCGGTCAAACGCATCAAGGCCGTGAACCTGGCGCAAACCAACCAGGCCATGCGCGAAGTGCTCAAGCAACCGGGCTATTGGCGCATCGAGAAGCCACTGTTGAGCTATGACGCCCTGACGTGGATCGGTGCGGGCGTGCTGGGGCTGATCGTCATAGTGTTGATTGGCGTTCGGCGTTATCGCAAACGGATCGTGGAATGAGGCACCGGACCCAGGGCTAAGACGTTATTCTGTCTGGGATTTTTCATATAAAGACTGCGAACCGCCGATGCCAAACCTGACCCACTTAATCCAGCGCATCCTCGAACTGATGAAGCGCTACCCAGGGGTAATCGCACTCGGCGGTTTCATCTCGGGCGTGGGCAGCTTTATCCTGGTGGACCGCCAGCAGGGCATGGCCAGCTGGATCGCAGTCATCATGCTGGTGAGCTGGCTGTGGCTGATGCTGGAAAACAGCTTCACGCAGCTGTTCACCAAGCTCTTCAAGCGTGAAATCCCCGAACCGCTGCTGCGCTACGCCACCCAGATGATCCACCAGGAAAGTCTGTTTTTCGTACTGCCGTTCTTCTTCATCACCACAGCCTGGAACAGCGGCCAATCGGTGTTTACCGGCCTGCTCGGCGCGGCCGCGCTGGTGTCGATCATCGACCCGCTGTACTACAAGTGGCTGGCGCCCAAGCGTTCGCTGTTCCTCGCGCTGCATACCCTGACCTTATTCGCCGCACTGTTGACCGCGTTGCCGATCATCCTGCACCTGACCACTGCCGAGAGCTACAAACTGGCACTGGGCGTGGCGATGGCCTTGTCGATTCCCAGCTTGGCCGTCAGCCTGCCGCTGCGCAGTCTCAAAGGCTGGGCGATGCTGCTGGGCGTCACCGCCGCCATCGGCTGCGCCGGCTGGTTCCTGCGCAGCTGGGTGCCGCCCGCTACCCTGTGGATGACCGAAGTGGCGATCAGCACCCAGCTGCAAGACCGCACACCTGGCGACCACCTCAAGGAAGTCACTGCCGCCCAGTTGCGCAGTGGTGGGCTGTACGCCTACACCGCGATCAACGCACCGCGCGGGCTGGATGAACGGATCTACCATGTGTGGAAATTCAATGGCCAGGAAGTCGACCGCATTGCCCTGGATATCCATGGCGGTCGCAAGGAGGGTTACCGCGCCTGGACCCACAAGCAGAATTTCCCGGGTGACTCAGCAGGGCGCTGGCAGGTCCAGGTGCTGACCGAAGACGGGCAAGTCATCGGTGTATTGCGCTTCAAGGTGATAGACACAGCACAAGCGGACAACCCAAAGTAGGCGAGTGTGTGCTATTACGTAGCCATTGTGGATAGCCAAACAAGCTCGGAGCTTATGACCACTCGCACGACGGCCGGCGCGGCCCACCTTGATACGTCCATCACTCCACCTTTGCTCCGGATTACCGGCGACTGGACGCTTGCCCACTACACCACACTGAAGAAGCTGTCGGACAAGCTCGACGGCCAATACGACGCTGGCGCCCGCATCGACCTCAACGGCCTCGGCGCATTGGATACCGCCGGCGCCTCGCTGCTGGTGGAGCTGCTGGGCCCCGAGCGCATCGAACACTCCGCCGAGCAGACCGATTGCAGCCTGCCAGCCGCAGACCGTGCATTGCTCAAGACGGTCTACCGCTCCCTGAATGATTTCTGCGTGCCGACCAAAGAGCCGGAAGAGGCTGTCGGCATCCAAGTGCTGGCGCGCATTGGCAGTGCCGTGGACACCGTCTGGCAAGACGCGATGAAGCTGCTGGGCTTTATCGGCCTGATCCTCGAAACTTTCGCCCGTGGCATCCTGCGGCCCAAGCGCTGGCGCCTGACGCCGATGGTCGCGCATATCGAACAGACCGGCCTCGACGCAGCGCCTATCGTGGCCTTGCTGACCTTCCTGGTGGGCGCGGTGGTGGCGTTTCTCGGCGCCACGGTGCTCAAGAGCTTCGGCGCGACGATTTTTACCGTGGACCTAGTAGCGTTCTCCTTCCTGCGGGAGTTCGGCGTATTGCTCACTGCTATCCTGATTGCTGGCCGTACCGCCAGTGCGTTCACCGCGCAAATCGGCTCAATGAAGGCCAACGAAGAAATCGACGCCATCCGTACCTTGGGCCTGGACCCCATGGAGCTGTTGGTATTGCCGCGGGTCTTGGCGCTACTGGTGGCGCTGCCGATGCTGACCTTCCTGGCGATGCTCTCGGGGATCGTCGGCGGTGGCGTGGTGTGTGCGGTGGCCCTGGATATTTCACCGGCGATGTTCCTCTCGCTGTTGCAATCGGACATTGGCGTGCAGCACTTTCTGGTAGGCATGGTGAAGGCGCCGATCTTCGCCTTCCTGATCGCGGCCATTGGCTGCCTGGAAGGCTTCAAGGTCAGCGGCAGTGCCGAATCCGTCGGCGCGCACACCACTTCCAGCGTGGTGCAATCGATCTTTGTGGTGATCGTGCTGGATGCGGTCGCCGCGATGTTCTTCATGGAGATGGGCTGGTGAGTCGTCTACACCGTGCGCCCACTGAGGCGGTGATTGAAGTGCGCGGCTTGTGCAACCGCTTTGGCAGCCAGAGCGTGCACGAGAACCTCGACCTGGATTTGTACAAGGGCGAAATCCTGGCGGTGGTCGGCGGCTCCGGCAGCGGCAAGTCGGTGCTGTTGCGCAGCATCGTCGGCCTGCGGCGCCCCAGTGAGGGTGAAGTGCGGGTGTTCGGCAAGAACCTGCCGAGCCTGCCTGAGCATGAACGCTCGCTGGTGGAACGACGCTTTGGCGTGCTGTTCCAGAAGGGCGCGCTGTTTTCCTCGCTGACCGTCACCGAGAACGTCGCCCTGCCCTTGATTGAACACGCCGGCCTCAGCCGCGCCGACGCCGAGCACTTGGCGGCGGTCAAGCTGGCGCTGGCCGGGCTGCCACTGTCGGCGGCCGACAAATACCCGGCCTCATTGTCCGGCGGCATGATCAAGCGCGCGGCCCTGGCCCGTGCGCTGGCATTGGACCCGGACATCCTGTTCCTCGATGAACCCACCGCTGGCCTCGATCCGATTGGCGCCGCGCAGTTCGACCAACTGATCCTGACCCTGCGCGACGCGTTGGGCTTGAGTGTGTTCCTGGTCACCCACGACCTGGACACGCTGTACACCATCACCGACCGCGTGGCGGTGCTGGCGCAGAAGAAAGTGCTGGTGGCCGACGCCATCGATGTCGTCTCGGAAACCGACGACGCCTGGATTCACGAATATTTCCACGGCCCCCGGGGCCGTGCGGCATTGGATGCCGCTCAATCGCTCAACGAGGTATGACATGGAAACCCGAGCCCATCATGTGATGATCGGACTGTTCAGCGTAATAGTGGTGGTCGGCGCGATGCTGTTTGGCCTGTGGCTGGCCAAGTCCAGCGTCGACAGCGCCTTCCAGGATTACGAAGTGATCTTCAACGAGGCGGTCAGCGGCCTGTCCCAGGGCAGTGCGGTGCAGTACAGCGGGATCAAGGTCGGCGACGTCACCAGCCTGCGCCTGGACCCCAAAGACCCGCGCCGCGTCCTGGCGCGCATCCGCCTGGCCGGGCAGACGCCGATCAAGGAAGACACCCAGGCCAAGCTGGCGCTGACCGGCATCACCGGCACCTCGATCATCCAGCTCAGCGGCGGCACCCCACAGAGCCCGGAGCTCAAGGGCAAGGACGGCAACCTGCCGGAAATCATCGCATCCCCATCGCCCATCGCTCGCCTGCTCAACAACAGCAACGACCTGATGACCAGCGTCAACTTGCTGCTGCACAACGCCAACCACATGTTCTCCCGGGAAAACGTCGAACGCCTGAGCAACACCCTGGACAACCTGCAACAAACCACCGGGGCCATCGCCGAGCAACGAGGCGATATCAAGGTGGTGATGCAGCAACTGATGCAGGTGAGCAAACAGGCCGGTGCCGCTCTCGAGCAAACCACCGTACTGATGCGTAGCGCCAATGGCCTGCTCAACGAGCAAGGCAAGCAAGCCTTCGGCAGCGCCGAGCAGGCGATGAAATCTCTGGAGCAAAGCACCGCCACCATCAACAGCTTGCTGACCAACAACCAGGACTCGGTGAACAGCGGCATGCAGGGCCTTAACGAACTGGCGCCGGCGGTGCGCGAATTGCGTGAAACCCTTGGTTCGCTGCGCGCCATCTCTCGTCGCCTGGAAGCCAACCCCAGCGGTTACCTGCTGGGCAGTGACAAGAACAAGGAGTTCACGCCATGAAGCGTGCTTACCAAATGATCGCCCCTGTGGCTCTGGCACTGGTCAGTGCGTGTTCAATCCTGCCCAAGCCGGATCCATCGGACGTATACCGCCTGGTATCTGCACAGCCAACCACTCAAGGCACACCGGTAAGTTGGTCATTGCGGGTGAGCAAGCCCCAGACCAGCGAATTCCTCGACAGCCCACGCATTGCCGTGGTGCCTGACGGCAACCTGATCAGCAGTTATGCAAACTCACGCTGGAGCGACCCGGCGCCAGTGCTTTTACGCAACCGCCTGCTGGACGGCTTCCAACGGGACGGGCGAGTGACGTTGTTGAGTACCGACGAGACCAACCTGCAAGCCGACTATGAGCTGGGCGGGCAATTGCAGGCGTTTCAGAGTGAGTACAGTGGCAAAGCGGTAGATGTCGTGATTCGCCTCGACGCACGGTTGGTGCGCGGCAGTGACCAGCGGATTATCGCCAGCCGGCGGTTTGAGGTAAGGCAGCCGGTGGGTGACACCAAGGTGCCCGCGGTGGTGGCAGCCTTTGGTAAGGCGGGGGATCAGTTGAATGGGCAGGTGGTGAATTGGGTGGTGCAGCAGGGCAAGGCTGCCTTAAAACGCTGACGGCCTCATCGGGGGCAAGCTCCCTCCCACATTTTGAATGCATTCGCAGATCAAGTGTGGGAGGGGGCTTGCCCCCGATAGCAATCTAAGGCTTAACCGAAGAACCAGTAGCACACCGCAATAGCCGCCACGACACCGGCAAACTCCGCCAGCAACGCACAGCCCACCGCATGCCGCGCCCGCTGGATGCCCACCGAGCCGAAATAAACCGCCAACACATAAAACGTCGTTTCAGTACTGCCCTGAATCGTCGCCGCCACCAACGCAGGGAAGCTATCCACCCCCTGGGTCTGCATAGTCTCGATCAGCATCGCCCGCGCCGCACTGCCGGAGAATGGCTTGACCATCGCCGTTGGCAGCGCGTCGACGAAACGCGTATCCATGCCGGTCCAGGCCACCACATGGCGAATCCCTTCCAGCCCGAAGTCCAAAGCTCCCGAGGCACGTAGCACACCCACCGCACACAGCATCGCCACCAGATAGGGCAACAGGTTCTTGGCCACGTCGAAGCCTTCCTTGGCCCCTTCGACGAAGGCTTCGTACACCTTGACCTTGCGCAGGGCACCGATCACTAGGAACAGCATGATCAAGCCAAACAGTGTGAGGTTACCCAGGATCGACGACAAGCCGGCCAGCGCCGTGGCAGACAGGGTCGCCAGCAGCGCCATGAAGCCGCCCAGTATCAATGCTCCGGGGATCAGGTAGGCCAGCACTACCGGGTCCCACAACCGCAGGCGCTGCATCACCGCCACCGACAGCAGGCCCACCAGGGTCGACGCGCTGGTGGCCAGCAGGATCGGCAGGAACACCAGGGTCGGGTCTGCGGCGCCTTGCTGGGCGCGGTACATGAAGATGGTCACCGGCAACAGCGTCAGCGACGACGCGTTAAGCACCAGGAACAGGATTTGTGCGTTACTCGCCGTATTGGGGATCGGATTGAGTTCCTGCAGCGCCTTCATGGCCTTCAGCCCGATGGGCGTGGCGGCGTTGTCCAGGCCCAGGCCGTTGGCAGCGAAGTTGAGGGTGATCAAGCCGATGGCGGGGTGGCCGGCGGGCACTTCCGGCATCAGGCGGCGAAACAACGGGCCAAGGGCCTTGGCCAGCCAGTCGACGATCCCGGCTTTCTCGGCGATGCGCAAAAAGCCCAGCCACAAGGTCAGGGTGCCGAACAGCAGCACCATGACTTCCACCGACAATTTAGCCATGGCGAAAATGCTTTCCACCATCGCTGCGAAAATCCCGGCGTTACCGCCCACCAGCCATTGCGCCAGTGCTGACACCATTGCCACGACAAAGAAGCCAAGCCACAGGCCATTGAGCATCAGTTAAATCCCCCGAAAGATGGGGCGAATGATAACGGGGCTGGCAGAAACGACAAACCCCGGAATTATCCGGGGTTTGTGTCAGCGCAATCGAGCGATCAGCCGCGAGTGATCTCGCCGGCCGGCAGCGCTTCCTTGCTGCGCCAGTGCGGCAGGGAATTCCAGTAGCGCTCGCCCTTGGCATCGTCGTACATGCCTTCCCAGCGGGAGATAACCAGTACGGCCAAGGCATTACCGATCACGTTCAGTGCAGTACGCGCCATGTCCATTACACGGTCGACACCGGCAATGAACGCCAAGCCTTCCAGCGGGATGCCCACACTGCCCAGGGTGGCCAGCAATACCACGAAGGACACGCCCGGCACGCCGGCGATACCTTTGGAGGTCACCATCAGAGTCAGGACCAGCATCAGTTGCTGGCCGATCGACAGATCGATGCCATACAGCTGTGCGATAAAGATCGCGGCGATGCTCTGGTACAGGGTCGAACCGTCGAGGTTGAACGAGTAACCGGTCGGCACCACGAAGCTGCAGATCGCCTTCGGCGCACCGTAGGCTTCCATTTTCTCGATCACACGTGGCAACACGGTTTCGGAACTGGCAGTGGAGTACGCCAGCACCAGCTCGTCCTTGAAGATGCGCATCACTTTCAGGATCGAGAAGCCAAACAGGCGAGCGATCAAGCCCAGTACCGCAAAGGCAAAGAACAGGATGGCCACGTAAACCAGGATCACCAGCTTGGCCAGCGGCAGCAATGAGGCAAAGCCGAAGTTGGCGACGGTCACCGCGATCAGGGCAAAGACGCCGATAGGGGCGTACTTCATGATCATGTGGGTAACTTTGAACATGCTCTCGGAAACGCCCTGAAACATGGTCACCAGAGGCTCGCGCAGCTCAGGCTTGAGGCTCGACAAGCCCAGGCCGAACAGCACGGAGAAGAAAATGATCGGCAGCATCTCGCCACGGGCCACCGCTGCAAAAATATTCGATGGGATCAGGTTGAGGATGGTTTCGATGAACGCGTGTTCATGCTGTACCTCGGCGGCGGTCGCCTGATACTTGGAGATATCGACGGTACCCAGGGTACTCATATCGATGCCGGCGCCCGGGTGGAACAGGTTGGCCAGCAACAGGCCGACCACGATGGCGATGGTGGTGACCACTTCGAAGTAAAGGATGGTTTTGACGCCGATACGTCCGAGCTTTTTCGCATCGCCTACACCGGCAATGCCGACGATCAGCGAGGAAATCACAATCGGGATCACGATCATCTTGATCAGGCGGATAAAGATATCGCCTGCCGGCTGCAACACATTGCTGATCCACCAGGCCTTTTCAGCACTGAAATGGTTGAGCACTGCACCGATTGCGATCCCCAGTACCAAACCGATGAGGATCTGCCAGGCGAGGCTTAGCTTTGCCTTCTTCATGTCATTACCCTTACTTCAAGTGGACTTAAGGCGAATGCGCCAGCTGGAACGCCCGAAAGCGAAAAAGTGTGAGCATCAGCCTCCATGGAAGGTCACCGCAGCGTGGCCGAAATGGCTTACTGGCAGGCGAAAAAAGGCGCAACTATTCCCATGCAAGGGGGCGACGTCTAATGCCGTAAACGCCTACCCTATGCCGAATCGGCATGGCTTTTTTTGAAAATAATTGTCCGAACGGTCAGTTCGAATACGCCATTGAGGCGGGTGAATATGCCGTGAAGCTGCCAAATCAGGCTCGCTTAGCGAAGCAGGACGACTTGAAGTGATTGGCAGAAATGCGTGAGAAATCCACCACCTAGCGCCAGAAAAGTCCTCTGGCGAGGACGAAAATTTCTAGATAGATGGTCACGCTGACATACCCAGTAATGGTTGGTGTAAGGCAAAAACTGAAATGACGGCTATGAAAGGCATGAAGCGCGGGGGATGAGAGTCATAAGCCCGCCGCAAGTTCAGCAAGCTTGAGGGCTTGTGAACTTGCGTCGCAGCTTTTCGCCTGACCCGGCCCTTGCGCAGGCACTCCCTGTGCCCGTAGGTCACGCCGATCTCGGTGGATCAGAGCAACCCGGCCCCCTGGTCATGCATCACTGTTGGCGAGCGATGCAAACAGAAAGAAGCGCAGGGGCTTCTTTCTATGGACGCAGGCTCCGTTTCAGACGGAACCTAGTACCAATTCGGATCTTTCTTCAGTTGTTCCATCAACAGCTTTTGCATGCCTTCATCCGGCTTACCGAGGAAACGGTAATCGGCATGCCGTGTCGGGGACTTGTCGGCCGGCAGACCGGCTGGGACTTCCACCAACATCGCGTAGGCATCTTCCTTATCGAAACTGAAGGCCACAATGAGGCGCTTGTTCAAGCAGGTATCCGCAGTTTCGCAAAGCGGGCCCACCAGATACTTGTCACCGTCCTCTTCAACAGCATTCATTTGTTCGGCGGTGCCCGACAGGTTCATCACCCATTCCGGCAGGCGCTGTTCTTTCTTCACCACGTCTTGCCAGGTCTCACGGTACTGCGGGTCCGCACTGAGCAATTGGTTAGCCCGGGACTGGCCGTCATTGGCGGCCATCGCCAGGCTGCTGCCGCCCAAGAGCAGGGCGGCAGCAATGGCTTTAAACGGCAGAGTGGTCATATTCAGCCTCGGCCTTTACGACCAAAGAAGAACGAAGCGATAAACATCACCAGGAAGACGACAAAGAGAATCTTGGCGATACCCGTGGCGGTGCCCGCAATACCACCAAAGCCCAGGACTGCAGCCACAATGGCGATGATCAGAAATGTGATTGCCCAACTCAACATGGTGATTCTCCTTATGCTTCTATAGGGGTAACAGCGGTAGTGCCGTACAGCCGCTCAATTCAAGCGACCTTGTCTTGCCTAGAACACCCAGCGCTCTTGGGTTGGCAGTTCGTCCAGAGTGGAATCCTGGTCGACCAAGCTCAATTGCGGGGCAGTTCCATTAGTGCTGGCGCTGCCAATGGAACGGAAGTGGGTCTGGGTCATGACCGGACGTTCAAATTGCGGGGTTTGCTGCGCACTCTCTTGCCAATGCTGCATTTGCTGGCCGGCAATCAACGTGACCATCAATGCCAAACTGGCAAACAAGCCCTGCTGCACACGAAGCGGGGATACACGCAATTGGCTGAGGCTTTGGCGAGTCATGCTGCTTTTCTCCCGCATTCTGTTTATTCGTTCATGACACTCTTGGGAGAGATATTGCAGACTGCATGCCAGCTTTATTGCAAAATAAAACTCAATAAAATCAACGAGTTAAATGCCACACACAGATCTATCACCTAGCATCCTGCACGATGCCCCTGCGTTACCCGTGCGAAATGCACGATGGCCAATGGTCGGATCGACGGATCAAATCCGCAGACCTCGTTGCCGAAGTGGCAGCAGGGTATGAAAACGCCATCAGCCGGTACTTGTGTCGGGAGTGTGCAGATACCTGCACGGACATGCCTTTTATGAATCAGAATAAACCATGCAACTTGCCCGATTATTCCGGGACTAAACACCATCACATTTATAGTTAAGGAGCGCGGGACAGATGGGATCAGCCAAGGAACTTCAAGGCCGCATTCTTTTAGTGGATGACGAGTCCGCGATCCTGCGCACCTTCCGTTATTGCCTGGAGGATGAGGGCTACACCGTAGCCACCGCCAACAGCGCGGCCCAGGCTGACGCGCTGATGCAGCGCCAGGTGTTCGACCTGTGCTTTCTCGATTTGCGCCTTGGCGAAGATAACGGCCTGGATGTACTGGCACAGATGCGTATCCAGGCACCGTGGATGCGTGTGGTGATTGTCACTGCTCATTCCGCCGTGGATACCGCCGTAGACGCGATCCAGGCCGGTGCCGCCGACTATCTGGTCAAGCCCTGCAGCCCGGATCAATTGCGCCTGGCCACCGCCAAGCAACTGGAAGTGCGCCAGCTTTCGGCGCGCCTGGAAGCCTTGGAAGGTGCGGTGCGCCAGTCCAAGGATGGCCTGGACTCCCACAGCCCATCAATGATGGTGGTGTTGGAGACCGCGCGCCAAGTGGCTGGCACCGATGCCAACATTCTGATCCTCGGCGAGTCCGGCACCGGTAAAGGGGAGCTGGCCCGGGCTATCCATGGCTGGAGCAAACGCTCGAAAAAATCCTGCGTAACCATCAACTGCCCATCGCTGACCGCCGAACTGATGGAGAGTGAGCTGTTCGGCCACAGCCGCGGCGCGTTCACCGGCGCCAGTGAAAGCACGCTGGGCCGAGTCAACCAGGCGGACGGCGGCACACTGTTTCTCGACGAAATCGGCGACTTTCCGCTCACGTTGCAGCCAAAACTCCTGCGGTTCATTCAAGATAAAGAGTATGAGCGTGTGGGCGACCCGGTCACCCGTCGCGCCGATGTACGTATCCTTGCAGCCACCAACTTGAATCTGGAAGACATGGTGCGTGATGGCCGCTTCCGTGAAGACTTGCTGTACCGCCTCAACGTCATCACCTTGCACCTGCCGCCGTTGCGCGAACGCAGTGAGGACATCCTGGCCCTGGCCGACCGCTTCCTGGCGCGCTTCGTCAAGGAATACGCCCGTCCCGCTCGCGGCTTCAGTGATGACGCTCGAGAAGCGCTGCTCAACTATCGCTGGCCCGGCAATATCCGCGAGCTGCGCAACGTGGTGGAGCGCGCCAGCATTATTTGCCCGCAGGAGAAGGTCGAGATCAGCCACTTGGGGATGGCCGAACAACCGACCAACAATGCGCCGCGTATCGGCGCCGCACTGAGCCTGGACGAACTGGAAAAAGCCCACATCGGCGCGGTACTCGCTACCAGTGACACCCTGGACCAAGCAGCCCGCACTCTCGGCATCGACGCGTCGACCCTGTACCGCAAACGCAAACAGTACAACCTGTGAGCAGGACTTTATGAAGCTCGCGATGAAACTGCGCACTCGGTTATTCCTGAGCATCTCAGCGCTGATCACCGTGGCCTTGCTGGGGTTGATCCTGGGCCTGGTCAGCGTCATGCAAATGGCCAAGACCCAGGAATCGTTGATCCGCAGCAATTTCATCACCCTGGACCTGGGGCTCAAGTTGCGCCAGAGCCTGGGCGACCAGCTGATCATGATGCTGGAAAAACGACCCGACCCCGAGGCCCTGCAAGCCTCCAAGCGTCACTATTTCGAGCTGCTGGACGAAGGCGTCGCCCATGAGCAGCTCGATGGAAGAAGCCATGGTTTCAGCCAGGCAAAGGCTGATTACCAGAACCTTCTCGAGGCGTTCGACCAATCTCAACAAGCCTCGCCGCCTGCAGGCAGCAAGGAAAAGCTGACTGAAACTTTCAACGTGTTGCGCAACGGCCTGATCGCCGATCACAAGCGGGCGCTGGAAAACATCAGCACCAGCGAGCATAAATCCCGCGAGCGGGCGTTATTGATCGCCGGCCTTCTCGGGTTGGTGGGGCTTGCGGTGCTGATTATCGGCTTCGTCACCGCCCACGGCATCGCGCGGCGTTTCGGTGGCCCCATCGAGGCGCTCGCCAAGGCCGCCGACAAGATCGGTCAGGGCGATTTCGAGGTTACGCTGCCTATCTCTTCGGCGGCGGAAATGAACCAGTTGACCCGCCGTTTCGGCATCATGGCCGAAGCATTGCGCCAACATCAGGCCACCAATGTTGATGAGTTGCTGGCCGGTCAGCAGCGCCTGCAAGCGGTACTCGACAGTATCGATGACGGCTTGCTGATGATTGATCGCCAAGGCTGCCTTGAGCACCTCAACCCCGTCGCACAGCGCCAACTGGGCTGGGATGAGGAACGACTCGGACAAGGTCTGGGGGAAGCCCTGGGCCGTGCGGAAATGGATGAACAACTGCAACTGGTGCTGCGCGGCGGTAATCTGGAGCGGGCGCCGGACGACCTGGAGGTGGAAGTCGAGGGCGAGCTGCGTCTGCTGACCTACAGCCTGACGCCTGTCAGCCATACACAGGGGCATATTCTCGGCGCGGTGATGGTGCTGCATGACGTCACCGAACAACGCGCCTTTGAGCGGGTGCGCAGCGAGTTTGTGCTGCGCGCCTCCCATGAGCTGCGCACGCCGGTGACCGGTATGCACATGGCCTTCGGCCTGTTTCGCGAACGGGCCAAATTCCCGGCGGATTCCCGCGAAGCGGACCTGCTGGATACGGTCAATGAAGAAATGCAGCGCCTGATGCAGCTGATCAACGACCTGCTCAATTTCTCGCGCTACCAGAACGGCCTGCAAAAGCTCACCCTTGGGGCCTGCGATGTGACCGACCTGCTGGAGCACGCACGGGCCCGGTTCGTCGAGCCTGCCAACGCGCAGAGCATTGAGTTGCTGGTGGAAACCCAGCCAGACTTACCGCGCCTGTATGCCGACCAGGTCCAACTGGAGCGCGTGCTCGACAATCTGCTGGGCAATGCCCTGCGCCATACCGCCGAAGGCGGGCAGATTCGCCTGCAGGCGCGACGTCATGGCGAGCGGGTGATTATCAGCGTTGAAGATAACGGCGAAGGCATCGCCTATGGCCAGCAAGGGCGCATCTTCGAGCCCTTTGTGCAGGTCGGCCGCAAGAAAGGCGGGGCGGGCCTCGGGTTGGCACTGTGCAAGGAGATCGTGCAACTGCATGGCGGCCGCATGGGTGTGTATTCACGGCCGGGGCAGGGCACGCAGTTCTATATGGCGCTGCCGTTGTAGGAGCGAGCTTGCTCGCGAAAAAGGCATGAACGACGCGGGCTGCCTGACAGCGTTGAGATTCTTCGCGAGGAAGCTCGCTCCTACATGTACACGATCAGCGCTGATTCAGGGCCCGCAGGATCGCGGCGCTTTCAGCATCCGGGGTGCCATCGAACAATGATGGACGAAAGCGCATCTGGAACGCTGCGATCACATGACGCGTGGCTACATCCAACTCTCCGGTCTGCGGTGTCTGGTAGCCCAGGCGAGCCAATTCTTCTTGGAACCAGGTAATACTCGGCAGCTGTGCGGCGTACTGCACCTGGAATCGGGCCACCGCCTGGGCATCCGGCCAGACAGCGAGGCCTTCCGCGGCCAAGCGCTTCCAAGGGAACAACGGGCCCGGGTCCAGCTTGCGCAGCGGGGCAATGTCGCTATGCCCAATGATGTTCTTGGGGTCGATGCCATTACGCTTGCTGATGTCCTTGAGCAGCACGATCAGTGACTTTACCTGCGCTTCGGAATACGGGTACCACACACGGCCCGCCGGCGTATCGCTGAACCCTGGGTTGACGATCTCAATGCCGATGGAGCTGGAGTTGAGCCAGGTGCGCCCCATCCACTCGCTTTCACCGGCATGCCAGGCGCGCTGGCTTTCATCCACCAGCTTGTAGATGGTGCCTGAGGCGTCGTCGCCGATCAGGTAATGGCTGCTGACCTGGCCATGGGTCAACAACGCCAGGGAGCGTTCAAGGTTGGCGGAGGTGTAATGCACGACAACGAACTGTATGCGGTTGTCGTGGTTCACCGAAGGATGGCTGGTGTTCAGCCGCGGGCCGCTGGCGCAGCCGGTGAGTAGCAGAAACGCAAAAGCGATATACAAAGATTTCATGGCAGAAGCATTACACTGAAAGTCGATAATGCAACAGTGTAACGTAACGTGTATGCCCAGGCCGTCAAATTACAAAATGGAACATCTTTTATGCCGCCTGTACCTGGTTGCGTCCCGCCGCCTTCGCCTTATACAGCGCTCCGTCGGCGCGCTTGAGTGCCAGGTCGCTGCGCTCGCCGGGCTGAAACTGCGCCACGCCCATGGACACCGTGATCGTCACCGGTTCGCCCTTGAAGTGGAACGGGCAGGCGGCGATGGCGCCGCGCAACACCTCACCCACGGCCAAGGCATCCGCCAACGTTGAATCGGGCATCAACAGCACGAACTCTTCGCCGCCGAAGCGTGCGATGAAGTCGGTGGGCCGCAGGCGCTTGCTCAGCACATTGGCAATGATCTTCAAGACCTTGTCGCCCGCCAGGTGTCCGTAGCCGTCGTTGATAGGCTTGAAGTGATCCAGGTCGAGCATGGCGAGCGAAAGGCTGTTTCCACGCTGATGCCAGGCGTTGACCTCATAATCGAGGCGCTCGCTCCACGCGGCTCGGTTGGGCAAGCCAGTGAGCGGGTCGAGCAAGGCCTTCTGGCGCTGCACTTCCAAGTGCTCGCGGTAACCCAGGGCTTCCTGTTCCATGTTGGCCACCCGCTCCGCCAGGCCTTTGAGGCGTGCAGCCACTTCCTGTTCGCGCTGGTCGCGCTGCTGCTGATGGGCGTCCATGGTGCCGAGCAAGCCTTCGAGGTGGCTTTCGAGCACTTGCTTGAGGCTGTCCAGATCGGCGGCTTCCTGCACGCTGCTTTGCAGCCCGTCGACCTGTTCACGGATCTGCGTATCCAGTTCCCGCGCAGCCAGGCTGCTATCGGTGTGGTCTTCGCTGGCGACCTGCAGATGGCCCTGGAATGCCTCGAGGCGCTCGTTGAGCTGCTTGAGATAAGCCTCGAACTCATGCTGGCCGCTGTCAGTGATCGCCAGCATCAGCACCGCCAAGTCATCGAGGATCGGCAGCAGTTCGTACCAGTTCAGGCCATGGGCGAGGCGCTCACGCATGGCCTCGGCCTGGGGCCGGTGACGCTCGGGCAGCGACAAGTCTTCCAGCAAGCCGAGTAAAGTGTCTTCGATGTGCTTGGCCACCGAGCTGTAGGACGGTTCGGGCGAATCAGGCAGCGCGTATATCCCGCCTGATTGCAGGTCGTCTGGCTCGGGGCTTTCCAGTACGGGCGGCAGAGACAGGCTGCCGATGGTGGTTTCATCGGGTATGTCTACTTGAACCTGCGGTGCTTCGATAAAGGCGGCGAGTGCACTTTCATGCGCAGGCTCCGCACTCGGAGGCTCCTGCACGTCGGGCTCAATTACTGGCGCAGGCGCTACCGTAGGTTGCCCTTGAGCAGAGGCCTCGAATACAAATGTGTCACTGGTGGCCTCTTCCACCTTGGCCTGCGCAACAGCCTCTGGCTTAAAGGCGACGGGTGTTTGCGGCGCTGGCGCAAAGGCACGCAAGGCTTGTGTCAATTCTTCCGATTGCGCGGGCTCTTGGGGCTCAGGCACCGGTTTTGGCACAACAGGCTTTGACGGCGACACTTCTGGTGGAAACAGTGGCGCGACGTCAGCCTCTGGGGCTTCACTCGAGGCATCTTTACTACCAAACAAACGCTGCAGCAGGCCCGGCCCCGAACGCGCGGTTTCGCTCTCAGGCTCCAGGTTATTCAGCGCCTGCCCTTGCAGGCTGCTCAGCTCACTGAGCAGCAGTGGTATCTCCCGCGCTTGCCCGACGCGGCCATCGAGCTGCTTGGCGAAGGTTTTCAGCGGCCGCGCCACCTCGCGGGGCAGCGGGAGCTTTTGCAACTGGGCAACCAAGGCGGTGAGCGCGGTGCTGATCTGGTCGACCCGGGTTTCGCGACGCTGCTCGGAATCGAGCACGGCCTTTTCCAGGCGTGGCAGCAAGGCGGCGAGGGCAGCGTCCATATCGTCGGTACGCACGACGTCACGCATTTCCTTCATGCATTGATCGACGGCGCGATCGGTGCCTTCAGCGGCCAGCGTGCTGCGTACCAGCCCGCGGCGCAGCAGGTCGAGGCGGGCAGCCCAGCGGCGTTCGAGCTTGTCTTGCTGCTCGATGCTCTTGAGGTATTTCTCTTTCCAACGCTGGGCGTCGTCGCTCATGCAAGGGGTCCGCTGGTGCCTGGGCTCAACGCGGGGAACGCATCAGCCGTGAGCGAACCCGGCAGACGAATCTCTACCGCGACCGGCAGGTGATCGGAAATAGGCTGCGCCAGTACCTGCACGCTTTCGAGCGTAAGGGTCGGGCTGAGCAAAATATGATCAAGACAACGCTGTGGGCGCCAGCTGGGGAACGTGGCCTCGACTTGCGGCGCCAATAGTCCGAGGTCGCGCAGCGGGGAATTCTGCAACAGGTCATTGGCATGGGTGTTCATGTCACCCATCAGCACCTGATGCTTGTAGTTGCCAATCATGTCACGCACGTAGGCCAGTTGCAGGTTGCGCGTGCGCCCGCCGAGCGCCAGGTGCATCATCACCACCACCAAGGCCTCCGGGCCTTCGCCGAAACGCACAAGGATCGCCCCGCGGCCTTTCGGGCCTGGTAACGGATGATCTTCGATGGCGGTGGGCTTCAGGCGGCTGAGCACGCCATTGCTGTGCTGCGCCAGGCGCCCAAGGTTGCGGTTGAGTTGCTGGTACCAATAAGGGAAAGCACCGAGCTGGGCAAGGTGTTCCACCTGATTGATATAACCGGAGCGCATGCTGCCGCCATCGGCCTCCTGCAAGGCGACCAGGTCGAAGTCGTTGAGCAGGGTGCCGATTTTCTGCAGGTTACCGGCCCGACCGTTGTGGGGTAGCAGGTGTTGCCAGCCCCGGGTGAGGTAGTGCCGATACTTCTCGGTACTGATACCGACCTGGATATTGAAGCTAAGCAGGCGCAGACGGCTGTCCGGCGGCAGCCCCGTGGACTCCAGGTGGTGCTCGTTGACCTGCGGGTCATGCAGGCCAACAGCGCGTTCGGTACGCCAGCGGCGCATAACGAGCCCCTTACTTGGCTGCCCGCTCTTTGGCGATCAGCTGGTCGGCGACATTGAGGGTCTGCTCAGGACCACCAGTAGAGCCCAGGTCGAAACGGTACTTGCCGTTGACGATCAGGGTCGGAACGCCCTGCACGCCGTACTTCTGTGCGAGTTCCTTGGCCTGCTTGATCTGGCCCTGGATGGCGAAGGAATTGAAGGTGGCCAGGAACTTGTCCTTGTCGACACCCTGGGTGGCGACGAAGTCAGCCATTTCTTCTGGCTTGGTCAGGCGCTTGCCTTGTTTCTGGATCGCTTCGAAGACGGCGTTGTGGACCTTGTGCTCCACACCCATGGCTTCCAGGGTCAGGAACAGTTGGCCGTGGGCATCCCATGGGCCGCCGAACATGGCAGGAATGCGCTTGAAGTTCACGTCCGAAGGCAGTTTCTCAGCCCAGGGATTGATGGTCGGCTCAAAGGCGTAGCAATGCGGGCAGCCGTACCAGAACAGCTCTACTACTTCGATCTTGCCTGGCACCGATACTGGAACCGGATTGCTCAGTTCGACATAGGTTTTACCGGCTTCAAGCGGCACATCGGCTGCTTGCGCGGTCATGCCGAAGAGGCTGGCAGTGACGAGAGCGGCGCTGAGGATCAGATTACGCATGCTTTACTCCTGGACAAATAAAGTCGCCTCACGCGACCTTTAGGTGTGACAGGTCTGCGCGGGCATGAGTTCGTTAGTGTAACGGCACCGGCCACAAAAAAGGGCGGCCTGGGCCACCCTTTTTATGCTTGCATCGCGGGATTAATCGAGTGTTAACGTTGCGTGCAACTTAATGCAGACCCTGGATGTAGCTGGAGACGGCTGCAATGTCTTCGTCACTCAGCTTGCGAGCGATGGTACGCATGGTCATCGCGTCGCCATCGTTGGCCCGGCCGGCTTCTTCCTTACGGAAATCGGTCAACTGCTTGGCAATGTATTGAGCGTGCTGGCCACTCAAATGCGGAAAACCAGCTGCCGCATTACCAGCGCCGTTCGGCGAGTGGCAACCCGTGCAGGCAGGCAGGCCCTTTTCCAGATCGCCGCCACGGAACAGCTTCTCTCCACGCGCGACCAGTTTAGGATCAGCAGCTCCCACACTGCCTTTCTGACTGGCAAAATACGCCGCGAGGTCCGCCAGGTCCTGATCGTTGAGGTTGGTCAGCAAACCGGTCATTTCCAGCACCGTGCGCTTGCCATCCTTGATGTCGTGCATCTGCTTGCTCAGGTAGCGTTCACCCTGGCCTGCCAGTTTGGGAAAGTTCGGCGCCGGGCTGTTGCCATCCGGCCCGTGGCAAGCACCACACACGGCGGCCTTCGCTTGACCGGCAGTGGCATCACCTTTTACGGGGCCCTCTGCAGCGACGGCAGCGCCTGTGATGCCCAAGGTCAACAGCAGACTCACGATCAGTTTGTTCATCAGCTAATCCAACTACGGCTAAGGGTTTAAGAGTTATCTACCGGGTTTACTCACCATCAACTCAATGACGGCCTGGTAATCCTCAGTACTGCAGTCCATGCACAAACCACGCGGCGGCATTGCCTTGAAACCCTGGGTCATGCGTGCCAACAGCGCGACCACGCAAACTCGGTTGTACAGCGCTTCCGGATCCTGTGTAGCCTGAGCGCCATAAAGCGGGTCCAGGACACCAGAAGCGGCAACCATTGAGGCCATACATCGACCTTTTCAGGGTTTGAGAGCGTTTTGCGTTCTAATGCGCAATAAAGGTCTATCGCTCCCGTGAACTTCATCCTTCGCTGGGACAAAGCACACACAAAATCTGCGGCATTATATACTGGCGCTACTGAAACGGAAACGACACCGCTTGCCGCACCCTTTTTCGGCACCGCCCACATCGGAAATCTCATGCAACTCAAGAATCCCATCCTCGGCCTGTGCCAACAGTCCACGTTTATGCTCAGCGCCGCCAAAGTGGACCAATGCCCCGATGACGAGGGCTTTGAAGTCGCCTTTGCGGGCCGCTCCAACGCCGGTAAATCCAGCGCGCTGAACACCCTGACCCACGCCAGCCTGGCACGCACCTCGAAAACCCCGGGCCGCACGCAACTGCTCAATTTCTTCAAGCTAGACGATGATCGGCGTCTGGTCGACCTGCCGGGCTACGGTTATGCAAAAGTACCCATCCCGCTGAAGCTGCACTGGCAGCGTCACCTCGAGGCTTACCTGGGTGGTCGCGAGAGTTTGAAGGGCTTGATCCTGATGATGGACATCCGTCATCCAATGACCGATTTCGACCTACTGATGCTCGACTGGGCTGTCGCCAGCGGCATGCCGATGCATATTCTGCTGACCAAGGCCGACAAGCTCACCTACGGCGCAGCCAAGAACACCTTGCTCAAAGTGCAGTCCGAAATCCGTAAGGGCTGGGGCGACGCGATCAGTATCCAGCTGTTCTCAGCGCCAAAACGCATGGGGCTGGAAGAGGCTTACACCGTACTGGCCGACTGGATGGAATTGGCGGACAAGGGCGCAGAAGTTACCGAGTAACTTTCCTGCGGGCAAAAAAAACCCCGGACTTCGTATGGGGAGGGAAGTTCGGGGTCCAAGTTCCGGACCGCTAGGGCGGGGTCCAGATATCTGCCAACACTTAACACAACATAGGAGCATTGAAGGGCTTCACCACCCATTCAGTAACTCTGAGTCGCAATTCACGGGTTAAGTTCCGGCAGGCCCGAAAACTATTGGAAATAACTGACGCCGATTTCCGATCTAAAGCGCTGCACCGCCCCACGCAGTAGTGGTGCAGCTGCAGGATCAGTGTGCTTCGTCCCAGTTGTCGCCCACGCCCACATCCACCACCAACGGCACATCCAGCTGTGCCGCGGCGCTCATATGTTCGCGAATCTTCTCGCCGACCTGCGCCACCAAGTCTTCCCGCACCTCAAGTACCAGTTCATCGTGCACCTGCAGGATCACCTTGGCATCCAGGCCCGATTCGGTCAGCCAGCTATCCACCAATACCATGGCTTTCTTGATGATGTCCGCCGCCGTGCCCTGCATCGGCGCGTTGATCGCTGTGCGTTCTGCCGCTGCGCGCTCCTGAGGCTTGTTGGAGTTGATATCCGGCAAGTACAACCGGCGCCCGAAGAAGGTTTCCACATACCCCTGGTCGGCAGCCTGGGCACGGGTGCGCTCCATGTACTCGCGAACTCCGGGATAACGGGCAAAGTAGACATCGATATAAGCCTTGGCTGTCTTGGTATCGACGCCAATGTCCTTGCCGAGCTTCTGGGCGCCCATGCCATAGATCAGGCCAAAGTTAATGGCCTTGGCGCTACGGCGCTGATCGGATGTGACTTGGCCCAGCTCGACCTTGAACACCTCGGCCGCCGTGGCCGTGTGCACATCCAGATTATTGCGGAAGGCATTCATCAAGCCTTCGTCCTTGGACAGGTGCGCCATGATCCGCAGTTCGATCTGCGAATAGTCCGCCGCCAGCAGTTTGTAGCCCTTAGGCGCGACAAACGCTTGGCGAATCCGCCGTCCTTCGGCAGTGCGCACCGGGATGTTCTGCAAGTTCGGGTCACTGGAGGACAACCGCCCGGTCGCCGCCACGGCCTGATGATAAGAGGTGTGGATGCGCCCGGTACGCGGGTTGATCTGTTCAGGCAGGCGGTCGGTGTAGGTGCTTTTGAGCTTGCTCATGCTGCGGTACTGCATCAGCACCTTGGGCAACAGAAAATCATCTTCGGCCAGCTTGGCCAGCACTTCCTCGGCGGTGGACGCCTGGCCCTTGCCGGTCTTCTTCAACACCGGCAAGCCCAGTTTTTCATAGAGGATCGCCCCAAGCTGCTTGGGTGAACCCAGGTTGAACGCTTCACCGGCGATCTCGAACGCCTGGCGCTCCAGTTCAACCATCTTGTTACCCAGCTCAATGCTCTGGATACCCAGCAACTCCTTGTCCACCAATGCGCCCTGGCGCTCGATACGCGCCAGTACCGGCACCAACGGTATCTCGATATCCGTCAGTACACTGGCCAGGCTCGGGATCGCGGTCAGCTTCGCGTGCAGTTCCTGATGCAGGCGCAAGGTCACATCGGCATCTTCGGCGGCGTAAGGGCCGGCCTGCTCGAGGGCAATCTGGTCGAAGGTCAACTGCTTGGCACCCTTGCCGGCGATGTCCTGGAAGCTGACCGTGTCGTGGTCCAGATACTTCTTCGCCAGGCTGTCCATGTCGTGGCGGGTCGCCGTGGAGTTCAGCACGTAGGATTCGAGCATGGTGTCGAAGGCGATACCACGCACAGTGATGCCCTGTGCAGGGTCGCCACCGATGGCGCAGTTGGCGAGGATGTTCATATCGAACTTGGCGTGCTGGCCAACCTTGAGTTTGGTCGGGTCTTCCAGCAGCGGTTTCAGGGCCAGCAGCACGGTGTCCCGGTCCAATTGATCCGGCGCGCCGATATAGCAATGGGTCAGCGGGATGTAGGCGGCTTCGTGGGGCCGCACAGCAAACGAGAGCCCGACCAATTGCGCCTGCTGGGCATCGATACCGGTGGTTTCGGTGTCGAAGGCAAACAACGGCGCATCGTGGAGTTTCTTCAGCCATACGTCGAACGTGGCCTGGTCCAGGATGGTGGTGTAAACCGCCTCTACCGGTACCGATATAACAGCCTCAACCAGCGTTTCGGCGACAGGCACAACCTCGCTCGCCGACTTGAGCTCCACGCGCTTGGCATCGCGCAGGATCTCTTCGTACCAGCTCTTGAACTCAAGCAGCGTGTACAGCTCCAGCAGCTTCTCGCGATCCGGCTCGATCAGATGCAGATCATCCAGGCCCACTTCCAGCGGCACATCGACCTTGATCGTCGCCAACTGATAGGACAGGAATGCCATCTCCTTGTGCTCTTCCAGCTTGGCCGGCAGGGTCTTGGCCCCACGGATAGGCAAGGTCGGCACGATATCCAATTGTTCGTAAAGCTCTTTGAGGCCGCCATTGACCCCCACCAGCAAACCGGAAGCGGTCTTCGGGCCAATGCCCGGAACGCCTGGGATGTTGTCGGACGAATCGCCCATCAGCGCCAGATAGTCGATGATCTGCTCCGGAGCGACGCCGAATTTCTCCTTTACGCCCTCAACATCCATCGAGCTACCGGTCATGGTGTTGACCAAGGTAATGTGCCCGTCGACCAGCTGCGCCATGTCCTTGTCACCGGTAGAAATCACCACTGGGCGGCTGGCGGCCGCGCTGCTGCGGGCCAGGGTGCCGATCACGTCATCGGCCTCGACGCCTTCGACGCACAGTAAAGGAAAGCCCAGGGCAATCACGCTCTGGTGCAGCGGCTCGATCTGCAGGCGCATGTCATCGGGCATGCTCGGGCGGTTGGCCTTGTATTCGGCGTACATCTCATCGCGAAAGGTCCCGCCCTTGGCGTCGAACACCACCGCGAAGGGGCTGTCCGGGTACTGCTTGCGCAGGCTTTTGAGCATGTTCAACACGCCCTTGACCGCACCGGTCGGCAGGCCTTTGGAGGTGGTCAGCGGTGGCAGCGCATGGAAGGCGCGGTACAGATAAGAAGAACCGTCCACCAGGACGAGGGGCGATTGGCTCATGAGCAGGATCAACCTTTTCGGCGGGTCAGGCGCTAGAATAGCCGGACCAATGAAAACAAAGGGACAAGGTTATCATGCGTACATTCAATCGCCTGCTGTTGACCGGTTTGATTGCACTCGCTCCGATGGCTGCCATGGCGGCAGACAGTGCCCCTGGAGGTGATCCGGAAGTTACCATTCGCACGGAAGGCGACAAGACGATCCAGGAATACCGCCAGAACGGCTTCCTATACGCGATCAAGGTCACGCCCAAAGGAGCGCCGCCGTACTTCCTGGTACGCGCCGACGGAACCGATGCGAACTTCATCCGTTCTGACCAGCCGGATATGCTGATCCCGTCATGGAAGATCTTCGAATGGAAATGATTTCTTAATTTTAACCGGCGCCGCCCACGGCCGCGCCCGTAACGGCAGTTTTAACCATGTCTGTGTTTACCCCCCTGGCTCGGCCCGAGCTGGAAACTTTTCTCGCACCCTACGGGCTCGGTCGCCTGCTTGATTTCCAGGGGATTGCCGCCGGCAGCGAAAACACTAATTTCTTCATCAGCCTGGAACAGGGCGAGTTCGTCCTGACCCTGGTTGAACGCGGCCCGGTGGCGGAAATGCCGTTCTTCATCGAACTGCTTGACGTGCTCCACGATGCTGACCTGCCCGTGCCTTACGCTCTGCGCACCACCGATGGCATCGCTTTGCGCGAGCTCAAGGGCAAGCCGGCACTGCTGCAACCTCGCCTGGCCGGCAAGCACATCAAGGACGCCAACGCCCAGCATTGCGTCCAGGTCGGCGAGCTGCTCGGCCACCTGCACCTGGCCACCCAGGGCGCAAAGGTGCTGGAGCGCAAGACCGACCGTGGGTTGGATTGGATGCTCAGTGAGGGCGCGCAGCTGATTTCGCACCTCAACGACGCACAACAGCGCTTGCTGCAGGACGCGTTGAGCGAGATCGAAACCCACAAGGCCGACATCCTCGCCCTGCCACGGGCTAACGTGCACGCCGACCTGTTTCGCGACAATGCGATGTTCGAAGGCACGCACTTGACGGGCTTGATCGACTTCTACAACGCCTGCTCGGGGCCGATGCTCTACGACGTGGCGATTGCCTTGAATGACTGGTGTTCGGACACCGATGGCGCGATCGACGGGCAACGCGCCCGGGCGCTGCTGGGCGCTTATGCAGGGCTGCGGCCGTTTACTGCGAAGGAAGCCGAGCTATGGCCGACCATGCTGCGCGTGGCGTGCGTACGGTTCTGGTTGTCGCGGTTGATCGCAGCCGAATCGTTTGCCGGGCAGGATGTGTTGATCCATGACCCGGCGGAGTTCGAGCACCGGCTGCTGCAACGCCAGCAGGTCACCGTCCACCTGCCGTTCGCGCTCTAAAGAAATGTGGGAGGGGGGGCAAGCTCCCTCCCACATTTAAAGCGATTCCAGGCAGCCGGCCAGGTCATTGCCCAACTTTTCCAACACCTGCTCATAGCCCTGGGCCGTAGCCGGGGTATAGCCACCCAACGCATCCAGCTCCGCCAACTTCACCGGCAACCCGGCAACCAGCGTCTCGGCCAATCGCGGCCGCAACGGCGGCTCGCTGAACACGCAGGTCTTACCCACCTCCTGCAAGCGCGTGCGCATCGCCGCTACATGCTGGGCGCCTGGCTGCACTTCGGCGGCCACGCTGAATACGCCGGTGTGCTTGAGGCCGTAAGCCTCTTCGAAGTAGTCAAACGCCTCATGGAATACGAAGTAAGGCTTGCCATCGACGCTCGCCAGTCGCTTTTTCAAGCGCGCATCCAACGCATCCAGGCGCTCACCAAAAGCTTTGGCGTTGCCCTGATAACGCTCGGCGTTTGCAGGATCAGCCGCACTGAGGTCCGCAGCCATGCGCGTGGCGATTACCCGCGCGTTCACCGTTGACAACCATAAATGCGCATCGACACTGCCAGGTCGATGATCATGGTCATGCTCGTCGGCATCGTCGGCGTGGGAATGGCTATCTTCGCCGAAAATACGTAATTTCATCCCTGGCAGGTCCTGGACGGCCACGGTAGCGGTCGTACGGCCTTTCAACACGCGGGGCAGAAAGGTCTCCATATCCGGCCCGATCCAATACAACAGGTCCACCGACTGTACGCGCCGTACGTCGGATGGGCGCAAAGCGAAGTTATGCGGCGATGCGCCCGGCGGCAGCAACACCTCTGGAACGGCTACTCCATCCTGCACGGCAGCGGCAATCAGCTGCAACGGCTTGATGCTCGTCAGCACCTTGACCTCGGCCTGGGCGGCACTCGCGACGAACAAACTGGTGACAAATACGACAAAAACGGCAAAAAGTCGGGACACGATGACCACTCGATGGCGTAGGAACGGGTAACATAATAACGTCTCTATCAAATATCTGTCGCCGCTCATGCCTAAAACACCGCTTGCCAGCCGTCCCCACGACCACTCTCACTGCGTGCACACCGCATTGTCGGAGGCCGATACCCTGTGCGCGCAGAAGGGCTTGCGCCTGACCGCCTTGCGTCGCCGGGTATTGGAGCTGGTGTGGCAGAGCCACAAGCCGCTGGGCGCATACGACATTCTTGGCGTACTCAGCGAGCAGGACGGCCGTCGCGCCGCGCCGCCTACCGTATACCGCGCGCTGGATTTCCTGCTGGAAAACGGCCTGGTGCACCGTATCGCCTCGCTCAACGCCTTCGTCGGTTGCAACCACCCGGAGCACGCGCATCAGGGTCAGTTCCTGATCTGCCGCGAATGCCACGCCGCCATCGAGCTTGAACAAAAAAGCATCAGTGACGCCATTATCAAAAGTTCTGCCGAGGTCGGCTTCAAGGTCGAAGGGCAAACGGTCGAAGTAGTCGGCCTGTGCGCGGGCTGCCAGGGGGCTTGATGAGCAACGCCTTAATCCGCCTGGAGCAGGTCGGCGTCACATTCGCCGGGCAAAAGGTGCTGGACAACATCGCACTGAGCGTGGAGCCGGGGCAAATCGTCACCTTGATCGGCCCCAATGGCGCCGGCAAGACCACCCTGGTGCGCGCCGTACTCGGCTTGCTCAAGCCCGACAACGGAAGTGTGTGGCGCAAGCCAAAGCTGCGCGTGGGCTATATGCCGCAAAAGCTGCATGTGGACCCGACATTGCCGCTGTCCGTATTGCGCTTCCTGCGCCTGGTGCCCGGTGTCGACCGCGCCCGAGCACAGGCCGCGCTCAAGGAAGTGGGTGCCGAGCAAGTGATCGACAGCCCGGTACAAAGCATCTCAGGCGGCGAAATGCAGCGTGTGCTGCTGGCCCGCGCCTTGTTGCGCGAGCCAGAGTTGCTGGTGCTCGATGAACCCGTACAAGGCGTCGACGTCGCCGGTCAGGCCGAGCTGTACAGCCTGATCACCCGCCTGCGCGACCGCCATGGCTGCGGCGTGCTGATGGTCTCCCACGACCTGCACCTGGTGATGAGCACCACCGACCAGGTTGTCTGCCTCAACCGCCACGTATGCTGCTCCGGGCACCCGGAGCAGGTCAGTAGCGACCCGGCTTTCGTCGAGCTGTTCGGCAAGAATGCCCAGAGCCTGGCGATCTACCACCACCATCACGACCACGCTCATGACCTGCATGGTGCCGTCGTCGATACTCCCCACGTTCACGGAGATAGCTGCAAGCATGGCTGATTTTCTGCTCTACGCCCTGCTGGCAGGCTTGGCTCTGGCGCTGGTGGCGGGCCCATTGGGCTCGTTCGTGGTCTGGCGGCGCATGGCCTATTTCGGCGACACCTTGTCCCATGCCGCGCTGCTGGGCGTGGCCATGGGCTTCTTGCTGGATGTAAGCCCGACCATCGCCGTGACCGTGGGCTGCCTATTGCTGGCGGTGCTGCTGGTAACCCTGCAACAGCGCCAGCCACTGGCCTCCGACACGTTGCTGGGCATCCTCGCGCCGAGCACCCTGTCCCTGGGCCTGGTGGTGCTGAGCTTCATGCATGAAGTGCGCATAGACCTGATGGCTTATCTATTCGGGGACTTGCTGGCGATCAGCCCGACCGACCTGGCCTGGATCCTCGGCGGTAGCGCGGCCGTGCTGATCCTGCTGCTGACCCTGTGGCGACCGTTGCTGGCGATCACCGTGCATGAAGAGCTGGCCACGGTAGAAGGCTTGCCGGTGCCTGCCCTGCGCATGGCCCTGATGTTGTTGATTGCGGTGGTGATTGCTGTCGCGATGAAGATAGTCGGCGTATTGTTGATCACGTCGCTGCTGATCATTCCCGCCGCCGCCGCCCAGCGCCATGCTCGCTCCCCGGAGCAGATGGCAATCGGCGCCAGCTTCCTGGGGATGCTGGCAGTGTGCGGGGGCCTGGCGCTGTCATGGTTCAAGGACACCCCGGCCGGACCGTCGATTGTGGTGACGGCGGCCGCCCTGTTTCTGCTGAGTTTTGTCCTGCCCCGTCGAGGGGTGTAGACTTGCTCGCTTTTTGCGCAAATAGAGAGTCGCAGGAATGAAGCCGTTCACCTCCCGTTATCTGCTCCTTGCCGCATTTTCCCTGCTGCTGGGCGCCTGTCAAAGCACACCGCCCGCCGCCCCCGAGGCGCCGGACGCACGCGCTGCGGCTATCGCACAGCTGGAGCAAAACCTGGCCAGCAACGAGCTGGCCACCGCCGAAGACCAGCTCGCGGCTTTGCAGGCGCAGTCGCCCAACGACCCAGCCCTTGAGCCTTACCAACGGCAACTGGCCGAAGCCTACTTGCAACGCAGCCAGATCGTGCTGCAAAAAGGCGACGTCAACGCCGCCGCAACAGCCCTGAGTCGTGCCCGTGCGCTGATGCCCAAGGCGCCCGCACTGACCGGTGGCGTCAACAGCGCCATCAGCCATGCGCGCAAAGCTGAATTGGATCAGGCAGAAGCCGCGCTGAAAGCCGCCGAAGCCAAGCCCGCGGCCAAGGTCATCGACCCGGCGGCGCCCAGCACCACTGTGGCGCTGAACCTCGCGGATATCGACGACATGCGTCATCAATTGGATGCCATCGCTACCGACGTGGTGAATTACCAGTGCGACGTCAGCATTCAGGTGCCGCGCACCCAGGATTACCCGTGGTTGGCCACGTTATTGACCAAGCGGGTGAAGCGGATTGATTCGGGGTATGACCTAAAGATTCACCGGCAGATTTTGAAACATATTCCGGCGCAAGTTGTGCTGATTCCGCGCAAGGCGGACTAAAAGCATCGGGGGCAAGTCGAATCGTCGCACCGCCCCTCCCACATTTGAATTGTGAATACATTCAAGTGTGGGAGGGGCGGTGCGACGATAGCGGTCTAACCTACAGCAGATAACTTAAGCCGGAATCGCCTTGGCCTTAGGCTCCCGCTCCCAAACCCGATGCTGAGCAATCGCAGCAAAGAACGCCTTGAACGCCTTGGCATCCGCCCCCACGATCAACCCCGCATCCGCCTCCAGTTTCAGCAGGTCCAGCAATGGCTTCGCGTCGCTGGCCGCCGCAATCGCCTTCAGGTGCTTGTAAGCTTCGAGCACGTAATGCAACGCCACACCATCACCGCTCAGTGCTTTGACCGACTCTGCGCCGCCTGGGATAAACACCGCATCAAAGGCAATGGACGGCATGCCTTCCATCGATGCATCCACTTTCAGGCTCTTGCCATCGGCAGTCGTCACCGGCGCCGAGGTAGGCCCCAGCAGCTTGGCGTGTGCGCCCTCAGCCTCCAGCGCCTTGGTTAACGCGGCAATCGCTGCGCCGTCCACGCCATTGGCGGCAAGAATCGCCACTTTGCGCGTCTTGATATCACCCGACAGCAAGTTCACCTGGCTCAACGCTGGTGATTCCTTCAGCGATGTCTCACGCGCAGGGACTGTGCCTTTAGTCGGCACCGGCACGCCCAGGTTCTGCGCAACGCGCTTGGCCAGTTCCAGATCGATATTGGCCAGAATTTCATTCACCTGGCGGGCACGGATGAACTCACGCTCCACCTTGCCCAACTCGAAGCTATAGGCCGCGATGATGTGCTCCTTCTCGTGATGACTCATGCTGTTGTAAAACAGCGTGGCCTGGGAGAAGTGATCACCAAACGATTCACTGCGCTCACGTACTTTGTTGGCGTCGACACGCTCGTAATAGGTTTCGAAACCACCATCCTGTGGCGCAGGCGGGGTTTCTTTCGGCCAACCGCCGTCGATCGAGTTCGGCTCGTACGAAGCACGGCCTTTGTCGATGACCGTACGATGCTGTGCGTCGCGCTGGCCGTTATGGAAAGGCACCACAGGCCGGTTGATCGGAATCTCGTGGAAGTTCGGGCCGCCCAGACGGCTGATCTGGGTATCCGTGTAGGAGAAGAGACGGCCTTGCAGCAGCGGGTCGTTGGTAAAGTCGATGCCCGGCACGATATGGCCTGGGCAGAACGCGACCTGCTCTACCTCAGCGAAGAAGTTATCCGGGTTGCGGTTGAGTACCATCTTGCCCAGCGGCGTGATCGGCACCAGCTCCTCGGGAATAATCTTGGTGGGGTCGAGCAGGTCGAAATCGAACTTGTGTTCGTCTTCTTCCGCCACGATCTGTACACCCAGTTCCCACTCGGGATAGTCGCCGCTTTCAATCGATTCCCATAGGTCACGACGGTGGTAGTCGGTATCTTTACCGGCAAGCTTCTGCGCTTCGTCCCACACCAGGGAGCAGGTGCCCACCTTCGGCCGCCAGTGGAATTTGACGAAGCTGGATTTGCCCTCGGTATTGATCAGGCGGAAGGTGTGCACGCCAAATCCCTGCATGGCCCGCAGGCTCTTCGGAATGGCCCGGTCAGACATGGCCCAGATCACCATGTGCGCCGACTCCGGCTGCAGCGAAACGAAATCCCAGAACGTATCGTGGGCCGAGCCGCCGGTAGGAATTTCGTTGTGGGGTTCAGGTTTTACCGCATGTACAAAGTCGGGAAACTTGATCGCGTCCTGGATGAAGAATACCGGCATGTTGTTGCCGACCAGATCAAAGTTGCCTTCCTCGGTGAAGAATTTCACGGCAAAGCCACGTACATCACGTACGGTATCACCAGAGCCACGCGGGCCCTGCACCGTGGAAAATCGCGCGAACACCGGGGTCTTGTGCTCCGGGGTACGTAGGAAACCCGCCTTGGTCAGTGCCGAATGGTCCCCATAGGATTGGAAATAACCGTGAGCACCCGTACCGCGAGCATGCACGATGCGCTCCGGGATACGTTCATGGTCAAAATGCGTGATTTTTTCACGCATGATGAAGTCTTCCAGCAACGAAGGGCCACGGGCGCCGACTTTGAGGGTGTTCTGGTTATCGGCAATCTTTACGCCTTGGTTGGTGCGCAAGGCCTGGCCGGTCGCATCGGAACGGAATTCTTCCAGGGCCTGCAGCTTGGCGTTGGTGTTGCCACGATCCGGGGTATCAGTACCCGCGACTTCACTCTTTGCCGGGGTGGCTGGCTTGTTGATACTCATCAGTCAAAACTCCTTATTCAAAGTGGCCAGAGCGGTCCCCGGCTCGTTTGAGCAAAACCCCAGGCACGGCACCTGGGAAATCGAGTTGCTTAAGTAATGACTGACGCGGTTTTGCACCGTTCCTTTTTTATGACCTTTGATCGCGTTATTGCCAAATGACTGGATGAATGCGAAATAAATGCTAAGAAACGCTATACGGACAGGCTAAAATGCGCGCCCGGCTAACCGCTGATCCCTTTTCAATGCGCCCCACAAGGTTCGCTACGTGATCGAGTTTCAAAACGTTCATAAAACCTACCGCGTCGCCGGTAAGGATATCCCCGCACTGCACTCCACCAGCCTGCGCGTCGAGAACGGCCAGGTGTTTGGCCTGATTGGCCATTCGGGTGCAGGTAAAAGCACCCTGCTGCGCCTGATAAACCGCCTGGAAGAGCCCAGCGGTGGTCAGATCACCGTGGATGGCGAAGAAGTCACCGCCCTGGACGCCAACGGCCTGCGCCGTTTCCGCCAGCAGGTCGGCATGATCTTCCAGCACTTCAACCTGCTGGCGTCCAAGACCGTCGCCGACAACGTGGCGCTGCCGCTGACCCTGGCCGGTGAGCTGTCGCGCAAGGCCATCGACCAACGCGTCGCCGAACTGCTCGCGCGCGTCGGCCTGTCGGACCATGCCAAAAAGTACCCGGCGCAGTTGTCCGGTGGCCAGAAGCAGCGCGTCGGCATCGCACGTGCCTTGGCGACCAAACCAAAAATCCTGCTGTGCGACGAAGCCACCAGTGCCCTGGACCCGCAAACCACCGCGTCGGTCCTGCAACTGCTGGCCGAAATCAACCGCGAGCTGAACCTGACCATCGTGCTGATCACTCATGAAATGGATGTGATCCGCCGCGTGTGCGACCAGGTCGCCGTGATGGACGCGGGCGTGATCGTCGAGCAAGGCTCGGTGGCCGATGTGTTTCTGCATCCCCAGCACCCGACCACCAAGCGCTTCGTACAGGAAGCCGAGCAGGTTGACGAAGGCGAGCAGCGCGATGACTTCGCCCACGTACCGGGCCGTATCGTGCGCCTGACGTTCCAGGGCGAAGCAACCTACGCGCCACTGCTGGGTACTGTCGCCCGGGAAACAGGCGTGGACTACAGCATTCTTGCTGGCCGTATCGACCGCATCAAAGACATCCCCTACGGGCAACTGACCCTCGCTGTCACCGGTGGTGATATGGAAGCCGCGTTTGCGCGCTTCACCGCCGCGGACGTTCACATGGAGGTCCTGCGCTGATGGACGTTTTCCTGAGTTTCTTTGCCAACATCGACTGGTCGGAAATCTGGCTCGCCACCGGCGACACCATGACCATGCTGTTCGGCTCGCTGTTCTTCACCGTGCTGCTGGGCCTGCCCCTGGGCGTACTGCTGTTCCTGACCAGCCCGCGCCAACTGTTCGAACAGAAAGGCCTGTATGCGCTGCTGTCGCTGATCGTGAATATCCTGCGCTCGCTGCCGTTCATCATCCTGCTGATCGTGATGATCCCGTTCACCGTACTGATCACCGGCACGTCGCTGGGTGTCGCCGGAGCAATTCCGCCACTGGTCGTGGGTGCCACCCCATTCTTTGCGCGCCTGGTGGAAACCGCCCTGCGTGAAGTGGACCGTGGCATCATCGAAGCCACCCAATCCATGGGCGCCAGCACGCGCCAAATCATCACTAACGCCCTGCTGCCCGAAGCCCGCCCCGGCATTTTCGCAGCGATTACCGTCACGGCGATTACACTGGTTTCCTACACGGCCATGGCCGGTGTCGTAGGTGCCGGGGGCCTGGGTGACCTGGCGATCCGCTTCGGCTACCAGCGTTTCCAGACTGATGTGATGGTGGTTACCGTGGTGATGCTGTTGATCCTGGTGCAAATTCTGCAAACCGTCGGCGACAGGCTGGTGGTGCACTTTTCTCGAAAATAACGGCCATTGCCGGCCCAGAGCCGGCAGATGCCCGAACAAGGAGCTTGCTGGATGAAAAAACTACTGGTTGCCTTCGCTGCCGTTGCCGCGTTTTCCGCCCACGCCGAGACTATCAAGGTCGCGGCCTCGCCGGTGCCTCATGCGGAAATCCTCGAATTCGTGAAGCCTGCCCTTGCCAAAGAAGGCGTGGACTTGCAGGTCAAAGTCTTCACCGACTACGTGCAACCCAACGTGCAAGTCGCCGAAAAGCGCCTGGACGCCAACTTCTTCCAGCACCAGCCGTACCTGGATGAGTTCAATAAGGCCAAGGGTACTCACCTGGTGAGCGTTGGCGGCGTGCACCTGGAACCTCTGGGCGCCTACTCCAGCAAGTACAAGAAACTGGACGAGCTGCCAAGCGGCGCCAATGTGGTGATCCCGAACGACGCCACCAACGGCGGTCGTGCGCTGTTACTGCTGGCCAAGAACGGCCTGATCACCCTGAAGGACCCGACCGACATCCTGTCGACCATCAAGGACATCACCGAGAACCCGAAAAACCTGAAATTCCGCGAACTGGAAGCCGCCACCTTGCCACGCGTGCTGACCCAGGTCGACCTGGCGCTGATCAACACCAACTACGCCCTGGAAGCCAAGCTGGATCCATCCAAGGACGCCCTGATAATCGAAGGCAGCGACTCGCCTTACGTGAACATCCTGGTGACCCGCGAAGACAACAAGGATTCGGACGCAGTGAAGAAGCTGGTTGCAGCCCTGCACACGCCTGAAGTGAAAAAATTCATCGAAGAGAAGTACAAAGGCGCGATCAAGCCAGCGTTCTAATCCGCCTCGATCTCCAAAACACTGAAAATCAAAAATGTGGGAGGGGGCTTGCCCCAATGCTGGTCTGTAGGAGCGAGCTTGCTCGCGAAAAACGTCAACGATAACGCGTGCTGCCTGAATAAACGCGGCGCTTTGAGTTCTTCGCGAGCAAGCTCGCTCCTACAAAATCGGCTTTATGTGGCTGCTACTTGCGTTGGAGCAAGCCTGGCAACTGCGCTACCAGTTTCTGGTTGTTCAACGGCGCACGGATAAACCCACGCTGGGTACCGTCCGGGCCGATCAGCGCCAGGTTGCCGCTGTGGTCGACGGTGTAGTTCGGCTTGCTGGTATCCGCCGGAATGAAGGGAATGCTCACGGCATTCGAGACCTTCTGCACATCCTCTACAGTAGCGCCGGTCAGGCCCTCGAATTGCGGATCGAAGTAGCCCAGGTATTGCTTGAGCTGCGTCGGGGTATCGCGGTTCGGATCGACGCTGACCAGGATCACCTGAAACTTATCCACAGCCTCTTTGGGCAGCTCGCTCTTGATCTGGCGCAGTTGGGCGAGGGTGGTCGGGCAAATATCCGGGCAGAAGGTATAGCCGAAGAACAGCAGGCTCCACTTGCCTTTCAACTCATTGACCAGCACCGGCTGGCCGTCCTGGTTGGTCATGCTCACCGGCGGTAACTGGCGGCTCTGCGGCAACAGGATGATGCCAGCGTCGATCAGCGCGGTGGGATCGCCCTGGCCTTTGCCCGAGAGCACTTTGTTGACGGTCAGGCCCATGATCAACGCCACCAGGGCCACGAGGATGAAGACGGTTTTTTGAGTTCGAGTCATAGGTTCAACAGTAGGTAGTGGTCTACGAGCAGGGCGATAAACAACAGGAACAGGTACCAGATAGAGTACTTGAACGTGTTGATCGCCGCGTGCGGCTTGCTGCCACGGTACAGCACCCAGGCCCATTGCAGAAAGCGCGCTCCCAATACCAAGGCACAAGCCAGGTAGAGCAAGCCGCTCATATGAATGACGTAGGGCAACAGACTCACCGCCAGCAAAGCAAAGGTATACAGCAGGATATGCACCTTGGTGTAGTGCTCGCCATGGGTGACCGGCAGCATCGGAATGTCAGCCTTGGCATATTCCTCTTTTCGGTGGATGGCCAGGGCCCAGAAGTGTGGCGGGGTCCAGGCGAAGATGATCAGTACCAGCAGCAAGGGTTCGGCGCTGACGTGCCCGGTAACGGCAACCCAACCCAGCAGCGGCGGTGCAGCACCGGCCAGGCCACCGATAACGATATTCTGCGGCGTCGCACGCTTGAGAAAACCGGTGTAGATCACCGCGTAACCAAGCAGCGAAGCCAAGGTTAACCAGGCCGCCAGCGGGTTGGTGAATGCCAGCAGCAGGGCCAATCCGGCAACAGCCAGAAACAATGCAAAGGCTAACGCCGCAATTGGCGATACACGCCCCTCGGCCATCGGGCGTTTATGCGTTCGCGCCATCACCGCATCAATTCGCCGATCGACTACATGGTTCACCGCCGCCGCACCGCCCGCACACAGGGCAATGCCCAGGTTGCCAAACACCAGCACCGTCCATGGCACCCCGGCGCGGGTGGCGAGGAACATGCCCACCAGCGAGGTGATCAGCATTAGCACCACTACCTTCGGCTTGGTCAGCTCCAGGTAGTCACGCCAGATCGCCTGATCCTGACGTGCGCCGATCAAGGTCGCCATGGCATCTCTCCTTTAAGGGTGATCAGGCCTGAAACCCGTTTGCGCGGACTGAAACGCCAGCCGAACGGTAGCGGGTGGCGAACCCGGACCAGGCTGGTACGGGCGTGGTAATTGACCAGTACCAAGGTCAGTAACAACGCCGCTCCACCCGCGTTATGCCCCACCGCCACGGGCAACGGCAGGCCGAAAGCCACATTGCTCACCCCCAGGCTGATTTGCGCAGCCAGGGCGATCAACAGCAAACCCGCCAGCCGCGTCATGCCCACGACACGCAGTTGCCAGGCCAGGCCCAGCAGCACCAGGGTCACCAGTACGGCGCCGATGCGATGGGTCAGGTGGATCGCCGTGCGCGCCTCGCTGTCGAGCTGGCCGCCCAGGTAATTGGGGCCGATGTGCTGGGTCAGGTGAAACCCATTGGCAAAATCCGCCGCCGGCAACCATTGGCCGTGGCAGGTCGGCAGATCGACACAGGCCACGGCCGCGTAGTTGGAACTGACCCAACCACCCAGCGCGATCTGCCCGATCACCAGCACCAAGCCCGCCGTCGCCCAATATTGCAGGCGCTTGGGCACGATCAGCGCCGGCAGCACGCCAGATAAACGCAGGGTCAGCAAAAACAGCAGGCTCAAGGTCGCAAAGCCACCCAGCAGATGCCCGGTGACGACTTGCGGCCACAGCTTCAAGGTCACCGTCCACATGCCAAAGGCGGCCTGGGCAAATACCACCGCCAACACAAACAAGGGCAATTTCACCGGCTGGCCCGGGTCACGCCGATGGCTCCACGAGCGCGCCGCCAACAGCGCAATCAATAGCCCCAGGCTGCCAGCGAAGTAGCGATGGGTCATCTCGGCCCAGCCTTTGTCAGCCTCTACCGGTGTGTCGGGAAAATGCAGCTCGGCATGGGCCAGCTGGGCTTCGCTGATGGGCACGCTGATAAAACCGTAGCAACCCGGCCAATCCGGGCAGCCCAGGCCGGCGTGAGTCAGGCGCGTGTAGGCACCGAGCAGTACGACAACCAGCGCCAGCAACGTGGCAAACAGCGCGAGGCGAAATCCAGGCTTGGCCATGACGATGCCCTTATCCGATATTCGAGAGTTTCAGCAGCAGGCGCAGGTCGTTGAGCAAGTCCTTGCCCTTGACCTTGGCGTCGTAGCGCAGCACCAGGTTGCCATGGGGATCGACGATCCACAGCTGCGCCTCACCGGGGGCGGCAGCGCTCTTGGTAAAGGTCGGCAGATCCAGCGGGTAACGCTGCAGTTGTGGGTATTCGGCCTTGAGCTTGGCGTCGTATTGCGCAGCGACAGGCTGCGCGCTGGCCAAGGCGTGGCTGGCACGGGAGGCTTCGCGACCGAGGCCGATCTGCAGTTGCCGAGCGAGGTAGACCAATTGTTGGCAATCGGCAGCGCACGTGGCAGGGGCAGTAACCAGCAGTTGCCAGCGATCTTCATCTGCCTGTACGCCGATGTCGGCACGGGTCTGGCCGTTGCCAATCAGTTCGCCATGGTAGCTGCGACTGTCTGGAACCCAGAATTGCAGCTTGTACATCAGGGTCGCCAGCACCATCGGGCCGACCACCATGAGCAGGATCAGGACCAGTTGCCAGCGACCTTTGCGGCGGTCAGGCACCTCAGACATGTTGGGTGGATTCATGGCCGCTCCCATGGGGCTTCTCCTTTTTGTTGTGCCATCCGAAGTAGAGGTAAAGCACCAGCAACGCTAGTGCCATGGCAAACCACTGCACCGCATAGGCCAAGTGTTTTTCCGGGCCCATGGCGACGATTGGCCAAGTGGTGTCGTACGTACCAGGACCCGCTTCAGCGCGCAGTTCGTAGGCAAAACCGCTACGCCCCAACTCGTCCCACAGCGCGGCGGGATGCAGCGCGGTGAGCAGACGTGGCCATTGCGCGCTCGCAGGGTCGGCATGCAGTTGGAAAGTCTCGCCGGGGGCGACGTACACCCAGGCGTCGAGATTCACTGCCTGTTCAGGGGTGGAAAAAGCCGGCGGAGTACGCCGGTCAGGCCATGGCAGCCAGCCGCGGTTGAGCAATAACCATAGGCCGCTGGCCTGGTCGTGGAAGGGCTGCAGTAGCTCGACACCCGCCTTGCCGTCGCGCATACGGTTGTCCAGCAGCACGCTGTGCTCGGCATCGAATTGACCACGAAGATGGACGCGGCGAAAGGCAGGATCGGCCATGTCGTTGAGCTGCACGCTGTTCACCGGCTCGGCGGCGCGGCGCTCGGCATAGCTGTCCACCAGCAGCTGTTTTTCATGCCCTCGAGCCAGTTGCCAGAATCCCAGGCTCACCATCAATGGCAGCAACACCAGCACCACCAGCGTCGGCGCGATACCCGGACGAAAGCGCTGCACGGCACTGGCTATACTGGATCTCATCGCCCCTCCCCCTATAGCCCTGGAGCCAAACCATGCTCAAAGCAGCCATTGCCCTGATGCTGATCGCGACTGTCGTGAGCCTGTTCAGTGGCTTGTTCTTCCTGGTCAAGGACGAGGGCAATTCCAACCGCCTCGTCACTGCCTTGACCGTGCGCGTGGTACTGGCCGTGATCACCGTGGGCTTGATCGCCTGGGGCTTTTTCAGCGGCCAACTGGTCTCTCATGTGCCGTGGTAAACCTCACAGCACATAGACGAAGAAAAACAGCCCGATCCACACCACATCCACAAAGTGCCAATACCAACTGGCCGCCTCGAAACCAAACTGATGCTCGGCGTTGAAATGCCCGCGCAGGATGCGCATCAGCATCACAAACAAAATGATGGTGCCGATGGTCACGTGGGCACCGTGAAAGCCCGTGAGCATGAAGAAGGTTGCGCCGTACACGCCAGAGCCCAAGGTCAAGCCCAGCTCTTTATAGGCGTGGATGTACTCCTCAGCCTGAAAACCGAGAAACGCCAGGCCCAGCAGCACGGTGATCGCCAGCCAGATCTTCAGCGCACCGCGATGACCTTTACGCAGGGCATGGTGGGCGATGGTGATGGTCACGCTGGAGCTCACCAGCAAAATGGTGTTCACCAAGGGCAGGCCCCAAGGGCTGATGGTGCCTTTGGGCGCAGGGTAGAGCTTGGGATCGGGGTTGTTGAGCAGCGGCCAGGCAAATTCGAAATTCGGCCACAGCATATGGGCGATGCCTTTGGGGCCTTCGCCCGCCAGCCAGGGGCCCGCCCACACGCGTACATAGAACAGCGCACCAAAAAAGGCGATGAAGAACATCACCTCGGAAAAGATGAACCAGGTCATGCCCCAGCGAAACGAGCGATCCATCTGCGCGCTGTACAACCCGGCGCGGCTTTCCTTGATTACCGCGCCGAACCAGCCGAACAGCATGTAGGCCAGCAACAACCCGCCGACGAAAAAGATCCACGGGCCATGTGATTCCGGGCGCGCCGCCTTTAAGTCGTTGAACCATACGGCCAGGCCATACACCGTGACCAGCAGGCCAATCGTGGCAATTATCGGCCATTTGCTTTGCGCTGGTACGTAGTACGTATCATGAGTCGACATGTATTCGCTCTCCTGATTGAGGGGGCAAACAGTAGCTAGCCGCCGCTGTTCGCGGCCACCGGCGCTTGCCGCGCAGTGATGTCAAACAGCGTGTACGCCAGGGTCAAATGCTTCACATCCTTGGGCATGGCGCGGTCGACGATAAAACGCACCGGCATTTCGATACGCTCGCCTGGCTGCAGCACCTGCTGGGTAAAGCAAAAGCATTCGGTCTTGTGGAAATACATCGCCGCTTCGGCCGGGGAAATGCTCGGGATCGCTTGGGCCGTCATCGGCTTATTGGTGGGGTTGTGGGCCACGAACAGCATCTCGTTGACCGCCCCGGGGTTGACCACAATCTCATCGGCCTTGGAATGAAACTCCCAGACCATGTCGATGGCATTGGTTGACAGAAACTGCACCCGCACCTGGCGCGACGGGTCAACGATTTGCTCACCCTCGTATTGCCCGGCGGTCTTGCCGTTGATGCCGAATGCCTTGCACATCACGTCGTAGATCGGCACCAGGGCGAAGCCGAAGGCGAACATCGCCAGCACCAGGATCAGCAGGCGGGTGACCAGGCGTTTGATCGGCACAGAGTCAGACATGACGATCACCCGAGACGAACCAGGAAAGTGTGGGAGGGGGCTTGTTCATTTGACCTCCGGCGGCGTGGTGAAGGTGTGATAAGGCGCGGGCGAGGGCACGCTCCATTCCAGCCCTTCGGCCCCATCCCACGGCTTGGCGGGTGCCGGTGTGCCGCCACGGATGCACTTGATCACAATGAACAGGAAGAATATCTGCGTAGCACCGAACATAAAGGCGCCCACGGAAGAGACCATGTTGAAGTCGGCGAACTGCAGGTTGTAGTCCGGTATCCGGCGCGGCATACCGGCCAACCCCACAAAGTGCATAGGGAAGAACGCCAGGTTCATGCCCACGAAGGACAGCCAGAAGTGCAATTTGCCCAGGGTTTCGTCGTACATGTGGCCGGTCCATTTCGGCAGCCAGTAGTAGGCCGAGGCGAAGATCCCGAAGATCGCCCCAGGCACCAGCACGTAATGGAAGTGCGCCACCACGAAGTAGGTGTCGTGGTACTGGAAGTCCGCCGGGGCAATCGCCAGCATCAGCCCGGAGAAACCGCCAATGGTGAACAGGATCACGAACGCCACGGCAAACAGCATCGGCGTCTCGAACGTCAGTGATCCCTGCCACATGGTGCTGACCCAGTTGAACACCTTCACCCCCGTGGGCACGGCGATCAACAGCGTGGCATACATGAAGAACAACTCACCCACCAGCGGGATACCGACCACAAACATATGGTGCGCCCACACGATGAACGACAGGAACGCAATGCTGGCGGTTGCGTAGACCATCGAGGTGTAGCCGAATAATGGCTTGCGAGAGAAGGTCGGGATGATCGAGCTGACGGCACCGAAGGCCGGCAGGATCATGATGTAGACCTCGGGGTGGCCGAAGAACCAGAACACGTGCTGGAACAGCACCGGGTCACCGCCGCCGGCAGCACTGAAGAAGCTGGTGCCGAAGTGGATATCCATCAGCATCATGGTCACGCAGCCCGCCAGCACCGGCATCACCGCAATCAGCAGGAACGCGGTGATCAGCCAGGTCCACACGAACAGCGGCATCTTCATCAGGGTCATGCCCGGCGCGCGCAGGTTGAGGATGGTGGCAACCACATTGATCGCGCCCATGATCGAACTGATGCCCATCAGGTGGATGGCGAAGATGAAGAACGTCACGCTCTCCGGTGCGTAGGTGGTGGAGAGCGGCGCATAGAAGGTCCAGCCGAAATTCGGCCCGCCACCGGGGCTGAACAGGGTGGACACCAGCAGCAGGAATGCCGCCGGCAGCAGCCAGAAGCTGAAGTTGTTCATGCGCGGCAGGGCCATGTCCGGCGCGCCGATCATCAACGGGATCATCCAGTTGGCCAGGCCGACGAAGGCCGGCATCACCGCGCCGAACACCATGATCAGGCCATGCATGGTGGTCATCTGGTTGAAGAACGCCGGCTCGACGATCTGCAGGCCCGGCTGGAACAGCTCGGCACGGATCACCATGGCGAACGAGCCGCCGAGCAGGAACATGGTGAAGGCGAACCACAGGTACATCGTGCCGATGTCTTTGTGATTGGTGGTCAGCACCCAACGCATCAAGCCTTTGGCGGGGCCGTGGGCATGGTCGGCATGACCATGGTCGATCACAGTGCTCATGGCCGTTCTCCTGCAAGCGAGTCAGCGGGGCGATTCAGGGCATTCGCAACGAAAGTAGTCATTTGCTTTCCGCCTGTTTCAGAGCCAGCACGTCTTTGGGCGTGACCATGTCGCCTTTGTTATTGCCCCAGGCGTTACGCTCGTAGGTCACGACAGCGGCGATATCCACTTCCGAAAGTTGTTTGCCGAAGGCTGCCATCGCGGTACCGGGCTTGCCGTGATAGACAATGCCCAAGTGATCGGCTGCTGGGCCGGTGGCGATTTTCGAGCCCTTGAGCGCCGGGAACATTGGCGGCAAACCTTGGCCTTCAGCCTGGTGACAAGCCACGCAGGTGGTGTGGTAGACCTTGTCGCCACGGGCTACCAGCTCATCGAGCGTCCACTCTTTGGAGGTCAGCTCCTTGAGCTTGACGGCCTCTTCCTTGCGCTCGCCGAGCCAAGTGTCGTAGTCGGCCTTGGATTTCACCTCGACCACAATGGGCATGAAGCCGTGGTCCTTGCCGCACAGTTCGGCGCACTGGCCACGGTAGATCCCCGGTTTCTCGACGCGGGTCCAAGCCTCGTTGACGAAGCCTGGAATGGCGTCACGCTTGACCGCAAAGGCCGGCACCCACCAGGAGTGGATCACATCGGCGGCGGTCACCAGGAAGCGCACCTTGGCGCCCACCGGCAACACCAGCGGCTGATCGACTTCCAGCAAGTAATGTTCGCCTTTGGTCGCCTGGTTATGGATCTGCTCGGTGGGTGTGGCCAGGTTGCTGAAGAACTCCACATCCTGGCCCAGGTACTTGTAGTGCCACTTCCACTGGTAGCCGGTGACCTGGATATCGATATCCGACTCACTGCTGTCGTAGATGTTGATCAGGGTCTTGGTCGCCGGAATGGCCATGGCCACCAGGATCAGCAGGGGCACCACGGTCCAGAGAATCTCAACGGTAGTGCTCTCGTGGAACTTGGCCGCAACCTGGCCCGTGGACCGGCGGTGCAGGATCATCGACCAGAACATGGCGCCAAACACGACGATGCCGATCACCACACAGATCCAGAAAATGGTCATGTGCAGGTCAAACACGGCGTGACTGACTTCAGTAGCCCCTGGCGCCATATTCGTTGTCCAGGCGGCGTGCGCCTGGCCGAATACCGACCACAACAGTAGGCCCATCCAAACGTGTGGATGTCGCGTCATTGCGGGTTCCCCTTTATGTTTCTTGTTATCCCGCCGGTTTGCACCTGCGGCGAAGGGAGCGGCTTCCATACTGCTTACAACCGCCAAGCCTTGCCTGCGTCATGCAGTTGGGCGTCATCAGCTAATTGCGTACAAACCCGAGTATAGACAGCCAGGGCAACCCCGCAATGTGTAGGGGCAAATGAGCGAAAACAGACCAGCGGGCCCAATAAAACCGGGGGCGCAAACGTTTATCCGACGAACGATGGCATTTCGATATAACACACCTGCATAACCATGAAATAATTATGACAAATGCGTCTTAGGCGCTCGTATAAACGAACTACCTTATCCTCTCCCTTTTCCTACACCTGTTTCACTGGAGCCTTCATGAACACCGCCGCATTGCGCGAGCAGATTTCCCGTGCCCATCAACACGAAGCCAGCACTGGCCAGCTTGCCACACAGCTGGAAAAACAATTGCCGCACCTGCATTCGGCTATTTCCTTGGCTGACGGTGATAGCAACATTGTCATGACGCGCTTTGTCACCGCTTATATCGATCTGGTTCCCGATTTGCTGGACGCCGCCAATGACGTAGCCCGCGAGGCCGGAATTGAAAGCCAAATCAAGCCGGTGCTGAAAATCGCCGAACACTTCTTCCTGCAACCGCCCGCGATCATGGTTGGGCACGAGGGCCTCGACGGCCTGCTGGACGAAGCTTACCTGGCCCATCGTCTGGTGGAGGAGGTCAACGATCTGTATATCAAACATTTCGGCCAGCCGTTGATTCCCGCGGATACCACCGTGGCCAATGTGATTGCTCACCGATTGATCGGCGAAACATTCGCCAACCAGTTGGATGAAGCCGTACACCACGCAGTAGATGAAATGCTTAACGAAGACAGCTTTGCGCTGGAGTCGGTCGAGGCGTACCGCGAGACACTGAAGAGCCCGAGCACCGAAGCGGCATGGAAACGCTGGCCGTGCCTGTCGCGCCAGCTTGGGGTTGAACTGACGCTGGATCAGCCGGCGTAAATCGTCCGGTTTACAAAGATCAAATGTGGGAGGGGGCTTGCCCCCTCCCACATTTTGATGCGGTTTCGTCAGGTAACGGACGGCGCCGAACCTATCCCCACCGTTGTGCGTACCCGGCCTTCCAACCGGCGCTTGAGCCCACGCGCCTCAATCACCAGCGTCGAGCCCTTGGCCGCATTGGCCCGGCCCCACTCCTCAAGCAACTCCAGGCAAGAGTGGTCGATATAACTCAAATTACTCAGCGGCACGTGCAACGTGGTACCCGCAGGCACCGCCGACAGCACCTGAGTCAGCGCCGGCACTTTGAGAAAGGTCGCGGCACCGGTCAGGCGCAACTCCATTTCACCCTCCTGAGGCAGGTCGACCAGGCTGACTTTCAATCGTGACGCCTTGAATGCCAGCTTGACCAGAGTCAGTCCGAAGCCCACCAATACGCCGGTCAGCAGGTCAGTGAAGATGATCGCCAGCGCCGTGGCCGCATAGGTAAACATCGGCATCCGCCCATAACGCCCCAATGCCTTGAACGCCTTGAGGTCCACCAGCTTGATCCCGGTATACACCAGCACACCCGCCAGGCTTGCGACCGGAATGCTTTGCAGCACGCTCGACAGCAAGAGTACAAAGCCCAGCAGCCACAGGCCGTGGAACATCGCCGACAAACGCGTGGTGGCACCGGCCTGGACGTTGGCTGAGCTGCGCACAATCACGCCGGTCATCGGCAAGGCGCCAACCAGGCCACAAAGCATGTTGCCGACACCCTGGGCAGACAACTCTTTGTCGAAATCGGAGCGCTGGCCGCTGTGCATACGGTCCACCGCGGCGGCAGACAGCAGGGTTTCGGCACTGGCAATAAACGCGACGGCGAATGCCGCGATCAACAGCTGTGGGTCAGCCAGGTTGAGCAGGTCGCTGGGGCGCAGCCAGTCGATGGCATCCGCAAGATTTTCCGGGACTTCCACACGCTTGACCTGCAACGCCAGCACCAGGCTGGTGACGGTCGCAAGGCCCACGCCGAGCAAGGCGCCCGGTACGAAACGTAGCCGTTGCGGACGGAGTTTATCCCACAGGTACATCACCAACATGGTCGACAGACCGAGCAGGCCGGCTTGCCAACCCAGCCCGCCACCGAAGGTCGGAATTGCTTCAGCCACAGCCGCCGGGAAACCTGCAAGGTTATCCAGCCCAGACGGCTTGGGCGCCCCATCGAGCATCACATGGATCTGCGATAACACAATCAATACGCCGATCCCCGCCAACATGCCGTAGACCACTGCCGGTGCCGTGACGCGGAACCAGCAGCCCAGGCGTAGACGCCCGGCCATCAGTTGCAGGAAGCCCGCCAGCAACAGGATCGGCCCCAGCATCAGCATGCCGTGCTGGCGCACCAGCTCGAACACCAGCACCGCCAGACCCGCTGCCGGGCCGCTGACCTGCAGCGGCGATCCCGCCAACCAGCCCACCACCAGGCCACCGATGATACCGGTGATCAGCCCTTTGGCCGGCGGCATGCCGGACGCGATCGCAATCCCCATGCACAAGGGCAGGGCGACCAGAAACACAACCACGGAGGCGAGCAGCTCCCGCGGCAGTACAGCTTTCAATTGAGCAGCACGCATGATGGCTCTCCCGAGGCATTCGCCGGGCACGGCAAAGCCTGGCTGCATCCATGGCAGCCACCGCTTTACCCGGCGGGGAAGTGGTTTAGAAGCGCGCTCTAGGCGTCGCGGACGGGATCGGCTCGGTGCCGTTCAACGGTCGAAACGCTGCCTTTTCCGCATCGTAGGCCCGAATTTCGCTGGTCTCGATGTTGTAGATCCAGCCATGGATAAACAAATGACCGTTGGCCATGCGCGAAGCCACCGAGGGGTGGGTGCGCAAATGCTGCAACTGCGCGATGACGTTTTCTTCGGTCAACACCTTCATGCTCTCGCCTTCATTGGCGCAGTCGCAGTTGTCATGGACCATGGCCTTGGCGACCTCGGCGTGACGCAACCAGGCCCTGACAGTCGGCATCTTTTCCAGGCTGTCGGGGTTGAGTACCGCGCGCATGGCGCCGCAGTCGGAGTGCCCGCACACGATGATGTGCTGTACGCCAAGGGCGAGCACCGCGTACTCGATGGCCGTGGACACGCCACCGTTCATCTGGCCGTAGGGAGGCACCACGTTACCAACGTTACGGGTTACGAACAGGTCGCCGGGGGAGCTTTGGGTAATCAGCTCAGGTACGATGCGCGAATCGGCACAGGTAATGAACATCGCCCGCGGGCTCTGCGCCGTGGCGAGTTTCTTGAAGAGTTCTTCCTGCTGGGGGAAGACGTCGTGATGGAAATGCAAAAAGCCGTCAACGATATGTTGCAACGCTGCATCGGCGGACTCCGCCCCAGGGGCTGAAGCCGACGCAGCCAACGGCTGTTTATCCTTGTCACTCATGATTCATCCTCTTGATTAATGCAGGGGAGTGTTCACCACCATTCGACGCCGGGCGAGTGGAATAGTTGAGCCCCCCACAACCCACGGCGGCGACTTATGAGTCACTCGCTGAACAAGGTAACCGTCGAAACTTAACTCAAACTGAATGAACCGCTCTAGCTCGGGGCTTTCAGTGATATCAAAACGCGACCACTCATACACTAATGGTGCCGTCTTACTCATCAGTCTACAACAATGCCATTTGCCTGCCCGGCGGGCAGAACGCCGCACAATCGAGATTGAAACCTTCACGACGATTCAGCCCCAGGCGCTTGATCGCCTTGCTGAAGCGTTGCGCCAGCAGGTCCGCAAATGGCCCTTCACCACGCATTCGCACACCGAAGCGGCTGTCATACACCTGACCACCGCGCACCTGGCGCACCAGGCTCATGACATGGGCGGCACGCTGAGGATAATGGGCCGCCAGCCATTCCTCGAACAGCGGCGCAACCTCCAACGGCAAGCGCAGCATCATATACGCCGCGCTTTGTGCCCCGGCCGCGTGAGCCTCGGCGAGCAGGCTCTCCAATTCGCTGTCGTTGATCATCGGAATCATCGGCGAGCACAACACGCCCACCGGGATACCCGCCTCGCGCATCACCCGAATCGCCCTCAGCCGCGCCTTGGGCGCCGCTGTGCGTGGCTCCAGGATGCGCTTGAGTTCATCGTCCAGGCTGGTGAGGCTGATCATCACCGCCACCAGCCGTTGGCGGGCCAGCTCGGTCAGCAGGTCGAGATCGCGCAATATTAACGACCCCTTGGTGATGATAGTCACCGGGTGCCGGTAGCGCAGCAGCACTTCCAGGGTTTGCCGAGTGATCTTGTATTCACGCTCGATAGGCTGGTACGGATCGGTATTGGAGCCCAGGTTGATCGGCGCACACACATAGCCAGGCTTCGACAGCTGCTGCTCCAGCACATCAGCTGCGTTGGTCTTGGCGATCAACCTGGTTTCGAAGTCGAGCCCCGGGGACATGTCCCAATAGGCATGACTGGGCCGCGCATAGCAGTAGATGCAACCATGCTCGCAGCCGCGATAAGGGTTGATGGAACGATCAAAGGGCAAGTCCGGCGAGTTATTGCGCGTGATGATGGACTTGGCCGTTTCAATACGCACCTCGGTGCCTTGGGTCTCGGGCACCTCCTGATACCAGCCGTCGTCCTCAGTCACGCTGACAGTAGGTGCAAACCGGTTGTGCAGGTTGGTGGCCGTGCCCCGGCCACGGGGCGGCAACGCAGTAGACATGAAAACGCCTCGATACTGTTTTTATATACAGTACCGAGGCGTGAGGTTTCTGACCAGTGCCATTGGGCGGCGAGGGAGAGATCAGTGCTTTTGCGTCACCTGCCCCAAGTCATCCCCTGAGGTCGTGCGCATATTGCTTTTGCGCAGGTCCGCCACGTCACTGGCATTGACTGGCGTCCCTTTATTGCCCCAGCTGCCACGGATGAAACTGACCACGTCCGCCACTTCCTGGTCCGACAGGCGCCAGGCGAACGCCGGCATGGTGAAGGTCGATGGCGCCGTATGGGTCGCAGGCAAAGTACCGCCGTTCAACACAATGTTAATCAACGATGTGGCATCCGCCGTCTGCAATACCGGGTTACCCGCCAGCGCTGGGAACACACGCGTATAGCCATGGCCATCGGTACGATGGCAGGCCGCGCAGTTGTCGATATACACCGACGCGCCTGGCTTGCTGTCATCGCCTTTCCAGAGCGCTTGGGCTACCTGCTTGTCGTACTGGTGTGGCTGGTCCTTGGGGTCGACCGCCGGCAGGCTCTTGAGGTAACGGGCAATAGCGGTCAGGTCGTCTTGCGACATGTACTGCATGCTATGGACGACAACATCGCTCATGCCACCGAACACCGCGCTGCGGTCACTGCGACCGGTCTTGAGGAACTGCACCAATTGCTCCTCGCTCCAGCTGCCGAGGCCATCCTTGTGGTCACCGCGCAGGCTTTTCGCGATCCAACCTTCCAACGGTGCACTGCCGGACAGGAAGGCGTTGCCATCAGCGGCACTCAGGGCTTTTTCCTGCATGGTAAGGGCACGAGGCGTATGGCAGGCGCCGCAGTGGCCGAGGCCTTCAACCAGATAAGCACCACGATTGATCACCGGATCAGCAGCGGTTTGCGCCTGATGCTCCTCGACCGCTGGCGCGAACATCCAGCGCCAAGCCGCCAAAGGCCAGCGCATGCTCAAGGGCCAAGGAATATCGCTGTCCTTGTTCTCTTGAGCAACCGGCTCAACGCCCTTCATGAAATACGCATACAACGCCTGCATATCGCTGTCGCTGACACGCGCGTAAGACGGATAGGGCATCGCCGGGTAAAGCGTACTACCGTTCTTGGCGATGCCATGGCGCACGGCCTTGTCGAAGTCTTCGAAGCTGTAGTCACCCAGGCCAGTCTTGTCCGGAGTGATGTTGGTGGAATAGATCACGCCGATGGGGGTTTCCATAGGCAAGCCGCCAGCGAAGGGTTTGCCACCCTTGGCGGTATGGCAAGCCACGCAGTCACCGGCACGCGCCAGGTATTCACCCTGCTTGATCAAGTCGGCTTCGGCAGCGCTGACCGAGCAACTGCTGAAGAGCGCCAGGGAGGCGATAACGAATGCTTTCATGGTCATCGCTCCTTATGCCTGAACCAGTGGGCCGGGGTTTTTCAGGTACTGCTCGCGGATCGCCCGCGCAGACCAATAGGTCAACGCTGCCACCAGGCCCGTAGGGTTGTAACCCAACCCTTGTGGGAAGGCAGAGGCACCTGGGACAAACACGTTGTGTACATCCCAGCACTGCAGGTAGCGGTTCAACGCACTGGTTTTTGGATCGGTGCCCATGATCGCGCCACCGTTAAGGTGGGTGGTCTGGTATGAGGCGGTATTGAAGTGCTCGCCGACTTTTTTACCCAACACCGCGATGGCCTTGGGGTTCATGGCTTGGGCGACCTTGCCCATTTTCTCGATCATGAAGCGGTTCATCTTGATGTCGTTTTCTTGCCAGTCGAAGGTCATGCGCAGCAGCGGCAGGCCGTAGGCATCGCGGTAAACCGGATCCAGGTCCAGGTAGTTACTGCGGTAGGACTGATGGGCGCCGTGGGCATCCATCGACACCTGATGGGTGTAGTAATCGGCAGTGGCGCGCTTCCAGGCGCTGCCCCAGGCCGGCGTGCCCGGCGGGTTGGAGGTACCGGCAATCGGCCGGCTGCCCGCCTGGTTGACCCACATCGGTGAGCCACCCACGAAGCCATGGGGGCCGTGGTCGAAGTTGTCGGCGTTGAAGTCGTCGATGGCCACGCCATTGCCGCCCGCGCCGATGAAGTTGTTGGTGTGAGTGTCCTTGTCGAAGAACGCCTTGATGGTGCCCATGTTCTGGTAGGCGAAGTTGCGGCCCACCACGCCCTCATTGGTGATCGGGTCGTAGGGTTTGCCGATGCCCGACAGCAGCATCAGGCGCACATTGTGGAACTGGAACGCGCCAAGAATCACCAGGTCTGCCGGCTGCTCGCATTCGCGGCCCTGGGCGTCGATATAAGTCACGCCGGTGGCTTTTTTCTGGGTGCTGTCGAGGTTGACCTTGAGCACGTGGGAGTTCGGTCGCAGCTCGAAGTTCGGCACTTGGCGAAGGGCCGGCAGGATGTTCACGTTCGGTGACGCCTTGGAATACATGTAGCACACGTAACCACTGCAAAAACCGCAGAAATTGCACGGGCCCATCTGCGCGCCATAAGGGTTGGTGTAGGGCCCCGAAGTATTGGCCGACGGCAGGTTGTAGGGTTTGTATCCCACTTCAGCCGCGGCTTTCTGAAACAGCTGTGCGGAGACCGTATTTTTCTGCGCCTCCAACGGGAACGGGTTGGAGCGATCCGGCGCATACGGGTTGCCCCCACGACCTTCGCCTACCAACTGCCCCTTGACGGTCCACGCCTGACCGGAGGTGCCGAAGACTTTTTCCGCATAGTCGAAAAATGGCTCCAGCTCTTCGTAGCTGACACCGAAATCCTGGATGGTCATGTCCTTGGGAATAAAGTTCTTCCCATAGCGCTCTTCGTAATGGCTACGCATGCGCAGTTCGATGGGGTCGACACGAAAATGCACACCTGACCAATGCAGGCCCGCGCCCCCTACGCCGTTACCCGGCAAAAACGCACCGAGCTGACGATTGGGCAGGGCAACATCATTCACGCTGTGGCGAATGGTCACCGTTTCTTTGGAGATATCCTGGAACAGCTTTTTACGCACGCTGTAGGTCAGTTCGTCGATGACCTGGGGATAGTTGCCGTCCGGATAAGTGTCCTGCATCGGGCCGCGCTCCAGCGCTACCACGTTGAGGCCCGCTTCCGTCAGCTCCTTGGCCATGATCGCGCCGGTCCAGCCGAAGCCAACAATCACCGCATCCACTTTCTTCATGATGGTCGCCACGTTTATGCCCTCTCGCCGCGAATGGAAACAGCCGGGAAGGGGTATTGCTCGTTGCGTTCCACCCAATCCATAAAGTCGGCGCGGGCGCCGGGGAAGCCGATCATGGTCCAGCCGACCATCCCTTTATTGCCGCCGTGGATGGGATCGCAGAAGAAACCCTCCTTAGTGTTTTGCAGCAACAGGTTGAAGAATATCTTCGCTGGCACCGCCTCGAAATGCGCTGCGACTTCACTGCCGCCAGCCTCCAGGCGCCGCAGCATATCGTCTCGGGTAGCGCTGTCTTGCGCAGCAAAAACTTTACCGTTGAACGCCTTCGACCATGCATCCGTCGCAGCAATACCCAGGCGGTAGATGTCCTTGGGCACTAATTTGCTCTGCCAGCCCATCTCCGGCGCCGCATCGGCATTGAACGGTCCCTGCATGTACCACAGCGCGCCACTGGCATATGGCGTATTCATCTGACGGTCGATGTATTCCGGCGCACCAGCTTCCAAGGCGCCAGGGCCCTGTGCGTCAGCGGGAATCAAGCGCTCCACGGCGGCGTTGATAAAGGCCCATTCCTCAGCCGTGAAATAGCTTGGCTCATAGGTCTTTTCGTTTGGGGCCGGCTTGACCGGTGCGGCCTGGGCAGGCTCCGGCGTGGCCATCAGCATCGAACCGCCCAGGCCGGTGCTGGCAACCGTGACCACCGGGATCAAGGTCAAGGATTTGCGTAGAAAGTCACGCCGGGGGTTGTCTTGATCTTGATCAGACATGGGTACACCTCATCATGTGGGCACGGGTTTGGCAGCCGCTTCTGAGAACGGTTTGTCTTTTTTTAGCGGCACATTGGATCCAAACTATCCAATGAAATAGAGCGCAGCCGCAATCAATAGTTACAAATGATAGCAGGCTAAGGATGTAGAGGAGAGATTCAGCGACCTAAGTCGCATAGAAAGTGGGGGGCCAAGCCCCTCCCACATTTCGGTATGCGTACAGGTTGTTAGTCTTTTTTCAACTTGGGGTTGGGAAAGAACTGCACAGCTTGCACTTTTGGATCCGCAGGCGCTTTCAACGCCGACGTATTGACCCGCGTGCCCAATTCCTTGGGCACAGACAAGCCTTGATCATTCAACGTATCGGTATAGCCGCAGGCCACGCACTCACGGTGCGGCACGCTGTCTTCGGTCCACATCTTCAACTTGTCCGGCTCGCTGCACGCCGGGCAGACTGCCCCGGCGATAAATTGCTTTTTGGTAATCACAGGCCCTTCACTCATGCTGCCGCGTCCTCACTCAGGCCGCTGTGGCGCAAGAGTGCGTCAATCGACGGCGCTCGTCCGCGGAAGTCGACGAACAGCACCATCGGTGCCTGGGAGCCGCCACGGGCCAGGATTGCTTCACGGAACGCACGACCGGTCTGGGCGTTGAGCACGCCGTCTTCTTCAAACTTGGAAAATGCGTCCGCGGACAGCACTTCCGCCCACTTGTAGCTGTAGTAGCCCGCCGCATAACCACCGGCAAAGATGTGCGCGAAGCTGTTAGGGAAGCGGTTGTAGGCCGGTGGACGCATCACCGAGACTTCGTCACGCACGCCTTCGAGCACCTGCGCCACGCTGCGACCATCGCCATGGGTGGCGTGCAGTTCGAAGTCAAATAGCGAAAACTCCAGCTGGCGCACCATCATCAGGCCGGACTGGAAGTTTTTCGCGGCGAGCATTTTTTCCAGCAGGTCCTGGGGCAGCGGCTCGCCGGTTTCATAGTGGCCGGAGATCAGTTCCAGGCCCTCGGGCTCCCAGCACCAGTTCTCCATGAATTGGCTCGGCAACTCCACCGCATCCCACGCCACGCCGTTGATACCGGATACGCCGGCATGTTCGACGCGGGTCAGCAGGTGATGCAGGCCGTGGCCGAATTCGTGAAACAGCGTGGTGACTTCATCGTGAGTCAGCAGGGCCGGCTTGCCGCTGTCGGCCGGAGTGAAGTTGCACACCAGGTTGGCCACGGGGCTTTGCAGCACGCCATCGACGGTGCGGCGGCGGTCACGGGCTCCGTCCATCCAGGCGCCGCCGCGCTTGTTGGCGCGAGCATACAGGTCGAAGAAGAAGCGCCCGACGTGCTCGCCGTTTTCCCTGATCTCAAACAGACGGACATCCGGGTGCCAGGTGTCGAAGCCTTTGAGCTCGGCGATCTCAATGCCATACAGGCGCTGAACGATGGCAAACAGCCCACCCAGCACCTTGTCGATGGGGAAGTAGGCGCGCAGGGCTTCCTGGGACACGCTGTAGCGCTGCTCGCGCAGTTTTTCGCCGTAGAAACCGCTGTCCCAGCTCTGCAGGTCGGCGCAGCCTTGTTCCGCGGCGTAGGCCTTGAGCTGTTGCAGATCCTGGGCGGCAAACGGTTTGCTGCGCTTGGCCAGGTCGCGCAGGAAGCTCAGCACCTGGTCACTGGACTCGGCCATCTTGGTCGCGAGGCTCAGCTCGGAGAAGGATGCAAAACCCAACAACTGGGCCAGTTCCTGACGCAGGTCGAGGATCTGCTCCATCACGGGGCCGTTATCGTTCTGGCCGGCGTTCGGACCTTGGTCCGATGCACGGGTGCAGTAAGCGGCATACACCTCTTCACGCAAGGCGCGGTCCTGGGCGTAGGTCATTACCGCGTAGTAGCTGGGGAATTCCAGGGTAATCAGCCAGCCATCAAGGCCCTTGGTCTGGGCCGCAGCGGCCATCTGCGCCTTGGCCGAGTCAGTCAGCCCAGCGAGGGTGGTTTCATCGGTGACGTGCTTGGTCCAGGCCTGGGTGGCGTCCAGCAGCTGGTTGGAGAATTTGCTGCCCAGCTCGGAAAGCTTGCTCTGCACTTCGGCGTAGCGCTTTTGCTGCTCCGGCGGCAGGTCGATGCCCGACAGGCGGAAATCGCGCAGGGCGTGTTCCAGGATGGTTTTCTGCGCCACGTCGAAACCGGCGGCCTCTGGGCTGTTGGCCAAGGCTTCGAAGGCTTGGAACAGTTCGCGATTCTGGCCCATTTCGGTGGAGTAGGCGCTCAATGCCGGCAAGCAAGCCTCATAGGCTTCGCGCAGCTCGGCGCTGTTGCACACGGCATTGAGGTGGCTGACCGGGCTCCAGGCAGCGCCAAGACGATCATTGAGTTCATCCATGGCAAGGACCAGACCGGCCCATGTCGGATTTTTACCCTGGCTTTGCAGGATGTCTGCGATAGCCACACGGTTGTCGGCGAGGATCTGTTCGATGGCCGGCTGGACGTGCTCGGCACGGATCGCCGAGAACGGCGGCAGGTCGTAGGACTGCAAAAGAGGGTTGTTCGCGCTCACGGTTGGCACCTTGGCTGAAGAAACATGTAAGAACAAAGATGGGGCCATCTTAATTACAATCAACACCCACCGCAGCTATCAGCAGAAGAGAGAGACACTATCGTGACCCTTCGCACCTATCAGAACCACACGCCATCCCTGGGCGCCGGGGCTTTTGTCGATATTTCGGCGGTGGTGATCGGCGATGTCGAAATCGGCGCCGACAGCTCGGTATGGCCGCTGACAGTGATACGCGGCGACATGCACCGCATCCGCATCGGTGCACGTACCAGCGTGCAGGACGGCTGCGTGCTGCACATTACCCATGCAGGGCCGTTCAATCCTGACGGTTTCCCGCTGCTGATCGGTGACGACGTGACCATCGCCCACAAGGTCATGCTGCATGGCTGCACCGTGGGTAACCGCATCCTGATCGGCATGGGCAGCATCGTGATGGACGGTGCCGTGGTCGAAGACGACGTGATCATCGGCGCCGGCAGCCTGGTGCCGCCAGGCAAGAAACTCGACAGCGGCTTCTTGTACGTGGGCAGCCCGGTTAAACAGGTCCGCGCCCTGACTGACAAGGAGCGTGCCTTTTTCACCTACAGCGCCGCGAACTACGTGAAGCTCAAGGACCTGCACCTGGCTGAAGGCTTCGATCAATGAATCTGAACCACTCCACCGTCCTGTTCGACCTGGACGGCACCCTGACCGACCCACGTGAGGGCATTACCCGGTCGATCCAGTATGCCCTCGGCAAATTGGGCATCGAGGAGCCCGATCTGACCAAGCTCGAACACTTCATCGGTCCGCCCTTGCTGCAGGCGTTCATGCAGTTCTACGGCTTCGACGAGGCCAAGGCCTGGGAAGCGGTAAATTTCTATCGCGAACGCTTCAAGGTCACCGGGCTGTATGAAAACCGCGTATTCGACGGCGTCATGCCATTGCTGGAAGAGCTGAACAGCCAGGGCCGCCAGCTATACGTAGCCACCTCTAAGCCGTGGGAATTTGCCCGTGAGATTGCGCGGCATTTCGACTTCGCCAAGCACTTCAAGGTGATCTACGGCAGCGAGCTGGACGGCACGCGCACCAACAAGATCGAGTTGATCGCCCACTTGATGCGTGAGGAAGGGCTGGACCCGGCCACCACCTTGATGATTGGTGATCGCAAGCATGACCTGATCGGCGCACGCAGCAACGGGCTGGATTCGGCGGCGGTGGGGTATGGGTTTGGCAGTTTTGAAGAGCTTAATGCCGAGGCGCCGACCTGGCATTTCGAGACGTTGGCGCAGATGCATCAGGCGTTTTTGCAGCGCGCTTGAAACCGCTATCGGGGGCAAGCCCCCGATTAGGCCCTAACGGCCAGCACCCTCCAACTGCCTCAACGCCGCTTTACGCTGCGCCACTGGCAACCCTCCCAGCCTTTCCACAGCCGCATAAAACTTCACCCAGTCCCCACCTTCCTGGGCAAACAACGCCGCAAACGCCGGCACCCACTGGTCATACAGCCCGAACGGCAACAGCCGTGCGTTATTCATCGGCTGGTTGATCCAGGCGTCATAACGCTTGTCGCCGCCCCATTGGCTATCACGCATCTGCCGGTATTCACTGCGCAAGCGCTCGAACTGCGCCGCTTTGGCCTGCCGCATCACATCCGCTGCCAACGGCTGCGCATACAACGCTTCCAGGCGTTTGCGGGTATCGAGAATCAGCCGGATAAACTGATCACGTTGCTTCAACGCCGCATCGCTGACAGGCGCCAGGCCTCGTACCGCCCGCCATTGACGAGTGCCTTCCTGCTCGACGAAGCTGGCATAGGACTCATTGAACTCGGTGTCGTCTTTCACGTAAAAACGCTGGTGGGCCAGTTCATGAAAAATAAGCGTGGCCAGGCGCTCGTCGCCCCAGCTCATCATCGAACTCATGATCGGGTCGTTGAACCAACCCAAGGTGGAATAAGCCTCGACGCCACCGATCGATACGTCCATGCCCCGTTGCCGCAACAACGCCGCTTCGCCACGCGCCGCACTTTGGCTGTAGTAGCCGCGATAGGCGACGCATCCGGCAATGGGAAAGCAGTGGTTTTCAGCAGACAGAGAAAACTCCTGCGTGGCAAAGACATTCCACACCACATAGGGCCGACCGATATCGGCATATAGCCGGTAACTTTGGTTGTCGGGCAGATGCAGGTGCTCACTGGCAAAGGCTCTGGCTTTCTGCGATTGAATCAGATGCTCGCGCAGCAATGGCGGGCGAGAGGGGTCGGCAATGACCTCGGCAACCGGCTCCCTGGCGCGTAACAACTGCCACTGGCCGCTCGCCAACTGGCTGTAATAACTGACGCTGGAACAACCGCTGAGTAGCACAACCATCAACCCTGGAAGAAAACGCCTGATCATGCCCCGACTGCTCCTGGGTGATTGATGCGCGAGACTATCGCGCTTGAAGGGGATTTTTCCACGGCGCTGCATGTTTATACTCAAGCCTCTCCTCGCGTTGAGTACTTGCCATGCGTCAGTTTGTGTTGCCGGTCGCCACCCTGGTGCTCAGCGCCTGCGTTTCAACGCCCATCCCACCCGTTGATCCGCAGCAGGCCTGGGTCGACTTCACTACGCCGACCCCGGGCTCCAAGTTGGTCATGGCCCAGCGCCTGGATGGGAAGAACCTCGACGACGGGCGCTTTTTCCAGATGCCCCCCGGCCCTCACGAGCTGATGGTGCGCTTTGATTTTGAAGTGCCCGCCGGCGGTGGTTTGGGGGGCCTCAGCCAGATGATGTATCGAACCTGCTTCATGACCTTGCAGTACGACCATTTCCAGGCCGGCCAGCGCTATGTGCTCGAAGGCCGCTCGCTGGCGTTCACGCCCAATATCCGGCTGTATGACTCAGCACGGCAGTTGCTGGCCGAAGAACGCAGCGTTAACTGCATCTGATCAGTCGTTGTTCTTCTGATAGATGATGCGCTTGGTGCCGTTTTCGCACGAACCGACAATCATGGCTTCGTCATGGTTCTTGGCTTCTTCGGCAGTGATGATTTCCAAGGTATAGGACGGAATCGCCTTGGCCTGGAGTTGTACTTCAATTTCCTTCCTGAGCTCTTCACAATCTTTTGGAGCGGCCACGGCCGAAGTGGCCAATACACCGCAGATGATCGCCAAGGCAAAACGTTTCATGTGTGTAGCTCCCTGAATGCATGCGCACGAGTGTGCGCCTAAGGCTGCATAGGCTATAGGACCACATAGGGGAAACACGAGTTCTGATTTAACGCAGAACTAAATGAGGAGGGGGCTTGTGCCCGATAAAGGTGTATCCGCCATCCAACTATTGGCTGACCCACCACTATCGGGGGCAAGCCCCCTCCCACACAGGCAGTGCTGAGTTAGTTAACCAGCGTGCCATCCAGGGTGATGGTCGCATTCAGCACCTTGGAAACCGGGCACCCTTCCTTGGCCTTTTTGCTCAGTTCATCGAACTGTGCCTGGCTGGCGCCTGGGATCTTGGCTTTCAGGGTCAGATGCACTGCAGTAATCGCAAAGCCGCCATCGACCTGGTCCAGGGTTACGTCAGCCTGGGTGTCGATGCTGTCGGCTTTGAGCCCTGCATCGCCGAGAATCATGGAAAACGCCATGGAGAAACAGCCGGCGTGAGCCGCGCCGATCAGTTCTTCAGGGTTGGTACCCTTGCCGCCCTCGAAACGGGCCTTGAAGCCGTAGGGCGCTTCGCGCAGTACGCCGGTTTCCGTGGAAATGGAACCCAGGCCGGTCTTCAGATCACCTTCCCAATGCGCGGATGCCTTTTTAACGATGCTCATAGCTTTCTCCTCGAACGGTGGTTTTGTGTCAGTAAGGGTTCTGAGGATAGACGCCACGGCAAAGTTCACTCGTAAGAAAAACCTAGTGATTAAGTAGGAAATTTCTCGCGTACTATTGAATCTCGGGTATATGCCCTCATTGCATAGGGCATGCACATGCCGCGGCAGGTTTTGGCTCGATAAAAAAAGCCTGTGCGCCCCTTTGGAGAAGCAGGCTTATGAAATCGCTGTCCGACGTAAAATTTTCGACCCTCGACCTGGTGCCCGTGCGCGCCGACGGCAACCCAGCGCAGTCGCTGCGCAATTCCCTGGACCTGGCCCAGCACGTGGAAAAATTCGGCTTCCACCGTTTCTGGGTAGCTGAGCACCACAATATGGACGGCATCGCCAGTTCGGCCACCTCGGTACTGCTCGGCTACCTGGCCGGCGGCACTTCGACCATCCGCGTGGGTTCCGGCGGGGTCATGCTGCCTAACCACGCACCGCTGGTGATCGCCGAGCAGTTCGGCACCCTGGAAAGCCTCTACCCCGGCCGTATTGACCTGGGCCTGGGCCGTGCGCCCGGCTCCGACCAGATGACTGCCCGCGCCCTGCGCCGTGAACGCTCAGGCAGTGCCGATGATTTCCCCGAGGATGTGGCCGAATTGATGGCCTACCTGGGCCCACGTACGCCCGATCAACGGGTGATCGCCGTACCGGGTACCGGCACCAACGTGCCGGTGTGGCTGCTGGGTTCAAGCCTGTTCAGCGCGCAATTGGCCGGTGAGCGGGGTTTGCCGTACGCCTTCGCCTCCCATTTCGCACCGCGCTTGATGCATGAGGCGATTCGCGTGTACCGCAATCACTTCAAGCCGTCGGCAGTGTTGGACAAGCCCTACGTGATGCTCGGCATTCCTCTGGTGGCGGCGGATACCGATGAACAGGCCGATTACCTGGCCACCTCGATGTATCAGCGCATCCTCGCGCTGATGCGCGGCCAGAGCCTGGTACAGCGCCCACCGGTAAAAACCATGGATGGCCTGTGGTTGCCCCATGAAAAAGACGCGGTCGCAAGCTTCCTCGGCCTGGCCATGGTCGGCAGCCCGGCGAAGATCCGCGCCAAGCTGGAGGTGTTGATCGAGCAGACCGGCGCCGATGAGCTGATCTTCACCAGTGACCTGTACGAGCACGCCGACCGGATTCATTCCTACGAGTTGCTGGCACAGGTTATGAAAGGCTGAACCCAGACGAAAAAAAACCGACGCACCTGCGTCGGTTTTTTATGTCTGCAACACGGGATTAACCGCGTTTGTAGACGATTTCCTTGGTGCCACCTTCGCAGGTGCCGACCACTTCAGCGTCGGTCGAAGCGCCTTTATCCACCACTTCCAGCGAATAACCCGACGCGCCCTTGGCGTCGATTTTCGCTGCAATTTCGCTTTTCAGCTCTTCACAAGGCTTGCCCGCCGCCAGGGCCGTGCCCGCAATGCTCAACAAACCTACCGCCAACAGAAACTTCTTCATCCGTTACTTTCCTTGCGCTGATCGAAAGAGCGTGCCGACGCTCATCGCGTCGGCACCCGTTGTTTGTAGCGCAGGTTATGGCAATCGGCCAGCGGTCAAAGTTCAACTCAGCCGATTAACTACTGGCAATTCGGAATCCCACCTTAAGCGTGACCTGAAAGTGCGCGGCCTTGCCATCCTTGATGTGACCACGGGTTTCGGTCACCTCAAACCACTCCAGGTGCTTGATGCTTTTATTTGCCTCGGCCAGGGCATTGTTGATCGCATCTTCAATGCTGGTGGTGGAAGAACCCACCAGTTCGACTTTCTTGTAGGTGTGATGATCACTCATGGCGTTTCTCCTAGGGGTCGTTAATCAAGACTAGCAGTGAATACTCGTACTGCTTCTGGCGACCGTTGAGAGGTGAAAGTTCAGAATTACTGCACTTTCTGAAACCGCCGCAGTCGGTATCTACACACGCCACTCAATCACTTCAGGAGATGTTCACATGGCCAACACTTCTTTACGCAAAGCGTCGCTGGAAAGCATGGAAGCCGAGATCTCGAGCCTGCTCAAGTCCCTTGAGAGCCTCAAGGATGATGCATCCGATGAGTCGCGCAAAACGCTGAAGGCCCTGAAAAGCAATGCCGAGAACGCCCTCAAGCACTCTCGTCATCTGATCAGCGATGCCTATGAAGAAAGCAAAGTCAAAATCCGCGAAACCGGTGTTGCCACCCGGGACTACGCACAAGAGCATCCATGGACCACCGCCGGCGTCGCCGTTGGCGCGCTGGGTCTGCTGGCGGCTTACCTGCTGTGCAAGCGCGGCGACTGATTTACCGGCTATAGCGGTTGGCGCATCAGCTCGGCCTTGAGCCATTGCGCCAACTGCCCGGCGCGCCCATCCGCGGCGCGCTTGGGTAGCCACAACGCCAGGTGCGCCGGGGTTTCGCTGAAACCCCACGGCGCCACCAGGCGACCCGCACGCAGGTCCTCTGCCACCAGCGGTTCTGGCGCGATCGCCACGCCCAACCCTGCAACTGCCGCTTCCAGCAAATAATACAAATGCTCAAATCCCTGGCCGAATTTCAACGCGCCGGGTTCGATATCGTGTTGACGCGCCCAACTGGGCCAGGCTTGGGGCCGCGACGTGGTGTGCAATAGCCCTTCATCAGCCAAAGCCGACGCTGGTGCCTGGCGCAACTGTTTATAACCGTCATAACGCGGGCTCATGACCGGACCGATGCGTTCGCTGGCCAGTTCATACACCTGCATATCCGCCGGCCACGGCGGCTCGGCAAATACCAGCAGCGCGTCCAACCCAGGGCGACGAGGGTCAAGGTCACCTTCGCCGGCAGACAGGTGCAAGCGCAAGTCCGGCAAATCCGCATTCAAGCGCCCCAGGCGCGGAATAAACCAACGCGCCAGCAAACTGCCCGAACAACCGAGCACGAAAGGCGCATCGGCGCTGCTCTGGGTGAGCTCAGCGCACACGTCCCGCAAACGCTCGAACGCCTCGGCGCTGGCATCTCGCAGCCTCACGCCCGCATCTGTGAGTTTGAGGCCTCGTCCTTCCTTGACGAACAGGCTTACCCCCAAGTGTTCTTCAAGCACTTTTAACTGGCGGCTCACCGCACCATGTGTCACGTGCAATTGCTCGGCGGCCTGGCTGACGCTGTTGAGGCGGGCGGTGGCTTCAAATGCGCGCAAGGCGTTGAGGGGTGGAAGGTCGCGGCTCATCTGTGAGTTTTCCTGACAGGTTGAGGCGATCTTATCGGTTTTCAGGCTACAGCGTCAGGGGTAGAGTGGCCGTCATTGCCTCTTAAACACATTCTTCCCTGGAGCGTCCCATGACTCAGTCCCAGACCGATCTACGCAACGGCCCTGACGCCAACGGCCTGTTTGGTGGGTTCGGTGGCCGCTACGTCGCTGAAACCTTGATGCCGTTGATTCTCGACCTGGCCCGTGAATACGAAGCTGCCAAGGTGGATCCGGCGTTCAATGAAGAACTGGCCTACTTCCAGCGCGACTACGTCGGACGCCCCAGCCCGCTGTACTTCGCCGAACGCCTGACCGAGTTCTGTGGCGGCGCCAAGATCTACCTCAAGCGCGAAGAGCTCAACCACACCGGCGCGCACAAGATCAACAATTGCATCGGCCAGATCCTGCTGGCGCGGCGCATGGGCAAGAAACGCATCATCGCCGAGACCGGCGCCGGCATGCACGGCGTGGCCACTGCCACTGTCGCCGCACGCTTTGGCCTGCAATGTGTAATCTACATGGGCACCACTGACATCGAGCGCCAGCAGGCCAACGTGTTCCGCATGAAGCTGCTGGGCGCCGAAGTGATTCCGGTGGTCGCCGGCACCGGTACTCTGAAAGATGCGATGAACGAAGCCCTGCGTGATTGGGTAACCAACGTCGACAGCACCTTCTACCTGATCGGCACCGTGGCCGGCCCACACCCTTACCCGGCGATGGTGCGCGACTTCCAGGCCGTGATCGGTAAGGAAACCCGTACCCAGCTGCAAGCCCAGGAAGGCCGCCTGCCGGACAGCCTGGTGGCATGCATCGGCGGCGGCTCCAACGCCATGGGCCTGTTCCACCCGTTCCTGGATGACACCAGCGTCGAGATCATCGGTGTTGAAGCGGCCGGCCATGGCATCGAAACCGGCAAGCACGCCGCCAGCCTCAACGGCGGCGTACCGGGCGTGCTGCACGGCAACCGCACCTTCCTGCTGCAGGACGATGACGGCCAGATCATCGACGCCCACTCGATTTCCGCCGGCCTCGACTACCCAGGCATCGGCCCTGAACACGCCTGGTTGCATGATATCGGCCGCGTCCAGTACACCTCGGTGACCGACGACGAAGCCTTGGACGCCTTCCACAAGTGCTGCCGCCTGGAAGGGATTATCCCTGCGCTGGAAAGCGCCCACGCCCTGGCAGAAGTATTCAAGCGCGCACCGACCTTGCCGAAGGATCACCTGATGGTGGTCAACCTGTCCGGCCGTGGCGACAAAGACATGCAGACCGTGATGCACCACATGGAACAGTCTCAGCAGGAGAAACACTAAATGAGCCGCCTGCAAACCCGCTTCGCGCAACTCAAGGAACAAAACCGCGCCGCCCTGGTGACCTTCGTCACCGCCGGCGACCCGGGTTATGACACCTCGCTGGCGATCCTCAAGGGCCTGCCGGCCGCCGGCGCCGATGTGATCGAGCTGGGCATGCCCTTCACTGACCCGATGGCTGACGGCCCGGCTATTCAACTGGCCAATATCCGTGCGCTGACCGCCAAGCAGAACCTGGTGAAAACCCTGCAAATGGTCCGCGAGTTTCGCCAGGACAACAACGACACCCCACTGGTGTTGATGGGCTATTTCAACCCGATCCACAAATACGGAGTGCCGCAGTTCATTGCCGATGCCAAGGCAGCCGGCGTCGACGGCCTGATCGTGGTCGACATGCCGCCTGAGCATAACGGCGAACTGTGCGACCCGGCCCAGGCCGCGGGCATCGATTTTATCCGCCTGACCACCCCGACCACCGATGACATACGCCTGCCCACAGTGCTCAACGGCAGCTCCGGCTTTGTATATTACGTGTCGGTGGCCGGTGTGACCGGTGCCGGTGCCGCCACACTGGAGCACGTCGAAGAAGCCGTGACGCGCCTGCGTCGTCATACCGACCTGCCGATCAGCATCGGCTTTGGCATACGCACGCCGGACCAGGCAGCGGCCATTGCGCGCCTGGCCGACGGTGTAGTGGTGGGGTCGGCGCTGATTGATCACATCGCCAACGCCGAAAATGACCAGCAAGCCATTGATGGCGTATTGAGCCTGTGCGCGGCGCTGTCGGAAGGTGTGCGTAACGCCCGCACGTAAATGTAATTCCTCCATCCGAGCGCCTTTCGGCTAATCAGCTAGGCTTCAACGGAGGCGGGCATGTTGCCCGCCTTCTTTTAACGCGCTTCGTGCCCTTTGTCGTCTAACCACCCTCGCAGGCCACGCAGTCCTTGCCCCCGGTCGTTAAGTTAGCCGCATCAGAAGTCATCTTTGTCTCTTCAGGAGTACATCATGGCATTTGATCTCATCACCCCTTCAGACCGCCGTCATTCAACGTTGCAAAAAGGTTTCAACCTGCGCTGGCCGCTCGGCAACGTGCAGGGCCAGTCCTCGCCCAACGGCGCCAACCTGATCTACCTCTGTCACAGTCCGCAAGACATCATTGACGCCGCCGCACAGGCATTGGCCCAACCCGACGGGCGCATTACCGTGCGCAGCGGGGGCCATTGCTACGAAGGTTTTGTCGCCAACAAGATGCCCGACAGCCCCCATGAGGTGCTGTCGATCCTGGACATCAGTGCGCTGAACCAAGTGGTCTACGACGCTGACGGGCAAATCGGTTCCGATCTGGACCCCGCAGCAACTGAACGCTATAGCTTTCGCCTGGAAGCCGGTGCCCAAAACTGGGATGTCTACGTGGCGTTATACAAACTGGCCAACAAGACCCTGCCAGGGGGATCGTGTTATTCGGTGGGCCTGGGCGGGCACATTTGCGGGGGCGGCTATGGGCTGCTGTCGCGCAAATATGGTCTGGTGTGTGACTGGCTGAGCGGTGTGGACATCCTGGTGCCTGACAGCCAAGGCATAGGCCTGGAAGCGCGTCACGTTTCCAGGGACAGCGCCAGCCAGGATGAACTGGACCTGTTCGCTGCGTGCTGTGGTGCGGGCGGCGGGCAGTTCGGCATCATCACCAGCTACTACTTCAAAGACCTGCCACCGGCACCGAAGGAGGTGCTGTGGCTGGTGCTGGAATGGGACTGGTCCGTACTGACCAAGCCTGCACTCGATAACCTGCTGGTGGCCTATCAGTCATGGTTCGCCAGTAATCAAGCCAACCCGGACACCTGGGGGCTGGCGACCAAATTGGAGATGCGCCACCGGCACACGGGCAACATGACCTTGGGCATTCACTATGTGGACAAGGATGGGGAACTGAACGACCGGGCACCCTTCAATGACTTTGTGAGCAGGATGCTCACCGCCATTGGCCTGCCCGCCACCGAATCGCTGGTGCCGTTTCATGTCATCCATCTGCCGCCCGGCACCGCCACTGGTCGCACCATCGACTCAGTCTCGACCGCGAAGGCAGCCGAGCAGCGCCTGGATTGGCTGGTGTGCCAACAGACGTTGAATGGCTCAGGGGACAACCAGCGCGGGCGCTATAAGTCGGCTTACCAAAAGGGCCCATTCACCCCTCAGGTACTGGACGCCATCTGGTCCACATTGAACTGGCCAGACCCAGACAAGCACCTGACACAAAGCCTTGTCCAGATTCAGTCTTTCGGTGGCCAGATCAATGCCGCCAGCGGGCCTGTGCGCAGGGAATCCTCAGCAGCACAGCGCTCCTCCTACCTCAAGTGGCAGCCACAATGTTACTGGCGCGATGACAGCGCCGCCTCGGATCAAGCTCATGCCGACTGGATCCAAGGGCTGTATTTCAACGCGTTTGCCACTGACCAGGGCGTACCGATCAACAATGAGTTCGAAGGTTGCTATATCAACTACCCCGACCTCGATATGACCTACGTGGGAGGCAACCCGGCCAACGGTAAAAACTCTCAGTGGTACCAAACCTTCTTCCCAGACCTGATCATCGAAAGCCGATTACGGCGTACCAAGCAGCGCTGGGACCCACGCCATATTTTTCGTAACGAGATGTCGGTGCCGTAGCTCGAAAAAGGGCGACCCTAAGGTCGCCCGCTTTTACAGCTCGATCCGCTCGACTTTGCCTACGAGCAATATGTAGGAAAGCGCACCAAGCAATGCCAGTACCGCAATATAGGTAATCGCCGGCGCAAACGAATCGCCGCTGGCTAGAAAGCCAATCACGATAGGCGTGGCAATCGCTGCCAGGTTACCGATGAAGTTGAACACGCCCCCGGTCAGCCCCAGCAACCGCGCAGGCGCCAGGGTCGACACCAATGACCAGGTGATCGATGCCAGGCCATTGCCGAAAAACGCCACCGCCAGGAACGCGATGACCCACGCCATGGAGTCTACGTAGTTGGCGCCGATGATCGCCGTAGAAATCAGCAGGCCGCTGATGATCGGCAGCTTGCGCGCAAAGCCCACCGAGGCTCCACGGCGAATCAGCCAATCGGAAAACACTCCCGAACACAGCACGCCCACAAACGCGGCGAGGAACGGCAATGATGCCAGCAAGCCTGACTGGATGAAGTCCATGCCGCGATACTTCACCAGGTACGTCGGGAACCAGGTCAGGAAGAACCACAGCGTGGAGTTCAGGCAGAACTGGCCCAGGTAGATGCCCCAGAGTTTGCGCTTGCTCAGCACGATCCCCAGGTCGACCCAACTGAAAGGCGCCTTGGCGGTTTGTGCCTGCATGTCTACCAGGCCACCGCCGTCACGGATCAATTGGATTTCAGCCGCATTGGCGCCCTTGAAATCCTTCGGCTCGCGATACACCGCGTACCAGATCGCGGCCCACAGGATGCCGACACCCCCAGTGACGACAAACACCATGTGCCAACCGTATTGGTGTTGCAGCCAGGCCAGGACCGGCGTGAGGAACGCCAGGCCAACGAATTGCCCGGAGGTGTAGACGCCAATCGCGGTCGCGCGCTCGCGCTCAGGAAACCAAGTGGTGACCACACGACTGTTGATCGGATAGGCCGGTGCTTCCAATGCGCCCACCGCCATGCGCAACACGAACAGCGCGATGAAGCTGGCGGCGAAACCGAGCATGACGGTGGCAATCGACCACAGCAGCAGGGCGACCGTATACAGAATACGCGGCGGCACGCGGTCTACCAGCCAGCCGCCGGGGATTTGCATGGCCGCGTAAGTCCAGCCGAACGCCGAGAAAATCAGCCCGACCTGCACCGGGTCGATACCCAGGTCGCTGGTCAGCGCCGGGGCGGCAATCGACAGGTTGCTGCGGTCGAGGTAGTTGATAACCACGGTGATAAACAGCAGCACCATGATGAAGAAACGCTTTCGGCTGGGCGTGACTAAAGAAGCCTGCCCGGGGAGGGATTCAGGATGCATGGGGGGGGTGCCTCTTCTTATGTTTATTGAGGATAGGTCTAACTGAATAAACGCGGTTAGAAATGTGGGAGGGGCGGTGCGACGATTCGACTTGCCCCCGATGGCTGAGTGTCAGTCGACATCGTCGGTGGCAGATTTACCGCTATCGGGAGCAAGCCCCCTCCCACATTTTTGAACCTCAGTTGCGTCAGTCAGAAATCACCACTCGGCAAAACTGCCATCGGCATGACGCCAGATCGGGTTACGCCAGCGATGGCCGATAGCCGCGCGCTCAACCACATATTCCTCGTTGATCTCGATGCCAAGGCCCGGCCCGTTCGGAATCTTCACAAAGCCCTGGTCATAGTCAAATACCCCAGGGTCACGCACATAGTCGAGCAGGTCATTGCTCTCGTTGTAGTGAATACCCAGGCTCTGCTCCTGGATAAACGCGTTGTAGCAAACTGCATCCAACTGCAGGCACGCCGCCAGCGCGATTGGGCCGAGCGGGCAATGCAGGGCCAAGGCCACGTCGTAGGCCTCGGCCATGTTGGCGATCTTGCGGGTTTCGGTAATACCGCCCGCGTGAGAAGCGTCCGGCTGGATGATGTCGACATAACCTTCGCTGAGTACGCGCTTGAAATCCCAACGCGAGAACAGGCGCTCGCCCAGGGCAATCGGCGTACTGGTGAGCGGTGCCAATTCTTTCAACGCTTCGTAGTTTTCGCTGAGCACCGGCTCTTCGATGAACATCAGCTTGTAGGGGTCGAGCTCTTTCATCAGCACCTTGGCCATGGGCTTGTGCACACGGCCATGGAAGTCGACACCGATACCCACGTTAGGGCCGACCGCATCACGCACGGCCGCGACGTTGGCCAGGGCCAGGTCGACTTTTTCGAAGCTGTCGACGAACTGCAATTCTTCGGTACCGTTCATTTTTACCGCAGTGAAACCACGGGCCACGGCCTCTTTGGCGGCGCGGGCGGTGTCGGCGGGGCGGTCACCGCCGATCCACGAGTACACGCGGATCTTGTCGCGCACCTGGCCGCCCAGCAGATCGCTGACCGACACGCCGAGGGCCTTGCCCTTGATATCCCACAGGGCCTGGTCGATGCCGGCGAGGGCGCTCATGTGCACGGCTCCGCCACGGTAGAAGCCGCCGCGATAGAGCACGGTCCAGATGTCTTCGATATTGCGTGGGTCTTTGCCGATCAGGTAGTCGGACAGTTCTTCGACGGCGGCCGCGACGGTGTGAGCGCGGCCTTCGACCACAGGCTCACCCCAGCCAGTCACACCCTGGTCGGTTTCAATCTTGAGGAAGCACCAGCGCGGCGGGACGATAAAGGTCGTCAGTTTGGTGATTTTCATCTCTTGTCTCTCTTATAGATGCAGCGCCTGTGGGCGCGGAATTTGATATCAGCTCAGGGCTTTCCAGGCGGCGACATAAGCCTGGGCATGACTCGCGACCTGATCCACTGTCATTCCCGGCTTGAACAGCCCGGAACCCAACCCGAACCCCTTGGCACCGGCGTCGATGAACACCTGCATGTTGTCCGGGGTAACGCCGCCCACCGGTAGCAACAAGGTGCCAGCCGGCAATACCGCCAGCCATGCCTTGATCACTGCCGGGCCGATTTGCTCGGCCGGGAACAGCTTCAATACATCGGCGCCTTCGGCCAGTGCAGCAAAAGCTTCTGTGGGAGTGGCCACGCCAGGCGACAAATACAGGCCCGCCGCCTTGGCGGCACGCAAGACCTTGGCATCGCTATGGGGCATGACGATCACCTGACCACCCGCAGCCTTGACCTGCTCGACCTGTTCCGGCGTCAACACCGTGCCGGCGCCGATCAGGCAATCGGCGGGCAGGCTGTCGCGCAGGGTGCGGATACTGGTGTACGGGTCGGGCGAATTGAGCGGGACTTCGATCACCCGAAAACCCGCGTCGTACAGCACCTTACCGATAGCCTGAGCTTCATCCGGGCGTATGCCGCGCAGGATTGCGATCAAACCGTTTTGCGCGAGTGCTTGCTTGAGCATGTCAGGCCTCCGTTACAGGTTGAATGAGCCCAGCCGCCACGGCCAATTGCCACAGGCCGCGTTCGGTGGCTTCCTGCGCCAGGCTCACGTGGGCAAAACCGCAAAGGGCGAGGGCGCGTTGATAGCGGACGCAGAGGGGTGCCGCGCCCACCAGGATGATGGGTTTATGTTTGGCGCTGTCTGGCAAGCCGGCGAGTTCGTGGCCAATCAGCAGGCCGGACAAGTAGTCGGGCTGCTGCTCGGGCGCCAGTTCAGCGGTCAGCCCCAGGGTACGGGCACTGAACAGCGTCGACAGCACGCCACGCTCGCCGTCTTTTGAAAGCGCCACCTGCACACCGCGATCGAAAGCCTCGGCCTGGAACTGCTCGCACGGCTGTTGGGTGCGACCCAGGATGCTGTGCTTGCTCAATATCGCAAACAGTTCACCTGTCATGAAGGTGTCGAAATGAGTAATGCGACCTTCGACCACCTCGACCCATTTGGAATGGCTGCCGGGCAGCCCAATCAACACCTGGGCACCAAGGCCTTGCAACACGCCGAGCACCTGGGTTTCTTCGCCACGCATCACATTGGGCAGGCCAACCTGTTCAATCACCCCCGGCACGATATGCACATCCACTGCGCGCAAGCTGCGTACGCAGTGCAACGCTTGGCCGAGGCCGGCGACATCTACAGGGGTGCTGCGATAAGCCGCTTCGCTCCAACCCTGGGCGCTGCCGACCATGCCGCAGGCGATCACCGGCAAGCCCGGTTGGGCGTCGAGCCAATCGCCACAGGCGGTATCGAACGCCAACTCAAAGCCGTTAGTGCAGTCAACGCCGGCGATGCTTCGGGGTTCGCTGGGCAAATGCATGATGCCCGAGGCCAGCGAGCGTTGTTCCAGCACTACGCCTGCGGGGCCGAGTTTGTAAGCACGAAGGGAGCTGGTCCCCCAATCGAGCGCGATCAATTGCGCCTGCATCGCTTCACCTGAAATGTGTGGGTGCTGAAAAAAGCAGATGGGCGAATATAAACCTACGTCCAGGGATATCTCAATATATAAATATCAATCCCACATAATGAGACAAGACAAGATAAGTCCTACAGCTCTCCCGGATTTTTGCGACGGAGACGCAAGGCTTTATCTGATAAGGAAGGTTAAAAAACCGACAAATTCAATTCGCGCATGGCCCCCATCCAGACCGCGTAGTCGGTGTGATCCTTCAAGTCATCGCCGGTTTCAGGGTGCAGGAACACCACCAAGCCATTGCGATGCAGCGCCAGCCACGGCAATACCACACCGATGTATTCCGGCTCGAACGCCAGCTGGCAGCTCCAATCCGGGTGCGGACCCACCGGCTTCTCGTGCACACGGCCCATGCGCAGGGGAAACAGCCTGGCCGCGTCTTCACACAGGGTACGGGCCTGTTCGATAGTGCTGGCATCGAAGTAGATGTGGGCGTGGTAGCCCTTGATACGTTGCATGACGGACTCCGGATCCAATATGCGCCGATCCTAGACCGCAATCGATGGCAGGGCCAGCCCGGTCAACGACTGCGCACTGCTGGCCTGCTCAGCCACCAGCCACTCGACAAAGCGCTCGACCAATCGCCCCCGGCGCTTGCGCTGGGGCTGCACCACGTAATAGCCGAACCGCGAGGTCACGGTGTCGCTGATTGGTCGACACAGCCAGTTTTGCTCCAGCAGGTTATCCACCAGGTGGCGCCAGCCGATGGCCACACCTTGACCAGCAATCGCGGCCTGGATCAGCAAGGTGTAGTTGTCGAAACGCAGTTGGCCAGGAGTCGGCGCAGCGGTGATGCCCAGTTCACGGAATACCCCGCTCCAGTCGAACCACTGGCTGTTGTTTTCCTGGCGCAGGTGCAGCAACGGGTAGTCCTGCAAGGTCTGCACCGTCAGTGGCGCAGCCTGGCCCTTGAGCCATTGCGGGCTGCACACCGGGAACACTTCCTCGTTGAACAGCCACAGGCTGTCGCCCTGCTTGAAGCGGCCATCGCCAAACAGTACCGCCACATCGATATCGCTGCGCAGGGTGGCATGGTTGCGCTCACTGGTCACCAGGCTGACATCCACCTGCGGGTTGGCTTGGTGGAAACGGTGCAGGCGCGGCATCAGCCAATAGGCCGCGAAGGCGAAGTCGGTGGCCACCTGCAGCACTTCATGCTGGTCTTGCTGGGAAATGGCGCTAAGGCCCTGGTTGATGCTCTGCAAGCCGCTTTGCACATGCTCGAACAGCAGCGCGCCGGCGTCGGTCAATTCGATACCGCGATAAATGCGGTCAAACAGGCGGATTGCCAATTGCTCTTCAAGACGCTTGATCTGCTGGCTGACGGCCGGCTGGGTGGTGCCCAGTTCCATCGCGGCGGCGGTGAAACTGCGGTGGCGCGCCGCGGCTTCAAAGGCACGCAGCAGATCGAGGGAAAGGTCACCCAGCGCTTCATACATAAGCTTTACTTATCCTAGACATTGCTCTTCATGGGCTTTACCCAATATTTCTTGGGCCGCATGATCATTCGCATAAACATCGCCTATGGAATGCCGAGAACCCATGAAGCGCAAGAACATTCTTTTCATCATGGCTGATCAAATGGCCGCGCCAATGCTGCCGTTCTACGGGCCGTCCCCGATCAAGTTGCCCAACCTCAGCCGCCTCGCTGCTCAAGGTGTGGTATTCGACGCCGCTTACTGCAACAGCCCGTTGTGCGCACCGTCGCGCTTCACCCTGGTCAGCGGCCAGTTGCCGAGCAAGATCGGCGCCTACGACAACGCCGCCGATTTCCCCGCCGATGTGCCGACCTATGCCCACTATCTGCGACGCCTCGGCTACCGCACCGCATTGTCGGGCAAGATGCACTTTTGCGGCCCCGACCAATTGCACGGCTACGAAGAACGCCTGACCAGCGACATCTACCCGGCCGACTATGGCTGGGCAGTGAACTGGGATGAACCGGACGTACGCCCCACCTGGTACCACAACATGTCCTCGGTGCTGCAAGCCGGCCCGTGTGTGCGCACCAACCAGCTGGATTTCGACGAAGAGGTGGTGTTCAAGGCCCAGCAGTACCTGTTCGATCATATCCGCGAGGACAGCGACCAGCCGTTCTGCCTGACCGTGTCGATGACCCATCCCCACGACCCCTACACCATTCCCAAGCCGTTCTGGGATCTGTACGAAGACGCCGACATCCCTTTGCCTGCAGCGCCGGCGCAAGGAGATTTGGATCCACACTCCCAGCGTTTACTCAAGGTCTATGACTTGTGGGACAAACCGCTGCCTGTGGACAAGATCCGCGATGCGCGCCGCGCCTACTTCGGGGCGTGCAGCTACATCGACAGCAATGTCGGCAAGCTCTTGCAAACTCTGGAAGACACCGGCCTGGCCGACGACACCCTCATCATCTTCTCCGGCGACCATGGCGATATGCTCGGCGAACGCGGCCTCTGGTACAAAATGCACTGGTTCGAAATGGCTGCCCGCGTACCGCTGCTGATCAGTGCGCCGGGGCAGTTCGCCGCTGGCCGCGTCACTCAGGCCGTGTCCACTGCTGACCTGTTGCCAACCCTGGTAGAACTGGCCGGTGGCGAGCTGGACCCATGCCTGCCACTGGACGGCCGTTCGCTGGTCCCGCACTTGCAGGGGCAGGGCGGGCACGACGAAGTGTTTGGCGAATACATGGCCGAAGGCACTATCAGCCCGTTGATGATGATTCGCCGGGGCGCCTACAAATTCATCTACAGCGAAGACGATCCTTGTCTACTGTTCGATGTGCACAACGACCCGCACGAGCGGGAGGACCTCAGCGAGTCACCGGAACACCGGGCGTTGTTCGAAGCGTTTTTGCGTGAAGCGCGGGCTAAATGGGACATCCCGGCGATCCACCAGCAGGTGCTCGCCAGCCAACGCCGTCGCCGCCTGGTGTTCGAGGCGCTGACCCAAGGCAAGCTGAAGAGCTGGGACCACCAGCCACTGGTGGACGCCAGTCAGCAGTACATGCGCAACCATATCGACCTCGACGACCTGGAGCGCAAGGCACGTTATCCACAACCCTGCCAAAACCAATAAATAGACAGAGGGAAGGCCATGCAAAAGTTGACGGTTGTGCTGGGCATGCTGGCGCTGACCAGCGCCAACGTATACGCGGACGCCAGTTGTGACACGGTAAAGATGGCCGATCCAGGCTGGAGCGACATTGCCGCCACCAACGCCATTACTGGCTTTTTGCTGACGGGCATGGGTTACAAACCCAAGGTAGACACTCTGGCGGTGCCGATTATCTTTGGCGGCCTCAAGGACGGCCAGGTAGATGTATTCCTCGGCAACTGGATGCCGGCGCAACAGGGTTTCTACGACAAGTTCGTGGTCAACGGCGATGTGGTGCAACTGGCGAAGAACCTCGACGGCACCGAGTTCACCCTCGCCGTGCCGGATTACGTATGGGACGCCGGGGTGCATGAGTTTTCCGACCTGAACAAGTTTGCCGACAAGTTCGATAAGAAAATCTACGGCATCGGCTCTGGCGCGCCAGCGAATCTCTCGCTGCAGGAGATCATCAAGAAAAATGACTTTGATCTTGGCCAGTGGAAACTGATCGAATCCAGCGAACAGGCGATGCTCGCCGAAGTCTCGCGGGCGGTGAAGAGACAGCGTTTTGTCACCTTCCTCGGCTGGACGCCGCACCCGATGAACGTGCAGTTGAAAATGCGTTACCTCAAGGGCGGCGAAAAGTACTTTGGCGACACCGGCAGCGTGTATACCTTGACCCGCAAGGGTTACGCACAGGCCTGCCCGAATGTGGGAAAACTGCTCACCAACCTGAGTTTTACCCAGGAGATGGAGAACAGCGTCATGGCTGAGGTCGCCAATAACAAGGTCAGCAATGCCGAGGCAGCCAAGGCGTGGGTCAAGGCCAACCCGGCGGTGTTGGACAAGTGGCTCGACGGCGTGAAAACCCTGGATGGCCAGGATGCGTTGCCCGCGGTAAAAGCTCAACTCTAAGATGCGCCTCGATCCAAATGTGGTAGGGGACTGCCCCCGATGACGGCCTATCAGCTATGAATGTATTGGCTCAAACACCGCTATCGGGAGCAAGCCCCCTCCCACAGGGAGCCGGTGTGTACTGATACTCTAAGCCAAACCTCCTACCCGAGCCTGCGATGCCCCGGCCCAACCGCCATACACTCTTCCCCTTCCTCAGCTGGCTCCCGCGCCAAACCCGCGCCAGCGTCGGCCGGGATGCGATCGTCGGCCTCAGTGGCGCCGTGCTTGCCTTGCCGCAATCGATTGCCTACGCGCTGATCGCCGGCCTGCCGCCGGAATACGGGCTCTATGCCGCGATCATCCCGGTGTTGATCGCCTGCCTGTGGGGCTCGTCCTGGCACCTGATCTGCGGGCCTACGGCGGCCATTTCCATTGTGCTTTACGCCAGCATCAGCCCCCTGGCCGTGCCGGGCTCCCAGGACTACATCACGCTGATCCTGTTACTGACCTTCCTCGCCGGGGTTTTCCAGTGGCTGCTCGGCTTGCTGCGCTTCGGCGCGCTGGTGAATTTTGTCTCCCATTCGGTGGTGCTGGGTTTCACCCTGGGCGCGGCCGTGGTCATCGCCCTGGGGCAGTTGCCCAATCTGATGGGGCTGGATTTGCCGAGCCAGGCCACAGCCATCAATAGCCTGCTGGCGCTGATCGACCATGGGGCAGAGTGGGACCACGCTTCCCTCGCCCTGGGGCTTGGCACTTTACTGGCTGGTGCATTGCTCAAGTATCTGATGCCACGCTGGCCAACGCTGCTGATCGCCCTGACCCTGGGCAGCGTCGCAGCATGGCTGTGGCCGGCAATGTTCGGGCATGTGGCATTGGTCAGTGCGTTTATCGGCAAGCTGCCGCCGTTCAGCCCGTTGCCGATGGACCTGGACCTGATCTTGCGCTTGCTGCCCAGCGCTGTAGCGGTGGGGATGCTGGGGTTGGTGACCAGCCTGTCGATCGCCCGTTCGCTGTCAGCCCGCTCGCAACAGTTGCTCGACGCCAACCAGGAAGTGCGCGCCCAGGGTTTATCCAACATCGTCGGCGGATTTTTCTCCGGCTACCTGTCGGCGGGCTCCTTCACCCGCTCGGGCCTCAGCTACGAGGCGGGCGCCTGCTCGCCGTTGGCGGGGGTGTTTTCGGCACTGTGGGTGGCGTTATTCGCGTTATTTGGCGCGGCGTTGATCGCACATATCCCAATCCCAAGCATGGCGGCGAGCATCCTGCTGATTTGCTGGGGCCTGATAGACCTCCGGGGCATTCGAGCATTATTCCGAGTCAGTCGCGCCGAATTCGTGGTGATGAGCCTGACGTGTGTCGCCACCTTGCTGCTGGAACTGCAAACGGCCATTTATGCCGGGGTGCTGGCGTCGCTGTTTTTCTACCTCAAGCGCACCTCGCAACCACGGGTTCAGCAATGGCGCGACGGTGAGGAGGATGTGTTGCGAGTGGGCGGCTCGATCTTTTTTGGTGCTAGCCATTACCTGCAAGTGCGACTGCAAAGCTTGCAGGGCGAACGGGTGGTGATCGAGGCGCAGCAGATCAACTTTATCGACTATTCCGGGGTGGAGATGCTGCATCAGGAGGCGCGGCGGTTGGCGGGGCAGGGACGCAGCCTGACATTGCGTCGGGCCAGGCCGCAGGTAATCGAGGAGTTAAGAAAATTGGAAGGGGCCAACAGTTGCCCCATCCATTTCGAAGACTGAACACGATCAAAATGTGGGAGGGGGCTTGCCCCCGATAGCGGTGTGTCAGCCAACATATCGGTAGCTGACAGGCAGCAATCGGGGGCAAGCCCCCTCCCATATTTTGTATCTGTATCAGGCCAACTGACGGCGCAGTTCGGCCAGTACCGGCGCAGAATCCGGGCGCACCCCGCGCCACAGGAAGAAAGCTTCGGCCGCCTGCTCCACCAGCATGCCCAAGCCATCCATTACCACCGCTGCGCCGTGTTCCGTGGCCCACCGACAAAACGCGGTGGGTTCTTTGGCGTACATCATGTCGTAGCAGAACGTCTTGCCCGGTTCGACCAGGCTGCCGGCAATCGGCGGTACATCGCCTGCCAGGCTGGCCGAGGTAGCGTTGATGATCACATCCACCGGCTCACGCAACCAGTCGAAACCACTGGCAGACACCGGGCCCAGGTCGTCGAACAGCTCAGCGAGCAGCTCGGCCTTTTCCACGGTGCGGTTGGCAATGATCAACGATGAGGGTTGCTGCGCCAGCAACGGCTCCAGCGCACCGCGCACCGCACCGCCGGCACCCAGCAACAGGATGCGTTTGCCGTGCAGGTTAAGCCCGGCGTTCACCGTCAGGTCGCGCACCAGGCCGGCGCCGTCGGTGTTCTCGCCCAGCAATGTGCCGTCAGCCAATTTGCTCAGGGTGTTCACCGCCCCGGCGCGCTGGGCACGCTCGGTCAAGGTGTTGGCCAGACGGTAGGCTTCTTCCTTGAAGGGTACGGTGACGTTGGCGCCACGGCCCTGTTGGAAAAACTCACGGGCGCAATTGGTGAAATCCTCCAGCGGCGCAAGCAAGGTGCTGTAGTCCAGTTGTTCGCCAGTCTGCTCGGCGAACATACGGTGAATCAGCGGCGATTTGCTGTGGCCGATGGGATTGCCGAACACGACATACCGATCCATCACACCGCCGCCTTGGGCGCGACAACGCCGAGCCAGTCGCGGTCTTGCAAAAAGTAGTCGGTAAGGCGCGCTTCTTCGCTGCCGACCTCGGCTTTCCAGTCATAGCTCCAACGTACCTGGGGAGGCAGCGACATCAGGATCGACTCAGTGCGCCCACCCGATTGCAGGCCAAACAAGGTGCCACGGTCATAGACCAGGTTGAACTCAACGTAGCGGCCGCGGCGGAACTCCTGGAACTGGCGCTGCTGCTCGGTATAGGCCATGGCCTTGCGGCGCTGCACAATCGGCAGGTAAGCGTCGATATAGGCATCGCCGATGGCGCGAATGAAGGCAAAGCAGGTGTCGAAGCCCCACTCGTTCAAGTCATCGAAGAACAGGCCACCGATGCCACGGGGCTCATTGCGATGCTTGATGTGAAAGTAGGTGTCGCACCAGGCTTTGTAGCGCGAATAGACGTCCGGGCCAAACGGCGCACAGGCCTGCTCGGCCACGCGGTGCCAGTGGACGCAATCTTCTTCATTGCCGTAGTACGGGGTGAGGTCAAAGCCGCCACCAAACCACCACACCGGTTCTTCGCCGTCTTTTTCTGCGATGAAAAAGCGCACATTGGCGTGGGAAGTCGGTACATGCGGGTTGTGCGGATGGATCACCAACGACACGCCCAGAGCCTCGAAGCCGCGACCGGCCAGTTCAGGGCGATGGGCGCTGGCCGACGGTGGCAGGCCACTGCCAAACACGTGGGAAAAGTTGACGCCGCCCTTTTCGATCACCGCACCGTTCTCGATCACACGGGTGCGACCGCCGCCGCCGGCAGGCCGGGTCCAGGCGTCTTCGATAAAGCGAGTGTCCGTCTCGAAGGTTTCCAGGGCGCTGCAAATACGATCTTGCAGGTCAAGCAGGTAGGCTTTAACAGCCTCGGTGCGGGTAGTCATGGCATCACCTTGAATCGGGCAAAGCTACGCGAGGCCACTGGGCGTCGGCGGCAAATGGGCGCACAGGATACCACTGCATTCCGTTGCGTCGCAGTTGACGAAGATCAAGCTTAGGAGTGGGATAGGGGGCTACGCGAATGCAACCTCAGGAGAAGTGCAGATGGCCAAACGTATCCAGTTCAGCGCCCATGGCGGCCCCGAAGTTCTCGAATATGTGGACTACACGCCGGCAGAGTCTGGCCCGCAGCAGGTTCGCGTGCGTAACGAGGCGATCGGCCTGAATTTCATCGACACCTATTTCCGCAGTGGCCTCTACGCACCGCCCGCCCTGCCATCGGGCCTGGGCGCGGAAGGCGCCGGGGTGGTGGATGCCGTTGGCAGTGAAGTCACCCAGTTCAAGGTCGGCGACCGCGTTGCCTACGGCAGCGGCCCACTGGGGGCCTACAGCGAGTTGCATGTGCTGCCCGCCGCCAACCTGGTGCACTTGCCGGAGGACATCAGCTTTGAACAGGCCGCCGGCGCCATGCTCAAGGGCCTGACCGTGCAGTACCTGCTGCGCCAGACCTACGAGTTGAAAGGCGGCGAGACTATCCTGTTTCACGCCGCTGCCGGTGGCGTCGGTTCCCTGGCCTGTCAGTGGGCCAAGGCCCTGGGTGTGAAGTTGATTGGTACGGTCAGCTCCCCGGAAAAGGCCGCCCTGGCCAAATCCCTCGGCGCCTGGGAGACCATCGACTACAGCAAGGAAAATGTCGCACAACGCGTGCTGGAATTAACTGACGGCAAGAAGTGCCCAGTGGTGTACGACGGCGTCGGCAAGGACACCTGGCTGACCTCCCTGGACAGCACGGCGCCAAGAGGTTTGGTCGTCAGCTTCGGCAACGCGTCAGGCGCGGTAGATGGCGTGAACCTGGGCATCTTGTCGGCCAAGGGCTCGCTGTACGTGACGCGGCCGACGCTGGCGACCTATGCCAGCAACCCGCAGGCCTTGCAGGCGATGGCCGATGACCTGTTTTCGATGATCAAGAGCGGCAAGGTGCGCATTGATATCAACCAGCGGTTTTCGTTGGCGGATGCAGCCAAGGCGCAGACAGAGTTGTCGGGGCGCCGTACAACCGGCTCAACAATCCTGTTGCCTTAAGCGAGTCATCGCGGGCAAGCCCACTCCCACATTTGATCTGTGTCCGTCATGACAACGCGGTCAACATGTGGGAGGGGGCTTGCCCGCGATGGCCGCACCTCGGTCTTAGGAGGGCCGCACCACATCCCCCGTTACCAGGTCCCGAATCAGGCTCGGGTTCTTGCGCCCACCCAGGGCACCACCCAACACCAGGTCCAGTTGCCCGCGGAAATACTGCTCCACGCGAATCCGCGTGCGCGCCGCCGGACGACCCTGAGGATTGGCCGACGTGGAAATCAGCGGCCCGACCTGTGCGCACAAGTCCCGCACCAACGGGTGGTCCGTGACCCGCAAGGCCACGGTGTCATGCATGCCTGTGACCCATTCCGGCAGCAAGTCCTGATGGGGCACCAGCCAGGTGTTAGGCCCAGGCCAGGTGCTGGCCATGCGTTCGATCCAAGTGTCCGGGAAGTCTTCAAACAGAAAGTCGAACTGACGGATATTGTCCGCCACCAGGATCAGGCCCTTGTCCACTGACCGGTTCTTGATCGCCAGCAGCCGATCCACCGCTTCTTCATTCCACGGGTCGCAGCCCAGGCCCCAGACCGCTTCGGTCGGATAGGCAATCACCGCGCCTGCGCGAATTTCCCGTGCGGCTTCCAGCACACGCCACCTGTTGACCATTGTTTACTCTCCGACTAAAGCTCTGGGCAGTTTACCGATCTTCGTTACAAAACCCAGCTCCAAAGAACTGGCAGCTACAAAAGCTGGCAACGCGCAAGCCAGCGTCCGCTTTCGCAGGTCACCTGGCCTTCCAGCTCCAGTTCCGTAAGGGTTGCCAGCACCTGAGACAACGGCCGGCCGCTGGCAATCGCCAGGGCTTCGCTGCTATGCGGCGCTGCATGCAGCAGCGCCACCAATGGGTGAATAACCGGCAGCGGAGCGGGGCACGACAACGCTTGCCAACCGCGCAAGCCTTCAAGAATGTGTTCGATGGTTTCCACCAGCACTGCGCCATCGCGAATCAGCTGATGACAGCCCTTGGCTCCGGGATGATGGATGGAACCCGGGATCGCATACACCTCACGCCCTTGTTCCGCCGCCAGCCGTGCAGTGATCAGCGAACCGCTCGCCATGCTGGCTTCCACCACCAGGACGCCCAGCGAGAGCCCGCTGATGATCCGATTGCGCCGTGGGAAATTGCCGGCCTGGGGCGGCGCATCCAGCGGAAACTCGGAAACCACCGCGCTGCCCTGGGCAATCATCGCCGCCGCGAGCTTGCTATGGCGCTGTGGATAAAAATTTTCCAGGCCAGTGCCGAGCACGCCGATTGTATGACCGCCCACCTCCAGTGCCGCCTGATGCGCCGCGCCGTCAATGCCCAGTGCGAGACCGCTGGTGATGACAAAACCGGCGCTCGCCAGACTGCGGGAAAACGCAGCGGCCGTGTCCATTCCCGGGCGCGACGCCCGCCGACTACCGACCATGGCCAACTGGGGTTTTTCCAGAATGCCTGGATTGCCCGCGACAAATAACAGCGGCGGCGCGTCATCGATCTGGGCGAGCAGTGCAGGGTAGTCAGGCTGGTCCCACATCAGCAAATGCTGGGCCGGGTGGCCCAGCCACGCCAACGCCTCACTGGCACCATCACGGATTTGCGGGCTACGTCGGGCATCGGCACTGATGGCGGGCAAGCCGAGGGAACGCCAGGCACTGGCGGGGGCACTGATGGCCTTGGAGGCGCTGCCGAAGGCTTCAATCAACGTATGAAAACGCTTGGGGCCCAGTTCCGGCAGCCTGTGCAAGCGTAGTCGGGCTTCCAGCTCTGCCGGAGAAATTTCACTGCTGTTTATCGGATTCATTTGATCATCCTTGACCGGAACAAGCTGTGGATAACTCTGTTGGTAACTTATTTAGCAGGCTATTTATTGCGCTTGTTGAGCTGTCTCAAAACGATCCTGCACTGCCAAGGCGCGTGAAGCGCTGAGCACCAAGGCGTAACTGAGCTTTTCATAGGTGCGAAAGACCTGCAGGGTGCCGGCCCGCTCATCGGGAAGCTGGCTCGGCATGTCGGTAAGGGCGTCTCGCACAGTGGCGCCAGCCTTGATCACCGTGAGCAACTGACCTTCTACCAGGCCATCGCGGCGCCCCTTATTCAGGGTCACGGCATCCAGCACGCCGAACTGAGTGATGCCCCTGGGAATATCAATAATGTGCCCTTCGATGAAGGGTGCTGATTTGGCTGCTTGCAGGTTGGCCAGCTCGACAGGCGGTTCGGCACGGAGCAAACGGTCGCCCGGGCGGATTTCCTGGGTAACCCTCTGCACAGCCAAGGTAGTGAGGTTGTCGGCGAGCAAAAAGCGCGCGGTGCCGATGTCATTGGCGTTGATTCCCAGTAGTTCCTGGGTATCAGGGTCGATGTAAGCCTTGCCCCGACGAAAGATCCCGTAGCTGGGCTGGGCCGGGTCCAAGCTACCGCGAGCATGTATACGCTCGCCGTTGGCGCCCAGCACACGACCGCCTTGTACTGCGACAATGTAAGGTGCGTTATCCAGGTCCTGGGGTGAATCGAGAATACGGTTATGCAGCAGGAAGTGCTGGATGGCCTGTTGCGGCGCCTGGCCCAGGCGCTCGGTGGGCTGCGCAATCAGTGCCGTGGCAAGTGGGGCCCATAGCAGCAAGACGAGTAGCGATTTCCTCATGGGGTCAATCTCCTTTATTATGTGCGTTCGCGTGAAATGTCATGGCCTTCGCGGCTTCCGAGCGTTTCACACCGGCCGTGTGGGTCCATCCCACCGCCGATTGGTCTCTACTTCACATGTGCAGCAATTACGCTTATGGCTATTTTGAACATCCTCGAATTTCCCGACTCGCGCCTGCGCACGATCGCCAAGCCGGTGGCCGTAGTGGACGACAAGGTTCGTCAGTTGGTCGATGACATGTTTGAAACAATGTATGAAGCCCCGGGGATCGGTCTCGCCGCCACCCAGGTCAACGTGCACCTGCGCGTCGTGGTCATGGACCTGTCTGAAGATCGCAGCGAACCCCGGGTATACATCAATCCCGAGTTCGAACCGCTGACCGACGAGATGGGTGAATACCAGGAAGGCTGCCTGTCGGTGCCGGAGTTCTACGAGAACGTCGAACGCCCGCTGCGCGTGAAGATCAAGGCCTTGGACCGTGATGGCAAGCCGTTCGAAATGGTTGCCGAAGGCCTGTTGGCGGTATGCATCCAGCATGAATGCGACCACCTCAACGGCAAGCTGTTTGTCGATTATCTGTCCACGCTCAAGCGTGACCGGATCAAGAAGAAGCTGGAAAAAAAGCATCGCCAGCAAGCTTGATACCCTTCTTCCAAAGGCTTGCTGCGGCAAGCCTTTTTCTTTTGTGACTGCTTTTAACCGAGAACGCCCATGACCGAGCCATTGCGCATTGTTTTTGCCGGCACCCCTGAATTCGCCGCCGAACACCTCAAGGCGCTGCTTGCCAGCCCTTATGACATCGTCGCGGTGTACACCCAGCCGGATCGCCCGGCCGGTCGCGGGCAAAAACTGATGCCGAGCCCGGTCAAGCAATTGGCACTGGAGCACAATATCCCGGTGCTGCAGCCACCGACCCTGCGTAATGCCGAGGCCCAGGCCGAAATGGCTGCGCTGAAGCCGGACTTGCTGGTGGTGGTGGCCTACGGCTTGATCCTGCCCCAGGCGGTGCTGGATATCCCGCGCCTGGGTTGCATTAATAGCCATGCGTCGCTGCTGCCTCGCTGGCGCGGTGCGGCGCCTATCCAGCGCGCCGTTGAAGCGGGCGACGGGGAAAGCGGTGTGACCGTGATGCGCATGGAGGCGGGTTTGGACACCGGCCCGATGCTGCTCAAGGTCACCACGCCCATCACCGCCCAAGACACCGGCGGCAGCCTGCATGACCGCCTGGCTGAGTTGGGGCCGTCCGCCGTGATCCAGGCCATCGCCGGCCTCGCGTCGGGCACCCTGGAAGGCGAAGTACAGGACGACAGCCTGGCCACCTACGCCCACAAGCTGAACAAGGACGAAGCGCGCATCGACTGGAGCCGCCCCGCCGTGGAGTTAGAGCGCCTGGTGCGTGCGTTCAACCCGTGGCCGATCTGCCACAGCAGCCTCAACGGCGAAGCCTTGAAAGTACTCGCCGCATCCTTGGCCGACGGCAAAGGCACTCCCGGCGAAATCATCGGCGCCAGCAAAGATGGCCTGCTGGTGGCGTGTGGTGAACAGGCGCTGTGCCTGACTCGCCTGCAATTGCCCGGCGGCAAAGCGCTGAACTTCAGCGATTTGTTCAACAGTCGTCGTGAGAAATTTGCCCTGGGCACCATCCTTGGGGTGGCCGCTCAATGAACCCGCGTCTGGCCGCCGCCAAGGCTCTCGCTGCTGTCCTCAACGGCAAGGCTTCGCTGAACAGCTCATTGCCGACGCAACTGGACAAAGTCGAAGACCGCGACCGCGGCTTCACCCAGGACCTGGCCTTTGGCACCGCCCGTTGGCAGCCTCGGTTGTCTGCGCTGGCGGCCAAGCTGCTGCAAAAGCCGTTCAAAGCGGCAGACGCTGATGTCGAGGCGCTGTTGCTGGTGGGCCTTTATCAATTGCTCTACACCCGGGTACCAGCCCACGCAGCCATCGGTGAAACCGTCGGGTGCGCCGACAAACTTAAAAAGCCCTGGGCCAAGGCCCTGCTCAATGCCGTGTTGCGCCGCGCCCAGCGTGAAAGCGAAGCACTGCTGGCCGAGCTGGAACATGATCCGGTGGTGCGCACCGCCCACCCGCGCTGGCTGCAAAAGTCCCTTAAAGCCTTCTGGCCCGAGCAATGGGAGGCTATCTGCGCGGCCAACAACGCGCACCCGCCGATGATCCTGCGGGTCAACCGTCGCCACCACAGCCGTGACGTGTACCTGCAATTACTCGCCGACGCGGCCATCAACGCCACCCCGTGCGTGTACAGCACGGACGGCATCGTGCTGGAAGCCGCCGCCGATGTGCGCAGCCTGCCGGGCTTTGCCGAAGGCTGGATCAGTGTGCAGGACGAGGCCGCGCAATTGGCCGCCGACTTGCTCGACTTGGCGCCCGGCCAGCGTGTACTCGACGCCTGTTGTGCACCGGGCGGTAAGACGTGCCACATCCTTGAAGTCGAAAAAGATCTGGCCGATGTAGTGGCCGTGGATCTTGAAGCCAAGCGCCTTGTACGCGTACGGGAAAACCTCGCACGCCTGGGCTTGAGCGCCGAACTGATTGCCGCCGACGGCCGCGAAACCGCCACTTGGTGGGACGGCAAGCCGTTCCAGCGCATCCTGCTGGACGCACCGTGCTCTGCCACCGGGGTCATACGCCGGCACCCGGACATCAAGCTGACCCGCCAGCCCGACGACATCGCCGCCCTGGCCGTGCTGCAAGGCGAACTGCTCGACGCACTGTGGCCTACCCTGGAAGTCGGTGGCATCCTGCTTTACGCCACCTGCTCCACCTTGCCCACCGAGAATACCGAGGTCATCCAGGCCTTCCTCGCCCGCACCAGCGGCGCGCGTGAGCTTGACCTCGCGACTACCGCAGGCATCAAGCAGCCCCACGGCCGCCAACTGCTCGCGCAGGAAGGCGGGCACGATGGTTTCTACTACGCCAAACTGATCAAGATCGCCGCCGCGCGCGGCTGAATGGTTTTAAGGGAGTGACCGGATGAAAATCATCATCCTTGGGGCAGGGCAGGTTGGTGGCACGCTGGCCGAGCATCTGGCCGGCGAAGCCAACGACATTACCGTGGTCGACACTGATGCCGAGCGCCTGCGTAACCTGGGCGACCGCCTGGATATCCGTACGGTGCAAGGCCGCGCATCGTTTCCGACGGTGCTGCGTCAGGCGGGTGCCGACGATGCCGACATGCTGGTCGCGGTGACCAACAGCGACGAAACCAACATGGTCGCCTGCCAGGTGGCCCATACCTTGTTCCATACCCCGACCAAGATCGCCCGTGTGCGCGAGGCGGCCTACCTGACCCGCGCCGGCTTGTTCGATAACGATGCCATTCCCGTCGACGTACTGATCAGCCCGGAACAGGTAGTGACCCACTACATCAAGCGCCTGATCGAGATTCCGGGCGCCTTGCAGGTGATCGACTTCGCCGAAGGCAAGGCGCAATTGGTGGCGGTGAAGGCTTACTACGGTGGGCCGTTGGTGGGCCAGCAACTGCGCCAGCTGCGCGAACACATGCCGAATGTGGAAACCCGCGTAGCGGCAATTTTCCGTCGTGACCGGCCGATCCTGCCCCAGGGCGATACGGTGATTGAAGCCGACGACGAAGTGTTTTTCATCGCCGCCAAAGCGAATATTCGCGCCGTCATGAGCGAAATGCGCAGGCTCGATGAAAGCTACAAACGCATTGTTATCGCTGGCGGTGGGCAGATTGGCGAACGTCTGGCCGAAGCCATCGAAAGCCGCTACCAGGTGAAGATCATCGAGATGAGCCCGGCGCGTTGCCGGCATTTGTCCGACACCCTCGACAGCACCGTCGTACTGCAAGGCAGCGCCTCGGACCGCGACCTGCTGATGGAAGAGAATATCGCCGACGCCGACATCTTCCTGGCCCTGACCAACGATGACGAAGCCAACATCATGTCGTCGCTGCTGGCCAAGCGGCTGGGGGCGAAAAAGGTGATGACCATCATCAACAACCCGGCCTACGTCGACCTGATCCAGGGCGGCGATATCGATATCGCCATCAGCCCGCAGCTGGCCACCATCGGCACCTTGCTCGCCCACGTGCGCCGTGGCGATATCGTCAGCGTGCACTCATTGCGCCGGGGCGCGGCGGAAGCCATCGAGGCGATCGCCCACGGTGACTCGAAGTCGAGCAAGGTGATCGGCAAGGCCATCCGCGATATTGGCCTGCCGCCGGGCACCACTATTGGCGCAATTATTCGTGATGAAGAAGTGATCATTGCCCACGACGACACGGTGATCGCCACCGGTGATCATGTGATTCTGTTCCTTGTGGATAAAAAACATATCCGCGACGTGGAGAAACTGTTCCACGTGGGCCTGAGCTTTTTCTGATCAGACGGAGTGACCGACATGCTCGAATCCCTGGAAAAAATGCTCGCCAAGGGTGTGGATAATTCGCTGCTGCGCTTTGGATTGGGCAAGGGTTATCTGGACTTGAAGGACAATGTCAAAGCGGCGGAGCATCTAGGCAAATGCGTCGAGTTCGATCCGAAGTATTCGGCAGCGTGGAAGCTGTTGGGCAAGGCGCAGCAAGGGTTGGGTGATAACGCCGCAGCACGACTGGCTTGGGAGAGGGGCATCGAAGCGGCCCAGGCCCATGGCGACAAACAAGCCGAAAAAGAGATGACCGTGTTCCTGAAAAAACTCGACCGCCAGGCTTGATACAGGACTAAATGTGGGAGGGGGCTTGCTCCCGATGGCAGTGTGTCAGCCAATGCATATTTGACTGAACCACCGCTACCGGGAGCAAGCCCCCTCCCACATTGTTTCTATATCGGTCTTGAGTCAGGTGTAAATCAGTACCACCGCGCCTCACCCGGCGGGCGCTTCTTGAAGCGCTTCATGCTCCACATGTACTGGCTCGGGTAGGCGCCAACATAGCGCTCCACCACCTTGCTCATCGCCGCGCAGGAGGTGGCGGTGTCTGTGCTGTACATGTCTTCCGGCGCCGCTTCCAGAATGACCTTGTAGCCCGAGCCGTCCGGCAGGCGCAGGGCATGCAGGAATACGCCCACCGCCTTGTGGCCGGCGAGCATGTTCGGCACGAATTTGCTGGTGAGTGCCTGGGTGGCAAAGAATGGCACGAAGATGCCGGCCGACTCAGCCGGCTCCGGGTCGGCAGGAATGCCCACCTGGCCGCCTTTGCGCACTTCCTTGATCACGCTGAGGATACCTTCCTTGGTCGACGCTGCCACGCGGTTACCCAGTTGCACACGCTGTTTGCGCAACAATTCGTCCACTGCCTTGAGCTTGGGCGGGCGATAGAAAATGATCGGCTTGCACTGGCTGCAATAGAAGTGGTTCAACACTTCCCAGTTGCCCAGGTGGCTGGTGATCCCCACCACGCCTTTGCCGGAGGCCAGGGCTTCGTGCAGCACTTCAAGGCCCTCGACTTCGCGTACCAGGTCGATGGAACGCTGCGCCGGCCAGATCCACGCACAGGCGCTTTCGGTCAGGGATTTGCCGATGTCCATCAGGCTGCGGCCCACCAGGCGCTCACGCTCGGCCGGGTCCATGTCCGGGAAGCATTTGGAGAGGTTGATCCGCACCGTGTCGCGGGAACGATTGGGCGTTTTCCACATGATCCAGCCGATGCCCGTGCCGACGGCCTGTACGGCGCGCCAGGGCAGCAGGGCAAACAACCGGAGAGCGCCTACCAGCAAGGCGCCTTTAAACTTTTCCACAGGTCACTCCTGATCGTGTGTGGTGCGCAAAACCGGCATTCTAACCGGCGTTGGCCAAGTCCGCGTAGCGGTCGCAGTCTTGGGTGTGGTCCATGACCATGCCCGAGGCCTGCATGAAGGCGTAGCAGATGGTCGGGCCGACGAAAGTGAAGCCGGCTTTTTTCAAGGCGCGGCTCATGGCTTCGGCCTCGGCGGTAATCGCCGGGACTTCGCTGCGATCCTTGAAGTGATTGACCTTGGGTTTGCCGCCGACAAACGACCAGAGCAGACCCACCGGATCCTCCAACGCCAGCCAGGCCGCGGCATTGCGCCGAGTAGCGTTGAGCTTCAAGCGATTGCGCACGATGCCTGGATCCTGCATCAACACCTCGATCTCGTCATCGCTCAGTTGCGCCAGACGCTGCGCATCAAAGCCAAACAACACCTTTCGATAATGCTCGCGTTTGCGTAAAACGGTGATCCAGGACAGGCCTGCCTGGAACCCTTCGAGCAAAAGCAACTCGAACAAACCCTGCGCATCGCGCAGCGGCGTTCCCCACTCCTGATCGTGATAAGCCATGTACAGCGGATCTTCAGAACACCAAAAGCAGCGTGGCATAAGGCTCCAGGGGGTGGTGGCAGGGCCGAATCGGGTATACTCCCGCTCTTTAAATCGCAGCCCAAGTAACAGGTGAATTTCGTGAGCCAGCCTACGCCAGCCGTGCGTACCTTCCAAGACTTGATCCTCGCCCTCCAGCAATACTGGGCCGAGCAAGGTTGTGTGGTACTTCAGCCCTACGATATGGAAGTAGGCGCCGGCACTTTCCACACCGCTACATTCCTGCGGGCCATCGGCCCGGAAACCTGGAACGCCGCTTATGTGCAGCCCAGTCGTCGCCCGACTGACGGCCGCTACGGCGAAAACCCGAACCGTCTGCAGCACTACTACCAGTTCCAGGTGGTATTGAAGCCCAACCCGGATAATTTCCAGGAGCTGTACTTGGGCTCGCTGAAACACGTCGGCCTCGACCCACTGGTGCACGACATCCGTTTTGTCGAAGACAACTGGGAATCGCCAACCCTGGGCGCCTGGGGCCTGGGCTGGGAAGTCTGGCTCAATGGCATGGAAGTGACGCAATTCACCTACTTCCAGCAAGCCGGCGGCATCGAGTGCTACCCGGTGACCGGCGAGATCACCTACGGCCTGGAGCGCCTGGCCATGTACCTGCAAGGCGTGGACTCGGTCTACGACCTGGTGTGGGCCGACGGCCCGTTCGGCAAAGTCACCTACGGCGATGTGTTCCACCAGAACGAAGTGGAGCAGTCCACTTATAACTTCGAGCACGCCAACGTCGACAAGCTGTTCGAACTGTTCGACTTCTATGAAAGCGAAGCCAAGCGGCTGATCGAACTCGACCAGCCGCTGCCGTTGCCAAGCTATGAAATGGTGTTGAAGGCGTCCCATACCTTCAACCTGCTGGACGCGCGCCGTGCCATCTCGGTAACTGCGCGTCAGCAATACATCCTGCGTGTACGCACCCTGGCGCGTTCCGTCGCCCAAGCCTACCTGCTGGCTCGCGCCAAGCTGGGCTTCCCGATGGCAACCCCGGACCTGCGTGATGAAGTGTTGGCTAAGCTGGAGGCTGCACAATGAGTGCTCAAGATTTCCTGGTTGAACTGGGCACCGAAGAGTTGCCACCCAAGGCACTCAATACCCTGGCCGATGCGTTCCTGGCCGGTATCGAAAAAGGCCTGCACAGCGCTGGCCTGAAGTTCGAAGCGAAAAAAGTCTACGCCGCGCCACGTCGCCTGGCCGTGTTGCTGACCGCGCTGGAAACCCAGCAGCCGGACCGCAGCATCAACCTCGACGGCCCGCCGCGCCAGGCGGCTTTCGATGCCGAAGGCAACCCGACCCAGGCCGCCCTTGGCTTTGCCAAGAAATGTGGCGTAGAGCTGAGCGAGATCGACCAGAGCGGTCCGAAACTGCGTTTCAGCCAGGTCATCACCGGCAAGCCGACCGCCAGCCTGCTGCCGACCATCGTCGAAGATTCCCTGAACGACCTGCCGATCCCCAAGCGCATGCGCTGGGGTGCGCGCAAGGAAGAGTTCGTGCGTCCGACCCAATGGCTGGTGATGCTGCTCGGTGACCAGGTCATCGACTGCACTATCCTCGCCCAGAAAGCCGGTCGTGATTCCCGTGGACACCGCTTCCACCATCCAGAAAGCGTGCGTATCACCTCGCCGGCCAACTACCTCAACGACCTGCGCGCTGCTTATGTGCTCGCCGATGCCAATGAGCGTCGCGAGCTGATCAGCAAGCGCACCGAAGAGCTGGCGCGCCTGCAGGAAGGCACCGCCATCGTCCCGCAAAGCCTGCTGGACGAAGTGACCGCCCTGGTGGAATGGCCGGTGCCGCTGGTGTGCTCGTTCGAAGAGCGTTTCCTTGAGGTGCCGCAAGAAGCGTTGATCACCACCATGCAGGACAACCAGAAGTACTTCTGCCTGCTCGACGCGGACGGCAAGTTGCTGCCGCGTTTTATCACCGTGGCCAACATCGAAAGCAAGGACCCGCAGCAGATCATCGCCGGTAACGAAAAAGTCGTTCGCCCGCGCCTGACCGACGCCGAGTTCTTCTTCAAACAAGACAAGAAGCAGAAGCTCGAAGACTTCAACCTGCGCCTGCAAAACGTGGTGTTCCAGGAAAAACTCGGCAGTGTCTATGACAAGGCCGCACGGGTTTCCAAGCTGGCGGCCTACATCGCCCCGCGTATTGGTGGGGACGCAGCTTGGGCCGCACGTGCCGGCTTGCTGTCCAAGTGCGACCTGGCCACCGAGATGGTCGGCGAGTTCCCCGAGATGCAAGGCGTTGCCGGTTATTACTACGCCCTCAACGACGGTGAGCCGCAAGAAGTCGCCCTGGCCCTGAACGAGCAGTACATGCCGCGCGGTGCCGGTGCAGAGCTGCCGACCACCCTGACCGGTGCGGCAGTGGCCATCGCCGACAAGCTGGATACGTTGGTTGGCATCTTCGGCATCGGCATGCTGCCCACCGGCAGTAAAGACCCCTATGCCCTACGTCGTGCGGCCTTGGGCGTGTTGCGCATCCTGATCGACAAGAAGCTGGACCTCGACCTGACCCAGGCCGTGGTGTTCGCCGTCGGCCAGTTCGGCGCCAAGGTCAAGCAAGCCGGCCTGGCCGAGCAAGTGCTGGAGTTCGTGTTCGACCGCCTGCGTGCGCGTTATGAAGACGAAGGCGTGGACGTTTCGGTCTACCTGTCGGTGCGTGCCCTGCAACCGGGTTCTGCCTTGGACTTCGACCAGCGTGTACAAGCCGTACAGGCATTCCGCAAGCTGCCGGAAGCTGATGCCCTGGCCGCCGTGAACAAGCGCGTGTCGAACCTGCTGAGCAAGGCCGACAACCTCGGCAACGCCGAAGTCGACCCTGGCCTGTTTGCCGATGCCAAGGAGTTCTCGCTGAACTCGGCCATTGCCAAGGCCGAAAACGCCGTGAAGCCGCTGATCGCAGAGCGTAACTACGCTGAAGCGTTGGCCCGCCTGGCGTCGTTGCGTGAGCCGGTGGATGCGTTCTTCGAAGCAGTGATGATCAATGCCGACGATGCCGGCGTGCGGAAAAACCGCTACGCCATGCTCGCGCGCCTGCGTGGTCTGTTCATCAATATCGCTGACATTTCCGTACTGGGCTGATGATGTTGAAACTGCTGATTCTTGATCGGGACGGGGTGATCAATTACGACTCCGACGCTTACATCAAATCGGTGGATGAGTGGATCCCACTGCCTGGCTCGATCGAGGCCATCGCGCAGTTGAGCAAAGCCGGCTGGACGGTGGCCATTGCCACCAACCAGTCCGGCATCGCCCGGGGTTATTACGACATCGCCACCCTGGACGCCATGCACGCGCGCCTGCGCGCGTTGGTGGCCGAGCAGGGCGGTGAGGTGGGGTTGGTGGTCTACTGCCCCCACGGGCCGGATGAGGGCTGCGATTGCCGCAAGCCCAAGCCTGGCATGTTGAAAATCATTGCAGAACATTACAAGGTGCCGTTAGCTGGGATATGGTTCGTCGGGGACAGCCTCGGTGACCTGGAGGCGGCCAAGGCCGTCGACTCTCAGCCAGTTTTGGTTAAGACCGGAAAAGGCGAAAAGACCCAGGCGAAAGCCTTGCCGGTTGGCACTTTGATTTTTGACGATCTGGCGGCCGTTGCCGCAGAACTTATCAACAACTAGCCGCCCTCGACTTCCTGACCAAGGATTGTTCGGGAGTGCGCTTTTAACAGGCGGGCCGTGTCCCGCAACGGTAAATGCCGCCATGTCGATCTTGCAGGCCATCAGAACCTTTTTCTTTTACCTGCTGCTGGGCACCAGTTCGTTTCTCTGGTGCACCCTGAGCTTTTTTATCGCACCGTTCCTGCCTTTCAAGGCGCGCTATCGTTTCATCAACGTTTATTGGTGCCGCTGCGCGTTGTGGCTGAGCAAGGTATTCCTCAATATCCGTTTCGAGATCAAGGGCGCTGAAAACGTCCCGGAGCAGCCCTGTGTGATTCTGTCGAACCACCAGAGCACCTGGGAAACGTTCTTCCTCTCGGCCTATTTCTCGCCGTTGAGCCAAGTGCTCAAGCGCGAACTGCTGTATGTGCCGTTCTTCGGGTGGGCCATGGCTATGCTCCGGCCGATCGCCATCGACCGCGACAACCCCAAGGCAGCGCTCAAGCATGTCGCCAAGAAGGGTGATGAGCTGCTCAAGGATGGCGTATGGGTACTGATCTTCCCGGAGGGCACGCGGGTGCCCTACGGTACGGTGGGCAAATTCTCACGTGGCGGCACCGCACTGGCGGTCAACGCCAACTTGCCTGTTTTGCCTATTGCACATAACGCCGGCAAGTTCTGGCCCAAGACCGGCTGGGCTAAACGCGCAGGCACCATCACCGTGGTAATCGGCGAACCCATGTACGCAGAAGGCGAAGGGCCGCGTGCCATTGCCGCGCTGAATGACCGCGCTGCAGCGTGGAACCAAGCGCAACAGCAGGCCATGGGCTCCTTGCCTCCGGAACCCGTAGTTGTAGAGACGCCCGTCGTTTGAGCATCTGTGGATAACCTGTGTACGCTTTGTTGGCGAATTAGCTTTTTTGATGCATAACATGCTGATTTGACTACATATTTCTTGACCTCATAAAATCAGGAAAAACGTGCATAAGTTTTTTCTTCATAAAAAAACCGGTCCTTGTGACCGGTTTTTTATGCACAGCAGGAAATTCCGTTTTTCAATCGTCCAACTGCGGCAGTTGCAGGATGAACGTGGAGCCTTTGCCTTGTTCACTTTCACAAACGATGCGCCCGCCATGCCGTTCTACCACGGCTTTGACCATGCTCAGGCCAAGCCCAAGACCGTCACTGCCCTGGGCGGAATCGAAACGCCGGTATTGACTGAACAGCTCCGGTAAATCCTTAGGTGCAATCCCCGGCCCCTGGTCGCTGATATGGCATTCCAACCAACCTTGTGCGCTGGCATGCCTCAGTCTGACGGTAGTACCGGATGGGGAATATTTGATCGCGTTCTCCAGCACATTGAACAACGCCCGCGTGAGCAGTGATTGGTCGGCGTAGACCATGGCCTCATCGGCCTCATCCAGATCGTGGACCAGATGAATGCCCTTGAGCTGCGCAATCACCGCTACCTGATCAAAGGCATCCATCACCAGCATGGCGAACAGGGTCGGTTGGAACTGATACCCGTCAGCCTCGGCCTTGGCCAATTGCACAAAGGATTCGGTAAGGCTCAAGGCCCGGCGGACCTGCTGCTCGATCTGGGCAAAAACCGGCGATTCGCCGTTATGCACATCCAGCAAGGCAAGGATCGCCGAATGCGGTGCACGCAAATCATGGGAAAGGAAACGCAACATGGTCTCGCGGTGCTGCTGGGCTTCGCGCTCTTTGCTCAGATCAGTCAGGCTGAGCAACCAGCCGAGGGCAAAATCACCTTCGGCAGGAAGCAAAGGAGCAAGCTCCATGCGCAGACTGCGTTGGTGGATGTCGCGGAATTCCACCAGTTCCAGTGCTGACAGGGCAGGGCGTACGCCGTTATGCAACGGGGGATAACCCAATTCGGCGAGTTGTTCGACGAGGTTTTCGCCCACCAGGTCATTGCCGAATACGTCACGGGCCACACGGTTGGCCAACAGAATATTACCCTGGGGGTCGGTGATCAGCGTCGCGACCGGCAGGCATTCGAGTCCGTCAGCCATAAAGCGCCGTGTATCTCGCGTGCGGCTGACGGCTTGCTCAAGGGCAAAGATCCGTCCCTGCAGTACATCGCCCTTACTGGCAGGCGCACGGCGACGCTCAGGAAGCACCTTCGGTTCGTTATCCAGGCGGGCCAATTCCCAGCCAAAGTAGGCGAGGATCACGCTCAAGCGTCGCCAGTTCCAGATCAGATAACTGAGCAACAAACCAATCAGGCAGGCCGCAGGGGACCACCAATGTCCCAAGCGCAACAACGCCCAAGACCCCAGCAACGCGGCGGCCATGCCTGCCAAGGTCATCCATAGGGCGTAACGTGGGCGATAAAGCAAAAGACCCAACAGCAGCGTTACCAATGATGTTGCCAACAGCGCTGCCTGCCATCCGGGCAAGTCGACAATGCTGCGGCCCTGCAATAAGCCATTGAGCACGTCGGCTTGGATCTCCACACCCGCTGTAGTACCAACGGTGGAGGAGAGCGGCGTCACGAAACGATCGGCCATTCCGTAGGCTGTGGCACCTATCAGAATCAACCGTCCACGCAGCGACTCTGGAGGTACTTCACCGCGTAATACGCTGACATAGGAGACACTGGGAAAGTGCTCGGCCTCGGAGGTGAACGGAACACGAATCTCATGCTCCTGGTGCCATCGCACATTGCTGGGCGCTTGAGACAATCCAGGCATGGTCGGGGCTTGCCCACTCAGCGTGAATGCCAGCCAGGCCAATTGCTCAAGCGTACTTCCGGGGGGGCCTTCACGCAGATACACACTGCGCACCACGCCGTCGTTATCCGCCTCGACGTTGATATGCCCGACACCTTTGGCGCATTTGAGCAATGGCGATAACGGCTCTTGCGGCGAGCTCGGGCTCCCGCTGCTATCACCGATGATAGGCAACAATACATTTCCGGCTTTACACACGGCATCAGCCAATCGCCGGCCATCGGCGTCCTCGCCGGACTCACTGAAAATGACATCAAACAAAATGGCTGCAGGCTGGGCGGCACTCAGGCGTCCAATCAGGTCGGCATGCACGTTGCGCGGCCAAGGCCATGGGCCGAGTGCTTCAAGGCTGTGGGCGTCAATGGTCACCAGCAGGATCCGTGGATCTACCGGCAAAGGCGCCAGCCGACGCAAGCTATCGTAGAGCGGGTTATTGAGGGCCAGGCCTGGGCTCAAGGACAAGTACACGGTGAAGGGCAGCAGTACCAAGCCGATCAGCAGCCATTCCCGCACCAGCCCATGGAACAACAGTTGTGCTCGGGTAGGTTGGCGTTTCTCGGCTTTGCGCCATAGTTTCACAGGGCTACCGCCGCACTTATACAAAAGCGAAGATGGTTTGCAGGTAAAGCTGCCATAGGCCCAGGCTCCCTCTCAGGTGGTTACGATGAAGCGCATACAATGCTCTGAAACCAGTGAAGCTTATTTCGGTCTCATCGGAGGGCTTTGTGTAGGCCCGCCAAACAGACGTACCAGGGAGGCTATCGGCATCGCGGCTTTTCCTTATACACAGGAGCCGGTATCTTTCCATTGAGCATCAAGAGTGCGTCAAGTTAACAGCCCTTTGATATCAGCGTATCGAGAGATTCCCGAAGCGTAGAATCCGTCCATAATTATTCAGATTCAGAGGCCGGCATTTGCACAGCAGTGCCTCCCATTCAAGCGCTTGTATTTTTGTAGGAAGGACCCACCCATGCGTGTCGCAATATTGGATGACGAGCCCGCCGAATTGAGACGGGTGGAACAGACACTGCGACAGATCCCCAGCCAAGCGGAACAGCCCTGGTCCCTGCATTTCTTCGAGCGCGGTGAGGACCTGTTGCGCCAACTGCGCCGGGAAACCTTTGACCTGCTGATACTCGATTGGCAACTGCCGGATATCTCGGGGATCGCACTGTTACGCTGGACCCGCGAACATATGGAATCCCCTCCCGCTGTCATCATGCTCACCAGTCGTGATGCGGAGAGCGATATCGTCACAGCGTTAAATAGCGGCGCGGACGATTACGTCAGCAAGCCCTTTCGACCTAATGAACTCAAAGCCCGAGTCAGTGCAGTCTTGCGGCGCCATGGCCTGCAGAAGTCGGCTACTCAGGAAGTGCAGAGCTTCAACGATCTGACATTCGACGATGCTGAATTGACCGTCACCCGCGCAGGCAAACCTATCAACCTGACGGAACGGGAATACCGCCTTGCCAGTTGCCTGTTCGCCAATTTGGCCCGACCGCTGTCTCGCGAGTACCTGTATGAGCGATTCTGGAGCCACGAAGAAATGGTTTCTTCGCGGCCTTTGGATACGCACATCTACCGTCTGCGCAATAAGCTGGGGCTGACGGCGGATCGCGGATGGCAGCTGTTGACGATTTATGGATACGGGTATCGGTTGGAGAGTGTGGCAACGAACTCCCAAAGTTAAATTTCTTGATGTTCCACGTGGAGCATTTTCAGAATGCACCCAATAAAAAAGGCCAACGCTAAGCGTTGGCCTTTTTGGTTTTAGCCGATTTGCCTGATCAGAAGTCCAGGTTAGACACCGCCAAAGCATTGCTCTCGATGAAGTCACGGCGAGGCTCGACCGCATCACCCATCAGGGTGTTGAAGATCTGGTCTGCGCCAATGGCGTCTTCGATGGTCACGCGCAGCATGCGACGCTGAGCTGGGTCCATGGTGGTTTCCCACAGCTGGTCCGGGTTCATCTCGCCCAGACCTTTGTATCGCTGAATGGTATGGCGCTTGGTGCTTTCAGCCATCAACCAGTCCAATGCTTCCTTGAACTCCTTAACTGCCTTCTTACGCTCACCACGTTGAATATAAGCACCGTCGTCCAGCAGCGTGCTCAGCTGCGCACCGAGGGTAACTACCGTCTTGTAATCGTTGCTGCCGAAGAAGTCGCGGTTGAAGGTGACGTAGTTCGATAAGCCGTGGGAGATCAGTTCGACCTCTGGCAGCCAGACGTTACGTTCACGGTCTTCGCGCAGACTGGCTTTGTACACCAGGCCAGACTTCTCGACGGTACGCAGGCGCACTTCGTACTGGGCCAGCCAATCCTGCATGTGTGCATGGTCACCCAACTGTTCCAGGCTCACGGAAGGCAGGTAGATGAAGTGCTCGGTCAACTCCTGAGGGTACAGGCGCGACAAACGCTTGAGCGTCTTCATTACCATGCGGAAGTCGTTGACCAGGCGCTCAAGCGCCTCACCGGAGATGCCCGGGGCTTCGTCGTTCAGGTGCAGGCTGGCATCTTCCAGGGCCGACTGCGTCATGTATTCTTCCATGGCGTCGTCGTCTTTGATGTATTGCTCTTGCTTGCCTTTCTTCACTTTGTACAAAGGAGGCTGGGCGATGTAGATATAGCCACGCTCGATCAGCTCTGGCAGCTGACGGAAGAAGAACGTCAGCAGCAGGGTACGAATGTGCGAACCGTCGACGTCAGCATCGGTCATGATGATGATGTTGTGGTAACGCAGCTTGTCGATGTTGTACTCATCACGGCCAATACCGCAGCCGAGTGCAGTGATCAAGGTGCCGACTTCCTGGGAGGAAATCATCTTGTCGAAGCGAGCCTTCTCGACGTTGAGGATCTTACCCTTCAACGGCAGGATGGCCTGGGTGCGACGGTTGCGTCCCTGCTTGGCGGAACCGCCAGCAGAGTCACCTTCCACCAGGTACAGTTCGGAGAGGGCAGGGTCCTTCTCCTGGCAGTCAGCCAGTTTGCCTGGCAAGCCGGCGATATCCAACGCGCCTTTACGACGGGTCATCTCACGGGCTTTACGTGCGGCTTCACGGGCACGGGCAGCATCGATCATCTTGCCAACGACCAGCTTGGCTTCGTTCGGGTTTTCCAACAGGAAGTCGGAGAAGTACTTGCCCATTTCCTGTTCAACAGCGGTCTTCACTTCGGAAGACACCAGCTTGTCTTTGGTCTGGGAACTGAACTTCGGATCCGGCACCTTGACCGAGATGATCGCGGTCAAACCTTCACGGGCGTCGTCACCGGTGGTGGCGACTTTATGCTTCTTCGCCAGGCCTTCCGCTTCAATGTAGGTGTTCAGGTTACGCGTCAGCGCAGAACGGAAACCCACCAAGTGAGTACCGCCATCGCGCTGCGGGATGTTGTTGGTGAAGCACAACAGGTTTTCGTTGAAACTGTCGTTCCACTGCAAGGCGATTTCCACGCCAATGCCATCTTCACGCTGTATGTTGAAGTGGAACACCTGGTTGACCGCAGTCTTGTTGGTGTTCAGGTATTCAACGAATGCACGCAGGCCGCCTTCGTACTTGAACAGTTCTTCCTTGCCGCTGCGTTCATCCTTGAGGACGATACCGACACCGGAGTTGAGGAAGGACAGTTCACGAATCCGCTTGGCCAGGATGTCCCAGCTGAAGTGGATGTTCTTGAAGGTTTCAGCCGATGGCTTGAAGTGGATCTGGGTGCCAGTGGTTTCACTGTCGCCAACGATTTTCATCGGCTCCTGTGGCACACCGTGGACGTAGGTCTGTTCCCAGATCTTGCCGCTGCGGCGAACGGTGAGAATCAACTCTTCGGACAGCGCGTTCACTACCGACACACCTACACCGTGCAAACCACCGGATACTTTATAGGAGTTGTCGTCGAACTTACCGCCAGCGTGGAGCACGGTCATGATAACCTCTGCCGCCGAAACGCCTTCTTCTTTGTGTACGTCTACCGGGATGCCACGACCGTTGTCACGCACGGTAATAGACTCATCCGGGTGGATGATAATGCTGATGTCGTCGCAGTGACCGGCCAGTGCTTCGTCGATGGAGTTATCGACCACCTCGAACACCATGTGGTGCAGACCGCTACCATCATCGGTGTCGCCAATGTACATACCGGGACGTTTGCGTACGGCATCCAAACCTTTCAGCACTTTAATGCTGGTCGAGTCGTACGTGTTTTCTTCGCTCATGCCTTCACTCCCGATGGTCGTGGGTCTGGGTGATACGGCCTTGTTCCACGTGGAACAAAGCGACTGGCGTTTCCGTCTGCCAGCCTTCCCTCAATAATTCGTGGTCTACACAGGTGATAAACACCTGGCAGCGTAAGTCTTCCAACAAGCGGCATAGCGAACGGCGGTGCTGCTCGTCGAGTTCCGACGGCAGGTCATCCACCAGATAAATACACTGGCCGCGACGGGCCTGGCTAACCAGATGCCCCTGCGCGATACGCAATGCACAGACCACCAATTTCTGCTGGCCGCGGGACAAGATATCCGCAGCATTGTGTGCGCCTAATCTAAGACGCAAGTCAGCGCGTTGGGGTCCGGCCTGGGTGTGGCCAATTTGCTGATCCCGCTGCAAAGAGGTGGCGAGCACTGCGCTCAGCTCGCGTTCTTTGTCCCAGCCGCGGTAGTAACTCAGCGTCAGCCCCTCGAGATCCAACAACTCGCTCAAGGTCTGCTCAAAGACTGGTTTCAAGGCTTTGATATAGGCGCGACGGTACTCATCTATTTCATCACTGGCCAGGCACAGCTCCCGGTCCCAGGCTGCTTGCGAAGCGGCGTCAAGTGTACCATGCCGCAGCCATGAGTTCCGCTGCCGCAGGGCCTTCTGCAGGCGTTGCCAGGTGGCCATAAAGCGTGGTTCCACGTGGAACACGCCCCAATCGAGGAATTGCCGCCGAATTTTCGGTGCGCCTTCCAACAATCGGAAACTGTCTGGGTTGATTAGCTGCAATGGCAATATTTCCGCCAATTGCGCTGCGCTGCGAGCATTTTGCCCGTCAATTCGGATTTGAAACTCACCGCCACGATCACGGGATATCCCCAGGCTGCTATGACCGCCCTCAGCCAGTTCAACTTGGCCAAACACTGTGCAAGCCAGTTGTTCGTATTGAATTACGGGTAGCAGGCGGGCACTGCGGAAAGAACGAGCAAGCCCCAACAAGTGGATCGCTTCCAGCACGCTGGTTTTGCCACTGCCGTTGGCGCCATGGAGGATATTGATGCGAGGGGAAGGGGAGAAAGTCACCGGGTGCAGATTGCGCACCGCGGTGACCGAGACGCGACTGAGGGACATCTAGCTTCTGCTGAGCATGGTTACAGGCGCATCGGCATGACAACGTAAGCCGAGTCGTCGTTGTCGGATTCTTGCACCAGGGCGCTGCTGTTGGAGTCAGACAGAATCAGGCGAACCTGTTCAGTCGTCATCACCCCCAGTACGTCCAACAAGTAGCTCACGTTGAAGCCGATTTCCAGTGAACCGCCGTTGTAGTCGACGCCGACTTCTTCTTCCGCCTCTTCCTGTTCCGGGTTGTTGGCCTGGATTTTCAATTGGCCGTTGGCCAGTTGCAGGCGAATACCGCGGTACTTTTCGTTCGATAGAATGGCAGTACGGCTGAACGCCTCACGCAGCGCCTGGCGATCACCGATTACCAGCTTGTCACCACCTTTAGGCAACACGCGTTCGTAATCCGGGAACTTGCCGTCAACCAGCTTGGAAGTGAAGGTGAACTCGCCAGTGGTTGCGCGGATGTGATGCTGCCCCAACACGATGCTTACGTTGCCGTCCGGCTCGGTGAGCAGGCGGGCCAATTCGAGGATACCTTTGCGCGGCACGATCACCTGGTGGCGATCCGGCTGGCCGATATCGGCGCGCATCGAGCACATTGCCAGGCGGTGGCCATCAGTGGCCACGGCACGGATGATGCCTTCCGACACTTCCAGCAGCATGCCGTTGAGGTAGTAACGCACGTCCTGCTGGGCCATGGCGAAGCTGGTGCGCTCGATCAAGCGACGCAGCTTGCTCTGCTCCAGGCTGCAGGTCAGCGAGCCCGGGCCTTCTTCCACGGTAGGGAAATCATTGGCCGGCAAGGTCGACAGGGTAAAACGGCTGCGGCCAGCCTTGACCACCAGCTTTTGCTCATCGACCTTGATATCAATCAGCGCGTCGTTCGGCAGGCTTTTGCAGATATCCATCAGCTTGCGCGCCGGTACGGTGATCTCGCCGGGTTCGGCGGGCTCTTCGAGCTGTACGCGACCCACCAGCTCGACTTCCAGATCGGTACCGGTCAAGGACAACTGCTGGCCTTCGACTACCAGTAATACGTTGGAAAGCACCGGCAAGGTCTGTCGGCGCTCGACGACGCCTGCGACCAGTTGCAGGGGTTTCAACAGGGCTTCGCGTTGAATGGTGAAATGCATGGTCTAGTCCCTTGCCTTAATAAGCTGCGCTGGTGTCATCACGTAGTCAGTGTACGCAGCAGGTTCTTGTAGTCCTCGCGAATATCCGCGTCGGATTCCTTAAGTTCGTTGATCTTGCGGCATGCGTGCAGGACCGTGGTGTGGTCGCGTCCGCCAAATACATCACCGATTTCCGGCAGGCTGTGGTTAGTCAACTCCTTGGAGAGAGCCATGGCTACCTGACGGGGGCGCGCAACCGAGCGCGACCGACGCTTGGACAGCAGGTCGGAAATCTTGATCTTGTAGTACTCGGCCACGGTGCGCTGGATGTTATCCACACTCACCAGTTTGTCCTGCAAGGCCAACAAGTCTTTCAGGGATTCGCGAATCAACTCGATGGTGATATCGCGGCCCATGAAGTGCGAGTGAGCGATGACCCGCTTGAGCGCACCCTCCAGCTCACGCACGTTGGAACGAATACGTTGGGCAATGAAGAACGCGGCGTCGTGGGGCAGGTCGACTTTGGCCTGGTCGGCCTTCTTCATCAGGATCGCGACGCGGGTTTCCAGCTCCGGCGGTTCCACCGCAACGGTCAGGCCCCAACCGAAGCGCGACTTCAAACGTTCCTCAAGGCCTTCGATTTCCTTCGGGTAACGGTCACTGGTCAAGATGACCTGCTGGCCACCTTCAAGCAGGGCGTTGAAGGTATGGAAAAACTCCTCCTGGGAGCGTTCCTTGCGCGCGAAAAACTGAATGTCATCGATCAGCAAGGCGTCAACGGAACGGTAGAAGCGCTTGAATTCGTTGATTGCATTGAGCTGCAAGGCCTTGACCATATCCGCCACGAAGCGCTCCGAGTGCAGGTACACGACCTTGGCATTCGGGTTCTTCTTTAACAGGTGGTTACCCACGGCGTGCATCAAGTGCGTCTTACCCAAGCCAACGCCCCCATAAAGGAAGAGCGGGTTGTACCCGTGCTTGGGATTATCGGCGACCTGCCAGGCGGCCGCCCGAGCCAGCTGGTTCGACTTACCTTCGACGAAGTTTTCAAAGGTGAAGGTGCGGTTCAGGTAGCTGGTGTGCTTGAGCGCACCTTCAACCTGAACAGTGCGCTGTTCGGCGCGGATCGGCGCCTGCTGGGAGCTGGCACCCGCCATCGGGTCGAAGCTGTCACGGGATGGCTCTTCATTCTCTGGCGCATTTTTTTGCGCTGAGGATTTGGAAGGCGTCGCCGCAGGCACCGGGGAAGCGGCAACCGGCGCCGCTGCGGCCTGGGCTTGCGACGCCGCGGCAGCCAAAGGCGCATTCGGCGCGGCCCGTGGTACCGAGCTACGTTTGCTGCCTATTAATAAGGAGAGCACGGGCGCGAGGCCGTTGCCATGTTCATCGAGCAATTCGAGAACGCGGCTCAGGTACTTCTCGTTGACCCAGTCGAGAACAAAACGATTGGGTGCGTAGACACGCAACTCGTCGCCTTCGGCTTCGACCTGTAGCGGACGGATCCAGGTGTTGAATTGCTGGGCAGGCAGCTCATCGCGCAAAAGCTCCACGCACTGCTGCCAAAGTTCCACTGACACGGATATCCCCTAAGTTGAAAGCCGGTGAGGCAAAAACAGCCGCCATTGTAGCGGCCAGCCGCCCACTTATCCACATGTAGGTTGCTCACAGCCCAGCCAAAATCAACGTCTTAACTGCAAAAAAGGCGACCAATGGTCTGTGCATAAGCTCTGTGGATAAGCCACCCTGAGCTCGTTGTACAAGTGGGGTCGAAACTCTGTGGGTAACTAGCCTGTGGATAACAACCCATTCCACGCACAGCTTATCCGACAGCGCAGCACAGGCAGAGCACCGCTTCTCCCCCGTGTTGTCATTCTCTGTACATCACGTAGAACAAGGGCTAAAGGTAGTTATCCACAGAAGATCGCGGCCCTAGCTTTTATAAGCTTTACAGAAAAGCTTTAAATAACTTCCTTCTTTATTTTTATATCTAACGCAAGGCTGATGGAAGCCGGACGACCCGAAGTGCGTCGTGACGCCATGAAGAACTAATTAAAGGAAAAGCTGGTTGGAAATTGACCTAGAGGCTTGCTTTCTCTAGAATCGCCGGTCTCTTAAAACGGGGGCCATTCCGGCCCGTTGTGGACGAACCAGGTAACAACGCCATGAAACGTACTTTCCAACCAAGCACCATCAAACGCGCCCGTACTCACGGCTTCCGTGCTCGCATGGCTACCAAGAACGGCCGTGCTGTCCTGTCGCGTCGCCGCGCCAAAGGTCGTGCGCGTCTGGCAGTTTGATAATCCGGTACTGGTGGTGAGTCAGGACTTCAGTCGGGAAAAGCGTCTGCTAACCCCCCGGCATTTCAAGGCAGTCTTTGACTCCCCCACCGGCAAGGTTCCGGGGAAAAATCTCCTGCTCCTTGCGCGTAACAACGATCTTGATCACCCTCGTCTCGGGTTGGTGATCGGCAAGAAGAGCGTAAAGCTCTCCGTTGAGCGCAATCGCCTCAAGCGTCTGATGCGCGAATCGTTTCGCCTCCACCAGGACACTCTGGTTGGTTGGGATATTGTTATCGTCGCGCGCAAAGGCTTGGGTGATTTAGAAAACCCCGAATTGATTCAGCATTTCGGCAAGCTCTGGAAACGTTTGGCGCGTACCAACAAGCCAACACCAGCAGTCAGCACCGAAACTGTAGGGGTAGACAGTCTTGATGCGTAAACTGGCAATCGTTCCGATCCAGTTTTATCGCTATGCCATTAGTCCCCTGATGGCCAGCCACTGTCGTTTCTACCCCAGCTGTTCCTGCTACGCGTTAGAAGCCATAGAAAATCATGGTCTTCTGCGCGGTGGCTGGCTGACCTTTCGTCGTTTAGGTCGCTGTCATCCGTGGAATCCCGGTGGTTATGACCCGGTTCCACCTATCCCTACCTCCCGTTCTTCTTCGATGGCCGAGTAATCATGGATATTAAACGCACGATCCTGATCGTCGCCCTGGCAATCGTGTCCTACGTCATGGTTCTTAAGTGGAACCAGGACTACGGCCAGGCTGCCCTGCCGACTCAGAATGTTGCTACCAATCAGGCCGCGCCGGCTATTCCGGACGCCCCGCTGGGTAATAATAATGCGTCCGCGAGTGCCGATGTTCCCAGCGCGAATGGCGAGACCAGCGCCCCTTTAGAAACGCCAGTGGTCACCAATAAAGACCTCATCCACGTGAAAACGGATGTGCTCGACCTGGCCATCGACCCGCAAGGTGGTGATATCGCGCAGTTGAAACTGCCGCTGTATCCACGTCGCCAAGACCATCCGGATGTTCCGTTCCAACTGTTTGATAACGGTGGCGAGCGTGTTTATCTGGCACAAAGTGGCCTGACCGGCACCAACGGTCCGGATGCACGTGCTACCGGTCGTCCGGTTTATTCGACCGAACAGAAGACTTATCAACTGGCTGACGGCCAGAACCAGTTGAACGTCGACCTGAAATTCAGCCTCGACGGCGTCAACTACATCAAGCGTTTCAGCTTTACCCGTGGTTTGTACGACTTGAAGGTCACTTACCTGATCGACAACGAAAGCGACAAGCCTTGGAGTGGCAACCTGTTTGCCCAGCTCAAGCGTGATGGCAGCTCCGATCCTTCTTCCAGCACTGCCACCGGCACCGCGACTTACCTGGGCGCAGCCCTGTGGACAAGTGGTGAGCCGTACAAAAAAGTGTCGATGAAAGATATCGACAAGGGTTCGCTGAAAGAAACCGTGCAAGGCGGCTGGGTTGCCTGGTTGCAACACTACTTCGTGACCGCCTGGATCCCGAACAAGGGTGAAGCCAACCTGGTTCAGACCCGTAAAGACAGCCAAGGCAACTACATCATTGGTTTTACTGGCCCGGCGTTGAACGTCGCTCCGGGTGCCAAGGCTGAAACCAGCGCTACACTGTACGCCGGCCCGAAAAGCCAGGCCGTCCTGAAAGAGTTATCCCCAGGGCTGGAACTGACTGTCGATTACGGCATTCTGTGGTTCATTGCCCAGCCGATCTTCTGGTTGCTGCAACATATCCACAGCATCGTCGGTAACTGGGGTTGGTCGATCATCTTCCTGACCATGCTGATCAAGGGGATCTTCTTCCCTCTGTCGGCTGCCAGCTACAAATCGATGGCGCGTATGCGTGCCGTGGCCCCGAAACTGGCCGCATTGAAAGAACAACATGGTGACGACCGGCAGAAAATGTCGCAGGCCATGATGGAGCTGTACAAGAAAGAGAAGATCAACCCGCTGGGTGGATGCTTGCCGATTCTGGTGCAGATGCCGGTATTCCTGTCGCTGTATTGGGTACTCCTGGAAAGCGTGGAAATGCGCCAGGCGCCGTTCATGCTGTGGATAACTGACCTGTCGATCAAAGACCCGTTCTTTATCCTGCCGATCATCATGGGCGCGACCATGTTCATCCAGCAGCGTCTGAACCCAACCCCGCCGGATCCGATGCAGGCCAAGGTAATGAAAATGATGCCAATCATCTTCACCTTCTTCTTCCTGTGGTTCCCAGCCGGTTTGGTACTGTACTGGGTGGTCAACAACGTGTTGTCGATCTCTCAACAGTGGTACATCACACGTAAAATCGAAGCGGCTACCAAAAAAGCCGAGGCGTAATTTACTCTGTGGGTAACCACTCAAGACGCCCCCTAGTGGGGCGTTTTGCTTTCCGTCACTTTTGTTCTGGAACCTGCTGATGAGTGCTCCCCGTGAAACCATCGCTGCTGTGGCTACCGCTCAAGGTCGAGGCGGTGTGGGTATCGTTCGAATTTCCGGGCCGCTTGCGGGTGTAGCAGCCAAGGCTATCAATGGCCGAGAGCTGAAACCCCGCTATGCCCATTACGGCCAGTTCCTGGATGCCGACCAAAGCGTATTGGATGAAGGGCTGGCTATCTACTTCCCTGGGCCGAACTCCTTCACCGGAGAAGACGTTCTGGAGTTACAGGGCCATGGCGGCCCTGTCGTGCTGGATATGCTCTTGCAGCGTTGCCTGCAACTGGGTTGCCGCTTGGCGCGACCTGGGGAGTTCAGCGAACGCGCGTTTTTGAACGATAAGCTCGACCTCGCCCAGGCCGAAGCGATCGCCGATTTGATCGAAGCCAGTTCTGCCCAGGCTGCGCGCAATGCATTACGCTCGTTACAGGGAGCTTTTTCCCTGCGTGTGCATAACTTGACCGAGCAACTGATCAGTCTGCGTATTTACGTCGAAGCGGCAATTGATTTTCCGGAAGAAGAAATCGACTTCCTCGCGGATGGCCACGTCTTAGCCATGTTGGATAAAGTCCGCGAGGAATTATCCACAGTGTTGCGTGAAGCAGGGCAGGGTGCGCTGTTGCGCGATGGGATGACAGTGGTGATTGCCGGCCGGCCCAATGCCGGTAAATCCAGCCTGCTCAATGCCTTGGCAGGACGCGAGGCGGCGATTGTCACCGAGATTGCCGGCACTACCCGGGATATCCTGCGCGAACATATCCACATCGACGGCATGCCGCTGCACGTGGTCGACACCGCCGGCTTACGCGACACCGATGACCAAGTGGAAAAAATCGGCGTGGAGCGTGCGCTCAAGGCTATCAGCGAAGCAGATCGGGTGTTGCTGGTAGTTGATGCCACAGCACCGGAAGCTGTGGATCCTTTTGCACTGTGGCCTGAATTCCTCGAGCAACGCCCGGACCCGGCCAAAGTCACTCTGATTCGTAACAAGGCCGACCTGACAGGTGAAGCAATCGCCCTAGAAACCAGTGAGGAAGGGCATGTCACGATCAGCTTGAGCGCCAAATCGGCAGGTGAGGGCCTGGAATTGCTGCGTGAGCACCTCAAGGCCTGCATGGGCTACGAACAGACCTCGGAAAGCAGCTTCAGTGCACGCCGCAGGCATTTGGAGGCGTTGCGCCATGCGAGCGCGGCGTTGGAACACGGTCGTGCGCAGCTGACCCTAGCGGGGGCGGGAGAGCTGCTGGCAGAGGATCTGCGTCAGGCGCAGCAGCTCTTGGGGGAAATCACCGGCGCATTCAGCTCCGATGATTTGTTGGGGCGGATCTTTTCCAGTTTCTGTATCGGCAAATAGCCTGGTTATCCACAGGCCTCTACCAGTTGTACGACACCGTGCCGAGCAGGGTACGGCTGTCCCCCCAGTAGCAACGGCCGGCGTCGTTGCAGCCGGCTACATATTCCTTATCGAACAGGTTCTTGGCGTTCAGGTCGACTGACCAGTGTTTATCGATCTGATAGCCAACCGCTGCGTCCACCAAGGTGACGCTACCTGCGTCCAACTTCCCGTATAGCGTAGGTGCGGTGTAAGAAAAGGTACTGTCGAAATAACGCACACCGCCACCCAGGGATAAGCCCTTGAGTTGGCCATCGAGGAAACGGTACTTGCCCCAGATCGAGGCCTGGTTGCGCGGCACTCCCGTCATCTGGTGCCCCTCGACCAGTGAGGTAGCCGAATCCTTGGTAATTCGAGCGTCCGTATAGGTGTAAGCCGCCGTCACATTGAGATTGGGCGTGAGATTGCTGTTCACCTCGACTTCTACACCCTTGGCCCGGCTCTCGCCCACCTGGCGGTAGCTGTTGGTGGTGGCGTCCAGGTAGGTATCGTCTTGCTTGCGCAAGTCATACAACGACAGGGTCATCGCGGTATCCCAGCCGATCGGCTCGTACTTCACCCCCACTTCGTACTGGCTACTGGTGATCGGCTTCAAGGGTGAACCGGCGTTGGAGATTTGCTGCACGGGAACGAAGGCGGTGGAATAGCTGACATACGGCGTCAGACCGTTGTCGAACTGGTACATCACCCCGCCCTGGTAAGTGAACTTGCGGTCCTCGGCGTCGGTATTGCTGGCCTTGTTGACCTTGTCACGGAAATGACTGTCCACCCAGTCCTGGCGGCCTCCGAGCAGGAACAGCCAATGGTCGTACTTGCTCTGGATTTGTGCATAGACGCCTTTCATCTGTTGTTCGAGCAAGGTGTTTTGCACGGCAATCGGGGTCAGTGGATCACGCAGGTAGACGGGGTTATACACATTGATGGTGCCGGCAGAGCCAGCGTCCCAATCCTGATTGAACGAGGTGCGGTCGTAGCTGGCGCCGAGGAGCACAGTATTGTCGAGACCACCGAGCTGGAATTTGCCTTCCACCTGGTTATCCAGGGAATAGACCATCGACTTGTTGTAGCGGTCATAGGCAGTCATGTTCAACTGAGTACCGAAGCCACGGTTATTCAGCGCGCCAGGCCAGGTTTCATGGCGGTTGATGCGCGACTGCATATAGCGTGAGTTCTGGCGGAACTGCCAATCGTCGTTGAAACTATGGCTGAACTCGTAGCCAGTGCTCCAGGCTTCACGTTCGAACGTATTCCAGTCCGGGTTGCCGAGCATGGTGTGCTTGGACAGTTTGCCATTGGGGTTGGTAAGCAAGGTGCCGGCGGCGGGTAGGCCTAGCTCGAGATTAGTGTGGTCTTTTTGGTAATTGGCCAACAAGGTCAGGTTGTTGTAATCGTCGAAATTCAGGGTCAGGGAGGGCGCGATATACAGGCGATCATCTGGAACATGGTCAGTTTGCGTGTCGGATTTGCGGCCGAGCATCACCACGCGCCCAAGGATGTTGTCGCTGTCGTTCAGCGGACCCGAGATATCCACACCCAATTGACGCCGATTATTCGAGCCATACCCCACTTGCACCTCACCTTGCGGGGTGGCGGTGGGGTGTTTGCTCACCAGATTCACCAAGCCGCCAGGCGCGTTCTCACCGTAGAGCAGGGACGAGGGGCCGCGAAAGATTTCGACGCGTTCCAAGCCATAAGGCTCACTGGTCGTATCGTAGCGATTGCCTTGTACCCGTAGCCCATCTCGCAGAAGGCCGTAGCCGTAATCCGTGGCATTAAAGCCGCGAATAAAGAACAGGTCGCCTGCCAGGCCGTCACCGGCGGCAAAAGGTGGCGCGAAGATTCCCGGCACATACCCCAACACTTCAGTCAGGGTTTGCGACTTCTGGTCCTTTATGCGCTGGCCGGTGACGACCGATACCGAGCGTGGCGTTTCGGACAAAGGCGTGCTGGTTTTGGTACCGATGCGACTGTTTTGCGCCTTGTAGCCCACATCCCCGGCGATGTCTTGGTTGAACCCTGCCTGTTGATAACCGCTGACCGTGGTAGGGGCGAGCACTAGTTGCCCTGCGGGAATGGCCTGCAGAACATAACTGCCTGGCGCCTGGGATAGCACTTGTAGCCCCGAGTTCTGCAGCAACAGCGCAAAGCCTTGTTCCACAGAATAATCGCCTTCCAGCCCTGCTGTAGTCAGCTGCGCGGTTTGCTGAGGCGAGAAAGACAGAATCACATTCGCTCTGGCAGCGAATTGACTCAAGGCATTGTCCAGCGGGCCAGCCGCGATGACGAAGTGCTGCACCCCATTGGCGGCCATGGCGCCAGGGGCAAGCAAGGCACTGGCGATGTTTGCGGTACCGAGCAGCAGGCCGTACATCATACCGTGGCAGGAAAGTCGCAAGCGGAGCTTGGTGGGGAGGCGCATAGGTGGGTAAGCCCTGAAGGTGGTCGTGATTACCTGTAGGGCCGCATCAGGTGAAAAAAAGATAACCCCCGTGTGCGAATTTTTTAACCGATTCGCGTCACTGAAACCCAATAGCGCGTGAAGTACTTCACCTGAATCGGCAGGGTTGCCTGTAGGTTAGCCAGTACTGCATCGGTTGAATCCAGTCGGAACGTGCCGGAGATAGGCAAGCGCGCCGAAGCCGAATCGTATTTCAGGACACCTGGGCGATAGCGGGCGAGTTCGTCCATCACCTCTGCGAGGCGAGCATCCAATACGATTAACTGCCCATCGACCCAGGCAGCCTGGGAGCCGCGATAACTCGTGTTGGGACCCACGTTTTGGCGATCAAAGTCAGCGCTCTCACCGGCACCGAGCAGCCGCGCGTGGTTGGGCTGGTCACCTGGATACACGCTCACCCGATCCTCCAGGACGCCGACACGTGTGGAGCCTGGCAACTGGCGCACGCTGAACCGAGTACCCAATGCCTGGACCCGGCCTTGAAGGGTTTCGACATAAAAAGGCGTTTGCCCGCCGAACTTGCCGGTGTGGATAAGTACTTCACCTTCGCGCAAACGGATCAAGCGCTGGCGCCCATCAAAAACCACGTCAATAGCGGTGCTGGTATTAAGATCAACCCGCGTACCGTCAGCCAGTTCGACACGCCGGCGCTCACCCACGGAAGTCCGGTAATCAGCCCATACATGGGCCAGGGGCGTGCGTTGCTGAACATTCCAGCCTAGATAGCCGGTACTGCCCAACACCAGCATCCACTTCAGTACTTGGCGCCGTTGTTGCGTGGTCGACAATGCACGGCGGGTTAAATCCTGGGGCAGCGCGCCAAGGCTGCGCTGCAATTGCTCCATCTGGTCCCACGCAGCCTGGTGGGACGGATCGCCGTTCAGCCATTGTTGCCAGGCCAGGCGGTCAGCGGCTGTAGGTGTCTGGGACTGGAACTGTACATACCAGCTGGCAGCGGCTTCGAAGGTCTTGCGATCGGGGACCGCCATTACAGGCTGGCCACGATCAGCGAACATTCAGTCAATGCACGGATCATGTGCTTCTTCACTGTGGTCAGTGAGACCTGCAGCTGATCTGCGATCTGTTGATAAGTCAGCCCCTCGAGCTGCGACAGCATAAAGATTCGCCGTGCTCGCTCGCCGAGTGTGGCCAAGGCTTTATCCACAGCCACCAGGGTCTCAATGATGATGGCCTTGTCTTCTTCGCTGATGGCGTTGGCTTCAGGACGTTCAGCCACGGTTTGCTTGTAGGCCTGCTCAATGGCGTGTCGACGGTAACGATCAATCACCAGGCCCCTGGCGATGGTCGCCAGATAGTCCCGCGGCTCAATGATCTGCGCTGCATGTCGCCCACCCAGAATACGCACGAACGTATCGTGCGCAACATCGGCCGCATCGCAGGCGTTATGCAACTTACCTTTGAGCCACCCATGCAACCAGGAATGGTGTTGCTCATAGATGTTCTGGACCGCAGCCGTGTGTGATGGAAGGGACATAGGGTATGACAAGGCAGGTTAATGATAATCGCTATTATTAACTGCCCAGCCGTTTTCTCACAATAGATCTCTTTTTGAAGCACTCACCACCCCGGGTAAAGGATGCGGCTGCCTTCGTGCAGGAGGAAATACCAGCGGATCTGCGGTTTTCTGTGGATTAAGCCCTGTGAATAACCGCCCTTGTGCCCAGTTGATAACAGGGCCTGAAACCTGAGCAAAAAACCCTCTGTGGATAACAACCTGTTTAATCCACAGGCTTAAAGCACTTATCCAAGGGCCTCATTGGCACATGACCACAGACTTTTGAAGCTCTGTACACATTGAAAATAAAGGCCTGTGGAAATCTATCCACAGAAAAGTAGCTCAGTAGAAATAAACATAAAAACAAAGATTTAATAAATTTCTCTCTTTTAATCTCTATTGCCTGTGATTATCCACAGCTGGTTAAATTTTGTGCAAAGGGTTCTTTAGGAAGGGCGAAGTCCCTATACTTGCCGCCAAAGCTCCAAAACTCTTTCAACAAACAATTCCTGATTACCTACATAAGCAGGCACGAGGTGCGTGGTGGATTTCCCTTCCCGTTTTGAAGTGATCGTCATCGGCGGCGGTCATGCCGGTACCGAGGCAGCACTGGCGTCAGCACGCATGGGCGTAAAAACCCTGTTGCTCACGCACAACGTGGAAACCCTCGGTGCCATGAGTTGCAACCCCGCTATCGGCGGGATTGGCAAAAGCCACCTGGTCAAGGAAATCGACGCCCTTGGCGGCGTGATGGCCATGGCTACCGACAAAGGTGGTATTCAATTTCGCGTACTCAACAGCCGCAAAGGCCCGGCGGTGCGTGCAACCCGGGCTCAAGCTGACCGCATCCTGTACAAGGCGGCCGTACGTGAAACCCTGGAAAACCAGCCGAACCTGTGGATATTTCAGCAAGCCGCCGATGATCTGATCGTCGAACAGGACGTCGTGAAAGGCGTGGTCACCCAAATGGGCCTGCGTTTCTTCGCAGAATCCGTCGTGCTGACCACCGGTACCTTCCTCGGTGGGCTTATCCACATTGGCATGCAGAACTATTCCGGTGGTCGCGCCGGTGATCCGCCGTCGATCGCCCTGGCAAAACGCTTGCGTGAATTGCCTCTGCGAGTTGGTCGCCTGAAAACCGGGACCCCGCCACGTATTGACGGGCGTTCTGTGGATTTCTCGGTGATGACCGAGCAAGCCGGTGACACGCCGATTCCGGTCATGTCGTTCATGGGCTCCAAGGAGCAGCATCCGAAGCAGGTCAGTTGCTGGATTACCCACACGAACGCACGGACCCACGAAATCATTGCCGCGAACCTCGACCGTTCGCCAATGTATTCCGGGGTGATCGAAGGCATTGGCCCGCGTTATTGCCCGTCGATCGAAGACAAGATCCACCGCTTTGCCGACAAGGAAAGCCACCAGGTCTTCATCGAGCCCGAAGGCCTGACCACGCATGAGCTGTACCCGAACGGGATTTCCACTTCCTTGCCGTTCGACGTGCAAATCCAGATCGTGCAGTCGATCCGCGGTATGGAAAATGCGCACATCGTGCGGCCGGGCTACGCCATTGAGTACGATTACTTCGACCCGCGTGACTTGAAATACAGCCTGGAAACCAAGGTAATTGGCGGCTTGTTCTTTGCCGGGCAAATCAATGGCACCACCGGTTACGAAGAAGCCGGGGCCCAGGGTTTGCTGGCCGGAACCAACGCTGCATTGCGCGCACAAGGCAAAGACAGCTGGTGCCCGCGTCGCGATGAAGCCTATATCGGTGTATTGGTCGACGACCTGATTACCCTCGGTACCCAGGAACCGTACCGGATGTTCACTTCCCGGGCCGAATACCGCCTGATCCTGCGCGAGGACAACGCGGACCTGCGCTTGACCGAAAAAGGTCGTGAATTGGGCCTGGTTGATGACGCGCGTTGGGCTGCGTTCTGCAAGAAACGCGAAAGCATCACGCTCGAAGAGCAACGCCTGAAAAGTACCTGGGTTCGCCCGGGCACCGAACAAGGCGATGCGATTGCGGAAAAATTCGGCACGCCTCTGACCCATGAGTACAACCTGCTGAACCTGCTGTCCCGTCCGGAAATCGACTACGCTGGCTTGGTCGAAGTAACAGGCCAGGGCGCGGAAGATCCACAGGTTGCCGAACAGGTCGAGATCAAGACCAAGTACGCCGGTTACATTGATCGCCAGCAGGACGAAATCGCTCGCCTGCGCGCCAGTGAAGATACCAAGCTGCCTGTGGATATCGACTACACCGGGATTTCCGGGCTGTCGAAAGAAATTCAAAGCAAGCTGGGGATAACTCGGCCGGAAACACTTGGCCAGGCTTCACGCATTCCAGGCGTCACTCCTGCAGCCATTTCGCTGTTGATGATTCATTTGAAAAAACGCGGCGCGGGCCGTCAGTTGGAGCAAAGCGCTTGAGTTCGTTGGTCACCTCGCAACACGCCGAAGAGTTATCCACAGGAGCGCGCCAGTTGGGTGTGGCCCTCACCGAAGCCCAGCAAGAGTTATTGCTGAGCTATCTGGCCCTGTTGATCAAATGGAACAAGGCTTACAACCTCACCGCTGTGCGTGATCCAGATGAGATGGTGTCACGGCATCTGCTCGACAGCCTCAGCGTGATGCCGTTCATCGAAAACGGCCGCTGGCTCGACGTCGGCAGTGGCGGCGGGATGCCTGGCATTCCATTGGCGATCCTGTTTCCCGAGTCTCAAGTGACCTGCCTGGACAGCAACGGCAAGAAAACCCGCTTCCTGACCCAGGTCAAACTCGAACTCAAGCTGGATAACCTGCAGGTTATCCACAGCCGCGTGGAGGCCTTCACGCCTGAACAGCCTTTCAACGGCATTGTGTCCCGAGCGTTCAGCAGCATGGAGAATTTCAGCAACTGGACCCGCCATCTCGGCGACCGTGACACCCGCTGGCTGGCAATGAAGGGCGTCCATCCAAGCGACGAGCTGTTAGCATTGCCGGCAGACTTCCACCTCGATAGCGAACACGCCTTGGCCGTACCCGGTTGCCAAGGCCAACGCCATCTGCTGATACTGCGCCGCACGGCATGATTGGGAACACAAGCAAGAATGGCTAAGGTATTCGCGATTGCGAACCAGAAAGGTGGCGTGGGTAAGACCACCACCTGTATCAACCTCGCAGCATCCCTGGTCGCCACCAAGCGTCGGGTGCTGTTGATCGATCTCGATCCACAGGGCAACGCCACCATGGGTAGCGGTGTGGATAAACACGGCCTGGAAAACTCGGTCTATGATTTGCTGATTGGCGAATGCGACCTGGCGCAGGCCATGCACTATTCCGAGCATGGTGGTTACCAACTGCTGCCAGCCAACCGCGATTTGACCGCGGCGGAAGTGGTGCTGCTGGAAATGCAGATGAAGGAAAGCCGTCTGCGTAGCGCCCTGGCGCCCATTCGAGAGAATTACGACTACATTCTGATCGACTGCCCACCGTCGCTGTCGATGCTCACGCTCAACGCCCTGGTGGCCGCTGATGGGGTGATTATCCCAATGCAGTGCGAGTACTTCGCCCTCGAAGGCTTGAGCGACCTTGTGGATAACATCAAGCGTATCGCCGAGTTGCTCAACCCGAACCTGAAAGTCGAAGGCCTGCTGCGGACCATGTACGATCCGCGTCTGAGCCTGATGAACGATGTGTCGGCGCAGCTCAAGGAACATTTTGGCGACCAGTTGTACGACACCGTCATCCCACGCAACATCCGCCTGGCTGAAGCGCCAAGCTATGGCATGCCTGCGCTTGCGTACGACAAGTCCTCGCGTGGTGCCATTGCCTACCTGGCGCTGGCCGGCGAGATGGTTCGCCGTCAACGCCGCAATTCACGCACCGCTGCCGCCCAGCCAACTTAAGGAATCCCCATGGCCGTCAAGAAACGAGGTCTCGGACGTGGACTGGATGCACTGCTGAGTGGTCCGACCGTCACATCGCTTGAAGAGCAAGCGGTGCAGGCCGACGAGCGCGAGCTGCAGCACCTGCCCCTGGACCTGATCCAGCGCGGCAAATACCAGCCACGGCGGGACATGGATCCCCAGGCGCTGGAAGAACTGGCTAACTCGATCAAGGCCCAGGGCGTGATGCAACCGATTGTGGTGCGCCCGATTGGCGCTGGCCGCTTTGAGATCATCGCCGGTGAACGTCGCTGGCGCGCCAGCCAACAGGCCGGCAAGGACACCATCCCGGCGATGGTGCGCGATGTGTCGGATGAAACCGCCATCGCCATGGCGTTGATTGAGAATATCCAGCGCGAAGACCTCAACCCGATCGAAGAAGCGATTGCGTTGCAGCGTTTGCAGCACGAATTCCAGCTGACCCAGCAACAAGTGGCCGACGCGGTGGGGAAATCCCGCGTCACCGTGTCCAACTTGCTGCGCCTGATCGCACTGCCGGAAGTCATCAAGACCATGTTGTCCCACGGAGACCTGGAAATGGGCCACGCCCGTGCTTTGCTCGGTTTGCCGGAAAATCAACAGGTTGAAGGGGCGCGACACGTTGTCGCACGAGGTCTGACTGTACGTCAGACCGAAGCCCTGGTTCGCCAGTGGCTCAGCGGCAAACCTGCACCGGTCGAAGCGGCCAAACCTGATCCGGATATCGCACGACTCGAGCAGCGCCTGGCCGAGCGCCTGGGCTCTGCGGTGCAAATTCGTCACGGCAAGAAGGGCAAAGGGCAATTGGTCATCGGATATAACTCTCTCGATGAGCTGCAGGGCGTCCTTGCCCACATCCGCTGAAACATTTGCTTATGTAGCGTGTGATCGGAAATCACTACCCGACAGTTGAATAGGGGCAGAACCGCCCCTATACTCTGCGCGCATTTTGTCGGCACAAATTATGCCAAGTTATTGATTTCCGGCAGCCGACCATTGAGGAGCAAGAGTGATGGAAACCCGCACGCCAAACACGTTGCCGTTCCATCGCTTGGCTGTTTTCCCGGTTTTATTGGCTCAATTTGTCATTCTGCTGATCGCCGCTTTGGCGCTTTGGTATTGGCATGGAGTCGTAGCCGGATATTCAGGACTCTGCGGAGGCCTGATAGCCTTGCTGCCCAATATGTATTTCGCTCACAGGGCCTTTCGGTTTTCCGGCGCCCGAGCAGCCCAGGCTATCGTCCGGTCTTTTTATGCCGGCGAGGCGGGGAAACTGATTTTGACGGCAGTGCTGTTTGCACTGACCTTTGCAGGTGTGAAGCCATTGGCGCCGCTGGCTGTATTCGGCGTCTTCGTGTTGACCCAACTGGTCAGCTGGTTCGCTCCCCTGCTAATGAAAACAAGACTTTCGAAACCTTAGGGCGTTTGAGGCAACCATGGCAGAAACAACCGCTTCGGGCTATATCCAGCACCACTTGCAGAACCTGACCTTCGGTCAGCTTCCCAACGGCGGCTGGGGCTTTGCCCACACCGCAGCAGAGGCCAAAGAAATGGGTTTCTGGGCTTTCCACCTGGATACTCTGGGTTGGTCGGTCGCATTGGGTCTGATCTTCGTCCTGATTTTCCGCATGGCGGCAAAGAAGGCGACCTCCGGTCAGCCAGGTGCCTTGCAGAACTTCGTTGAAGTACTGGTCGAATTCGTCGATGGCAGCGTGAAAGACAGCTTCCATGGCCGTAGCCCGGTGATCGCACCGCTGGCACTGACCATCTTCGTATGGGTGTTCCTGATGAACGCCGTCGACCTGATCCCGGTGGACTGGATTCCTCAGTTGGCCATCCTGATCTCCGGCGATGCGCACATTCCATTCCGCGCCGTGTCGACCACTGACCCGAACGCCACCCTGGGCATGGCCCTGTCGGTGTTCGCGTTGATCATTTTCTACAGCATCAAGGTCAAGGGTATCGGCGGCTTCATCGGCGAACTGACCCTGCACCCGTTCGGCAGCAAGAACATTTTCGTTCAAGCCCTGCTGATTCCGGTGAACTTCCTGCTGGAATTCGTGACCCTGGTCGCCAAGCCGATCTCCCTGGCCCTGCGACTGTTCGGCAACATGTATGCCGGCGAGCTGGTGTTCATCCTGATCGCTGTGATGTTCGGCAGCGGCCTGCTCTGGCTTAGCGGCCTGGGCGTAGTTCTGCAGTGGGCGTGGGCTGTGTTCCACATCCTGATCATTACCCTGCAGGCCTTCATCTTCATGATGCTGACCATTGTCTACCTGTCGATGGCGCACGAAGAGAACCATTAAGACCAGTCTCGACTAGTCTGATGTCCTTCCCGGTCAAACGGGAAGGTGGCCCACCAGGGCTATGAAACGATTTGTTTTACCGCTTTAAAATCTAAAAAACCTAAACCATACGACGTAAAAGTCGGGAGGAAAGATGGAAACTGTAGTTGGTCTAACCGCTATCGCTGTTGCACTGTTGATCGGCCTGGGCGCCCTGGGTACTGCCATTGGTTTCGGCCTGCTGGGCGGCAAATTCCTGGAAGGCGCAGCGCGTCAGCCAGAAATGGTCCCAATGCTGCAAGTTAAAATGTTCATCGTCGCCGGCCTGCTCGACGCCGTGACCATGATCGGCGTTGGTATCGCACTGTTCTTCACCTTCGCGAACCCCTTCGTTGGTCAACTCGCTGGCTAATCACTCGACTTTTCGAGTGATTGGGGTGATGGACAACGAATGAGCGAGGTGTTGGCGTGAACATTAATGCAACCCTGATTGGCCAATCCGTTGCGTTCTTCATTTTTGTAGTGTTTTGCATGAAGTTCGTGTGGCCTCCGGTCATCGCGGCTTTGCACGAACGTCAGAAGAAGATCGCGGATGGTTTGGACGCTGCCAGCCGTGCAGCTCGCGACTTGGAGTTGGCCCAAGAGAAAGTGGGTCTTCAACTGCGCGAAGCTAAAGCACAGGCAGCTGAAATCATTGAGCAAGCCAAGAAACGCGGTAACCAGATCGTCGAAGAGGCTGTTGAAAAAGCCCGCGTCGAAGCTGACCGTGTTAAGGCTTCGGCTCATGCCGAGATCGAACAGGAACTGAACGGTGTCAAAGACGCGCTGCGTGCCCAACTGGGTGCCCTGGCGGTCGGCGGCGCGGAGAAGATCCTTGGTGCCACAATCGATCAAAACGCGCACGCGGAGCTGGTTGACAAACTGGCTGCTGAAATTTAAGCGAGGGCGATCATGGCAGAACTGACCACGTTGGCCCGACCTTATGCTAAGGCAGCCTTCGAGCACGCCCAGGCCCACCAGCAGCTGGCCTCTTGGTCAGCCATGCTCGGCCTGGCTGCAGCAGTGTCGCAAGACGACACCATGCAGCGCGTGCTCAAGGCCCCGCGCCTGACGAGCGCAGACAAGGCCGCCACTTTTATTGAAGTGTGCGGCGACAAGTTTGATGTGAAGGTGCAGAACTTCATTCACGTCATTGCCGAAAACGACCGTCTCCCGTTATTGCCGGAGATCGCCGCTCTGTTCGACCTGTACAAGGCCGAAGCAGAGAAATCGGTAGACGTTGAAGTGACCAGTGCTTTCGCATTGAACCAAGAACAGCAAGACAAACTCGCCAAGGTTCTCAGTGCACGACTCAATCGGGAAGTGCGCCTGCAAGCTTCGGAGGACGCATCCCTGATTGGTGGTGTCGTTATCCGTGCCGGCGACCTGGTTATCGATGGCTCGATTCGCGGCAAAATCGCGAAACTTGCCGAAGCATTGAAATCTTGAGTTTGAAGGGGCAGCAGAGCAATGCAGCAACTCAATCCTTCCGAAATAAGTGAAATTATCAAGGGCCGCATCGACAAGCTCGATGTGACCTCCCAAGCCCGTAACGAAGGCACTGTCGTCAGCGTATCTGACGGCATCGTGCGGATTCACGGTCTGGCCGACGTCATGTACGGCGAGATGATCGAGTTTCCGGGCGGCGTCTACGGTATGGCCCTCAACCTGGAGCAAGACTCCGTAGGTGCCGTTGTATTGGGCGCGTACACCAGTCTGGCTGAAGGCATGAGCGCCAAGTGCACCGGCCGCATCCTGGAAGTTCCGGTTGGTAAGGAACTGCTGGGTCGTGTAGTCGACGCACTGGGTAATCCAGTTGACGGCAAAGGTCCACTGGGCAACACCGAGACCGACGCGGTCGAGAAAGTTGCTCCAGGCGTGATCTGGCGTAAGTCGGTAGACCAGCCTGTACAGACTGGCTACAAGGCTGTCGATGCCATGATCCCGGTCGGCCGTGGCCAGCGTGAGCTGATCATCGGTGACCGTCAGATCGGTAAAACCGCCCTGGCGATCGACGCGATCATCAACCAGAAAGACAGCGGCATTTTCTGCGTCTACGTAGCCATTGGTCAGAAGCAATCGACCATCGCCAACGTGGTTCGCAAGCTGGAAGAAAACGGCGCCCTGGCCAACACGATCATCGTGGCTGCCAGTGCTTCGGAATCTCCTGCGCTGCAATTCCTGGCACCGTACTCCGGTTGCACCATGGGTGAATTCTTCCGCGACCGCGGTGAAGACGCGCTGATCGTTTATGACGATCTGTCCAAGCAGGCAGTGGCTTACCGCCAGATTTCCCTGCTGCTGCGCCGTCCACCAGGCCGTGAAGCTTACCCAGGCGACGTGTTCTATCTCCACTCCCGTCTGCTGGAGCGCGCATCCCGCGTTTCGGAAGAGTACGTAGAGAAGTTCACCAACGGCGCAGTGACCGGCAAAACCGGTTCCCTGACCGCACTGCCGATCATTGAAACCCAGGCTGGCGACGTTTCCGCGTTCGTTCCGACCAACGTGATTTCCATCACCGACGGTCAGATCTTCCTGGAATCGGCCATGTTCAACTCCGGGATTCGTCCTGCTGTGAACGCCGGTGTTTCGGTATCCCGTGTGGGTGGTGCCGCTCAGACCAAGATCATCAAGAAGCTCTCCGGTGGTATCCGTACCGCTCTGGCTCAGTACCGTGAACTGGCGGCATTCGCCCAGTTCGCTTCTGACCTGGACGAAGCGACCCGTAAGCAACTTGAGCATGGTCAGCGCGTTACCGAGCTGATGAAGCAGAAGCAATACGCCCCGATGTCGATCGCTGACATGGCGTTGTCGCTGTATGCCGCTGAGCGTGGGTTCCTGACCGACGTTGAAATCGCCAAGGTCGGCAGCTTTGAACAAGCGCTGATTGCTTACTTCAACCGCGATCACGCCGAATTGATGGCGAAGATCAACGTGAAGGGTGACTTCAATGACGATATCGACGCTGGCATGAAAGCCGGTATCGAGAAGTTCAAGGCCACCCAAACCTGGTAAGCCGCAGCGGGAGCCGCAAGGCTCCCGCTTGCTAACCTGATAGGTGTTACATGGCAGGCGCAAAAGAGATTCGCAGTAAGATTGCGAGCATCAAAAGCACGCAAAAAATTACCAGCGCCATGGAAAAAGTGGCGGTAAGCAAAATGCGCAAGGCACAAATGCGCATGGCTGCTAGCCGTCCTTATGCGGAGCGTATCCGCCAGGTAATTGGGCATCTGGCCAACGCCAACCCGGAATACCGCCACCCGTTCATGATCGAGCGCGCCGTCAAGCGTGCAGGTTATGTGGTAGTGAGCAGTGACCGTGGTTTGTGTGGTGGTCTGAATACCAACCTGTTCAAGGCCCTGGTCAAGGACATGGCGGTAAACCGCGAAAACGGCGTCGAGATCGATCTGTGTGTTGTGGGTAGCAAGGGTGCGGCCTTTTTCCGTAACTTCGGCGGTAACGTCGTTGCAGCTATCAGCCACCTGGGTGAAGAGCCGTCGATCAATGATTTGATCGGCAGTGTGAAGGTGATGCTGGATGCGTACCTGGAAGGCCGGATTGACCGCCTGTCCGTGGTATCCAACAAGTTCATCAACACCATGACCCAGCAGCCAACTGTGGAGCAATTGATTCCACTGGTGGCGACCCCGGATCAGGAACTCAAGCACCACTGGGACTACCTCTACGAACCAGACGCCAAAGAGCTGCTTGATGGCTTGATGGTGCGCTACGTGGAGTCGCAGGTGTACCAGGCGGTGGTCGAGAACAACGCAGCTGAACAAGCGGCGCGGATGATCGCGATGAAAAACGCTACCGATAACGCCGGTGATCTGATCAGCGATTTGCAGCTGATCTACAACAAGGCGCGTCAGGCTGCGATCACCCAAGAGATCTCGGAAATCGTCGGCGGCGCTGCCGCGGTTTAACGGTTCAAATATTCAGAGGATCCAGCTATGAGTAGCGGACGTATCGTTCAAATCATCGGCGCCGTTATCGACGTGGAATTTCCACGCGACAGCGTACCGAGCATCTACAACGCGCTGAAAGTACAAGGCGCGGAAACTACCCTGGAAGTCCAGCAGCAGCTGGGCGACGGCGTAGTTCGTACCATTGCGATGGGTTCTACCGAAGGCTTGAAGCGCGGTCTGGACGTTGTCGACACTGGCGCTGCCATCTCCGTACCGGTCGGTAAAGCGACCCTGGGCCGGATCATGGACGTACTGGGCAACCCGATCGACGAAGCTGGCCCGATTGCCACCGAAGAGCGCTGGGGCATTCACCGCGCCGCGCCTTCGTTCGCCGAGCAAGCAGGCGGCAACGACCTGCTGGAAACCGGTATCAAGGTTATCGACCTGGTTTGCCCGTTCGCCAAGGGCGGTAAAGTCGGTCTGTTCGGTGGTGCCGGTGTAGGCAAGACCGTAAACATGATGGAACTGATCCGTAACATCGCCATCGAGCACAGCGGTTATTCCGTGTTCGCCGGTGTGGGTGAGCGTACCCGTGAGGGTAACGACTTCTACCACGAGATGAAGGACTCCAACGTTCTGGACAAAGTGGCACTGGTTTACGGTCAGATGAACGAGCCGCCGGGAAACCGTCTGCGCGTAGCCCTGACTGGCCTGACCATGGCCGAGAAGTTCCGTGACGAAGGTAACGACGTTCTGCTGTTCGTCGACAACATCTACCGTTACACCCTGGCCGGTACTGAAGTATCCGCACTGCTGGGCCGTATGCCTTCGGCAGTAGGTTACCAGCCGACCCTGGCTGAAGAGATGGGCGTTCTGCAAGAACGTATCACTTCGACCAAGGAAGGTTCGATCACCTCGATCCAAGCGGTATACGTACCTGCGGATGACTTGACCGACCCGTCGCCAGCCACCACCTTCGCCCACTTGGACGCCACCGTCGTTCTGTCCCGTGACATCGCTTCCCTGGGTATCTACCCAGCGGTCGATCCACTCGACTCGACTTCGCGCCAGCTGGACCCGAACGTGATCGGCCAGGAGCACTACGACACCGCTCGCGGCGTTCAGTACGTGCTGCAGCGCTACAAAGAACTGAAGGACATCATTGCGATCCTGGGTATGGACGAGCTGTCGGAAGCCGACAAACAGTTGGTAAACCGTGCTCGTAAGATCCAGCGTTTCTTGTCGCAGCCGTTCTTCGTGGCTGAAGTCTTCACCGGTGCCTCGGGTAAATACGTTTCCCTGAAAGACACCATTGCTGGCTTCAAAGGCATCCTCAACGGTGACTACGACCACCTGCCAGAACAAGCGTTCTACATGGTCGGCGGCATCGAAGAAGCGATCGAGAAAGCCAAGAAACTGTAATCCAGGCGCCCGGCAACGGGCGCTCATCAGGTTGAGGCAATCAGATGGCTATGACAGTCCATTGCGATATCGTCAGCGCGGAAGGGGAAATCTTCTCCGGTCTGGTCGAGTTTGTAACAGCGCACGGTGACTTGGGTGATCTTGGTATCGCCATGGGTCACGCTCCGTTGATTACCAGCTTGAAGCCAGGTCCGATCACTCTGACCAAGCAAGGCGGGGAACGTGAGGTGTTTTACATCTCCGGTGGTTTCCTCGAGGTTCAGCCGAACATGGTCAAGGTACTTGCCGACACCGTGCAACGTGCTGGCGACCTGGATGAAGCCTCCGCTCAGGAAGCCGTCAAGGCTGCCGAGAAGGCGCTGAACGAAAAAGGCGCAGACTTCGACTACAGCGCTGCTGCAGTTCGTCTGGCCGAAGCTGCAGCCCAGCTGCGCACGCTCCAGCAGATCCGCAAGAAGTAAGCGGCCATGCCGTTACGCTTCATGTGTGATTGATTAAAAAGGGTAGCCTCGGCTACCCTTTTTCTTTTTTTGCAAAACACTTCTTTGGTCTGAACCCGGACCGCCCAGGATTGGTAGCCATTCATGTCTCTTGAAATCGTCATTCTCGCCGCAGGCCAGGGCACTCGCATGCGTTCGGCCCTGCCCAAGGTGCTGCACCCGGTTGCCGGCAATTCCATGCTGGGCCATGTTATCCACAGCGCCCGCCAGCTGGACCCGCAGCGCATTCACGTGGTGATCGGCCACGGTGCCGATGTGGTGCGTGAACGCCTCGCCGCAGACGACTTGAATTTCGTTCTACAAGACAAACAACTCGGCACCGGCCACGCCACTGCGCAGGCTGTACCCTTCATCACAGCTGATACCGTGCTGATCCTATATGGCGACGTACCGCTGATCGAAGTCGAAACCCTGCAACGTCTGCTCAAGCATGTCGTGCCTGGACAGATGGGCCTGCTCACCGTTGAGCTGGGCGACCCTACCGGTTACGGCCGCATCGTGCGTAATGCCGACGGCAAGGTTGCCGCTATCGTCGAGCATAGGGATGCCAGCGAAGCCCAGCGCGCCATTACTGAAGGCAACACGGGCATTCTTGCCGTGCCTGCCGATAAGCTGGGCGACTGGATGAGCCGTCTGTCCAACAACAACGCCCAGGGCGAGTACTACCTCACCGATGTGATCGAAATGGCGGTGAGTGACGGCCTGCTGGTCGCCACCGAGCAGCCCCACGACCCGATGGAAGTGCAGGGCGCCAACGACCGCAAGCAGCTCGCAGAGCTGGAGCGTCACTACCAACTGCGCGAAGGTCTGCGCCTGATGGCCCAGGGGGTGACCCTGCGTGACCCGGCGCGTTTCGATGTGCGTGGCGAAGTGACGGTGGGTCGCGACGTGCTGATCGATATCAACGTGATCCTCGAAGGCCGCGTGATCATTGAAGACAACGTGGTCATCGGCCCGAACTGCGTGATCAAGGACAGCACCTTGCGCAAAGGCGTGGTGGTCAAGGCTAACAGCCATATCGACGGTGCCGTGATGGGCGAGGGTAGCGATGCGGGGCCGTTTGCACGGTTGCGTCCGGGTACAGTGATGGGCTTGAGAGCGCACGTTGGCAATTTCGTCGAGCTGAAAAACGCGAAAATGGGTGACGACGCGAAGGCCGGCCACTTGGCTTACCTCGGTGATGCAGTGATCGGTGCCCGCAGCAACATCGGCGCCGGTGCCATTACCTGCAACTACGACGGCGCCAACAAGTACCAGACGACTATCGGTGAGGATGTATTCATCGGCTCCAACAACTCGTTGATTGCGCCGGTCACCATAGGTGATGGTTCAAACACCGCGGCAGGTTCCACCATCAACCAGGATGTGGATAAGTCGCAGCTGGCCGTCGCCCGCGCCCGTCAACGCAACATCGACGGTTGGAAGCGCCCGGTGAAAATCAAGAAAACCTGAGTTATCCACAGCCTCGCCAGCAGCAAAACTCCAATGTGGGAGGGGGCTTGCCCCCGATAGCGGTGGTTCAGTCACATATACATTGGCTGACACACCGCCATCGGGAGCAAGCCCCCTCCCACATTTTGCCTGCATTATTTAGAGATCTCACTTGACGATCTTTCGCCAATAGGTTTTGATTGCCTTCGTTATCTTTCGAAACGAAACTTATCATCACCATGTCGAAACGAAATACACCTCAACGACGCCACAATATCCTCACTCTGCTCAATGAGCAGGGCGAAGTCAGTGTGGACGAATTGGCCAAGCGTTTCGAAACTTCGGAAGTAACCATCCGCAAGGATCTAGCCGCCCTCGAAAGCAATGGCCTGCTCCTGCGTCGCTACGGTGGCGCAATCACGATGCCCCAGGAGCTCGTAGGCGACGCCGCACAACCCATCTCGGCTTACAAGCGCGCCATCGCGCGTGCGGCAGTGGTGCGTTTGCGCGAACACGCACGCATCATCATCGACAGCGGCAGCACAACCGCCGCCATGATCCCCGAACTGGGCCATCAGCCCGGCCTGGTAGTGATGACCAACTCCCTGAACGTGGCCCGCGCCCTGAGCGAACTGGAACACGAACCGGTGTTGTTGATGACGGGCGGCACCTGGGACCCGCATTCGGACTCGTTCCAGGGCCAGGTCGCCGAGCAGGTGCTGCGCTCCTATGATTTTGATCAGCTCTTTATCGGTGCCGATGGCATCGATCTGCAGCGCGGCACTACCACCTTCAACGAACTCCTGGGCCTGAGCCGCGTCATGGCCGAGGTCGCCCGTGAAGTCGTAGTGATGGTCGAGTCCGACAAGATCGGCCGCAAGATTCCCAACCTGGAACTGCCCTGGAGCAGCGTCCATACCCTTATTACCGATGATCGCCTGCCGCTTGAGGCCCGCGACCAGATCCAAGCCCGCGGCATTACGCTGATATGCGCGGCCGTCATCTAGGAGAAATACCATGTGTGGAATTGTTGGCGCAGTCGCCGAACGTAACGTTACTGCCATCCTTATCGAGGGCCTCAAGCGCCTCGAGTACCGCGGTTATGACAGCGCTGGCGTGGCGGTTTTCACCAATGCCGGCAAGCTGGAGCGCATGCGCCGGCCGGGCAAGGTGAGCGAGTTGGACCAGGCCTTGGCCGGCGAGCCGCTCGTAGGCCGCCTGGGCATTGCCCACACCCGTTGGGCAACCCACGGTGCGCCATGCGAGCGTAACGCTCACCCACACTTCTCCGGTGACCTGGCGGTGGTGCACAACGGCATTATCGAAAACCACGAAGTGCTGCGCGAACAACTCAAGGGCCTGGGTTATGTGTTCACCTCGGACACCGACACCGAAGTCATCGCCCACCTGCTCAACCACAAGCTCAAGGACCACAGCGATCTGACCACCGCCCTCAAGGCCACGGTCAAGGAACTGCATGGCGCCTACGGCCTGGCCGTGATCAGCGCCAGCCAGCCTGATCGCCTGGTTGCTGCACGCAGTGGCAGCCCGCTGGTGATCGGCCTGGGGCTGGGCGAGAACTTCCTCGCCTCCGACCAACTGGCCCTGCGCCAAGTGACCGACCGCTTCATGTATCTGGAAGAAGGCGATATTGCCGACATCCGTCGTGAAAGCGTGCAGATCTGGGACGTTAACGGCCAGTCCGTCGAGCGCGAAGCCGTGCAATACCGCGACGGTGCCGAAGCCGCTGACAAGGGCGAGTTCCGCCACTTCATGCTCAAGGAAATCCACGAGCAGCCGTCTGTGGTGCAACGCACCCTGGAAGGTCGCCTGAGCCAGAATCAAGTGTTGGTCAACGCCTTCGGCCCGCAAGCCGCCGAGTTGTTCGCCAAGGTGCGCAATGTGCAGATCGTGGCCTGCGGCACCAGCTACCACGCTGGCATGGTTGCCCGTTACTGGCTCGAAGAACTGGCCGGCATTCCTTGCCAAGTCGAAGTGGCCAGCGAATTCCGCTACCGCAAGGTGGTGGTGCAGCCCGACACCTTGTTCGTGACCATCTCCCAGTCCGGCGAAACCGCCGACACCCTGGCCGCCCTGCGCAATGCCAAGGAACTGGGCTTCCTCGGCAGCCTGGCAATCTGCAACGTCAGCATCAGCTCCCTGGTACGTGAATCCGACCTGACCCTGCTGACCCAAGCCGGTCGCGAAATCGGCGTAGCCTCCACCAAAGCCTTCACGACTCAACTGGTGGGCCTGCTGCTGCTGACCCTGTCCCTGGGCCAAGTACGCGGCACCCTCGCCGACGGCGTCGAAGCCACTCTGGTGGAAGAACTGCGCCGCCTGCCAACCCGCCTTGGCGAAGCCCTGGCCATGGACAGCACCGTGGAAAAAGTCGCCGAGCTGTTCGCTGACAAGAACCACACCCTGTTCCTGGGCCGTGGCGCGCAATACCCGGTGGCGATGGAAGGCTCGCTGAAACTCAAGGAAATCTCGTACATCCACGCCGAAGCCTATCCGGCCGGTGAGCTGAAACACGGCCCATTGGCCCTGGTGGATGACGATATGCCAGTGGTTACCGTGGCGCCAAACAACGAACTGCTGGAGAAGCTCAAGTCCAACCTGCAGGAAGTACGCGCCCGTGGCGGCCAACTGATCGTCTTCGCAGATGAGAAGGCAGGCATGACCAATGGTGAAGGCACCCACGTGATCAACATGCCGCACATTCACGACACCCTGTCGCCGATCCTCTACACAATCCCGCTGCAGTTGCTGTCGTACTACGTTGCCGTGCTCAAAGGCACTGACGTTGACCAGCCGCGTAACCTGGCGAAGTCGGTGACGGTGGAGTAAGGCTTTCTCGCGTACCTGAAGAGGGGCTGTTTTTAACAGCCCCTTTTTTATGGTTTTGAATTCGCTCCACTCAAGGATGCCAATATGCAAAGCCCATCAGCGACCGTTCAAGCACGTTTGCATAACCGCCGTTTTGCGGTCGCGAACAATACTCAAGGGCTGTCCGGCACGGGGACAGTATTTCACTACCAAGTTGAAGATGGCGTCATTTCAAGCACCTACCAAGGTGGCCGGATTCGCCTGGGCACGCAGGTCGGGCGGGTGACCGGTACAGATACCATCGAGCTGCTTTATCAATGCGTGACCCTTGAAGGGGAACTGCTCGCGGGGTGGTCACGTGGCACGGTAGGCGTGGATCGTGACGGGCGCACAACGCTGAGTTTTGATTGGGGCTGGCTATCGGGTGCGACAGGAGGCGGGGAGTCCCGCTACGTCGAGATCACTGCCTAATGGTCTTGAAAGCACACAAGAACCAAGGTGGGAGGGGGCTGCTCCCGATAGCGGTGTGACAGGCATCAGATACCTTGACTGGTCCACCGTAATCGGGAGCAAGCCCCCTCCCACATTTTGTTCTTTGTCAGTCTCGAGGGCTGGTGCTCTGGTCAACCATCACGTCCACCAGTAACGCACAAGATGGAAAAAGATCGGCGCCGCGAAGCACACCGAATCCAGCCGATCCAGCATCCCGCCGTGCCCTTCGATCATATGTCCCCAGTCTTTTACGCCGCGGTCACGCTTGATCGCTGACATCACAATCCCACCGGCAAAGCCCAGCAAGTTGATCAACAGCGCAATCAGGAACGACTGCCAGGGATTAAACGGTGTGGTCCACCACAGCGCCGCGCCGATCAGGGATGACAGCAGAATTCCGCCTACGAACCCTTCCACGGTTTTCGACGGTGACAGATTGGGCGCGATCTTGTGTTTGCCGAACAGCTTGCCGCATACGTACTGCAATACGTCTGACAGTTGCACCACGATCACCAGGTAGGCGATCAGCAACAGGTTGCGGCCTTCGTACCCGGGGATGTCCAGCGTCAGCAGGGCTGGGACGAAGGACACGCAGAACACCGCGATCATCAGCCCCCATTGCACCTTCGAGGCGCGTTCCAGGAAGTGTGTGCTGTCGCCCCCAAGGGAGGCGAGGATCGGTAGCAGCAAAAACACGTACACCGGGATGAAGATCGAGAACAGCCCATACCAGTCGGCGTAGATCAGCACATATTGCAGCGGCAGCGCGAGGTAGAACGCGGCCACCAGGGCCGGGTAGTCGCTGCGCCGGGTTGGGGTGAGGGTGAGGAATTCTCGCAGGGCGTAGAACGACACGGCATAGAACAACAGGATCACCGCGCCGGTGCCGAGCCAGAAGGCGATGCCGATCACCACCACCATCACCCACCAGGCGTTGATGCGGGCGTTGAGGTTGTCGATCACGGCATTGGGGCTGCCACGGGTGCGCAGCTTGAGGATCAGGCCGATCAGCGAGGCGATGACCAGAATCGCGCCGATGCCACCGAATAACATCAGGGTTTGGCTATCCATTTCAGGAATGCTCCGGGGCAAGGGCGAGCAGGGCGTCGCGGGTACGGGCAAGGAATGCGGCTTTGTCTTCGCCCTCTTCCAATTGCAGGGGAGCACCGAAGCTGGTTGTGCATAACAAGGGCAGTGGCAGCACTCGGCCCTTGGGCATGACCCGGTTAAGGTTGGCTATCCACACGGGCACCAGTTCGGCCTGTGGGTAACTTTTTGCCAAGTGGTACAAACCGCTCTTGAAGGGCAGCAAGCCATCCTCCAGATTGCGCGTGCCTTCCGGAAAAATAATCAGCGAGTCACCGCCTTCCAGCGCAGCGAGCATGGGTTGCAAAGGGTTATCCACAGGCTCCCTGCGCTCGCGGTCGATCAGCACGCCATTGAACACACGGTTGATGATGTAGCGGCGCAGGGCGCTCTTGTTCCAGTAATCACTGCCCGCCACCGGGCGCGTGAACTTGCGCAGGTTCTGCGGCAGCGACGCCCATACCAGCACGAAGTCGCCGTGGCTGCTGTGGTTGGCGAAATAGATGCGTTGCACCGGCACCGGAGCGCACCCCAGCCACAGGCTGCGAGCGCCGGTGACGGTGCGGGCCATGGAGGTAATCAGCGTGGCGACCACGGGTTCGAACATGGGGATTCCTTATCCGGCGAAAGGCAGCCAAGGGCTGGCGAGGATGACGCCCAGGGTCAGCAGCGCTTGCGCGCCCAGCAGCCAGGCTTGTTTGCGCAACAGTTTGAGCGCGCCACGACGGCGTTCACTCCAGGGCCGGCCGGCCCGTTTAGGTGATTGCAGGCCAAGGGTTTGCAGGGCCTGGTCGAGGTCCGGTGTACGTGCGGTGTCGCGGGCGAGCAGGGCAAACAGGTCGGCGTCGAGGGCCACGCGTAATGCCCAGTATTTTTGCAGCAGGCCCAGTACGATCATCCACAGGGCCAGCAGCAGGCAGATCGTCGAGATACTGGCCAACAATAGCTGGGCAAGGCCGAACAGTACGCCGAGCAGCGTCAGGCCTGTGGATAACTGATCCAGTGAGCGGCCACGGCGCAGCAGGCTGGCGACCACCTGGAGTTCCATATCAGCGGGCATGGGGCAGACCCTCCAAAGCTTCACGATGTGCGGGGTGCAGGACCACATTGGCCCGTGCTGTACGAATGATAGCCAGCGCTTGATCTAGCGTGGCGGCGCGCCCTGTGTTCAGCAGCCAGGCGGCAACGGCGGTAGCGCTGCGGGAGTAACCGAGGGCACAGCACACCAGCAAGGGCCCGTGCTGGCGCAGTTGCTCGATAGCGTGCGCGGCTTTGATGCATTCGTCGGGTGTCGGTGCGATCAGGTCAAGCACTGGCACGCAGGCATACGCGCCGCCCTGTGGATTAATCGGCAGTTCGGCGCACAGATCGACAATGGCCTTGAATGAACCTTGCTGGCGCGATGTGGGGATGCGTCCGAGCCAGACGTTATCCACAATCAGGTCGGGCTGTGGATGTTTGCGTGTCCACAGGCGCGAATTGATCCACGCACCAGCTAGATAGGGTGCATATAGCCAGCGCGCGGCGGGAGTAAGACGGCCATCTTCGCGTTTTTGAAAGCCTGACGCGCCTAGCACGAGGTAGTTGGCCTTGATCAACGCCAGGGACACCGCCGGCCACAGCAGCCACAGCCAGCCGTCGCCGAGCACGAAGGCAAGCACCGCCAGTATTAATGCACCCAGCCCATAGCGCACTCCCAGCCGCCAGCGTTGGGGATCCCGCGTCAGTCGCGCATTCACCAATGGGCTCGGGTGTTCCACAGGCCATAACCACACGCACAACCACCCTGCGAGGGCGCCTGTGGGTAAGTCGATAAAGTGATGTTGATAAGTGGTCAGCACCGAGAGACCGATCAGGGTGAACCAGCCATGCACTACCCAACGCCAGAAACCCCGGGTGTGCCGCTGATACATGACCCACAGGATCACCAGCAGCGCGATATGCAGTGACGGGGCCTGATTGAAGGGTTTGTCAAAACCGGCCAGCACCGCGAACAGCCAGCCGAACACGCCGTCCAGTTCCGGCCGCTCAAAGGTGAAGCGCAGTGGCCAGATCAGGAAGCAACTGACGGCTATGACCTGCGCGCTCAGCAGGCGCAGTGCATGTTGTTTCAGTTCATGGCGTGTATTGGGTAACAGCAGGGAGAAGCCGTAGAGCAGGTCGATGGACCAGTAGGGCACGATGGTCCAGGCCCAGAACGGTATATGGGTTTCCCAGCCAAACACCAGCATGCCGACATCGCTGCGTTGGCTGGTGACCCAGGTGGCGAAGCCATAGGTGCTGAAGAACAGCGGCGCCAATAGCAGCAGCCAGAGGGCCGCTGGTTTCAATAGACCGGGTTCGCGCATGTTCAGATCTTCTGTGCCAGGGATACCGTAAAGATGCCCCACTCATCCACGCGCTGGGTGATCTTGCGAAAGCCCGCGGCTTCGACAAGCTGGTCCATTTCCGCCTGGCTGCGCCGACGCATCACCCAGGCCTGGCCCTGGCGGTGGCTGGTAAGTGCACGGGCAATCAGCTCAAGTTGCGGGTGCCATGGCTGGCCGGTATACACCAGGTAACCGCCTGGCTCCAAGGCTTCGGCCAAGCCCGCCAGTGAGCCGCCGACCATGGCGTTATCGGCGAACAATTCATACAGGCCCGACACCACGGCCAAGGTCGGCTTGGGCTCCAGGGCGGCCAGGTCGGCGCGGTCGAACGCATCGGCTTTGACGAACTGGGCGATGTCTCCCAGGCCCTTCTCGAGAATCAGCGCGCCACCGTCGCGCACGTTGATGTCGCTGTAGTCGCGCAGCAGGATGGATTCCGGCAACGGCGACACGCCCTGCAAAGCCTCCAGAATGTAACGGCCGTGGCCGGCGGCGATATCGACAATGCGTACTTGGCGATCATCCTCACGCAGCTTGGCCATCGCCAGGCGCAGCAGCTCTTCGACGTTCAGCTTGCGCTGACGAATACCGCGCCAGCCGATGGAGTTGAGGTAGTTGGTGTCGATCATCCGCCCCAGGCCGCCCTTGCCGGTGGGTTTGTTGCGGTACACGTAGTCCAGGGTGCTGCCGGAGTCGAAACCGGTGTCGAAGCCCAGCTTTACTCCGTCCGACAGGTTCTTGCCCAGGCCCATGCTGGCGCGGGTCATGCGCCAGTAGAGGTCGCGCAGGGAATTGCGTGGCAGTGGCGCGGCGAGGGATTCGGATTCGGCGCAGGTGGCGCCAAGTTTGTCAGCGTCCAGCAGAGAGGCGCGATCCAGCGGGTGGGCGAAGTTCTGCAGGATAAAGCGCTTGGCGCTGTTCACGGCCACGGCACGGTCACGTTCGCCAAGGGTGTCGTGGAAGAACCCGGGGAGGATATGCAGCTCTTTTTTCAGGCTGCCGAGGCGGTCGAAAAACTGCTGCTGGGGTTTACGGTGCACCACAAAATCGGAGCCGGAGACCAGCAGTTGGGTCGGCACCTGAATCGCTTGTGCATCGGCTACAACCCTATCCGCTGCTTCGTAGAGGCCCAATAGCACATTCACCGAAATGGCCTTGGTGATCAACGGATCGCTGTCGTAGGACGCTACGCGCTCCGGGTCGTGGCTGAGGAACTTGGCCTTGACGTAGCTGTTGACGAAAAAGTTGCCCCGGAACCTGCGCATCAAGGTCAGGCCTGGGCGGGCGAAGGGCACGTACAGCTTGACCTTGAAGGCCGGCGAGGCGAGCACCAGGGCGCGGATCTTCGGCGCATAGTCGTGGACCCAGGTGGCCGCGATCACCGCGCCGACGCTTTGGGCGATCACGGCGAGGTTTTGCTCTTCGATGCCGTAGGTGGCGCCGATGTGGTCACAGAAGGTCTGCACATCACGGGCACTGGTGGCAAAGCTGGGACTGTCGCCGCGCTCGCCGGGCGATTGGCCGTGGCCGCGGGCGTCCCAGGCGAAAAAATCAAACTCCGGCAAGCCCAGTTCATCTACCAGGTGGGCAATACGCCCGGAGTGCTCATGGCCGCGATGGAACAACAGGATTGCCTTGCGCGGCCCGGAGCCTGCCGTAGCCGGCCAGTGCCGGTAGAAAAGCTCGACGCCATCATGGGTACTGCAGGTGTGCTGTTGCTGTTCGCGCATCGCAAAATCCTTATGCAGAAGGGGGAGTGTGTTGTTGTTCTTTGAGGCCCTGACGCACCCGGTTGACCAAGGTGTAGGCGAGCAGGGCAGCCACCAGCCACATCACCGACTCGACCCAGCCGGCGCCGAGCCAGCCCAGCGCCACGCCGGTGGCCAGCACACCGAGTACGAAGGCCCGATCACTCTTGCCCATCGGCCCGTCGTAGCGACGCGATGCGCCCACCATCGGCCCAAGCACTCCGGCGTACTCGCTGAATATCGCGAGCAGCGTCACCAGCAACACTGGCGCCAGGCTCACGCCGGGTATCAGGGCAAAGGGCAGGATCAACGCGCTGTCGGCGATCACATCGCATAGCTCATTGAGGTAGGCGCCGAGCCTTGACTGCTGGCCGAATTCCCGGGCGAGCATGCCGTCGATGGCGTTGAGGGCCATGCGTACAATCATCCACAGCGGGATCAGTGCAAACAGCCAGAGCTGCTGGGCGAAAGCAGCGATCAGCAAGCCGACCAGCAAGGAAATCACCCCCGCCAGCACGGTGATCTGGTTGGCGGTGGTGCCGTTGTCGTAGAGACGCTGCACGAGAGGGCGCAGCAGGTTCTGGAACCGCGGTTTGAGTTGGTAGATGGAAATCATGGGGGGTGGCGCTTCCTTGTCCGTGAACCCGCGAAAAACTGTTCAGGAGTGTGCCGACTTATTGCCGCCGACACTAGTGATAGCTCGTGTTTATAGGGGGTTAGTCACAATCCAGAGAACACCGTGAGGCAAATGTGGGAGGGGGCTTGCTCCCGATAGCAGTGCATCAGCCAACCCATCTACTTACTGACCCAATGCCATCGGGAGCAAGCCCCCTCCCACAGGGATCCAGGCTGAGTTCAAAAGCGAACAAAAATTTCACGCTTCGTGTTATATCGTAACGAATTATGTACACGCGGGCGTTGAGTGGATGCAAGTGGATCTAGAAGCTGACGGCGCTTCGGTAGAGGGCCTTGCGCGTTTCCAGCAAGGGTTGTTCCATGCCCGTCGACTGCGCCAGGCCGGCATCAGCCTGACGACCCTGGCCATCAGTGCTTGGGTACTGGCGTTGTTCGTGGCGTTGTTTGCGCCACTGTCGATCTGGCCGGTGGTGTTGATCAACTGCGCTTCGGCCTTGTTGGTACTGGTCGCCGGCTTGCAGTCGGCCTGGTGGGTGGCCGATTGGCGCGCCCAGGCGCTGGAGGCGCCAAGCGTTGGACTGGTCGAAGAACCCAGAGAGCCCACCACTTGGCACAAGGGTCTGATCAATCGTTTCGGCAATGGTCTGCTGGCCCAGGTCGGCGCGCCGGTGTTGTGGTTGGGTGGCTGGTCGCTGCTGGCGTTGATCAGTGTTACCCAGTTCTGGAACCTGGCCTTGCCCGCTGCGGCCGTCGGTCAATCGGCAAGCATCGGCGCGGCGCTGGCGTTGGCGCTGGCGTTCGGTCTGCTGGTGTTTGAACGTCGCCTCGCCCAGGAAACCGCCGCCCAATGGCCGGAAGCGTCACAGCTGGCGCAGTTGAGCCGGGTGGCAATTATCTGCCTGGTGATCAGTGCAATCTGCCTGCTGTTTGCCAATGCCGAGTCGGTTTGGCCACTGCGCCTGGCGACACTGATCGGCCTGCTGCCGGCACTGGTGGCGCTGGAGTTCCTGCTCAGGGGTGTGCTGTCGCTGTTCAGCCCGCGCCAGCCGCGTCTCGAACCGCGCTTGATGGCCCAGAGTTTTATCGCCGGCCTGCTGCGTTGGCCGCCACAACCCTTGCTGGCGTTGCAGCATGAATTGCACAACCGTTTCGGTATCGACCTGCGCCAGATCTGGGCCTTTACCTACATGCGCCGGGCGTTTTTGCCGGTGTTGCTGGTGGTGCTGGCGGTCGGTTGGGCGCTGACCGGCGTGCATGAGGTGCCCCTGCAAGGCCGTGGGATTTATGAGCGCTTTGGCAAACCGGTCGAGGTGTTCGGCCCCGGCCTGCATGCGGGTTTACCGTGGCCGTTGGGCCGTGTGCTGAACATCGAAAACGGCGTGGTGCATGAGCTGGCGACCAGCGTCAGTGAAGCCGCCACTGCGCCGTTGGCCGCTGCCGAAGGCCCGGCGCCGTTGATCGCCAACCGCCTGTGGGACGCCAGCCATGTAAATGACAAATCCCAGGTCATCGCCAGCAGCAGCGGCGATAAGCAGGGCTTCCAGATCGTCAATATGGACGTGCGTTTTGTCTACCGTATCGGCCTTACCGACCAGGCCGCGCTCGCCGCCACTTATAACAGCGCTGATATCCCGACCCTGATCCGCAGTACCGCCAGCCGCATCCTGGTGCATGACTTCGCCTCGCGCACCCTTGACGAATTGCTCGGTGAACAACGCACCAGCCTCGCCGACGAAATTGGTCGCAGTGTGCAAGCCGATCTGCAAACACTCGACAGTGGTGTGGAGATCCTTGCCACGGTGGTCGAAGCGATTCACCCGCCCGCTGGAGCCGCCAACGCTTACCACGGTGTGCAAGCCGCGCAGATCGGCGCCCAGGCCCTGATCGCCCGGGAACGCGGCGCCGCCAGCGAGCAGACCAACCAAGCGCTGTTGCAAGCCAGCACTGCCCGGGATCAAGCCCAGGCCAACGCCCGCGAGGTGAATGCTGGCGCGCAAGCGGCGAACCTGCGCTTTGCCGCCGAACAAAAAGCCTATGCCGCCGCTGGCCAGGCCTTCGTGCTGGAACAGTACCTGGGCCAACTGAGCCAGGGCCTGGCCCACGCCAAGCTGCTAATTCTGGATCATCGTTTGGGTGCCGGCAGTGCGCCGACGATTGATCTGCGTTCTTTTACCTTGCCCGCCGATCCGTCGGTGCCGCGCAAAGCCGTTCAATAAGGAGTCTGTCTGTTGAGCGCTCATTCTCACGATCACGGTCATCACCATCATCACGGCCACCACCATCACCATCACGGCGATGAGCAGGCGAGCGGGCCTTTTCCTTGGCGTCGTATGGCCTGGGCGGTGTTGCTGGTGCTGTTTGCCGTGGCAGCGGCAAGCCTTGTGCAGGTGCGCTCCGGCGAGGCCACGGTGATTACCCGCTTCGGCAACCCCGCACGGGTGCTGTTGGAACCTGGCCTGGGCTGGCGCTGGCCAGCGCCGTTCGAAGCGGCGATCCCGGTGGACCTGCGCCTGCGCACCACGTCCAGCGGCCTGCAGGACGTGGGCACCCGCGATGGCCTGCGGATTATTGTGCAGGCTTATGTGGCGTGGCAGGTGCAGGGCGATGCCGACAATGTGCAGCGCTTTATGCGCGCGGTGCAGAACCAGCCGGATGAAGCGGCACGGCAGATCCGCACCTTCGTCGGTTCGGCGCTGGAGACCACCGCGGCCAGCTTTGACCTGTCCAGCCTGATCAATACCGATGCCAGCCAAGTGCGCATTGCTGATTTCGAAGCGCAGTTGCGCCAGCAGATTGATCAACAATTGCTCACCACCTATGGGGTGCGTGTGGCCCAAGTCGGCATCGAGCGCCTGACGTTGCCTTCGGTGACCCTCACCGCCACCGTTGACCGCATGCGTGCCGAGCGTGAAACCATCGCCACCGAGCGCACTGCCGTGGGCAAGCGCGAAGCGGCGCAGATCCGCTCCGCCGCTGAGCGTGATGCGCGCATCGTGCAGGCAGATGCCACGGTGAAAGCCGCCGATATCGAAGCGCAATCGCGGGTCGAAGCCGCGCAGATTTATGGCCGCGCCTACGCCGGTAATCCACAGCTGTACAACCTGCTGCGCTCGCTGGACACCTTGGGCACCGTGGTTACGCCGGGCACCAAGATCATCCTGCGCACCGATGCTGCGCCGTTCCGCGCCTTGGTGGATGGGCCGAAGGACATCCAGCCATGAGCGAGCGTGACAGCCCGGACAGCCCATGGATCCAGGCCGGGCGCCTGACGTTCCTGGCGCTGTACGCGGTCACCGTGTTGGCGGCGTTGGCCTGGGCCTTTTCCAATGTGCGCCAGATCGACCCGCAGAATCGCGCCGTGGTCCTGCACTTCGGCGCCCTTGATCGCATTCAGAACGCCGGGCTGTTGCTGGCCTGGCCGCAGCCCTTCGAGCAGGTGGTGTTGCTGCCGGCAGCGGACCGGGTGATCGAGCGCCGGGTAGAAAACCTGCTACGTTCCGACGCGGCGCTGCAGGCTGATCGCGTGGCCAGTTTCGCTACGCCGTTGAGCGATGCCTTGGCTGGCTCCGGTTATCTGCTGACGGGCGATGCCGGGGTAGTGCAGTTGGACGTGCGGGTTTTCTATAAGGTGACCGAGCCCTACGCTTTCGTATTGCAAGGCGAGCATGTGTTGCCTGCCCTGGATCGGCTGGTGACCCGCAGCGCTGTGGCCCTCACCGCGGCGCGGGATCTGGACACCATCCTGGTAGCCCGCCCGGAACTGATCGGCAGCGACAACGGCGCCGCCGAACGCCGTGAGCGGCTGCGCGGCGATCTGGTGCAAGGCATCAACAAACGCCTGGCGCAGTTGGCCGCCAACGGTTTGGGTCTGGGCGTCGAAGTCACCCGCGTCGATGTGCAATCAAGCCTGCCGGGCCCGGCGGTGAATGCCTTCAACGCGGTACTGACCGCCAGCCAGCAAGCCGATAAAGCCGTGGCCAATGCGCGCACCGAAGCGGAAAAACTCACCCAGAGCGCCAATCAGGAAGCTGACCGCCAGGTGCAAGTCGCCCACGCCCAGGCCAGCGAACGCTTGGCCAAGGCCCAGGCGCAAACCGCTACTGTCGCCAGCCTGGCCCAGGTAAAAGATCCTGGCTTGCTATTGCGGCTGTACCGCGAGCGCATGCCGAAGATTCTCGGCCAGGCCGGTTCTGTCACCACCGTCGACCCCAAGGACGACTCCCGCTTGATCATCCAGGGAGCCGAACAATGAGCGCACCCATGCTGACTTCCGCCGAACAGCGTAGCGCTGCCCGGCAATTGACCCTGGCCATGCTCGCCTTGGGGCTGTTGGTACTGGGTCTGGTATGGCGCTGGCTGGCGCCGGACCAGAGCGGCGTGAGCCAGTTGCTGCTGGGCTTGGCTTCGCTGTTGGTGGCGGTGCCGGTGATGCGTTCGGCCTGGTACAGCCTGCGCTTCCCGAGCCTGCACGGCATCACTGACCAATTGATCGCCCTGGCCATGCTGGGCGCCTGGGCCACCGGCGACCTGCTGACCGCGGCGCTGTTGCCGATCATCATGATCTTCGGGCATGTGCTGGAAGAGCGCAGCGTGATCGGCTCCCAGGAAGCGATCCATGCCCTGGGCAAACTCACCCGCAGCCACGCCCGCCTGGTGCACGCGGACGGCACCATCACCGAAGTGGATAACGGCACCCTGAACACCGGCGATATCGTCGAAGTGCGCGCCGGTGACCGCGTGCCGGCCGATGGTGTAGTGCTATCCGGCCAGGCGAGCCTGGATACGGCGCCGATTACCGGCGAGTCGGTGCCATTGGAAGCCGGCGTCGGCGTGCAGGTGTTTGGAGGTGCGATCAACCTCGATGGTTTGTTACGCCTTGAAGTGACGCGCACCGGCAATGAGTCGACCTTGGGCAAAGTCATCGCACTGATGCAGAACGCCGAGCGTTCCAAGCCGCCGATCACCCGGCTGCTGGAGCGTTATGCCGGCAGCTATATGGTGCTGGTGCTATTGCTGGCAGCGGTGACCTGGTTTGTCACCAATGACGCCCAGGCCATGCTCGCCGTGCTGGTGGCGGCATGCCCGTGCGCCCTGGTGTTGTCGGCGCCGGCCACGGCGATTGCCGGGATCGCCGTGGCGGCGCGCCACGGGATTCTGATTCGCAGCTCGGCGTTCCTCGAAGAGCTGGCTGACCTGACGTCGCTGGTGGTCGACAAGACCGGCACCCTGACCTTTGGCACTTTGCGCCTGCAGTCTATCGACACCACCGCGCCGGATCGCCAGGCGCTGCTGAACCTGGCGGCCAGCCTCGGCTCCGCGAGCAGTCACCCGGTCAGCCGAGCGTTGGCGGGGTTGGCGACCCAGGAACAAATGCTGGTACTCACCGACATCCGCGAGCGCCAGGGCCTGGGTGTGGTAGCGCAGACCGAGCAGGGCGAAGCGGCGCTCGGGCGCCCGGAATTGTTCGAACAGTTGGGCATCGTCACTACCGGCGTTCCCACCCATGACGGCCCGATCGCCGGGCTGGCGTTGAACGGCGAGTTCCTGGCCTGGATGTTGCTGGCCGACAGCGTCAAGCCGGAAGCGCGCCAGGCCCTGCAAGAACTGCGGGACTTGGGCCTGGGCCGCCAATTGCTACTGACCGGTGACCGCCAGAGCGTGGCCGATAGCCTGGCGCTGGATGTGGGCATCAGTGATGTCGAAGCCCAGGCCCTGCCGGAAGACAAGCTCAACCGCGTGCTGGGGGAAATCAGCAGCGGCTTCCGGCCGATGGTGGTGGGCGATGGCATCAACGACTCCCTGGCGCTCAAGGCCGGTGTGGTCGGCGTGGCGATGGGCGCGGGCGGTGCGGACATCGCCCTGGCGTCGGCTGACGTGGTGTTGATCGGCAGCGACTTGCGCCGCCTGGGCACCTGCGTGCGCTTGAGTCGCCGGTGCCGGCAGACGTTGCAGGTGAACGTGATCATCGGCTTGGGCTGGACCCTGGCCATCGTAGTGTTCGCAGCGTTTGGCTGGCTGGGTGCGGCGGGCGCCATGATCGCGGCGGTGTTACATAATCTCAGCACCTTGCTGGTGCTGGGTAACGCCGGGCGTTTATTGCGCTTCCAGGAGCCGCTGTTGAAGCTTGAGGATTAATTTTGGAAAAATTTGCTCACAGCTGTAACGCTGATAAGGGGCCTCACTCTAGTGGTGTGTCGAGACTGCGCAATCCGTTCAGACCGACTCCACTACAGATCTATGAGGACTACACAATGAACATCAAACACGCTGTTTCCGGTGCTGCCCTGGCTATCGCTGCCGCCTCCATGTTTGCCGGTGTCGCCACTCAGGTACAGGCTGCCGACGCATCCGTTCATTGTTACGGCGTCACCTCCTGCAAAGGCATGAACGATTGCAAGACCGCCGAAAACGCCTGCAAAGGCCAGGCTGTCTGCAAAGGCCACGGCTTCAAGGCTATGACCAAGGCTGCTTGCGACGAGGCTGGCGGCAAAGTCGGCGAGTAAGCGACAACCGAGTGCAACCGCAGCGGTCCCGCTCCACCGCTGCGGACACTTTTGCGGGAGTTCATGATGAGCAGTTCCTTCCCCTCCCTGGGTTACGGCCTGGGTTTACGCAACGAATACTATGAGCAGATCCTGGCGCAATCCCCTGCGGTGGATTGGTTCGAAGTGATCTCCGAGAATTATCTGGTGCCGGGCGGCAAAGCCTTGTACTACCTGGATGCCATAGCCGAGCGCTATCCCCTGGTGATGCACGGGGTGTCCTTGTCCATCGGCGGGCCCCATGCCCTCGATACCGATTACCTGGAGCAAATCAAACAGCTCGCCGAGCGCATCCAGCCGGAGTGGATTTCCGATCACCTGTGCTGGAGCCGCGGCAACGCGCACCAGTTGCATGACCTGCTGCCTCTGCCCTACACCGAAGAAAGTCTCTATCACGTGGCCGGCCGTGTGCGTCAGGTACAGGATGTGTTGCAGCGCCCGCTGGTACTGGAAAACGTCTCCAGCTATGTGCGCTCCAAGGCCGATGACTTTACCGAGTGGGAATTCCTCAACGCCCTGGCCCACCTGAGCGGATGCCAGTTGTTGTTGGACGTCAATAACGTCTACGTCAGCTCGCGTAACCATGGGTTCGATGCCTGGACGTTTATTCGCAACCTGCCGCCCCAGAGCATTCGCCAACTGCACCTGGCAGGGCATATGGACTACGGCGACTATGTGGTCGACACCCATGACCATCCGGTGTGCGATCCGGTATGGGCGCTGTATCAGCAGACCCTGGAGCACTTGGGGCCGGTGTCGACACTGTTGGAACGCGATGACCATTTCCCGCCGTTCGAAGAGTTACTCACCGAATTGAGCAAGGCACGTGAACTTGGGACCAGCGCCTTGGCCCGGAGATCGTTATGCGCCTGATCGACTGGCAGTTGGCTTTTGAGCAGCATCTGTTGTCCGAAACGTCCATCGCCAACAGTGGCTTTGCCGCCACCTTGCTGGGTGGGCCGACGCTGGATGTAGACACGGGGCTGGCCATTTATCACAACGCCTACCTGTCGCGATTGCAGGAAGTGCTGCGCCATGACTTCGGCGCCATCTGGTATTGGCTGGGAGATGATGAGTTTGCCTTGCTGACCCAAGCCTATATCCGTCGATATCCCTCGGCCCACTACAGCCTGCGCTGGCTGGGTGAACGCTTTGCAGTGTTTATCCTTGAGCACCTGGTCGCAGAACAAAGTGCGCCGCTGGCTGAAATGGCGCGCTTGGAGTGGGCGTTCACCCTGGCGTTTGATGCGCCCCAGGGTGCGCCGCTGACCTTGAATGACATGGCGCAACTGGCGCCTGAAGACTGGCCGGCGTTACAGGTCACCCCCGCGCCCTCAGTGCAGCAGTTGCTTTGCCGTTTCAATACGGTGGCGATCTGGCGCGCCAGCAAGGAGCAATTGGATTTCCCCGGCAGCCAAGCTCTGAATCTGGCGCAAATCTGCCTGGTGTGGCGCCATGAGAATGTGTGCCACTACCGCAGCCTGGAGCCCGAAGAAGCCTGTGCTCTGGCGGGGATGGTGACCACCGGTTGGAGTTTTTCAGAACTGTGTGCGCAGTTGGCAGTCACTTATGAAGAGGGCGCACCACTGCAAGCGGCCACATGGCTGAAGCAGTGGATCCAGGACGGTTTGCTCGAGCGACGAGTGCCATAGAAAGGTGCTATCGATCGATAGCTTCCTACTTTGTTTAGGATGGTCTACCCTCACAGCAGACGTCTGAAACAAGGGGGGACTACTCATGCTCGCGCAACTTCCACCGGCCTTACAGAATCTTCAGCTACCGCTGCGTCTTCGACTCTGGGACGGCCATGAATTCAACTTGGGCCCCGAGCCCAGTGTGACCATCGTGGTCAAGGATCCCACGGTCGTGTCCAAGCTGAGCCATCCAACGCTCGACTCTCTGGGCGAAGCTTTCGTCGAAGGCAAACTGGAGCTGGAAGGCTCCATCGCCGAAGTGATCCGGGTTTGTGACGAACTGAGTCACGCCTTGGTCGATGACGACGAGGGCAGCCGTCCGGTGCGCTCTATCCATGACAAGGCCACCGACGCGGCAGCCATTTCCTATCACTACGACTTGTCCAACGAGTTCTACCAGCTCTGGCTGGACCAGGACATGGCGTACTCCTGCGGTTATTTCGAAACCGGCAGCGAATCCATCGACCAGGCCCAGCAAGACAAATTCCGCCACTTGTGCCGCAAGTTGCGGCTGCAGCCGGGTGAGTATTTGCTTGATGTGGGTTGTGGTTGGGGCGGACTTGCGCGGTTTGCGGCGCGGGAATTCGGGGTCAAGGTGTTTGGCATCACCCTGAGCAAGGAACAACTGGCGCTGGCCAAGGAGCGCGTGAAAGCCGAAGGCCTGGAAGATCAGGTCGACCTGCAACTGCTCGACTACCGCGACCTGCCCCAGGACGGTCGTTTCGACAAAGTGGTGAGCGTGGGTATGTTCGAACACGTCGGCCATGCCAACCTGGCGCAATATTGCCGAACCCTGTTTGGCGCCGTACGCGAAGGTGGCCTGGTGATGAACCATGGCATTACCGCCAAGCACACCGATGGCCGCCCAGTAGGCCGTGGCGCCGGGGACTTTATCGAACGCTACGTATTTCCCAATGGTGAGCTGCCGCACCTGGCGATGATGACCGCTGAGATCAGTGAAGCCGGGCTCGAAGTGGTCGATGTCGAAAGCCTGCGTTTGCACTACGCACGCACTCTGGATCATTGGAGCGAGCGCCTGGAAGACAACCTGGAAGCGGCGGCGAAGATGGTGCCGGAGCAGGCGTTGCGCATCTGGCGTCTGTACCTGGCCGGTTGCGCTTATGCGTTTGCCCGGGGCTGGATCAACCTGCACCAGATCCTGGCGGTGAAACCTCACGCCGATGGCAGCCATGAACTGCCCTGGACGCGGGAAGATCTCTATCGCTGAAACACTGATCACGCAAACGCAGAAGATCAAAATGTGGGAGGGGGCAAGCCCCCTCCCACATGTTCCCCCTGTTTTGTCTGTTAGAGGATCGGTGAGATCAGACGCGCCACCCGCATCCCCAATTGCTGCAGGCGGCGAGTCTCACGGCTTTCCTCCTGGCTGACCTCATGGGACAGGGCGAAATCGTCCAGCAGCATGTGTTCAACCTGGCTGGCGAAGGCTTCATCCACCGTCAGCAACATCACTTCGAAATTCAGCCGGAATGAACGGTTGTCCATATTTGCGCTGCCAATGGCGCTGATTTCCCTGTCCACCAACACCACCTTCTGATGCAGAAACCCTGGCGTGTAGCGGAACACACGCACGCCTGCGCGCACCGCTTCGATGGCGTAAAGGCTGGAGGCGGCATACACGATGCGGTGGTCGGGCCGAGATGGCAGCAGCAGGCGCACGTCCACCCCACGCAGCACCGCCAGGCGCAGGGCGGCAAATACGGCTTCGTCGGGAACGAAGTAGGGGCTGGTGATCCAGACTCGTTCGGTCGCCGCGTGAATGGCCTCGACGAAAAACAGCGAGCAGGTTTCATAGGGGTCGGCCGGGCCGCTGGCGAGCAGTTGGCAGAGCACGCCGTCTTCAGGATAAGCGTCCGGCAGAATCAGTGGTGGCAGCTCCCGCGCAGCCCAGAACCAGTCCTCGGCAAACGATTCCTGCAGACACGCCACTACCGGGCCGGTGACCTGCACATGGGTGTCGCGCCATGGCGCCAACGGTCGTTTCTTGCCCAGGTATTCATCGCCGACGTTATGCCCGCCGACAAACCCGGTGAGGCCGTCCACCACCACGATCTTACGGTGGTTGCGAAAGTTGACCTGGAAACGATTAAGCCAGCCGCTGCGGGTGGCGAAGGCCTTGACCTGCACCCCGGCGTCGCGCAGCGATTGCACGTAGCGATGGGGCAGGGCATGGCTGCCGATGCGGTCGTACAGCACGTAGATCGCCACGCCTTGGGCGGCCTTTTGCTTCAACAGGGCCTGCAACTGGCGGCCCAGTTCATCGTCATGAATGATGAAGAATTGGAACAGCACGGCGGTGTTGGCGTTGCGAATGGCCTCGAAGATCGCGCCGAACGTGGCATCGCCATTGATCAGCAAACGCACTTCGTTATTGGCCAGGCATGGCATGCGCCCCAGCTTGGGCATGGCGCGCAGGGAGGCATAGGCGCTGGAGTTGCGTGCCGCGAGGGCTTCCTCTACCCATGGGCGCCAGTTCAGCTCGGTGATCGCCGTGTGCATTTCCTGGTTGGCCTGGCGCCGGGCCTGGATGTACGCGTCGAAGGTGCTGCGGCCGAAAATCAGGTAGGGGATCAGCGTCAGGTAAGGCATGAACATCAGCGACAAGGCCCAGGCGATCGAGCCCTGGGCAGTGCGGACGGTCAGTACCGCGTGAATTGCGGCAAGGCTCCCGAGAACGTGCAGCGTGGCAATGAAGTAGGCGAGCAGGTGCGGGCCAAAGAAATCCATGAACGACGTAACTCCAGGCAGTCCAGTGCGTAACAGACCATGAACGACGGCGAATGTCGCTATTTTATTTGCCGTGCAACACTGGCTGCTTTACGACGTCTAATGCCGACAATTACCCAGGAGTTACCCGATGAATGCTCGTCTGCTAGGTTTGGCCATGGTTGTTGGGTTGTCGCTGCCGGTGGCGGCGCAGGCGCAGATGCTGGCGCCGGGCTTGTGGGAATTGACCACCAGCAATATGAAGGTCGATAACCAGGACCTGCCGGACCTGTCGCTGATCCTCGGTCAGCTCAAGCAACAGATGACCCCTGAACAGCGCGCCATGCTCGAAAAGCAAGGCATCAACATGGCCGGTAAGGGTGTGCAGGTGTGCCTTACCCCTGCCCAGGTTGCCTCCGACTCTATCCCGCTGACCGACCCTCAATCGGGTTGCAAACAGGAAGTGACTGACAAGAGCGGCAACCAGTGGAAATTCCGTTTCAGCTGCCCGAAAGCACAAGGCACAGGCGTAGCGACGTTCCAGAGCCAGAAAGAATTTACCACCACCGTCAACGGTACGTTCAATGCCACCGGCATCCAGCAGAAAGGCAGCCTGGACAGCCACGCCCAATGGCTGGGCAACGATTGCGGTACGGTCAAACCCCGCGCTTAACGCAGAACATGCGGGATGGCCCTGGCCGTTGTGACAGGCCAGGTGCCCGGAAACCAGCGCGTGCTGGCTCAGAACTCGTTTTGCAGGGCTTTGTAGCCGCGCACGAGGTCGACGTTGGTGCGCGCCACGTCTTCGGAAAACTCCGAGGCACTGACACTCACCGGCGGGAATTGCGACAAGTCGGTGTTGGGCCCAATGCGAGTGGTGGAGGGCACGTAGAAGGCGGCGGGCAGGTCGCGGCCGTCGACCACTGAGTTGTGGCGCACCACGCAACCATCGCCCACGCCGCAGTTGAACAGCACGCTGTTGAAACCGATAAACACGCGATCGCCGACTGTACAGGGGCCATGGACGATGGAGCGGTGGGCGATGGAGGTGAACTCGCCGATGGTCACCGCTGCGCCGGACTTGGAATGGATGACCACGCCGTCCTGGATGTTGGAGTTGGCGCCGATGGTAATCGGGTCCATGGCGCCGCTGGCGTCGACTTCGTCTGCGCGGATCACGGCATAGGGGCCGACGAACACGTTCTCGCCGATAATGACTTTGCCGCAGATGATCGCGGTTTTGTCCACGTAGGCCGATTCAGCAATCACCGGCAGGTCGCCGGAAGGGTTCTTGCGAATCATGGCTTGCTCAAGGCTGCGTAGAGGGTGTTGAGGTTGTATTCGAATAGGCCGGTAAAGGTGCTGGCCGGGCCTTCTGCGGCGAGGGCGTCGGAGTACAGCGTGCCGCCGATCTGTGCGCCGCTTTCATCAGCGATCTGTTTGAGCAGGCGCGCATCCTTGATGTTTTCCATGAACACGGCTTTGACCTTGTCCTTGCGAATCTGGGTGATCAGCGCGGCGACTTCGGCGGCCGAAGGGTCACGCTCGGTGGACAAGCCTTGGGGCGCGAGGAACTGGATACCATAGGCCTGGCCCAGGTAACCGAAGGCGTCATGGGAGGTGACGATGCGACGGTTGCCCGGCGGCAGGGCGCCGAACTTGGCCTTGGCGTCGGCCAGCAGGCTGTGGATTTGTTTCAGGTAGGCCTGGCTGTTTCGCAGGTAGTCGGTGGTGTTGGCCGGGTCGGCGGCCACCAGCGCCTTGGTGATATTGCTCACGTAGATTTCGGCGTTGGCCAGGTTGTGCCAGGCGTGTGGGTCGGGAATGGTTTCGCCATCTTCGTCCATGGTGTGGGAAATCACGCCTTTGCTAGCGGTGACCACAGTGGCCTTGGTTTCGGTGCTGGTCACCAGGCGATCCAGCCATGGCTCGAAACCAAGCCCGTTCTTGATGATGACCCGGGCCTTGAGCAGTGCCTTGGCATCATCCGGGGTGGGTTCATAGGTATGGGCGTCAGCGTCCGGGCCGACCATGTTGCTGATCTGGATATGGTCGCCTCCGATCTGGTGGGTGATGTCATCGAGAATACTGAAGCTGGTGACCACCTGGAGTTTGTCCGCAGCGTGAGCCATCGAAAGCGGCAGTAGCAGACTGAACAGCACGAGTAGGGCGCGCATCGGGAAACACCTCATTGGGATGAAAGCAAAGGCGGGCGGCGCAACAAGCCGTGCACCGGACCGAACACCACGGACAGCAGATACCCGGCGCCCGCCACCAGCACAATGGCCGGGCCGCTGGGCAGTGAGTAGTAGAACGACAGCAACAACCCTAGCCATACCGATAGGCATCCCAGCACTGCCGATACCGCCATCAGTACCGGCAGGCGTCGGCTCCAGAAGCGTGAAGCGATGGCCGGCAGCATCATCAAGCCCACCACCATCAAGGCGCCGATGGCCTGAAAACCGATCACCAGGTTCAGCACCACCAGGGTCAGGAACACGCCATGGGCAAGCGGGCCGAGACGGCTGACAGTCTGCAGAAACAGCGGGTCAAGGGTGTCGAGCAGCAGCGGTTTGTAGATCAGCGCCATGGCGATCAGGCTGAAACCTGAGACCCAGAGCATGCCGGTGAGGGTGGTTTGATCCACCGCCAGGGCTGAACCGAACAGCAGGTGCAGCAGGTCCAGGCGTTTGCCGGCAAGGCCCAGGATCAGTACGCCGGCAGCGAGGGAAATGGGATAGATGGCGGCGAGGCTGGCGTCTTCGCGCAGGCCGGTGCGACGGGTGATCCACCCGGCCAGGCCGGCCATGCTCAGGCCGGCGCCGAGGCCGCCAATGGTCAGCGCGGGCAGGCTCAAGCCTGCGAACCAGAAGCCCAGGGCGGCGCCGGGCAAGATGCCGTGTGCCACCGCGTCACCGATCAGGCTCATGCGCCGCAGGATCAGAAACACCCCCAGCGGCGCGGTGCTGCAGGCGAGCACCAACCCGCCGATAAGTGCACGGCGCATAAACACGAATTCATGGAACGGCATCCACAGGTGGGCGCTAAGGTGCATCAGGCCACCTGCATCTGTGGTTGCGGGCGGATCAGCGCCTTGCTGGGGCCGAAGATGCAGCCGGTGTTCTTGATCTGCACCACCTGCTGGGTGTGATAGCGCACAGATGCCAGGTCATGACAGACGACGATCAGCGTGCGGCCCTCACTATGCCAGGCGTGGATATGTTGCCAGCACAGGGCCTGGCCGTCCTCGTCGAGGGCGGCGTGGGGTTCGTCAAGCAACAGGATCGGCGCATCGGCCAGGCTCATGCGGGCGAGCAGGGCACGTTGCAGTTCACCTCCGGACAACGCCATCAACGGCCGATGTTCCAGGCCACTGAGGCACCAGTCGTCCAGTACCTCTTGCAGGCGTTGGCTGCGTTCCTCGCTGGTGTACCGGGTACCCCAAAAACCGGCGGCGACCAATTCTTGCAAGCTGATGGGGAACTGGCGATCCAAGTGTTGCTGCTGGGGCAGGAACGACAGGCCACCACGGCGTGGAACATCCATGCTGACCTTTCCCGACAATGGCTTTTGCAGGCCAGCAATGACTTTGAGCAAACTGCTCTTGCCCGTGCCGTTGGCGCCGATGATGCCGGTGAGGCTGCCTTTTTCCAGCGTCAAATCCAGTGCCGGCGTCAGTGGTTGACCGGGAGCGCCCCAGCGCAGAGCGTTACAGGTGATCATGCCAGGTCACTCGTCCAGCGGCTTTCAGCCACGGCATCATGCGCGTGCAGGCTTTCGGCGTGGATCACTTTGATGTGGAAGGCTTTGACCGCATCCGAGCGCTTCAAGGCGAGGTTCAGGCGGCGAGCGGCGTCTTCGCAGAACATCAGGTTCTGCCCGTTGGCCAGGGCGAAGGCTTGTTCGTCCGCACGTTTCACTGCGGTTTGCACAGCGGTGCCGAGGGCGGCTTCGGCACTGTTGATCAAGTCGACTATCGCCAGCTCATTACCTTGCAGGTGAACGTGTAACTGCGCACTGCTGCGCTGGCTATGAGGCGTGGCGACAATGCCATTGGCGCTGCCGAGCCAGGCCAACACGTCTTCGTGCTGCAACGGTGAGTTGGTGAAGTCCTCGAGAAATTTCTGCTGAATCAACTGCCTGGCGAGGGCGGCAGAACATGGGCAGGTTGAAGAATAAGTAACGTCAATTTTTAGTTCCACGTGGAACATCTGTTTTTCCAACCGCGCTTCGATGCTCACCGGGTAACTTTTCCAGCCCGCCAATGGGCTGACCAGCGCCGGGCGCTTAAGCAGCAGATCGGTGTGGATACGCAGGTAGGCGTTCTTAGATAAACCTTCATGACTGGCGAGAAATCGAAGCAGTACATTACGCAGAAGTGCAGGTGTGAGTGATTGCTGGTGGAGCATTTCCAGCGCCAGGTAAAGGCGTGACATATGAATGCCACGGGCCGTGCCGTCGTCCAGGCTGACGCCGGCATCGGCAGTGGCGGTCAGGCACTGACCGTCAATCAAAATAGGCAAGGCGATGCCGCACATGCCCACCCAGTCGAGTGGCAAGGCTTGGCGTGAAGCCTGCGCGGCGATATCCGGCAGAGTCAGCGCATTCATAAGCAGGTCCATCGTTGGAAATAATTCGTCATGTTATAGTATAACAATATTTACTACGATGAAATTTCTACTCTAGCCTTTGTTCAGTCATGTCGAGCAGGGACGCTCCTTTATCTGCGGTATATGTCATGCACAGACGTCAGCTCCTCAACCTGCTGCTGGTCAGCCCCTTGTTCACCTTGCCTTTGGGCGCCTATGCCACGCAGATTCGCAATGCACGCCTGTGGCGCTCGGACGACAAGCTGCGCCTGGTGTTCGACCTCAGCGGCCCGGTGCAATACAAGACCTTTTCCCTGACGGCTCCAGACCGCTTGATCATCGACTTGAGTGGCGCCGGCCTCAGTGGCGACTTCTCTCAGTTGGCGCTGAAGAACAGTGGGATTACCTCGATCCGTTCCGGGCATTTTGGCAAGAGCGACACGCGCATCGTGTTGGACCTGGCCGCGCCGATGCAGCTCAACAGTTTCGTGCTGCCGCCCCAGGATGGCCAAGGCCATCGCCTGGTGCTGGACCTGACCAACGCCACTCGTGCCCCCCGTCAAATTGCTGCTGAACCGCCGCCGATAGTGACTCCGGTGGGCAAGGGGCATCCCAAGCGCGACATCATCGTGGTGGTCGACCCCGGGCATGGCGGCAAAGACCCGGGTGCTGTCGGTTCCAAGGGCCAGCGCGAAAAGGATGTGGTGCTGTCGATCGCCCAGTTGCTGGCTAAACGCTTGAAGCGCGAAAAGGGCTTTGACGTAAAACTGGTGCGCAACGACGACTTCTTTGTGCCGCTGCGCAAACGTGTGGACATCGCCCGCCAGCACAAGGCCGATATGTTTATCTCGGTGCATGCCGACGCTGCCCCACGGCTTACCGCATCGGGCGCTTCGGTGTATGCATTGTCTGAGGGCGGTGCCACCTCCGCCACGGCGCGCTTTATGGCCCAGCGCGAAAACGGCGCAGACTTGCTGGGCGCCACCACCTTGCTCAATCTGAAGGACAAGGACCCAATGCTGGCCGGGGTGATCCTGGACATGTCGATGAACGCTACCATCGCCTCCAGCCTGCAACTGGGCAGCTCGGTATTGGGCAGCCTGCAAAGCATCACCAGCCTGCATCAGAAGCGTGTTGAGCAAGCAGGGTTTGCGGTACTCAAGTCACCGGACGTGCCTTCGATCCTGGTGGAAACCGGCTTCATCTCCAATGCGCGGGATGCCCAGCGGCTGGTTACCGCGCGCCACCAGCAAGCGGTGGCGGATGGGCTTTTCGAAGGTTTGAAAAGCTACTTCCAGAAGAACCCACCCATGAACAGCTACATGGCCTGGGTGCAGGAGCAGAACAAAGCCCAGGCTTAACAGCCGGTCATTCGGCTGCAAGTGAACTTGGCACTGGCGCCACCTGAGCTGGAAAAGCGGTTGAGGGTGGTCCAGCCCACACGCCGCGTGTAACCGACCCAGGCCTCACCATCGGATGCCAACCCGGTAAAGAACGTCAGTTGCCCATAGCGGCTGTTGGTCTGCGCCCAGTAGCGTTTACCGATCACTTCAAAGCCGCGCAAATAGGTGGTGCTGCCCACGGTCGCCACGCTATAGGCGTTTCCCGATGGGTCTACGCACGCCAGCAGGTTGGCGCTGCGCGTGCAGTTGGCCAACAGGCTGGGCGCTTGGGCGCAGGCGGGCCCTGCGGCTGCCACGAGCAGGGCGCACATCAGGTATCTCATCGAATTTCTCTGGGTAAGAAGATGATCAAGCATTGCGTCCTTCGTCGCGTCGAACAAGGGGGTTGGCTTATTTGCATTGTTATACTATAACATAAAAACACAGCCTGATCCGTGAACCGCTTCCCATGACCGAACAAGACCTTCTGGCCCAACCGCCTGCCGACTACATGAACGACGCCCAACAGCGCTTCTTCCGCGAGCTTTTGCTGGCTCAGCGCAATGAACTGCAAGCCCGCATTGACGCTGAGTTCCAGGCGCTGCGCGAGCAGGAAACCAATAGCGACCTGGCGGATATCGGCAGTGCCGAAGAGCAACGTCAATGGCAACTGCGCTTGCTGGAGCGGGAAAAGAAGCTGTTGGACAAGATCGACGACGCCCTGGAGCTGCTGGCCCGCGGTGAATACGGCTGGTGCCGTGAAACCGGCGAGCCCATTGGCCTGCAACGCCTGCTGCTGCGCCCCACTGCAACCCTGTGCATTGAAGCCAAAGAACGTGAAGAGCTGCGCGAACGCCATAAACGGGCAGTTTGACCGGCCAACCCTGATGAGGAATACCTGATGCCCAACCGTCTTCCCGTGACCGTGTTATCCGGCTTTCTCGGTGCCGGTAAAAGTACGCTGCTCAACTACGTCTTGCGTAACCGCGACAACCTGCGGGTAGCGGTGATCGTCAATGACATGAGCGAAATCAACATCGACGGCAGCGAGGTACAGCGCGACGTCACGCTCAATCGTTCGGAAGAAAAACTGGTGGAGATGAGCAATGGCTGCATCTGCTGCACCTTGCGTGAAGACTTGCTCGAAGAAGTCGGAAAACTCGCCAAGGAAGGTCGGTTTGATTACCTGCTGATCGAATCCACCGGCATATCAGAGCCGTTGCCCGTGGCCGAAACCTTCACCTTTCGCGATGAAAACGAGCAAAGCCTGGCCGACATTGCGCGGCTGGACACCATGGTCACCGTGGTCGACGGTATGAACTTCCTGCTCGACTACCAGGCCGCCGAAAGCCTGGCTTCGCGGGGCGAAACCCTTGGAGAAGAGGATGAGCGCTCCATCACCGACCTGTTGATCGAGCAGATCGAGTTCGCCGACGTCATCCTGATCAGCAAGATCGACCTGATCAGCAGCCGCGAGCGCGAAGAGTTGATGGCGATCCTTGAGCGCCTTAATGCCCAGGCGGAAATCATCCCGATGGTCATGGGCGAAGTGCCGCTGCATAAGATCCTCAACACCGGCCGTTTCGACTTTGAACGCGCCGCCCAGGCCCCGGGCTGGTTACAGGAATTGCGCGGTCAACATGTGCCGGAAACCGAAGAGTATGGGATCGCTTCCACCGCTTACCGTGCGCGTCGGCCCTTCCACCCACAGCGTTTTTTCGACTTTATCGACCGCCCGTGGGTGAACGGCAAGCTGCTGCGTTCCAAGGGCTTCTTCTGGTTGGCCAGCAAGCATCAGGACGCTGGCAGCTGGTCCCAGGCCGGCGGCTTGATGCGCCATGGGTTTGCCGGGCGTTGGTGGCGCTTTGTGCCAAAAAGCCAATGGCCCCAGGACGAAGAAAGCGTCGCGGCAATCATGGCTAACTGGCAATTGAGCACCGGTGACTGCCGGCAGGAACTGGTGTTTATCGGGCAAAACATCGACTTCACCCAGATGCGTGCCGAGCTGGATGCCTGCTTGCTCAATGATGAAGAAATGGCCCTGGGCGTCGAAAGCTGGCGCCTGCTGCCTGATCCTTTTGGCCCTTGGTATGAGCAGGTAGCCTGATGCTGGCCCCGGTTATTCCCCTGCGCCCCGTGATCCGCCAGACCTGTGGGGAAACCCCGCTGGCGCTGTCAGACATTCTCGAAGATGGCGTCAACCTGGCAGTCTGGCAGCGCCAACTGCCCCTGCATATCGCCGAATTCGGCGCCTTGCTGGTAGCGCTCAATGAGCCGTTGGCCGAATCCTTGGTGATTGAGCTCGACAACGAAGACGCCGTGCCGAACTTGCAGGGTTTGGCGTCCACTTGTCGTGATCTTGAAGGTTACGACGGGTTTATTGCCGATGTGTCGTGGCTGGTCAGCGCATTCGCCTGCCTGCTCGGCGCCAAGCGTATCGGCGTGCGCCTGCGGCTATTGGACAAGGCCATGTGCCCGCGCTTTCATGTCGACCATGTGCCGGTCCGGCTGATCACCACCTATGCCGGCATCGGCAGCCAATGGTTGCGCGAAGGTGTCATGGACCGGCGCCAATTGAGCCAGGCAGACGCCGAGCCCATCGAGCGCATCGAGCAGATCCACTGCGGTGAAGTGGCGTTGCTGAAGGGGACGAAATGGCACGGCAATGAAGGGCATGGTCTGATCCATCGCTCGCCAGCGCTTAAGGCCGATGAGCGGCGGCTGATCCTGACACTGGATTGGCTGGCATAACCGGGTAGGATCAAGCTCTCTACACGGTCTGAATGATGCTTCCCATGCTGCAGAATATTCCCACCCACGTGATTGCTGGCCCGTTGGGCGCCGGCAAGACCAGCCTGATCCAGCACCTGCTCGCCCAGCGCCCGGCCAACGAGCGCTGGGCGGTGCTGATCAACGAGTTCGGGCAAGTCGGCCTGGACGCTGCCTTGCTTACCCAAGACGACGACGGCATCGCCCTCGGTGAAGTGGCCGGAGGCTGCCTGTGTTGTGTGAATGGTGCACCGTTCCAGGTCGGGCTGGGCCGCTTGCTACGTAAAGCCAAGCCGGATCGGTTGTTTATCGAACCTTCGGGTCTGGGCCATCCGGCGCAGTTGCTCAAACAGCTGCGAGAGGCGCCGTGGCAAGGCGTGCTGGCGGTGCAGCCCTGTGTTCTGGTGCTGGATGCCCGGGCCTTGGCGGCGGGGAAGCCTTTGCCGCAGGCACAGCAAGAGGCATTGGCCAGCGCCGGCCTGCTGGTGCTGAACAAGGACGAGGCGCTGGATGCTGCACAACGTCAGGCGATTGAAGCGCAATTACCCGCATGCGCAGTGTATTGGACACGCCAGGCGCAATTGCCACTTGAGCGGTTGCCAGGCTTGGATGCGCAGGCCCTAGGCGCTGTGGATAACTTCGACGTCCCTAAGGGGCTGGCGCAAATGCCGGCCATCTGGAGTGATCCTGGGTTGCCGATCTGTCTGAGCCAGGGCCACGAGGGCGGCTGGAGTATCGGTTGGCGTTGGCACCCGAGCCAGCGATTCGATGTCAGCCGTCTGCATCATTGGCTATCAGGTCTCGAATGGAGGCGTGCCAAACTGGTTATCCACAGTGTCGATGGCTGGATCTCGGCCAACGCTGTGGATAACAGCCCCCTAGCTTGGCGACCCAGCGAATGGCGTCGAGATTCGCGGCTTGAATTGATCTTCAGCGAGCCCCAGGACGCAGCGGTATTGCAGGGTGCGCTGGCGGCCTGCCGTTATTGACGTTTCTTGGTCGCGTGGTCCTGGCGCCATTGGCTCAATTCGATCACCTCGGCGCTGGGCAACGGCTCCTTGGCCTCGAACGGGTAGGGCGCCAGTTCAATCTGCGCACTGTGGGCGCCGAACTGCGTGATAATTCCGGCATGCCGGGTTTCCCCGGTCACAGTGAACTCGAAATTATAGACACGTGCCAGGCGCCGCCGGCCATTGGCATCCTTGACGAACCCGATGCGTTTGAGTGCCACCGCACCATCGAGCAGTTCGATATCAAGCTTGGCGCAATGCTGCTTGACCCGCTCCAGCGCGCGCTCACGCAGGCCGTGGTTGTGCCAGACCCAGGCGGCGCCGGTCGCCAGCAGCATCAACACGAACATGTTTCCCAGGGTCAGCATTCCATGAACTCCAACAAAGTGAGAGCAGCTTAACTGTGTCGCCGGTCTGTCGTACAGGCTGCGTTTAGTCGCATACTGCGCGGCCAGAATTTCAACGGCTTGACGGAAATCTCCCGCATGAAACGCACACCTCATCTGCTTGCGATCCAGTCTCATGTGGTCTTTGGCCACGCCGGAAACAGCGCCGCCGTATTCCCTATGCAGCGGGTCGGGGTGAATGTCTGGCCGCTCAACACGGTGCAATTCTCCAACCACACTCAGTATGGACAATGGGCGGGGGAAGTGTTGGCGCCGCAGCAAATTCCGGCGCTGGTGGAAGGCATTGCCGCTATTGGTGAGCTGGGCAACTGCGATGCGGTGCTGTCCGGCTACCTCGGCAGTGCAGCCCAAGGCCGCGCGATCCTTAGCGGTGTAGCCCGCATCAAGGCGATCAACCCCAAGGCGCTGTACCTGTGTGACCCGGTGATGGGTCACCCGGAAAAGGGCTGCATCGTGCCACAGGAGGTCAGCGATTTCCTGCTGGACGAGGCTGCGGCCATGGCGGATTTCCTCTGCCCCAATCAGCTGGAGCTGGACAGTTTTGCCGGGCGCAAGCCGCAGTCGCTGTTCGATTGCCTTGCAATGGCCAAGGCCTTGCTGGCACGTGGGCCCAAGGCGGTGCTGGTCAAACACCTGGATTACCCGGGCAAACTGCCGGACGGCTTCGAGATGCTGTTGGTGACCGAAGACGCCAGCTGGCACTTGCGTCGGCCGTTGCTGGCGTTCCCGCGTCAGCCGGTGGGTGTGGGCGACCTGACGTCGGGCCTGTTCCTCGCGCGGGTGCTGCTGGGCGATAGCCTGGTGGCAGCCTTTGAGTTCACCGCCGCGGCAGTGCATGAAGTGCTGCTGGAAACCCAGGCCTGCGCCAGTTATGAACTGGAACTGGTGCGCGCCCAGGATCGCATTGCTCATCCTCGTGTACGCTTTGAAGCCACACCCATTAGCCTCTAAGTACACAAAAACCAGTGTGGGAGGGTTTACAGGTTTTGAATTAAGGCGCTTCGGCTTTGATTTCCTGATAACGCTTTTCCAGCTCCTGGCGAATCTGCCGACGTTGCTGGGCCTGCACAAAGCGGCGTTTGTCCTCGCTGTTCTGCGGCTGCAAGGGCGGCACGGCGGCGGGTTTGCGCTGGTCGTCCACGGCCACCATGGTGAAGAAGCAGCTGTTGGTATGGCGCACCGAGCGTTCACGAATGTTCTCGGTCACTACCTTGATGCCCACTTCCATCGAGGTATTGCCGGTGTAGTTGACCGACGCCAGGAAAGTCACCAGTTCACCGACATGGATCGGTTCGCGAAAAATCACCTGGTCCACCGACAGCGTCACCACGTAACGGCCGGCATAACGGCTGGCGCAGGCGTAGGCCACTTCGTCGAGATACTTAAGCAGCGTGCCGCCGTGGACATTGCCTGAGAAGTTGGCCATGTCAGGGGTCATCAATACCGTCATCGACAGCTGGGCGTTTCCGGGTTCCATAGCACACTCACGGGTTGTAGGCATTGGTTGGGGGAGGGGGCACCTCTGCGGGTGCTGAAGTCTTTGCAGCGCCATCCCTAACGGGACGCCAGTGGGCGGCTTGCCGTCACGCGCTCGGCGATCTGTTTCCATATATTGCACCGGCTTTTCAGCAGAAGTCGCGGTGTTAACCTTCAAAAGCCCATCTCAGGGCTTTTCTTACGTCCAAGGCAGACTTTTCCTTCCGCTCTTTGCGACCCTACAAAGGCGCGGCCGGAAGTGGGAAAAGCGCCAGTACCCTCAAGGAGCCCCTCGCCATGCACGCCATCAGCTTTATCCAGGACCTGGCCGTGATCATGCTGGTAGCAGGGGTCGTCACCATCCTGTTTCATCGCCTCAAACAGCCGGTGGTACTGGGCTATATCGTCGCGGGCTTCATTATCGGCCCCCATACTCCGCCGTTTGGCCTGATCCACGACGAAGACACCATCAAAACCCTGGCCGAGCTGGGGGTGATCTTCCTGATGTTCTGCCTGGGCCTGGAGTTCAGCCTGCGCAAGCTGTTCAAAGTGGGGGCCACGGCGTTTATCGCGGCGTTCCTTGAGATCGTCCTGATGATCTGGATCGGCTACGAGATCGGCCGCTGGTTCGATTGGAGCACCATGGACTCGCTGTTTCTCGGCGCGATCCTGGCGATCTCCTCGACCACCATCATCGTCAAGGCCCTCAATGACCTTAAGATGAAAGACCAGCGTTTCGCCCAGCTGATTTTTGGCGTGCTGATCGTCGAGGACATCCTGGGTATCGGCATCATTGCCTTGCTGTCGAGCATCGCCGTCAGTGGCACGGTCAGCTCCGGCGAGGTGTTCTCTACGGTCGGCAAGCTGTCCTTGTTCATGATCGTTGCGCTGGTGATCGGCATTTTGCTGGTGCCGCGCCTGCTGGCTTATGTGGCCAAGTTTGAAAGCAATGAGATGCTGCTGATCACCGTGCTGGGCTTGTGCTTCGGTTTCTGCCTGTTGGTGGTGAAGTTGGAATACAGCATGGTGCTCGGGGCCTTTTTGATTGGTGCGATCATGGCTGAATCCCGTCAATTGATTAAGATCGAGGGCCTGATCGAGCCGGTTCGCGACATGTTCAGTGCAATCTTCTTTGTCGCGATAGGGTTGATGATCGACCCTCATATCCTGCTGCAATACGCCTGGCCGATTGCGGTGATCACCGTGGCGGTGGTGCTGGGCAAGATGCTGTCCTGCGGCCTGGGAGCCTTTATCGCCGGCAATGATGGCCGCACTTCGCTGCGGGTCGGCATGGGGCTGTCACAGATTGGCGAATTTTCTTTCATCATTGCAGCATTGGGAATGACCCTGCAGGTGACCAGCGACTTCCTGTATCCGGTGGCGGTTGCTGTTTCGGCGATTACCACGCTGCTGACGCCCTACCTGATTCGCGGCGCCGATCCACTGTCATTGAAGATCGCAGCGGTGATGCCCAAGCGCATGAGCCGGGTCTTCGGCATGTATGGCGAGTGGCTGCGCAGCATCCAGCCCCAGGGCGAGGGGGCGATGCTGGCCTCGATGATTCGCAAGATCATCCTGCAGGTAGGGGTCAACCTGGCACTGGTGATCGCGATCTTCTTCGCTGGTAGTTATTTCGCCGCACGCATCGGCGGGTACCTGGAGGGTTGGATCAGTGATCCGAGCTGGCAGAAGGCATTGATCTGGGGTGGGGCACTGCTGTTATCGCTGCCATTCCTGATTGCGGCGTATCGCAAGCTCAAGGCGCTGTCGATGTTGTTGGCAGAGATGAGTGTGAAGCCGGAGATGGCCGGGCGGCATACCCAGCGCGTGCGACGGGTGATTGCGGAGCTGATCCCCCTATTGTCGCTGCTGGTGATCTTCCTGCTATTGGCAGCCTTGTCGGCCAGCATTCTGCCGACCAACAAGTTGCTGGTGCTGATTGCCGTGGTCACGGCTGCGGTGGCGGCGGTGCTCTGGCGCTGGTTTATCCGTGTGCATACGCGGATGCAAGTGGCGTTGCTGGAGACCCTGGATAACCACAAGGATACGCAGTAGGAGCGAGCGTGCTCGCGAAGATCGTTAGCGATAACGCGGGAAACCTGACACCCAGTGGCGCCCTCAGGTTTCTCGCGAGCAAGCTCGACTCCTGCAAAGGCCTCAGCTTTCCAGCCAGACGTCCCGCGCCCAGTGCCATACCGATTCCCAGGTTTCTTCGGTAACGAGTTCTTCTTCGCCGGACCACAGCACCACGGTGCCGTCTTCCTCGACGCAATAGTAGTCATCGCCGTCCTGGCAGATCGGGATCATGCTGCGGTCGACGCCGGCGTCCCAGGCGTTGGCGGCAACGTCCGGCAGGTAGGTATGGGATTGTGGGTCGGTGACGGTCACCGGCTCCAGGCTGCCGTACACCACATCACTGACGGTCAGCAGGAATTCGCGGAAGACAAACGGGATGTCGATGAACAGTTGTTCTTCGATTTCCACCAGTTGGTCTTCGTCAGGCAGCTCCAAAGGAACCGGGACCGGTTCGTTGGCTTCACGCAATTGTTCGATGATTTCTTCCACGGCCGGGATCCTCTTGCTAGATGGCGCGGTTTATAGGGGCGTTTTATACAGTAGCTCGCTATAAGTGCAACCGTGAAATAGAAAACCCCGGACATGTCCGGGGTTTTTGTTACCGCTTGCTCAAACGTGCAGGTTTCAGCCGTTCTGGCGGATACCGGCCACCAGCCATGGCTGGTCCTCGCCCTGGGCGCGTTCCATGTTCCAGCTTTCGCTGAACACTTCGCCCTGGTCGAAGCGCGAGGTCTTCGACACGCCGCTGAAGGTCAGGGTGGCGATAGTCTTGTCGGCGCGATCATCCACACCGTCCAGTTGTACGCGCAGGTCGTCGATGTAGGTCGACTGGAACGCGTCACCGATCTCGGCACGTTCGCGCTTGAGGAACTCCAGCAGTTGCGGGGTCACGAACTCGGAGATCTTGTCCATTTCGTTGGCGTCCCAGTGTTGTTGCAGGGACTGGAAGTGGCTGCGGGCCGCTTCGACGAAACGCTCTTCGTTGAACCAGGCCGGTGCGTTGATCACCGGACGGGCGGCAGCGGCAGGTGCTGCCGAACCACCGAAGATCGAACCCATGGCAGGCTTCTGCTCGAATACTTCACGCTGCATTGGCGCGCCGGCTGGAGCCAGGTGCTCCTGCTGCTTGCGACGACGGGCGGCGATAAAGCGGAAGATCACGAAAGCGATGACGGCCAGGATCAGGATGTCGAAGATCTGCATGCCCTCGAAGCCGCCGCCCATGAACATGGAGGCGAGCAGGCCACCGGCAGCGATACCGGCCAGAGGGCCCAGCCAGCGCGAAGCACCGCCGGCCTTGGCAGCAGCGCCAGCGGCACCGGCTGCGCCCGCAGTTGCGGCAGCACCGCCGGCACCGGCGGTTGGAGCCATCTGGCTGGTCTGGTGAGTCGGCGCCGCGCCTGAGCTTTTGCCGCCACCGAAGCGTTTGGCGTTGGCGTCGAGACTCATCGTCAAGCCGATGCACAACGCCATGGCGATGCTAAGAAAACGTTTCATAAAGGGAATTCCCATTTGTGGATTGCACGCGCGCCATGTTGCACAGGTGTCGTGACAGTGGCTAGCGGCATAATGTTTCGGGCTTTTGCGTAAGACTGAATCCGAAGGGTCTGTAGGACGTATTACAGATATTGGCCCGCGCTCGTGAAATACAAGGGCACAGCCGTAACCTTCATGTTGAACCGTTCTCTGTAGGAGCGAGCTTGCTCGCGAAAATCGTCAACGATAACGTGGGCATTCTGGAGGAACGCGTTGTCTGGACGTTCTTCGCGAGCGAGCTCGCTCCTACAAGGGAGGGTGTTAGACCGCTTCGAGCTTTGCGTAGCCCATCATCAGCCACTTGCTGCCTTCGGCGAAGTTCACCTGCACCCGCGCCTGGGCACCGGCGCCTTCGAAGTTGAGAATCACGCCCTCGCCGAAGATCGCATGCCTGACCTGCTGACCCAGGCTGAACGGGGTTTCCGGAATCTCGGAACCTGAGAACATGGTGCTGGAGTTCTGCTGCTGGCCGCCGCCGAACGGGCGGCTGACGCTGTTGGACAGGCGCACTTCCTGGATCAGCCCTTTCGGCACTTCACGTACAAAGCGCGACACCTTGTTGTAGGTCTCGCTGCCGTACAGGCGTCGGGTCTCGGCGTAAGTCATCACCAGGTTCTGCATCGCCCGGGTAATGCCCACATAGGCCAGGCGGCGTTCTTCCTCGAGGCGGCCGGGTTCTTCCAGGCTCATCTTGTGGGGGAACAGGCCTTCTTCCATGCCCACCAGGAACACATACGGAAACTCCAGGCCTTTGGCGCTGTGCAAGGTCATCAGCTGGATGCTGTCTTCGTGCTCATCGGCCTGGGTATCGCCAGCTTCCAGCGACGCGTGGCCCAGGAAGGCGGCGAGCGGCGTCAGCTCTTCGTCGTCCTCGGTATTTTCGAAGGCGCGGGCGGCGCTGACCAGTTCCTCAAGGTTTTCTACCCGGGCCTGGCCTTTCTCGCCTTTTTCCGCTTCGTGGTAAGCGATCAGCCCGGACTGCTCGATCACGGTCTGGGTCATCAGGTGCAGGGGCATTTCTGCGCACTTGGCGGCGAGGTTCTCGATCAACTCGACAAACACACCCAGAGCCCCGGCAGCGCGGCCGGTCAGGCCTTTGTTGGCGATCAGCAAACGCATGGCTTCCCACATCGACACATCGGCATGGCGTGCATGGTCGCGGATCGCTTCGACGGTTTTCTCGCCGATGCCACGGGCCGGAATATTGATCACCCGCTCCAGCGCCGCATCGTTGCCACGGCCTTCCAGCAAGCGCAGGTAGGCCATGGCGTTCTTGATTTCGGCACGTTCGAAAAAGCGCTGGCCGCCGTAGATGCGGTAGGGGATACGCTCGCGCAGCAAGGCTTCTTCCAATACCCGCGACTGGGCGTTGGAACGGTACAGGATCGCGATATCGCTGCGCGCCAGGCCGGTTTTCAGCGCGCTTTCGATGGTTTCCACCACGTAGCGCGCTTCATCGTGCTCGTTGAACGCCGCGTACAGGTTGATCGCTTCGCCTTCGCCGCCGTCGGTCCACAGCTCTTTGCCCAGGCGCCCGGTGTTGTTGGCGATCAAGGCATTGGCAGCCTTGAGGATCCCGGCGGTGGAGCGGTAGTTCTGCTCCAGGCGAATGGTCACCGCGTCCGGGAAATCTTCGGAGTACTGGTAGATGTTCTCGATTTTCGCGCCGCGCCAGCCGTAGATCGACTGGTCGTCATCACCCACCACCATCAGGCTGTCGCCGCCCTTGGCCAGCAGGCGCAACCAGGCGTACTGCACGGCGTTGGTGTCTTGGAACTCGTCCACCAGGATATGGCGGAAGCGCTTCTGGTAATGGGCCAGCAAACCGGGGTTGTCACGCCACAGGTCGAGGGCGCGCAGCAACAGTTCGGAGAAGTCGATCACGCCTGCACGCAAACACGCCGCCTCGTAGGCTTCATAAATGCTGCGCATGGTAGCCAGGAACAGATCGCCGCTGGCCTGGATATGCTGCGGGCGCAGGCCCTCGTCCTTCTGACCATTGATAAACCATTGGGCCTGGCGCGCCGGCCAACGCTGTTCGTCGAGGCCCAGTTCGCGGATCACGCGCTTGACCAGGCGTTGCTGGTCGTCGCTGTCGAGAATCTGGAAGGTCTGGCTCAGCCCCGCTTCCTGCCAATGCGCCCGCAACAAGCGGTGCGCCAGGCCGTGGAAAGTGCCCACCCACATGCCGGCCGGGCTGATGCCCATCAACTGCTCGATACGATGGCGCATCTCGGCAGCGGCCTTGTTGGTAAAGGTCACCGACAAGATGGAGTGCGGGGACGCGTTTTCGACCTGGATCAACCAGGCGATACGGTGCACCAGCACTCGGGTTTTACCGGAGCCAGCACCGGCCAGGACCAACTGACGGCCAACGGGGGCCGCTACGGCCTGGCGTTGGGCATCGTTGAGGGAGTTCAACAAAAGTGAGAGATCATCGCGCATCGACGCATTCTATGGGCCTAAGGGGGCTCGGGCAAATCCCAATGCCAGGTGGTCGACGCAAAACATCCGGAGCGCTGTCGACCGGGCAGACATTCTGCCGAGGGGGATGACCGGTTGGTCATCGGCCGCAGCCCGCGCCGCGTCTCGCTCAAGCCGTCTGGGCCAAAGGTTTGCGGCCGATCTTGGCGGGGTTTTTATGACCTGGAGCAGTTTGGTGCAGGCGCCTGCTTGTGTATGCTCCGTCGACGTTTCGGGCTCACCATTATAAGAACACCGCCTATGACCCTTAGCACCGACCTGTTCGGCCCCTCGGCGGCGCCGGCGCAGGTCATCCGTAAACACTATGCAACCCAAATGGCGGTCGAGCGCACACGCCTGCTATATCAGGGCTCATTGCTGCCGACGCTGCTGATGCTGGTCAATGGCCTGGTCTGCGCCTGGTTGCTTTGGAACCCCCAGCAATACCTGCTCGACAGCATTTGGTTGCTCTGGCTACTGGCCCTGGTGGCGATGCGTGTGATTCAGGTGGCGGCCTTTGATTCGGCGATGCCCAGCCGTCAGGCCCAGCCGGTGTGGCGGCGCATGTTCATGCTCGGTTCGGCGGTCAGTGGCTTGACGCTTTCTGTCGCGGCCATCGCCTTGGTACCTGCCGACAGCTTCATGCATCAGGCCTGGGTGTTTGGCCTGATCGGCGCCGCTTCATTGTCGGCCAGCGTGGCCTATGCCGTGAGCCTGTGGGCCTTCCTGTCGTTTGTCTTGCCGTGCCTGGTGCCGGCCATCGTCTATCTGTTCTGGAATGGCACGGCCCAGCAGCAGGGCTGGGGTGTGCTCGGCCTGATCCTGCTGGCGTCCCTGAGCCTGGTGGCCTGGCAGGTCAACCGGCTGATTCAGCGCGGGCTGTTGCGACGATTTCAGAACCAGGCCTTGATCGAGCATTTGCAACAGTCTCAGCAGCGCAGCGAACAGTTGAACCTGGAGCTGGTGCGTGAAGTCGAGCAGCGCCGCCAGGTTGAACAGGACTTGCGCGACGCCCAGGTCGGCCTCCAAGACGGTATGGCGCGACGCAGCCAGGAGCTGGATGCCGCCAGCCTTGCCCTGAATAAAAGCGAAGCGCGCCTGGCCATGGCCCTGCAAGCCAGCGAACTGGGTCTTTGGGATTGGAACCTGCAAACCGACGAAGTCCACCACACCCAACTCAAGGAGCTGTTCGGCCTGGAGCCCGAGTACGTCACGGCGATGCTCAGCCACCTCAAGCCGCGGCTGCACCCCGACGACCTGCCGCTGCTCAAGCGTGCGCTGGTGGAGCATCTCAAAGGCCGTAGCGAGGACTATCAGGTGGAATACCGGGTGCGCCATGGTGACGGGCATTGGGTGTGGATCCAGGACCGTGGCCGTGCGGTGGAGCGCGCGCCCAACGGCCGCGTGACCCGCATGCTCGGTACGCGCCGAGATATCAGCGCGAGTAAGGCGCTGGAAGAACAGCAACGGCTCGCCTCGACGGTGTTCGAGGCGGCCAGCGAAGGCATCGTGATCCTCGATCCCGAGTACGTGCTGATCGCGGTGAACCAGGCATTCAGCCGTGTCACCGGTTTTGACATCGACGACATGCTTGGCCGCAATGTGGTGGAACTGCCCAGCAGCCGCGATGCGCGACGCCACTTCCCGGTGATCCGCCAGGCGCTGCTCAGCCACGGTACCTGGCAGGGCGAGTTGGTGGAAACGCGCAAGAACGGCGAGCTCTACCCGCAGTGGCTGCAACTGAACGTAGTGCGCGATGTTCGGGGAAACGTCAGCCATATCGTGGGTTTTTTCGCCGATCTTTCGGCGCGGCGTGAATCCGAGGAGCGTATGCGCTACCTCACTCACTACGATGAACTGACCGGCCTGGCCAACCGCTCGCTGTTTCGCGAACGCCTGCGCGAGGCCCACCAGCGTGTGCGTCAGGGCGGGCGCAGCCTGGCGCTGCTGCATATCAACCTGGACCGCTTCAAGTTGCTCAATGACAGCTTGGGCCATGAAGTGGCCGACCAGTTATTGCAGAAAATGGCCCGGCGTTTGATCAACGCGTTGCCTGAAGCCGACACCATTGCGCGCCTGTCCGGTGACGAGTTTGCCGTGCTCTTCGACGCCTACGGCAACCTGTCGAGCCTGGCACGGGTGGCGACGCGGCTGCTGGCAAAACTGCGTGTACCGGTGACGGTGGAGGGGCATGAGCTGGTGGTCAGCGCCTCAATGGGGGTCAGTCTGCTGCCGGATAATGCGCGGGAAATTTCTGCATTGGTCAGCCAATCAAATATGGCCATGCAACACGCCAAGCACTTGGGCGGGAATAATTTCCAGTTTTACACCGACAGCCTGCAAGCCAGCACCCTGGAGCGTTTGCAGCTGGAAAATCACCTGCGTAAAGCCATCGAAGAGCGTCATTTGAGTGTGTTCTACCAGCCCAAACTGTGCCTGGCCACCGGCAAGCTGAATGCCGCCGAGGCGCTGATCCGCTGGGAGCATCCGCAATGGGGCATGGTGCCGCCGGGGGACTTTATCGGCCTGGCCGAAGAAACCGGCTTGATCGTGCCGTTGGGCGAGTTCGTGCTGCGCCAGGCGTGTTGGCAGGCTTGTGAGTGGCAGCGCCAGGGGCTCGCGCCGATTCGGGTATCAGTCAACTTGTCGGTGCATCAGTTGCGCCAGGGCAAGCTGGTCAGTCTGGTGCGCCAGGTCCTGGAAGAAACCGGCCTGGACCCGCAATACCTGGAGCTGGAGCTGACTGAAAGCCAGTTGCTCGACAGCGTTGAACACATCATCGCCACCTTCCAGCAGTTGCGCGACCTGGGGGTGAAACTGGCCATCGATGACTTTGGCACGGGTTATTCGTCCCTGAGCTACCTCAAGCGCATTCCGGTGGACTACGTGAAGATCGACCAGACCTTTATCCGTGGCCTTGGCCAGGGGCGTGAGGATGCGGCGATCACCCGTGCAATCATCGCCATGGCCCATGGGTTGGCGCTCAAGGTCGTGGCCGAAGGCGTGGAAGATCAGCAGCAGCTGGAGTTTCTCCGCGGTGAGCAGTGCGATGAAGTGCAGGGTTATCTGATCAGCCAGCCGATGCCGGCCGAAGGGCTGGCGGATTTGTTACGCAAAAATGCAGATTTTTCTTAACGCAGCGTAGGCCGAATTTATGGCTACATAGCGCCTGCCCGCTGAAACCAGAGGGGGAGCAGGGCGATTTAGTGATGCATCGAACGGGCAAAACGAGAATTCTTGTAGTATAACTACAAGCTTGCTACATCCCTGGCGCCTGCCAATAACAAGAGTCCTGCCCTTTGAACCTGTTGCAACATATCGCCCAGTCGCGCCACCTGTTACGCAAATCGGAACTCAAGGTTGCCGATCATGTGCTGCTTGATCCTGCGGCCGTGATGCACAGTTCCATGGCCGACCTGGCCCACAGCGTGGGCATCAGTGAGCCGACCATCGTGCGCTTTTGCCGCGCCATTGGCTGCTCCGGGTTCCAGGATCTGAAACTCAAGCTGGCACAGAGCCTGGCGGCCGGCGCGAGCTTTGGCCAGTTTGCGATTCATGAAGACGACTCCGTCGCTGACTACAGCCTGAAAATCTTCGACACCACCTTGCATACCCTGATGGAAGTGCGCGAGAAGCTTGACCCGGTGGAGCTGCAAAAGGCGGTGACTGCCATGTCCCAGGCCCAGCGCGTCGAGTTCTATGGCTTTGGTGCCTCGGGCGCGGTGGCGGCCGATGCCCAGCACAAGTTCTTTCGCCTGCTACTGACGGCTGCGGCCTACAGCGACCCGCACATGCAGGCAATGTCGGCAGTGACCTTGAAGCCCACTGACGTGGCGATCTGTATATCCCAGTCCGGTCGTTCCAAAGATTTGCTGATCACCGCCAACCTGGTGCGTGAGAGCGGCGCTTCGCTGATTACCCTGTGCCCGAGCCAGACGCCATTGGCGGAACTGTCCACGGTGAACCTGGCGATCGACGTGCATGAAGACACCGAAATCTATACGCCGCTGACCTCGCGCATCGCTCACCTGGTGGTGATCGACGTGCTGGCGATGGGCGTGGCCATGGCCCGTGGCCCGAGCCTGGTCAACCACCTCAAGAGCGTCAAGCGCAGCTTGCGCAGCCTGCGCCTGTCGCCCAAATCCGTCAAAGCCCTCGACGACTAAAAAAAACTGTACACAGAACTCAATGTGGGAGGGGGCTTGCTCCCGATAGCAGTAGGTCAGTCAATGAATCTGTGACTGAAACTCCGCTATCGGGAGCAAGCCCCCTCCCACATTAGATTTTCCATGCATCCAGAATCTTCATCAGGCTGTCATCGCCCCGTCATCCCCCGCGTCCACCCTGTACTCCCCCGTACTCGCATTGGGAGACTCCAAATGACCCGGCACTACGAAGACAGCAACAGCACCGTCAAGACCCGTCGTCAGCAGGAAGACCAGCGCCGCATGGCGTTCCGTCGCGCCATCGAAGACCGTTGCGAAGAGCGCCAGTTGCTCCAGAGCATCACTGACTACCCGGAACTCCATTGGCAGGCACCCGTGGCCGCCCAGCGAAACGCTCAGCCAGCGCGCTGATCTGCACCCGTTCGCTGCGAATAAAGCCCAGGAACGCATGGGCCACTGGTGACAGGCGTTTAGCCTTGGCCTGCACCAGGCACCAGCTGCGGTACAGCGGCAGTTCTTCCACCGGCAGCTCCTTGAGCCCGCCGGTGGCCAGTTCCAGGTTCAAGGCGTGGCGCGTCAGCAGGGCCACGCCCAAACCTGCTGCCACGCACTCACGCTGCGCCTCGGCCGAGGCCACTTCCACTGTCTGGGTGAAGTGCACGCGTTTTTCCTTGAAGTATTCCTCGCAGGCCAGCCGCGTGCCGGAACCTGGCTCGCGGATCAGCAGTGTGTAAGGCTCCAGGTCTTGCAGACGCAACGGCCCTTGCAGGCTCAACGGATGATCCGGCAGTGCCACGGCGACAATTGGGTTGTTGAGAAACGGCAGGAATTCCAGGCCCATGTCCTGAGGCACCATGGACATGATCACCAAATCGTCGCGGTTGTCTGAAAGCCTGCGGATTACCTGGGCACGATTGACGACCGTCAAGTGCAGTTGCACCTCCGGGTGCTGGCGCTTGAAGGCGGCAAACAGGTGCGGCACGAAATACTTGGCGCTCGATTCCACCGCCAGTTTCAGCTGGCCCTGCAGCGAGCCCTGCATGTCCGATAGCTGCATGTCGAGGTTTTCCAGGCGCCCGAAGATATCGCGGCTGGCCCGTTGCAGGGCTTCGGCGGCCTCGGTCATGTAGAGCTTTTTACCGACATAATCGAACAGCGGCTGGCCGATCAGCTCTTCCAGCTGACGAATCTGCAGACTGACGGCGGGTTGCGTCAGGGACATTTCCTCGGCCGCGCGGCTGTAGGAGCGCAGGTCGCAAACCTCATGAAAGATCTGCAATTGACGTAATGTCAGTCTCATCAGTGACTTACGCATTATTTAGATCCCTTCACCGCAGGCTATTCAGCCAACTATAAGTCTTTGCTTATGCATGACCCAATAATTATTGATTTTTGTTAATCCCTTGGCGGGCTTAGTGTGTGTCTCGCGACTGTCATGAAACATTTGGTCACGCGCCGACCAGTTCCATCAGGTCGAAGACGCAGCAATCGGCTCAAGGGAATTTCCAAGTGATAAAAAAGATCCTGATCGCCAACCGTGGTGAAATTGCCGTACGAATCGTACGTGCCTGCGCCGAGATGGGCATTCGCTCGGTCGCGGTCTACTCGGACGCCGACCGCCACGCGTTGCACGTCAAGCGTGCCGACGAGGCTCACAGCATTGGTGCCGAGCCCCTGGCCGGCTACCTGAACCCGCGCAAGCTGGTGAACCTGGCCGTGGAAACCGGTTGCGACGCCCTGCACCCCGGCTACGGCTTCCTGTCAGAAAATGCTGAACTGGCGGACATTTGCGCCGAACGCGGGATCAAGTTCATTGGCCCGTCGGCCGAAGTGATCCGTCGCATGGGCGACAAGACCGAAGCGCGCCGCAGCATGATCAAGGCCGGTGTGCCGGTCACTCCCGGTACTGAAGGCAACGTCGCCGATATCCACGAAGCGCTTACTGAAGGCGACCGCATCGGTTACCCGGTGATGCTCAAGGCCACTTCTGGTGGCGGCGGTCGTGGCATCCGTCGTTGCAACAGCCGCGAAGAACTTGAACAAGCCTTCCCCCGCGTTATCTCCGAAGCCACCAAGGCGTTCGGTTCGGCGGAAGTGTTCCTGGAAAAATGCATCGTCAATCCCAAGCACATCGAGGCGCAGATCCTCGGTGACAGCTTTGGCAACGTGGTGCATTTGTTCGAGCGTGATTGCTCGATCCAGCGTCGTAACCAGAAACTCATCGAAATTGCCCCAAGCCCCCAGCTGACCCCCGAACAGCGCGCCTACATCGGCGACCTGTCGGTGCGCGCCGCCAAGGCCGTGGGCTACGAGAACGCCGGCACCGTGGAGTTCCTGCTCGCCGAGGGCGAGGTGTACTTCATGGAGATGAACACCCGGGTGCAGGTGGAACACACCATCACCGAAGAAATCACCGGGATCGATATCGTGCGCGAGCAGATTCGCATCGCGTCGGGCCTGCCGCTGTCGGTGAAACAGGAAGATATCCAGCATCGTGGCTTTGCGTTGCAGTTCCGTATCAACGCCGAGGACCCGAAGAACAACTTCCTGCCCAGCTTCGGCAAGATCACCCGTTACTACGCACCCGGCGGCCCCGGCGTACGCACCGACACGGCGATCTACACCGGCTACACCATCCCGCCGTTCTACGACTCCATGTGCCTGAAACTGGTGGTGTGGGCGTTGACCTGGGAAGAGGCCATGGACCGCGGCCTGCGAGCCCTGGACGACATGCGCCTGCAAGGCGTGAAGACCACCGCCGCCTACTACCAGGAAATCCTGCGCAACCCGGAATTTCGCAGTGGCCAGTTCAACACCAGTTTCGTGGAAAGCCATCCTGAGCTGACCAACTACTCGATCAAGCGCAAACCCGAAGAGCTGGCCCTGGCCATCGCCGCCGCCATCGCCGCCCACGCAGGCCTGTGAGGAACATTCCAATGACTAAAAAAATCTTCGTAACCGACACCATCCTGCGCGACGCCCACCAATCGTTGCTGGCCACCCGCATGCGCACCGACGACATGCTGCCGATCTGCGACAAGCTCGACAAAGTCGGCTACTGGTCCCTGGAAGTCTGGGGCGGCGCGACCTTCGATGCCTGCGTGCGCTTCCTCAAGGAAGACCCGTGGGAGCGCCTGCGCCAACTGCGCGCCGCGTTGCCCAACACGCGCCTGCAAATGCTGCTGCGCGGCCAGAACCTGCTGGGTTACCGCCACTACAGCGATGACGTGGTAAGGGCTTTCGTGGCCAAGGCGGCGGTTAACGGTATCGACGTGTTCCGTATCTTCGACGCCATGAATGACGTGCGTAACCTGCGCGTGGCCATCGAAGCTGTCAAAGCCGCTGGTAAACATGCCCAGGGCACCATCGCCTACACCACTAGCCCGGTGCACACCGTCGAGGCCTTCGTGGCCCAGGCCAAGCAGTTGGAATCCATGGGTTGCGACTCGATCGCGATCAAGGACATGGCCGGCCTGCTGACCCCGTACGCCACCGGCGAACTGGTCAAGGCGCTGAAAGCCGAACAGAACCTGCCGATTTTTATCCATTCCCACGACACCGCCGGTTTGGCTGCGATGTGCCAACTCAAGGCCATCGAAAACGGTGCCGATCATATCGACACCGCCATTTCCAGCTTCGCCTGGGGCACCAGCCACCCGGGTACCGAGTCGATGGTCGCGGCGCTTAAAGGCAGCGAATTCGACACGGGCCTGGATCTGGAGCTGCTGCAGGAGATCGGCCTGTACTTCTACGCCGTGCGCAAAAAGTACCACCAGTTCGAAAGCGAATTCACCGCCGTCGACACCCGCGTGCAAGTCAACCAGGTGCCGGGCGGGATGATTTCCAACCTGGCCAACCAGTTGAAAGAGCAGGGCGCCCTCAATCGCATGAGTGAAGTGCTGGCCGAAATCCCCCGTGTGCGTGAAGACCTGGGCTTCCCCCCGCTGGTCACCCCGACCTCGCAGATCGTCGGCACCCAAGCGTTCTTCAACGTGCTGGCCGGCGAGCGTTACAAGACCATCACCAACGAAGTGAAGCTCTATCTACAAGGCGGCTATGGCAAGGCGCCCGGCACCGTGAACGAGAAACTGCGTCGCCAGGCCATCGGCAGCGAAGAAGTGATCGACGTGCGTCCGGCCGATTTGCTCAAGCCGGAAATGACCAAACTGCGCGGCGAAATCGGCGCGTTGGCCAAGTCTGAGGAAGACGTGCTGACCTACGCCATGTTCCCGGACATTGGGCGTAAATTCCTTGAAGAGCGCGACGCCGGCACCCTGGCACCGGAAGTGCTGCTGCCGATTCCGGAAGCCGGTGGCGTGGCCCGTGCCGGTGGCGAAGGTGTGCCGACCGAATTCGTCATCGATGTCCATGGCGAAAGCTACCGCGTCGACATTACCGGCGTGGGGGTGAAGGCCGAAGGCAAGCGCCACTTCTACCTGTCCATCGACGGCATGCCGGAAGAAGTGGTGTTCGAACCGCTCAACGAGTTTGTCAGCAGCGGCGGCAGCAAACGCAAGCACGCCACCGAGCCGGGCCATGTGAGCACGGCGATGCCGGGCAATATCGTCGACGTGCTGGTCAAGGAAGGCGATGTGGTCAAGGCTGGCCAGGCGGTACTGATTACCGAAGCCATGAAGATGGAAACCGAAGTGCAGGCAGCGATTGCCGGCAAGGTGACCGCCGTTCATGTGGCCAAGGGCGACCGGGTCAACCCTGGCGAAATCCTGATCGAGATCGAAGGCTGATTACAGCCTTCGAGACTAACGTTTAATCCTCGGGGGGGCAGGTGCTCCCCTTTTTTTCGCCCGTTATTCAGCGTTCGGCAGCGTTAGAAGCTCACCTTCCACTGCCCCATCAAACCTTGGTCGCGACCGTGGTTGCCGCTTTGGCTGGTATAGGTCAGGCCGATACTGTGTTGGGTCGAGAAGGCCAGGTCCAGACCCGCTTGCAGGTCCAGGCTGTCGCGATCCAGGGCGGTGCCAGTGATGGTGAATGCATCGATCAGGGCTGGCGCATGGCGCGAAGACTGGTTGACCTGGCTGCTGACGTCGCCATAGAGGTGTTTCCAACTGGTGCTCAGGTGGGGTGTGAGGCTCATCTTGTTGTCGAACCGATACACCGTCGCTACGCGCAGGCCGAGGGTGCTGTTCAGGTTTCGCTGGGTCTGTGGGCCGACATTCAACGCGGTTCGGCCGCCGCTCTCTTTGAAGCGTTCGCGTTGGTAGCGCTGGTAGCCCAGGCCGACGAAAGGTTCGACACTGGAATCGCCACTGCCCAGTTGATAGCCAAGTTCGGAGAACAGCGTTTGACTGTGGGCGTTGTAGCTGCTCTTGAGCGACTCCGTGTGATTCAGAAGGCTGACGTTGCGTTTGTTCTGGCCGGCATGCTTGCTGTAGATCGCCCCCATGCGCAAGGCCAAAGGGCCATCCTGGCGCACGGCATAGCCGCCCAGGTGCCAGCTGTCCAGATCAGCGGCAAAACGCGCAGCATCGAAGCGGCCGGAGGTTTTGGCGCCCATGACGCCCACTCGCCAGGCTGAGTCGACTGCCCAGTCGGCGCCCAGCAGCAGGCCCTGGGTATCGTGTTTCAGGCCAGCACTGCCGTGCTGTGAATCAAGGCTGCCACCGTTACCCAGGCCCTGCACCCAGAAGTGGCCGTCGTCTTCAGTGGGCAGTGTGCGCAAAGTGGAGAGCAATTGGCTGCTCAGGTGTTGCGTGGTGCGCTGGGTCGCGGCGGCCAGGTTGGCGTTTTGGCTGGCGGCCAATTGCTCAAGGGCTGCACCGATGCCTCCGGGCTGTTTGCTCAGTTGGTCGAGTTTCTTCTGCATGTCCTTGAGCTCTTCGGCGCTCATCTGGCCGGATGCAACCAGTCGAATCAAGGCCGGTTCCAGCACCTTGGCGACCTGTAGACCGTTGTGCGAGGTGGCCTGCTGCGTAAGGAAACCGTCGAAAGGCGGCGGAATGGGCGGGGCCCCGAACCCGGACATGAACTCCCACTGAGCGGGAGCCGCGTCGTAGGGCGACCGATATTCGATATCGCCGCGCGCGTGCACGGGTTGAAAACTGGCGGTTGCCGCAAGGCTGATGACTATCGCGATTCTTTGGGGTGTAAAGGGCATGAATTCCCAACCTCTGATGAATGAGGCCGGGAATTTAGCGGGGGCGCGGGACGATAAATGTCAGGCCAGTGACCGCTGGCTTGCGGGAGTTGTCTTCGGTGAGATGCGATTAAAAACTCATGGGCTCGACAGCAATATCAAACCGTAAAATCGCTGAACGTAGCCAAGGCAGAGCGCCATAGGTTCTGAGCTTCAACCGCGGCGCACATAACCCTTGCCGAAATGCCGTTCCATGCGCGCCTGGATCAGCTCCAGGGCCAGTGACATCACCCAGTAAATAATCGCCGCCGTGGTGAGCATCTCGATATAGCGGTAGCTGGAGCGACCATAGGACTGCGCCAGGAACATCACTTCCCATACCCCCATTACCGAAATCAACGACGAATCCTTGAGCATCGAGATGAACTGGTTGGTGGCTGGCGGGATGATGGTGCGCATCGCCTGGGGCAAGGTGACGTGCCAGAAGATCTCCCTGTCGCGCATGCCCAGGGCCAGCGCGGCTTCGCGTTGACCATGGGGGACGCCGAGGATGCCGGCGCGGAAAATCTCGCTCAGGTAGGCGCCATAGTTCAGCGACAACGCAATGATCCCGGCGACGATGGCGCCTGGCACCAGGCCCAGCTGCGGCAGGCCCAGGTAAATCAGCAGGATCTGGATCAGCAGCGGCGTGCCACGAAAGAACGAGGCGTAGAAACTGGCAATGCCAAACGCCACTGCGCTTTTCGACAGACGCCCCAGCGCTGTGATAAAGCCCAGCACCGATGAGGCAACTATGGCGCACAGGCACAGGAACAGTGTCAGCGCCGCACCTTGCAGAAAGCCATTGGGTGCCAGGTGCAGACCGACCAGGTTGGGCAGCTTGTCGAGGATGATCGAGAACTTCAGGTCAAAGCTCAGGAAGAAACTGGCAAACAGGGCAAACAGTACCGCCCAGGTCAGGTAAAGCCGTAAACGAAAGCTCATTGGCTGATGTCGGCGCCGATCCATTTTTGCGACAGCTTGCTCAAGGTGCCGTCCTGTTTGAGCTGGGCGAAGACCTCACGCACTTTGCTGTCCCATTGCGCGTCGCCTTTCTCGATGGCTACCGAGTTGGGCTCCGAATACAACGGCGTGCCGGCGAGCTTGAAGCGTTTATCTTGCGTCAGGCGCGGCTGCGCGGTCACCAGGTTGGTAAGGATCGCATCCAGGCGCACGCCCGCACCCAGGCCGAGGTCCTGGAACGCTACGTTGTCGGTGTCGTACGGGGCGATCTGCACATCTTCGAACGGGTACTGCAGCTGGGTATCTTCGGCGCCCTCGATCACCAGGTTCTTGTTCAAATAACTTTCGTAGCTGGAGGCACTGGTGAGGCCGACTTTCTTGCCGCTCAGGTCTTTGGCTTCGTGGATACGATCATCCTTGGCGTTGACCACAATCACGGCGGGCGAGGCATAGTATTGCACCGGGAAGTCGAACACCTCGGCACGCGCCTTGCTCGGGGTCATGGAGCAGATACAAATGTCGTAGCGCCCGCTCCAGCGGCCGGCGGCGATCACGTCCCACGACGGCGTTTCCAGGCGCAGCTTCACCCCCAGTTTTTGTGCCACGGCCTTGGCCACGTCCACGTCGAAACCGTCGAGCTGGTTCTGCTCGTTTAGAAATGAAAACGGCGGATAGCTTTCCATCAGCACGCCGACCAACTCTTTTTTCTGCTCGATCCGGTCCAGGGTGACGCCGCCAAAGGCTTGGGTGGAAGCGGCCAACATCGTCAGGCCGAGGGCCTGCAGCAGTCTGAGTTTCAAAATCGAGCACCTGAATAAAAAAGTGGTTGTTATTAACCGAATGGTACGCATTAAATAGTTATAAGAACGACTCTCATAGTGAGTTATTTTCATAAGCATATGAGTAAAAAGCATATGGGCGCAGCTAACACAGTAATTCTCGATGGCGGCATGGGCCGTGAACTGCAACGCCGTGGCGCGCCGTTCCGCCAGCCGGAATGGTCGGCCCTGGCCTTGAGCGAAGCGCCGCAAGCGGTGGAGGCCGTGCATGCGGCCTATATCGACAGCGGTGCCAATGTGATTACCAGCAATAGCTATGCAGTGGTGCCGTTTCATATCGGCGAAGCGCGGTTCGCGCAAGAAGGCCAGGCGCTGGCCGCACTGGCCGGTGAGTTGGCGCGACGGGCGGTGCAGGCATCCGGTAAGGCGGTACAGGTCGCCGGTTCATTACCACCGCTGTTTGGCTCCTATCGCCCCGACTTGTTCCAGGCCGAACGGGTCAGTGAGTTGCTGACACCACTGGTGCAAGGCCTGGCGCCTCACGTCGACCTGTGGCTGGCGGAAACCCAGAGCTCAATCGTTGAGGCGCGAGCCATCCATGCGGGCCTGCCGCAGGACGGCAAACCGTTCTGGCTGTCGTTCACCTTGAAAGACGAAGACACCGACGACGTACCACGCCTGCGCTCCGGCGAGCCAGTGACCGAGGCGGCCGAGGCCGCCGCGCAGTTGGGTGTGCAGGTGTTGCTGTTCAATTGCAGCCAGCCGGAAGTGATCGGCGCGGCCATTGATGCGGCGCGTGAAACCTTTAAGCGATTGGGTGTAGCGACCCAGATCGGCGCCTACGCCAATGCCTTCCCGCCGCAACCCAAGGAAGCCACGGCCAACGACGGCCTGGACCCGTTACGCGACGATCTCGACCCGCCAGGTTACCTGCATTGGGCTGCTGATTGGCAGGCGCGTGGCGCCAGCCATTTGGGTGGGTGCTGTGGTATCGGGCCGGAGCATATTGCGGTGCTGGCGCAGCGCCTGACCAACTGATTTACCGCACTTCAAAGTGTGGGAGGGGCAAGCCCCTCCCACATTTGGTTTTGTATTGGTTATGAGGCCTAGGTCCGGCATTCGGCCAGGGTTTTCAGCTGGCCCGAGCCGCTCTGGTTCGCCTCCGATAGCCATGCCTCAAACCCTGCGCCTACCTTTGGCCATTCCGAATCGATGATCGAATACCACGCGGTATCCCGGTTCTTGCCCTTGACCACCGTATGCTGGCGGAACACGCCTTCAAAGCTGAAGCCCAAGCGCTCGGCCGCATACTTGGAGCGGGCGTTGGCGTTGTTGCACTTCCATTCCAGGCGGCGATTGCCCTGCTCGAAGGCGTACTTGGCCAACAGGTACACCGCCTCGGTGCTTTTGGGCGAGCGTTGCATCGGAGCACCGAAGGTGACATGGCCGATCTCGATGCGGCCTTGCTCGGGCACGATCGACATCAAGCTGAGGATGCCCTGGACCTGGCCAGTTGTGCGATCAATCACGCTGAAAAAATACGGGTCGCTATGGGCCGCGTGATTATTCAGCCAGGCATCGAACGCGTTGCGCTCAGGGAAGGGGCCGTAGGGTAAATAGTCCCATAGCTTTGGGTCGGCGCCCGGGCCTTGCAGGGCGTTGAACAGGTCATCGCCATGGCGCGCCGGGTCGAGTTTTTCCAGGCGGATAAAGCGCCCTTCGAGCAGTTGAACCGTGGGGGCCGGTACGCCTTTCCAGTCGGCGAGGGAAGTGGACATATTGCGCTCCTTAAAGACCTTGGCGAAATTGGATAAAACCTGGGCGTTCGGCGATGCGTTCGTAGAGTTGGATAGCGGTGGCGTTGGTCTCGTGGGTCAGCCAATGCACCTTGCAGCAACCATCGGCCTTGGCGGTGGCGTAGACGTACTCGATCAACTGGCGACCCACGCCGCTGCCGCGCTGGGCCGGTGCTACCAGCAAATCCTGCAGGTAACAGGAGTTCTCGATGCTCCAGTTGGAGCGGTGGTAGATGAAGTTGACCATGCCCACGGCCTTGCCGTCTTGCCAGGCCAGGGCCGAGTGGGTCGGCTCGCTGGCGTCGATCAAGCGCTGCCAGGTGCTGAGGCTGACGGCGTCCGGCAGTTCAGTGTTGTAGAACTGCAAATACGCTTGCCACAGCGCCAACCAGGCGGCGTGATCAGTGGCGGTGACGGGGCGGATGTCGATCGGGCTCATTCTGAAACTCCTTGGGGCATAAAGCGTGCGAGGGTCTGGTCGCGCACGTCGAGGCTGGTGGCCAAGCCCTCGCGAATGCCGTTCATGTCAGCCTGACTGCGGTTCTGGCCGAGTTTGCGCTTGCCCACCACACGTTCGATCGGCAGGGCAAAGCCGACGATGGCCTTGAGCATGCTGTCAATGTAGTTGGCCGGGGCGTCGCTGACTTTCCACGGCTGTGCACGCTTGCCTTCATGGCGATCAGTCAATGCAGTAACCACGGCCAACAAGCGCTCGGCGTCGGTAAACGCTTCGGGCTTGCCATAGGCATGCACGGCGATGTAGTTCCAGGTGGGCACTACTTTGCCGTGCTCGGCCTTGGCCGGGTAGAACGAGGGGCTGATGTAGGCGTCGACGCCGGCAAAGATCACCAACGCTTCGCTGCCGTCTTGCAGGTCTTTGCACTGCGGGTTGGCCTTGGCCAAGTGCCCGTAGAGGGTGCCATGGGGGCCTTCATCGGGGTTGAGCAGCAGCGGCAGGTGGCTGGCCTGCAGGCCTTGCTCACCAAAGGTTACCAATTGCGCCAGGCGGGTGTGCTGGATCAGTTGGTGGATTTCAGGCAAATCGTCGAGGGCAAAGGCGCGAGGTGTGTACATGGAAATTTTCCTTGGCGAATGCCTGCATCCTAGGCAGGCTAATGGTTCGTTGTAAGAGCCATCTAGCGCCCATTTCATAGGTCCAATATGTCGCCCACTACACCGCCGCTGTCATTCAACCCCGCCGGCATTGAGCTGGATCGCCGCCTGGGCTTGACGCGCCAACTCTATGAAGCCTTGAGCCAGCGGGTGCTGGACGGGCGGCTGGTGAGTGGCACGCGGTTGCCCGCTACCCGGGACTTGGCCGCGGCGTTGGCGATTTCGCGCAACAGCGTAATACGTGCCTATGACCAACTGTATGCCGAGGGCTTTATCGAGAGCCGAGTCGGAGATGGCACTTACGTCGCTCTATTACCTACGCCAAAAAAACTATCCACAAAAGTATCCACAAGGTTATCAACAGGCTTATCCCCAACTTTATCCACAAAATGGACGAATTTGCCCGGGAATCTGGAAGATGAAGTTATCCACAGCGCGGGTTTGGACCGGGTAAAAAATCACCACCTGCCCCAGCCGCCGTCAGGACCACCCCGAGCATTTCGCGTGGGAGTGCCGGCCTTCGATCTGTTTCCGTTCGAGGTGTGGGCCAAGCTGAGTGCGGGGTTCTGGCGCAAACCTGACCTGCAACACCTGTGCTATGGCGACCCGGCGGGGGATGGCCGTCTGCGCGGGTTGATCGCCGCGTACTTGCGCAGCTCGCGGGGCATGCAATGCAGTGCTGAGCAAATAGTGATCACCAGTGGCGCTCAGCAGGCGATCAGCCTTTGTGCACAGCTGCTGGTGGAGCCGGGGGACAGCGTTGCAGTGGAAAACCCGGGCTATCGCGCAGCGGGCCACGCGTTCGCTTTGGCCGGCGGGCGACTGCACGGCGTGCCGGTGGACGACGAAGGTATCGACTGCCAGGCGCTCAATACCCTGGGCGATTGCCGGGTGGCGTATGTCACGCCTTCCCACCAGTACCCGTTGGGCGTGGTGATGAGCCTGGCGCGTCGCCTTGAGCTGCTGGCCTGGGCGCAACGCACGGGCGGTTGGGTGGTTGAAGATGATTACGACGGAGAGTACCGCTACAGCGGTGCGCCGCTTTCGCCACTGGCAGCCCTGGATCGCAGCGGGCGCGTGCTGTACGTCGGCACCTTCGGCAAGGTGGCGTTCCCGGCCTTGCGCCTGGGTTACCTGGTATTGCCTGCGGCGTTGGTGGACGCCTTCGCCCAGCGTCGCGCGGTGGACATGCGTCATTCGGAGGTCAGCACCCAGGCGGTGATGGCCGAGTTCATGGCCGCCGGGCATTTCCAGCGGCATATCCGACGCATGCGTCGTGCGGCTTTGAGCCGACGCAACGCTTTGCTCGCCGGCTGGCCTGGCGACCTGCCTGGCCTAGGCCCGCTGCCCAACGTGGCGGCAGGGTTGCACCTCACGGTGAGGCTGGACAGCCTGGCCCGTGAGCAGCAATTGCTGGCCCAGGCGTTGGCCGCTGGGGTCGAGGTCAATGGCCTGAGCAACTATTGGCTGGCAGACTCGATCACTCCCCTCGACCAGCGCGCCGGGTTGGTACTGGGGTTCGCCGCTGTGCCAGAGGCGGCGATTACCCAAGCGCTGGCGCGATTGCGGGTGGCATGGCAGGGCTGAGATCAATTTGCAAAGAACAGTGACTGGGCCAACTGCGGACTGATTTCACTGCGGTAAATTTCGATCTGGTCCTGGTCGCTGCTGCCCGTACGCTGCAATCTGCCGCCGAGCCTGCGCTGGTCGCGAGTCTTGAGGTGCCCGGCGGTAAAGTGCTCGAGCTCGGCTTGGGTTGACGCGTAGTGAAAGTGTGCATACCACAGGGCGGCATTGCTTTGGCTATCGCGGATTTCGTACTCATCCAGGTAGTTCTTGCCTGGGCCCTTCAAAGGACGGCGATTGGTCGTCTTGACGATCTTCACCAGCCCTTGATCATGCAACCACTTCACACGAGCTGCCGTGGGAGGTTGTCGCTTGGTCAGAGTGATTCGAGTCTGGGTGCCCAGTTCGTAGAGGCGTTTGGCGCGGTCATTGAGCTGGCGGTTGAGGTTGGCCGCCGAAGGCCGGTCGCTTTCGGTGAGGTTGAGCCGGGTCAGGGCGGATTCCACTGTCAGCACGGCATCCTCCAGCTCGGCCGCATGCTGGTGGAACATCTCTTCGATCTCCACCGGGATACGCCCGCGTTTACGCGAGTGAGCCAACAGGCGGCGGGTGGTGGCCGGCTCATCATCCAGCAATTGCTGCCCGGCGTTGAGGCTTTTCCCAAGGTTGGCGGGCTTTGGCCTTGACGGGGCAGAGGGGCCCCTTTTGTGCTCGACCCAGACTCCTGGGGCTTTTTCGTGGAAGGTGGCAATCACCTTGCCGGTCAGCGTTGCCTTCACATCCACCAGCGTGGCTTCGCTCTCCCTTGGCTCGCCTACCACGATGCCCTTGAAGCGGGTCTTGATGATTTTGCGTCGAGGCGGCTCTGGCGGTTTCGACGGTCCCGGCTTTGGCTCAAGGGCTTTGCGCTGGCGCAACAGCTGCGCCAGTTCGTGCAAGGTGCGCTGATGAAATTCTTCGATACGCTGGCGCAATACTTCCACGGGGTCGCGCTGCAGGTGCTCTGGATAATCGGCGTGCAGGTCCAGCAGGCGATGGTCAACGATGTCGAATTGCTCGGCCAGGCTGTTGAGCGTTTCGATGCGCTCATCCAGGCTGCTGTCTTCGGGCTCGCCGAGAATGTCAATCAAGCTCTGCACATGCAGGTCAGCGGCGTCGATGATATCGCTCAACTGTGCGCGGACACGGGTCAACACTGTGCTGTTACCGGCGTTGACACACAGATAGCGCATCAGGGTGATGTGCAGCGCCTTCAGGTCGGGGAGCGTGATATTGGGCAAGGCACGCATCGTCGATTGGATGGCTTCTGCACCCTCGACACCAAGGTTTTCCAGTTCCTTGAAGCGGCCAGCCACGTATTCCAGGCGCATGATCATTTCCAGGGTCTGGGTCGCGATAGTCTCGGCGGTTCGCCTCTCCAGCGAGGCGGGTAATTCGAGCGCATTGAGGGAGCCCGACAAGGCATCGCGATAAGCGGGCAATTGTTCATCAATGGCGGCTCGCGTCAGCGCCAACTGGTTTTTCAGGAAGCCAATCATCATGCTCTGGTATTCAGGCACGTCGTCGATGTGGCCAAGGGACCTGAGTTGGCGAATGGGCTCTTCGTATTCCAGCAGGCGTTGATTCGCATCCCTGATGAAGTTTTCACGGCGTAAGTCAGTGGAGGGCCCAGGCTCTGTGCCGATGGCCGCGAGGGTATTGGAAAGCTGTTGTTGTCGATCCCGGTCGTTGATCTGGAAACGGTCAATATTTTTACGCAGTTCTTCAATGCGCGGCGGTTTCTGCTGCCTGGCCGTGCGCCGACGGTTGCGAAAACCGCCGCCACGCAGGCGCAGGCGGGGATCGACGAACCACTGCCCAGCCCTGTTACTGATCAGCAATGGGCCGGTGCGGTTTGGGATGGCCGGGTCGATAACAACCACGTTGTCGTTGGCGTCTACCTTGACCTCGAACCAGCGCTTGCCAACGGGTACGAACCATTTGTTGGCGGCGGGATACAGGTGGTGGTGGGTACCGGCTTGCTTGTTCTGCTCGCCCAATTCGGCGGGCCGCTCGACATTGAAGCTCTCCAGCCACGTGCCCAGGCTCGTGGGGGTGCGGCTGAGTGCGCCGCTGACGTGCAGGGAGCCCTGATGCGAGGCGAACAGTTCAGTGCTGGGCAAGTCCGGCAGCTGCACCGCGGTGATAGAGGGCGCAGGCAGCGCCGGTTGCTCTGTGTTGGTGTTCGACAGCGGCTCCTCGGGCACCTTGGGCTTGAGCGTTTTGTCTGTCGCCGGGGCGGACGGATGACGCAGGGCCACATGCAGCGCCAGGGCCATTCCCAGGTTGAGCCACAGGTCCACCAGTGAGGTCCAGGGCGTGGCTTTGTCGGCGGCATTGACTGCCTGCTCGACCTCTTCCAGGTCATCCATGATCTGCCACATCCAGGCCGCGATTCCCACCGTAGGGCCAAGGAACGGCAAGGTCGCATTGAAAATCTGCCAGCCGGCACGGCGAAAGGTCGCCCAGCGTTTTTGCACGTTGGACACCGATTGACGAGTCGCCAGCTCCACCATGGCATTGGCGTTGGCCTTGAAGAGTGTACCCAGTACGTCATTGCCCAGCACTTCGTCACTCAAGGCAATGGCGCCGCTCATGTACACCACGGTGGCGGGCTCGATCAGCACGCGGGCAAGTGTCCAGGGCGACGGCACGGCACCGGGGAACACGTACTGTGCGTAGTTGAAACGCGATGCTTCGGGTAACCAGGCCAGCACCGATTCGCGCAGATGCCGATCATGTTTGATCGCATACAGCAGGTTTTGCCGCGAGGGGAATTGACGCAGCATCGGCTCAAGCAGCGGGCGGTACAGTACGCACGGGCCTTTGTCGGCGGACCGGGGCTCGATCACGAACATATTGGTCACCGCATCCTGGTCGTGCCCGGGGCGCAAGGTGGGAATAAAGGCCAACTGACGGATGACGATTTCCTGCCCATCGAATTGGCGGTCATGGACGTCAGGTTGCATTACGGCGGCAACGTAGCGGTAACCCAGCTCATCCAGGCCATAGCGCCCCTGGATTTTCCATTGCAGGGCCAGCATCGGCAGCTGCACACGCAGGTGGCTGGTGTAGAGCTGCTGCCGTGCCTGGGATTGCTCCGGGTCTTCGAGCAGTGTGCGCTTGATCAGCGCCGGATAGTGCTCGCCGATATCCAGTTGGGTAATCAAGTCCTTGAGGTAGCTGTACGTCAGCCATTCAGGTGCGGGACCGCCGTTATACGCCACGCTGGTCTCGCCGGTGGGCAGCCCGGTGAGATTTTCCAGGGCCAGGTCGATCAAGTTGCGGCGAGTGACGTCGATCTGTCCAGGCACAGCAAAGGTGCCCCAGATGACCGGGCTCTGGATGATGACTTCGACCTTGTCCGGGTTCAGCGTGGTGCTCTGTTTGTTGGCCTTGAACCGGCTTTGCAATTGCGCGCGGGCATAGTCGCGTATCGGTGCAATACCGTCCTGGAACAAGCGGCCATGGTTGGAGGTGTGCACCTGGGCCAAGTCAATGAGGTAACGGCCATAGGCGGCTGCATCGGCATCACTGGCGTCGGCCAGCCAGTCGGGCATTTGCTGGTTGACTTGATGAACGCGCGACAAGGACTGTCCGCTCAGGTCTTCGAGGGCGGGCAGGGCACGGGTTATGGTCGAAGGTACGCCGGGTTGGCCGAGGGCGGCGCGGCCCTGGGGGTCTTCGAGCATGCCGATGGCCTCGATTTGCATGGAAATCAAGGCGCAGGCCAGGCTGTCGAAAAAGTTGTCGGCCGGTTCAATCAGGCGCCATTGCAATACCGTGCCATGGGGCACCTGGCTCAATTTGGACGGAAGGCTTGTGCCGACCTGCTCCAGCGAGGTGAATTTTTCGTAGCCGTCGACCAGGGAGTAGGCAAGAATCCTGGTTTCTTTCTCGTGCTCGCCGATCAATAGCGTCTTGTCCATCACGCCGATATGACGAACCTGGCCATCGTGCAGCAAGTCTATATCGATCAGGTAGGCCCGGCTCTTGTACGGGTCCTTGGCACTGCGGGTTTCTTTCTGCGCAAAGTGATACAGCGTTCTGGCCATGGCGCAGTCGTCAGCGTCCCAGCCTTCCACAGTGGTCACATTCCATACTTTGCGCAGCGAATTGGCGAGCACTTGCCAGCGCGGGCCGTTGCCGCTGCTGGACTGGTTCCAGTAGTCGAGCTGCTGTTCCTGAAAGGCGGTGAACAGCAGCGGCGCCAGCTCATTGATCAAGCGCCCGACGGCATCGATTTTCACCGGCAAGTGCACGGCCTCCCAGGCGTCGGGCTGTAGCGAGAGGTAGTGCTCGCCGTCGATATAGACCACCGGCCTCGGCCACATGGCCTGGTGTGCCATGACGGAGGTGAGTGATTCGGCGGGTCCTCTGGACGAGACGATCAGGTCGTCGATGACGCGCCAACGCGGGCGGCAGACCATGGCCAGGTCCGGGTCGATGTCCAGCGTTGGGTATTGCTCGCGCAGCGCGGTGCGCAAGGTGCTGGCCGCGACTTCCCGGCTGGTGGGGCCGGTGGTCAGTTGGATGAGCAATTCATCCACGGTGGGCGGTCGGTTGGTTTGCGAAGTGTCCGTGGCGAGGGGGGTGTCGGGCATCTGCAGCTCCTTGGCAAGCGTTGGCCCGGGCGGCTGCGACGGACCTTGAAAGGCGCAAGGTAATGATTCCAGGAGCGGCGGAAACGGTAGATAAATAGGGGACGAGCAGGCTCGCCCCCTCGAAGGTCAGGTGCCGGACTTGATCTTGGTCCAGGCCCGCGTCCTGGCGCGTTCGGCCTCACGGCCCAGGGGCTTGAGGGTGTAGAGCGTGGCCATGGCCGCTTCGGTGGGGTAGAGGTTGGGATTGTTGCGGATCGCCGGGTCCACCTGTTCGGTGGCGTCCTTGTTGGGGTTGGGGTAGCCGACAAAATCACTGATCGGCGCAATGACGTCCGGCTGCAGCAGGTAGTTGATGAAGGTGTAGGCGTCCTTTGGGTTCTGGGCGCCCTTGGGAACGGCGAGCATGTCGAACCAGATCGGTGCGCCTTCCTTGGGCAGGCGCATGGCCACGGTCACGCCGTTTTTCGCCTCTTTGGCGCGGTTGGCGGCCTGGGAAAAACTGCCGGAATAACCGACGGCCACGCAGATGTCACCATTGGCGATATCGGCCATGTATTTGGATGAGTGGAAATAGGTGATGTAGGGGCGAATTTTCATCATCAGCGCTTCGGCCTTGGCGTAGTCCTTGGGGTTGTTGCTGTTGGGATCCAGGCCCAGGTGCTGCAGGGCCAGGGGCAGGATCTCCGAGGGCGAGTCCAGCAAGGCCACGCCGCACTGCTTGAGCTTGCTGAGGTTGGCTTCGTTGAAGATCAGGTCCCAGCTGTCCACTGGCGCGCCGTCACCCAGCGCTGCCTTGACCTTGGCCGGGTTGAAGCCGATAAGGATGGTGCCGTACATGTAGGGCACGGCAAACTTGTTCCCAGGGTCGTTGGCCTCGATCAGCTTCATCAGCTTGGGGTCCAGGTGCTTCCAGTTGGGCAGTTGGTTGCGGTCCAGGGGCTGGAACACGCCGGCTTCGATCTGCTTGGCCAGGAACACATTGGAGGGCACTACCACGTCATATCCGGAGTTGCCGGTGAGCAGCTTGGCTTCCAGCGCCTCGTTGGTGTCGAAGATGTCGTACACCAGCTTGATCTGTGGGTTCTGCGCCTTGAAGTCTTCAAGTGCCTTAGGGGTGATGTAGTCGAACCAGTTGTAGACCTTCAGGGTTTTTTCTTCGGCGTGGGCCGCGCCGCCGAGTACGGCCATACAAAGGGCGAATACCTTGAACAGGTTCATTGCACACACTCCTCAAAACCTTCGAGCACATTGACGGCATTGATGCCGATTTCTTCTACGGCGTAACCGCCTTCCATGACGAACAGCGTGGGTTTGCCCAGGCGCGCGATGCGTGCGCCCATGGCCAGGTAGTCCGGGCTGTCGAGCTTGAATTGTGAAATGGGATCGTGCTTGAACGTGTCCACGCCCAGGGACACCACGATCACATCGGCGCCGTAGCGTTCGATCTCCTGGCAGGCTTGCTCCAGCGCCTGGCTCCAGCGCTCCCAGCCTGAACCGGCCGGCAGCGGATAGTTGAAGTTGAAGCCGGCCCCGGCGCCTTCCCCCAACTCGTCGGCATAGCCGAGGAAGAAGGGAAACTCCGCCTCCGGGTGCCCATGGATCGAGGTGAACAGCACGTCGCTGCGGGTGTAGAAAATCGATTGGGTGCCGTTGCCGTGGTGGTAATCCACATCGAGGATCGCGACCTTCGTATGGCCCTGGTCGAGGAACGCCTGAGCGGCAATCGCCGCATTGTTGAGGTAGCAATAGCCACCCATCAAGTCGCTGGCAGCGTGATGACCTGGTGGCCGACACAGGGCAAAGGCCGAACGCGCGCCTTGCTGGATCGCCTCTTGCGCCGTCAACGCGACCTGGGCGGCGCTGTACGCGGCTTGCCAGGTACCGGCGGTAATCGGCGCGCCGCCGTCGAAACTGTAGTAACCCAGCTGGCCGTGCAGGCTGGTGGGCAGCACCCGGCGCAAGGTGCGCGCGGGCCAGGTGTAGGGCAGCAGGTCGCCGTCCTGGCCGAATTCGGTCCAGCGCTGCCAGGCGTCCTTGAAGAAATCCAGGTACTCGGGGCTGTGAATGCGTTGCAGCGGCGCCAGGCCGAAGTCCTGCGGCGCCTGCACCGGGCCCAGTTCGCGGTCCTTGACCCGCTGCAGTACGTGGTCGGCCCGCGATGGCATTTCGAAGCAAGGCATCAGCTGCCCGTCCATCAATTCACAACGGCCATGGTGCAGATGGTGGTCGTGCGAGTAGATCGTCAGCATAGTGTTGGGCTCCGCAGGCTGGGTGGGGTGCGTTGTAGTGTTGCGGCGCGCGGGGCGTCGGAGAACGGCAGGAGCGGCCAAAAGGGGATCCACAGGGCCAATGTTCGTGTCCGTTATTCGCCCCTCTGATCATGGCCTGAACTGACTGGGCGCCACGCCGCTCCAGCGCACAAAGGCATGCCGGAAACTCGCGGTTTCACTGAAGCCCAGTTGCTCGGCAATTCGGTAGATCGGCAGTTCATCGGCGCCCAACAGCTGCTTGGCACGCTCGAAGCGCAGTTCGTCCAACAGCTCCTGATAGCTGCAACCCAGCTCATGCAGATGCCGGCGCAAGGTGCGCGAAGAACAGTTCAACTGCGCCGCCAACCCATCAACTCCAGGCGCTGCGTCCAACTGTGCGCCGAGCAGATGGCGAACCCGGCCCAGCCAGGCCTGGCGCCCGGTGAACTCGGTGTTCTGTTTACGGCAACGTTCGGCGATGGCGCGATGGGTAATGACATCGGCCAGCGGTAAGGGTTGTTCGAGCCAGCGCCGGTCGAACGCAAAGGCGTTGGCCTGGGCTGAAAACTCCAATGAGCAGGCGAAATGCTCGGCATAGCGTGCCTGGTAGGCGGGGCTGGGGTAGGCAAAGCGGGCACCGAGCAACGGCAGGGGCTGGCCGAGTAGGTCGGCGCAGATGACCTTCAGCGAAACCAGGCAGAACTCCACGTTGAATTGGGTCAGGGCCGGATCCTCGCGGTAACCGCCAGCGGTCAACCAGATGCGTTGGCCGTCCGGCTCCAGGCTCAGCTCAAAAAGTGTTCCCAATAGCGCCGGGTAGCGTAGGGCCAGTTGCAAGGCGTCACCGAAGGTGGCACTGGTGAGCAAGGCGTAACCGAGCATGCCGTAGGACGACACGTGCATGCGCTGCCCCAATTCCAGGCCGACGTCCTGGCGCAAGGCAACGGCATTGGCACACACGCGCATTTCTTGCTGGGTGGTGATATGAGTGTCGGCGCGTGCCAGGTCGGCTTCGCGAATACCGCTGCCGGCCAGCAGCGTGTCATAGCTAACGCCTTCGGCCTTGAAGGTGTCCAGCACCCGCGAGACCGCATTGAGGGTAGTCAGGTGTGAATGCAGCATGGTGGGTTCCAGCCTGGGTTTGACAGGCTGGAGCAAGTTATGTGCCGTGGTCGGTCAATTGCGCTCGGGTGGGAAGAAAACGCGCTTGGCCTGGGCCAGGTTGATGGTGCTGCGATAGAAATCGACCTGTTGCTGTGCGTTGAGCCCTTGAACGTCATCGGCCGCCTGGCCTTGCGCTTGCTCTTGCGGGGTCTTCAAGCGAGCGCGCAGAAACCGGTCGAGCGGGGCATCGGAGGTCGAGTAATGGAAGTGGGCATACCAAAGCACGGTTTGCGTGGACTCATCGGTCAGGGTGTATTCGTCCAGATAATCCTTGGTAGCGCTTTTGAGTCGGCGTCGTTTAACGGGCTTCTTGACGCTGATCAGATGGCGGCTGATAAGCCATTCAACCCGTGTGAGCGTGGGTGGCTGTTGCTTGATCAGCGTCTGCACCTGCTCGTTGGCCTGCCCGTAAAGGGCTTGCACAGCATCATTGAGTTTCTTGCGCAATGCGGCGGCGGCGGGCTGCTCGCTTTCGGTGGCATTGACCTGGGTCAGCGCTTCTTCGATAGCCTCTGCGGCCTGCTCCAGCAGCTGCGCATGTTGATGAAACATACGTTCGATGCCGATCGGGGTGCGGGACGGCTTGCCGATTTGCGCCGTGGCGCGGGACTGGAATGTTGGCAGTTGGTCGATCAGCGACTGGCCATGGGCGACGCTGGCTTCGACCGTGGGGGCGGCAGGTGCCGGCTGGGTTGTACTGGGCGAAAGGTGCTCGACCCAGACACCCGGGGCTTTCTCATGGAAGGTCGCGATGAGTTTATGGGTCAACGGAGACTTGATGTCGACAAGGTCGGTCTCGAGCCCCACAGAGGTCAGGCGGGGCTCGCCAATCAGCATGCCGTTGAAGCGGGTATGGATGAATTTTTTCGCCGGCCTTGGCGGTGTGGGCGGCGGCGTAGGTCGGATTCGGGCGTCCGTCTGCTCAAGGTGCAAGGGCGCCAGTGCGGCCTTGGCCCGATTGGCAAAAGTGCTCAGCATGTTTCGCAGGTTTTCAATGGGCTTGTCGAGGGTCTTTTCGGGGAAATCCTCGCAGAAGTCCTGCAGTTGTTCGTCAATCAGCTGGAACTGCTCCACCAGGCTGGCCAGGGTTTCAATGCGTTCGTCCAGGCGCGCTTTGCTGCGCTCTTTGAGGGCGTCTTGCAGGGTCTCTACGGCGATATCGGCCTTGTCGACAATCTTGCCGATCAGGCTCCAGGCTTCAGGTGCAGTGCTGATCGATTGCGGTTCCAGGCACAGGTTTCGCGCCAGCGTCACTTGCAGGGCCCGTAGATGGTCGCTGGTGTAGAGCGGCAGTTTGGCCTTGGCGGTTTGAATCAGCTGCGTGCCTGCGCGGGCAAGTTCGCCCAGTTCGGTGAAGCGCGTGTGGGTGTAATCCAGGCGCTTGACCATGTCGTCGCACAGATCTGTCATCAACTGCGCGTCGGTGATGCGGCTTGCCTGGGTCGACGTCGAAGGGGTTTCGATTTGGTCCAGTACCGTCTTGAGTTGCGGCGTGAACCGGGTTTGCAGTTCTCGGATGCCAGCCTCGTTGAGATCCAGTTGCGCCTTCACATATCCGAGGGCTTTTTGCTGGAAATCAGGCACCTGGGTGAAGACGTTCAAGGTCATCAGTTGTTGGCGTACCTCTTCGTATTCCAGGCTGTGGCTGTCGAGTTTGTTCAGGTAGGCCTGGCGTTTGGCCTGGGTCGAACTGCCAGGGGCGTCGCGCATGGCCTGGAATGCCTGTTGCAGGTCTCGCTGCGCCGCTTTCTTGGTTTTTTCAAAGGCCATCAGGCTCGCGCTCAGCTTTTCGGACTTTGCCCTTGCTTCGTCTGCTGCCTTTTTCTGCTTGCTTTTGCGACCGCCACCCGCCAGGCGTAGCCGGGGGTCGATAAACCACTTGCCCTGGGCGTTGTGAATCAACGGCGGGCCCGTGCGGCCAGGCGCTTTCGGGTCGACAATGGCCACGGTTTCGTCACCGAACAGCTTCACCTCAAACCAGCGTTCGCCCACCGGTGCGTAGTAATGTTGTGCAAGCAGATAAAGATGTTGGTACGCCCCTTCTTCGCTGACGGCGTTTGCCAGGCCCTTGGGTTTTTCGACTTTGAAACTGTCCAGTACCGTCGCCAGGCTGCTGGCGGGGGGGCGAGTGAGTGCGCCCTGGGTGTTGAGCGGCAGGTCATGATCGGCAGGCGGCTGTTCCTGGGTGCGGGTGGGTAGCTGTTCAACTCTGATCGCGGTTTCAGCGCTGACGCCGGGAATCTCCGGCTCGACCTTGGCAGCGCTGGTGCCAGGACGGGCGTGGGTAGCCACATGCAGGGTCATGGCCATGCCCAGGTTGAGCAGCACATCAGTGAACGCTGACCATTGCGCCTGTTGCTCGCCCTGTTTGTGCGCCTCGACGAAAGTTTGCACTTGGTCGAGGATCTGCCAGATCCAGGCGCCGGTATTCGCAATACGGCCCATGAAGGGCAATGCGGCATTGAAGATCAGCCAACCGGCCTGCTTGAACGTGGCCCAGCGGTTTTCAGCGTTGGACACCGATTGGCGGTCCGCCAGCGTCACCAGCGCCTTAGCATTGGCATCGAACAGGGTGGTAAACAGGTCACCGTTGAGAGCCTGCTGGCCCAGGCTCATGGGGCCGCTGTAGGTCCAGAGTTTGTCCGGCTCCACCAGGAAATCGGCCACCGCCCAGGGTGAAGGCAAGTCACCAGGAAAGACGTAGTTGGTGTAGTCAGTGCGCACCGTGTCCGGCAGCCAGGCGACCACCGAGTCACGCAGCGTCGGCGATTGTGCGATGGCATACAACAGGTTCGCCGGTGACGGGAATTGCAGCAGTACCGGTTCGAATAGCGGGCGGTATAACAGGCATGGACCGGCTTCGGCATGTTGCGGGCCGATGACGTACATGTTGCTTACCACATCCTGGCCATTGCTCTGCCTGCGCTTGGGCACGAAGGCCAGGTGCCGGATGACAATCGCTTGCCCATCGACATAGCGGTCGGCACTTTCTGCCTGCATCACTGCTGCCACGTAGCGATAGCCGCGCTCATCGATCCCGCCCTCCTGGCGTATCTTGTACTGCAAGGCCAGTAGCGGCAGCTGGATGCGCAGGTGCTGGGTGTACAAGGCTTTTCGCCGCGTCGACTCGGTGGTGTCGTCGATCAATTTGCTGCGTATCAGCGCCGGGTAGGCACGGCCGATATCGGCCGTGGTGATGAGGGATTTCACGTAGCCGATAGTCAGCCACTGGGGCAAGGCCTTGCGCGTCTGCATGCGCAGGCTCTGGTTACCCAACGGCAGCGCGATCAGGTTTTGCAGGGCCAGTTCGGCCAGGCTGAAGGTGCTGGTCTCGACCTGCCCCGGTACCGTGAACGCGCCCCAAACCACCTGGCTCTGCACCTGGATAGTCAGGGTGTCCAGGGCCAGGTGCGCGGCTTCAGGATGCTCCTTGATGATCAACGCCCTGAGCGTGTCGCGGGCGTATTGCGTGAGAGGGGGGATATCGTCTTGGTACGTCTTGCCCTCGTTCTGGCTGTGCAGCGCAGCCAGGTCCTTGAGGTGCCGCGAATAAAACGCCCGGTCTGAGGCAGAGGCCTGGGCGAGCCAGTCCGGCAACACGTGTCGATACCAGTCAAGGTCCGGGCCCTTTGCGGTGACCTGCCCGGTGGTTCCCGTCAGTACACTCAGGGGGGCTGTTCTCGATGTGGCCGATGTGTCGATGGAGACGGTGGTGAAGGCGTCGATTTGCAGGGTGATCAGGGAGAAGGCCAACTGCTCGAAAAAGTTGCCGACGGGTTCATACAGCCGCCACTGCAAACGCTCGTAGTTAATTGGCTGATACACCAGCGTCGTCAAGTACTCGCCCAATTGGTCCTGGGTGGTGAATTTTCTGTAGCCGTCGAAGGACTGGCAGAGGATTACGTCTTGGCCCTCGGATTGCCCCAGCAGTACGGCAATAAATACTTGCGGGGTGTGGCTGGCCTTGCCGTCGCTCACCAGGTCGATGTCGACCAGGCAGGCCTGGAGCTTGCTGCCGGAGCTGCGGTTCGCCGGGTCGGGCGCGTGGTACAAGCGGCGCGCCAGCGCACAGTCGTCGTCGGTCCAGCCGTCCACCTGCTGCACATTCCAGGTATTGCGCAACGTGTTGGACAGTTCGTGCCAATGCGGGCCATTGCCGCCGCTGGTGTTCCAGTAATCCACCAGCTGTTCCTTGAACGCCTCGAATACCACAGGTGCCAGGACGTTGATGACGTTAGCGATTTCGACGATGCGCACCGGCAAATGCACGACCGGTTCGGTGAGTGGCAGCGGAGTAAGAAAATGCTCGCCTTCGATGCACAAGGTGGGCTCCTTCAACACGGCCTGCCTGGCCAGCAGGGTGCTGAGGGTTCGATACTGCGGGGGGCTGGAGATAATCTTGTCGTCGACCAGCTCCCACACCGGCGTGCCCAGCAGGGTGGTGTCCGGATTGATGTGCAGGTCGGGGTATTTTTCTGCCAGGGATTCGCGCAGCAGTTGGCCGGCCACCTCGGTGATCGAGGGTCCGACGCACAGCTGGGTAATCAATTTAAGAGGTAGGTCTTCGGGTTTGGCAGCCTGCGCGGTGGCGCTTGAAGTGGTCATGGTACATCCCTGTCTTGCCGATGGATGGGAACAACCCGAGGTTCAGGCCCGGGGTTTCCATGCTAGAAAAGCGCAAGACAGGGCAGGGGGTAGTTATCTAGGGTGGGCCTCGGTGCCCAGGTCCAGTTCTACCAGGCGGCGGATCTCGTCGCAGGCCAGGCCCGCTCCGAGTAGGGCGTGGAGCTTGCCGAATGCCGCTTCACGGGTCATGCCCGCACCCGACAGCACACCGGCATCGCGCAAGCGGCTACCGGCTTCGTAGACATCCAGTTCCACGCCACCTTCATGGCATTGGGTAATGGCGACCACCACTACATCCCGGACCTGTGCGCGCTTGAGGCTGGCGAGGAACTCGGGGTTGTCGCTGGGCCCGGTGCCGCTGCCATAGCACTCCAGGATCAGCGCCTGTACGCCGCTGTCGACCAGGCTGTCCACCAGCGCGGCACGCATGCCCGGCACCAACGGTACTACGCCGATATCCGCGATGGTCTTGGGCTGGCGATAATCCAGCGCGGCCGGCAGCGATTCGGCGCGGGGCTGGTTGTCCAGGCGCTGCAAGGCTGCAAACGGATGGCGGCCGAAGCTGCGCACCTTGGCGCAACGGGTCGGCGGTAGCAGTTGGCCGTGGAAATACAGCTGCACCCCGGATGCCAAGCCTTCGCCCAGCGCGGCCAAGGCACCGCTGACGTTTTCCCAGGCATCGCTGTCCGGCACGCCGGCGGGCAACATTGAACCGGTAAACAGCACCGGTGCGGGCAGGCCCAGTAGTTGGAAACTCATGGCTGCCGCACTGTAGGCCAGGGTGTCGGTGCCGTGCAGGATCAGTACGGCATCGCAGCCCTCGTCCACCGCCTCGACCACGGCGCTGCGCAGGTGCTGCCAGTAGGCCGGGGTCATGTTGGCGCTGTCGATCAGCGGTGACATTTCGCGAAAGCGCCAGGCGGGTATCGATTGATTGGCAAGCTGGTCGCGCATGCGCGCTTCAAAACCCGATGCCGGGGCCAAGCCGTTGGCGCTGGCCTGCATGCCGATGGTGCCACCGGTGTAGAGCACCATGACGTTATTAGCTGGTTGCATTGAAGAATCTCCTGAACGAAAAACGCCGCCGGGCCCAGAGCATGCCCAAGGCCGGGCGGCGTGTCATCTATCTACGCTTAGCGTTGCGCTTGGGCGATCGATTCAGCAGTGGCTTGCACGGCAGGCTCCGGTTTTACCGGGCTGGCCGGCCAGGCCTTGCGGTCCAGGTCCAGGTCAGGGAACTGGCTGGAGTCGAACACCGGGGTCTTGATGCCTGCCGCACGCTGGTTGTCGTAGTCGTTCAGGATGCGCATGGCGATCTTGAACAGGAACGCCAGGGCGAACAGGTTGACGAAGGCCAGCATGGTCATGGTGATGTCGGCGAAGGCGAACACGGTGCTCAGGTTCTCGATGGAACCCCAGAAGATCAGCACCAATACCAATGCGCGGTAGCCCATCAGCACCTTGCGGTTATTGCCGACCAGGAAGCGCAGGTTACTCTCGCCCAGGTAGTAGTTGTACATGATCGAGGTGAACACGAACAACGCCAGGGCCACGGAGATAAACATGCGGCCCCAGTCACCGACCACCGCCGCCAGGGAGTTCTGGGTCAGGGCAATGCCGTCGCCTTCAAAGCCTGGGGTGTAGAAACCGGAAAGCAGGATCAGCAACGCGGTGCAGGTACAGATGATGAACGTGTCGAGGAACACACTGAACGCCTGCACCACGCCTTGGGCAATCGGGTGTTCAACCGAAGCGACTGCCGCTACGTTAGGCGCACTGCCTAAACCTGCTTCGTTGGCGAACACGCCGCGCTTCACACCCATGATGATCGCGCTGCCGACCAGGCCTCCGAAGGCTTGGTCGAGGCCGAACGCGCTCTTGACGATGGTCGCGAGCATGGCGGGCACGTGGTCGAATTGCAGCACGATCACGTACAGGGTCACGGCAATGTAGACCAGGGTCTTGACCGGCACCAGCAGGTCGGCAATCGAAGCAATACGCTTGATCCCGCCAATGAACACCAGGCCCAGCAACACCGCCAGCGCGAGGCCAGTGTAAGTGGTGTCGAGGCCGAAGGCATTGTTCAGCGAATGGGTCACAGCGTGCGCTTGCAGGCCGTTGAAGGCAAAACCGAAGGTCACCAGCAGCAGGAACGCCATGACCATGCCCAGCCAGCGTTTGTGCAGGCCATGCTGGATGTAATACGCCGGGCCGCCACGGTAGGTGCCTTCGGCGTCGGTGCGCTTGTACAGCTGGCCAAGGGAGCACTCGATAAAGCTCGAAGACATGCCCACCAGTGCAGTGACCCACATCCAGAACACGGCGCCCGGGCCACCCAGGGTCACGGCAATACCGACGCCGGCGATGTTACCGGCACCTACGCGGCCCGCCAGGCTGAGCATCAGCGCCTGGAACGAGCTGAGTTGGCCGGCGCTGCTCTTCAGGCTGTCTTTAAACACCGAGAACATATGGAAAAAGTGACGCAGTTGAACGAAACGCGAGCGGATCGTGAAATAACCGCCGAGCCCGACTATGAGCACGATCAGTACTTTCCCTGAGAGGAAGTCGTTGATGACTTCGAGCATGGAGTGTTCCTCGCTGATTTTTCTGATGGCAAACGCTGGACGGTCCGACGCATCGCTCGGCACCAGGCAGTGCACGACGCTTCGATCCCCATCCTTTTGCGGGTGTTGTTATTCATGCGGTGTCGCGTGGTACCCGGGCCTCGTTACCGATGGCCGCAGACGCGAGAGGGGCGGCACTATACCTAGGCGAGACTGATCCGTCTGCACGGGCTGATTAAAGGTTTCAGCCACGCGGTGGCAAGCAAGGTGGGTTTGCAGGGCGATATTGGAGTTTTTATGGGCTTCATTTCACAACCTTGAGGCAAAAAAAAGGGCCTGAAGAACGAGCCTTCAGGCCCTCAAAAGGTGAGAGGTGTCTAGTCCCTCAACCTGGTGAGCGGTGCAACAAACGCTTAGGCCTTCAACGGGACCAGGCGTGGAGCGATCATGTTTTCAGGGCGCAGGATGTCGTCGAGCATGGCGTCGTCGAGCAAGCCTTCTTCACGCACCAGTTCCAGCACGCCGCGGCCGCTTTCAAGGGCGATACGCGCAATGCGGGTGGCGTTTTCATAGCCGATGTAGGGGTTCAGCGCGGTGACCAGGCCGATGGAGTGCTCCACCAGTTCGCGGCAGCGGGCTTCGTTGGCGGTGATGCCGACGATGCAGTGCTCGCGCAGCATGTCCATGGCGCGTTGCAGCAGGCGGATCGAGTCGAAGATCTTGAAGGCGATCAGCGGCTCCATCACGTTCAGCTGCAATTGGCCGCCTTCGGCTGCCATGGTCAGGGCCAGGTCGTTGCCGATGACTTGGAACGCCACTTGGTTGACCGCCTCCGGGATCACCGGGTTGACCTTGCCGGGCATGATCGAGCTGCCTGGCTGGCGCGCCGGCAGGTTGATCTCGTTGATGCCGGTACGTGGGCCGCTGGACAGCAGGCGCAGGTCGTTGCAGATCTTCGACAGCTTCACCGCGGTACGCTTGAGCATGCCGGAGAACAGCACGAAGGCGCCCATGTCGGAGGTGGCTTCGATCAGGTCGGCTGCCGGCACCAGCGGCTGGCCGCTGATGGTCGCCAGGCGTTGTACGGCCAGGGCCTGGTAACGCGGGTCAGCGTTGATGCCAGTACCGATGGCGGTGCCGCCCAGGTTGACTTCGGTGAGCAGCTCCGGCGCCAGGGTTTTCAGGCGGGCCAGGTCTTCACCCAGGGTGGTGGCGAAGGCGCGGAATTCCTGGCCGAGCGTCATCGGCACAGCGTCTTGCAATTGGGTGCGGCCCATTTTCAGTACGTGGCTGAACTCGGCACCTTTGGCCGCGAACGCCTGGATCAGGCTGTCGAGGCTGGCCAGGAGTGCGTCGTGGCCCAACAGCAGACCCAGGCGGATCGCAGTGGGGTAGGCGTCGTTGGTCGACTGCGCCATGTTCACGTCGTTGTTGGGATGCAGGTACTGGTACTCGCCCTTGTTGTGGCCCATGGCCTCCAACGCGATGTTGGCGATGACTTCGTTGGCATTCATGTTGGTTGAAGTGCCGGCGCCGCCTTGAATCATGTCCACCACGAATTCTTCGTGGAAATCGCCGCGGATCAGACGGGCACAAGCTTCGCTGATGGCAGCGTGCTTGGCATCGCTGAGCTGGCCCAACTCACGGTTGGCGTCAGCTGCGGCTTGCTTGACCATTGCCAGGCCGACCACCAATTTCGGGTAATGCGAAATCGGAACGCCCGAGAGGCGGAAGTTATTCACCGCTCGCAGGGTCTGGATGCCGTAATACGCTTGAGCCGGTACTTCAAGTACGCCAAGCAGGTCTTTTTCTGTGCGGAATGATGCAGCGGAGGACATGACGGAAATCATCTCGATATGGACCCGGAACTGGCCGGAACGCTGCGAATGCTAGGCTTGTAGAACTTTTTGGGCCAATGCTGTTAAGCACTGGCCTATGCACAAACGGCATAATGTGGATGTGACCCAGCTATGATGGCGGGCGTGTGTGCCAAAATGGTGCATACCCTTGGGAGGAAGTGATGAACCTTGAGAGCAAATGGCTGGAAGACTTCAGCGCCCTGGCGGCCACCCGCAGTTTTTCCCAGGCCGCGGAACGGCGCTTTGTCACCCAGCCGGCATTCAGCCGTCGTATTCGCAGCCTTGAGGCCGCGTTGGGCCTGACCCTGGTCAACCGTTCGCGCACGCCGGTGGAATTGACGGCGGCGGGGCAACTGTTCCTGGTGACCGCGCGCACGGTGGTCGAACAACTCGGTGAAGTGCTGCGCCATTTGCATCACCTGGAAGGCGGGCAGGGCGAGGTCATGCAGGTGGCGGCCGCGCACTCGCTGGCACTGGGGTTCTTTCCACGTTGGATCGCACAGCTGCGCAACGAGGGGCTGAACATCGCCACGCGATTGGTTGCCACTAACGTCGGCGACGCTGTGCACGCCCTGCGCGAAGGCGGTTGCGACCTGATGCTGGCGTTTTACGACCCGGATGCCGCCATGCAGATGGACGCCGAGATATTCCCATCGCTGCACCTGGGCAACACCGAAATGCTCCCGGTGTGCGCCGCCGATGCCGATGGCAAGCCGCTGTTCGACCTGGAAAGCGAGGGCAGTGTGCCGTTGCTGGCCTACAGTGCCGGGGCGTTCCTCGGCCGCTCGGTGAATTTGCTGCTGCGCCAGCGGGCCCTGCGGTTCACCACCATTTACGAAACCGCCATGGCTGACAGCCTCAAGAGCATGGCTCTTGAAGGCTTGGGTATCGCCTGGGTGCCGCAGTTAAGCGTACGTGCCGAACTGGCCCGAGGCGAACTGGTGGTGTGTGGCGGGCCGCAATGGCATGTGCCGTTGGAGATTCGCCTGTATCGCTGCGCGCTGGTGCGCAAGGCGAATGTGCGCTTGTTGTGGCGCAAACTGGAAGGTGGTGCGGCGCAAAATACCTAAGCCTGAAACAGATCCAATGTGGGAGGGGGCTTGCGGTGTAGGGGACTGACTCAAGAGTCAATAAAACCGCGGGTTTGGGCGGCTAGACAGATGGTCATCCAAGGGGCTGTTTATCTGGATTATTACGGTATACTGCGCGGCCTTCGGCCGGTCCAACCGGCCTTAATTCGTACACCAAGCCACGCCGGATTTCCTGCGTGGCTTGTTGTTTTTTGACGCGCCTGCGGGCGCCCAGAGAGAAGAGGCACGACGATGAGTGCATTGGTTGGCGTGATCATGGGCTCCAAGTCCGATTGGTCCACCCTTAGCCACACCGCCGATATGCTGGAAAAACTCGGCATTCCGTATGAAGTGAAGGTGGTCTCCGCCCACCGCACCCCGGATTTGCTGTTCCAGTATGCCGATGAAGCAGAATCCCGTGGCATCGAGGTGATCATCGCCGGTGCCGGCGGCGCGGCGCACCTGCCAGGCATGTGTGCAGCCAAGACCCACCTGCCGGTGCTTGGCGTGCCGGTGCAGTCGTCGATGCTCTCGGGCGTGGATTCGCTGTTGTCCATCGTGCAGATGCCAGCCGGTATCCCGGTGGCAACCCTGGCGATCGGCAAGGCCGGCGCGATCAACGCCGCATTGCTGTCCGCCAGCATCCTGGGCGCCAAGCACCCGCAGTTCCACGCGGTGCTGAAAAAATTCCGTGCCGAGCAGACAGACAGCGTGCTGGACAATCCAGACCCACGTATCGCCTGAGGTTGTTGACGATGAAAATCGGTGTAATCGGTGGCGGCCAACTGGGCCGCATGCTGGCCCTGGCGGGCACTCCGCTGGGGATGAACTTCGCTTTCCTGGACCCGGCGCCAGACGCCTGCGCCGCCGCCCTGGGTGAACACCTGCGCGCTGACTACAGCGATCCGGATCACCTGCGCCAACTGGCCGACGAAGTCGACCTGGTGACCTTCGAGTTCGAAAGCGTCCCGGCCGAAACCGTGGCCTTCCTGTCGCAGTTCGTGCCGGTTTACCCGAGCGCCGAAGCCTTGCGCATTGCCCGGGACCGCTGGTTCGAGAAGAGCATGTTCAAGGACCTGGGCATCCCTACCCCGGCCTTCGCCGACATCCAGTCCCAGGCAGACCTGGACGCCGCTGTCGCCAACATCGGCCTGCCGGCCGTGTTGAAAACCCGCACTTTGGGTTACGACGGCAAGGGCCAGAAAGTCCTGCGCAGCGAAGCCGACGTGGTGGGTACTTTCGCCGAACTGGGCAGCGTTCCTTGCCTGTTGGAGGGCTTCGTGCCGTTCACCGGCGAAGTCTCGCTGATTGCCGTGCGGGCCCGCGATGGCGAGATCCGTTTCTACCCCTTGGTGCACAACACCCACGTCAACGGCATTCTCAAACTGTCTGTGGCGAGCACCGATCACCCGCTGCAGGCCCTCGCCGAGGACTACTCCAGCCGTGTGCTCAAGCAGCTGGATTACGTCGGCGTGATGGCGTTCGAGTTCTTTGAGGTCGACGGCGGCCTCAAGGCCAACGAGATCGCGCCCCGCGTGCACAACTCCGGGCATTGGACCACCGAAGGCGCCGAGTGCAGCCAGTTCGAAAACCACCTGCGCGCGGTAGCGGGCTTGCCGTTGGGCTCCACGGCCAAGGTCGGCGAGAGCGCCATGCTCAACTTCATTGGCGTGGTACCGCCGGTTGAGCGGGTGATTGCCATCGACGACTGCCACCTGCACCACTACGGCAAGGCGTTCAAGGCCGGGCGCAAGGTCGGCCATGCCAACCTGCGTTGCAAGGACCGTGCGACCCTGCAGGCACAGATCCTCAAGGTCGAGGCGCTGATCGCCGAGCAATAACCCGAGGTTCGGTGGGAACCATTGGTGGCCGTCGTCTCTCTGATTGCAGGATGACAAAGCCTGACTAGGCTTTGTCATGACTCATATTCAATCAGAGGGAAATGCCATGGGTATCATTGGAACCATCTTTATCGGCTTGATCGTTGGCCTGCTGGCGCGTTTCCTCAAGCCTGGCGACGACAGCATGGGCTGGATCATGACCATCCTGCTGGGTATCGCCGGCTCCCTGGCCGCGACCTACGGCGGCCAGGCACTGGGGATCTACCAGGCAGGCCAGGGTGCGGGCTTCATCGGTGCACTGGTAGGTGCCATCGTGTTGCTGGTGATCTACGGCCTGATCAAAAAGAAGTAATCAGCCGACAAAGTCCTCTGCGCTACGCAGGCGCAGAGGGCTAGAATGCTCGGCACTTGTATTTGCCGAGCCTCTCCATGCGCCGTCTTCTATTGACCCTTCTGCTGCTGGCCCCTGGCCTGACCCATGCTGGCGAACTGCCGGAAACTGACTGGCTTGAGCTAATGCCGCTTTCGGACCAGAAAGCCCTCGAAGCCATGCCCGAGATCGACCACAACTCCCCCGAAGCCCAAGGCACCTTTACCGAAAAAGGTGGCTTGAAACAGAGCAAAGGCTTGCCGGCGGTGATGTATTCCACCAAGACCGTGCCGGCCATGAACGGCAAAAGCATCCGCATTGGCGGCTACCCGGTACCGTTGGAAACCGATGCCAAAGGCCGTAGTACGCTGTTCTTCCTGGTGCCTTACCCTGGCGCCTGCATCCACGTGCCACCACCGCCGCCTAACCAACTGGTGCTGGTGCGGTATCCCAAGGGATTGAAGCTTGACGATATCTACACGCCGTTGTGGGTGACGGGCACGTTGAAGGTGGAGAAGGTCAATAACGATCTGGCGGACGCGGCATATGCGCTGGAGGCGGGGAAGGTCAGGGTGGTAAAGGAATCCGATCTCTAAAACCCTACACATAACCAATGTGGGAGGGGGCTTGCTCCCGATAGCGGTGCTTCAGTCACTTAAGATATTGACTGAACCAAAGCTATCGGGAGCAAGCCCCCTCCCACATTTGATCGGGTTTACAAGGTGATACTGGTGATGCTCACGCCCAAGGTGTGGCTTTCACCGGCCGCCAGGCTCACCACATCATCCAGCACATTCGCCGTCTCGATGCACAACATGCCCTGCCAGCCATCGTCAGCCATGTCATCGAGCGCCTTGGCCCGTTCGGTCCAGGGGTTCCAGACTACCGTCGAGTTCGAGCCCTGGCTGGTGAGTTTGACGCGGCGCTGCCAGTCCTTATCGACAATGCTCAACTGCGCCGGCGTGTCCAGGTAGATGCGATCCGTCTCGGCGGTGAAGTGCAGCAGGCCGGCTTGTCGCTTCTCGGTCCAGCCGTCGGCGGTATCGATGTATGCCAAGCCATCCAGGCCCTCGACCTGCACGTTGCGCACATCGCTCACAGCAAAGTAGGTGTGCAGCGCCTGGCTGAGGGTCACGGTGTCGGTGCCACGGTTGTGGCTGGTGAGGCGAATATGCAATTGGTCGTCCAGCAGCAGGCTCAGCGTCAAGTCAACTTGGTGAGGCCAGCCGGGAAAGCCGTTCGGAGGAACCGGCAGCGCCAGTTCGATACGCAGGGCTTCACCTTCGATTGCAGTCTCGGCCAATTCCCAGAGGGCGGTGCGCGCAAAGCCATGTGAGCCAGCAGGTTGCTCGCTCTGGCGCATCGCCTTAACGCTTTGCGGGTTACGGTCGAATACACCAAACCACGGCCAGCACACCGGTACGCCGGTACGAATGCCTTTGCCCTGCTTGAATACCGCCTTGGGGTTGGGCCAGATCAGCGGCTGCTCGCCCTGGCGCTGGTAACTGAAGATGTGCGCGCCCTGCCGGGCCACCATCAGTTCGGCGCCGTTGTGGCGAATGCGCCAGCAGTCCAGCTCGTCGACTTTCACCGTTTCAACGTGGGGCGTAGGCATAACAAAGCTCTCTCAATGGCAGGCAATGGGGCAATTGACCGTCAAAACCCGGCGATGTTTAACGCGCCCGTGAAGGTACCGACCGCGTGCGACCGCTGCCATCGATGGCGACGAACACAAATACCGCCTCGGTCACCTTGCGCCATTCGCTGGACAGCGGGTCATCGCTCCACACCTCGACCATCATCTGGATCGAGCTGCGGCCAATTTCCAGGGCCTGGGTATAGAAGGAAAGCTGCGCGCCCACCGCCACCGGTACCAGGAAGGCCATGCGGTCAATAGCCACAGTCGCCACTCGCCCACCGGCAACCTTGCTGGCCATTGCCGTGCCGGCGAGGTCCATCTGCGCGACCAGCCAGCCGCCGAAGATATCGCCAAAACCGTTGGTTTCACGAGGGAGTGCAGTGATTTGCAGGGCGAGATCGCCTTGCGGGATAGGATCTTCTTGTTCGAGTTCGATCATGCCGGGGGTGCCTCTGACCCGTGACGCTTCTTATAAGTGGTGCAACGTGGATAGCCGACTATTGGAAAAACGTTTCAGCACAAACATACGCGTTCGACGCGTTTCTCGTAAGGCGTGCTAAAGGGAAACTCTGCCAAACCGGCTGGGCGGCCCCAACGGCGTTTGGCACAGCACCCCTCAAGACCGGGGTTCTGCGCTTGCAAGGGCCGAGTATATCGAGACGCTGGCGCCGCGACGACCTCCCAAGGCTCATTTGGTCGGTAAATAGGCGCTGTATCGGGGCTTTTTCCTGCAACTGTGCTTCTGGCCGAGTTGAGTGTTGCCCTGCGTCGGTAAGATTGCCTGTTAAAAGCTCGACGCTGTGCTTTTTGGAGCGATTTGCTATCTTGCCAAGCCTGCCGCAAGTCCCGGGCTTGCCGTTCTGACTACTATAAGAGAAACCTTGCCATGTCCTCCGTGCCCGCAAGCAGTGCGCAACCCTCGCGCCCGCTGACCCGCAACGACTACAAAACCCTGTCGCTGTCTGCCTTGGGCGGTGCGCTGGAGTTCTACGACTTCATCATCTTCGTGTTTTTCGCCACCGTGGTCGGGAAACTGTTCTTCCCCGTCGACATGCCCGAATGGCTGCGCATGATGCAGACCTTCGGCATCTTCGCCGCCGGTTACCTGGCGCGCCCCCTGGGCGGCATCATCATGGCGCACTTCGGTGACCTGCTGGGGCGCAAGAAGATGTTCACCTTGAGCATTTTCATGATGGCCGTGCCGACCCTGATCATGGGCCTGCTGCCGACTTACGCGCAGATCGGCCTGTGGGCGCCGCTCCTGCTGCTGCTGATGCGCGTCATCCAGGGCGCGGCGATTGGCGGCGAGGTACCCGGCGCCTGGGTGTTCGTCTCAGAGCACGTGCCGCCGCGCCACATCGGCTACGCCTGCGGCACCCTGACCAGCGGCCTCACCGCCGGTATCTTGCTGGGCTCGCTGGTGGCCACTGCCATCAATACGGCCTATACCCCGGAGCAGGTCTCCGATTACGCCTGGCGGATCCCGTTCCTGCTCGGCGGTGTATTCGGCCTGCTGTCGGTGTATCTGCGCCGCTGGCTGCATGAAACACCGATCTTCGCCGAGATGCAGCAACGCAAGACCCTGGCTGCCGAGCTGCCGTTGCGCGCGGTGCTGCGCGACCATCGTGGTGCCATCGTGTTGTCGATGCTGCTGACCTGGCTGTTGTCGGCCGGCGTCGTAGTAGTCATCCTCATGACGCCGACCGTGCTGCAAACCGTCTATCACTTCAGCCCTACGGTTGCGCTGCAAGCCAACAGCCTGGCCATTGTAACGTTGAGCCTGGGTTGCATCGCCTCGGGCGCCCTGGCCGACCGTTTTGGCGCCGGCCGCGTATTGGTCACCGGTTGCGCGCTGCTGTTGGCAACCTCCTGGACGCTTTACCACAGCCTGATGGCTCACCCGGACTGGCTGTTCCCGTTGTACGCATTGACCGGTTTGTTCGTAGGTACCATCGGTGTGGTGCCCTACGTGATGGTAAAGGCCTTCCCGCCAGTGGTGCGTTTCAGTGGCCTGTCGTTCTCCTATAACGTCGCCTATGCCGTGTTCGGTGGGCTAACGCCATTGGCGGTATCGCTGTTGATGAAGGAGAGCCCGATGGGCCCGGCTTACTATGTGGCCGTCCTGTGTGTGATGGGGATGTTGGTGGGTGGGTATCTGTGGAAACGCGGCCGCTGAAACCAATTTGATCCAATGTGGCGAGGCGTTCATTCAACGTCTCGCTCCTCATCAGCCTTTGTTTCTCGATAGTGGCCTTTCATCTAATTGTCATATTTAAGACATAGAGTGTTCACACGGCCTCCCGATACTTGGCCCCGATCCAATTATCCCTATCTGCTAGGAGCAAGGCATGAAACTGAAACGTTTGATGGCGGCAATGACTTTTGTCGCTGCTGGCGTTGCGACCGCCAACGCGGTGGCCGCTGGTGTTGATCCGGCAATTCCGGCTTACGTCAAGACCACTGGTGTGTCGGGCAACCTGTCCAGCGTCGGTTCCGATACCCTGGCCAACCTGATGACCCTGTGGGCCGAGGGTTACAAGAAGGAATACCCGAACGTCAACATCCAGATTCAAGCTGCCGGCTCCGCCACCGCGCCACCTGCGCTGACCGAAGGCACCTCCAACCTGGGCCCGATGAGTCGCAAGATGAAGGATACGGAACTGGCGGCCTTCGAGCAGAAGTACGGCTACAAGCCAACTGCTATCCCGGTTGCCGTGGACGCCCTGGCGGTGTTCGTGCACAAGGACAACCCGATCCAGCATCTGACCATGGAGCAAGTCGACGCGATCTTCTCTTCGACTCGCCTGTGCGGTGCCAAAGCCGACGTGAAAACCTGGGGCGACCTGGGTGTGACCGGCGACCTGGCCAACAAGCCAGTGCAGTTGTTCGGCCGTAACTCGGTATCCGGCACTTACGGCTACTTCAAGGAAGAAGCCCTGTGCAAAGGCGACTACAAGCCTAACGTGAACGAACAACCTGGCTCGGCTTCGGTCGTGCAGTCGATCAGCTCCTCGCTGAACGGCATTGGTTACTCGGGCATCGGTTACAAGACCGCCAGCGTGAAGACCGTGCCTCTGGCCAAGAAAGGCACCACCGAGTTCATCGAAGACAGCGAAGAAAACGCCCTGAACGGCAAATACCCGCTGTCGCGCTTCCTCTACGTATACGTCAACAAAGCCCCGAACAAGCCTCTGGCTCCGCTGGAAGCCGAGTTCGTGAAACTGGTGCTGTCCAAGCAGGGCCAGGAAGTCGTGGTGAAAGACGGCTACATCCCACTGCCAGCCAAAGTGGCCGCCAAGGCACTGGCTGACCTGGGCCTGAAAGAAGGCAACTGATTGCCTCTGCGGGGCCGGCCTACCGGCTCCGCATCCGAATTTTCTAGTCCGCTGCCAGCTTGCTTCGCGGCGGATTTGTTGCGTCACTGCACTGTCATCTTTCTGTCATACAGGATCGCTAGGGTGTGCGCATGAATGATCTGGCCAATTCCACCATGACGACAACTTCTCCCCCCAAGCGCATTGATTTCAATACGCCTGAGCTGCAACGCAAGCGCCGCATGCGCGCGCTCAAGGATCGCTTTACCCGCTGGTATGTGCTGATCGGCGGCCTCGCCGTGCTGGCGGCCATTACCCTGATCTTCTTCTTCCTCGCCTATGTCGTCGCGCCGCTGTTCCAGGGCGCCTCGCTGACCAAGGAAGACGCGCTGACGCCCGCCTGGATGCAGGACGCCGGTAAGCCGTTGATGATCTCCCTCGAAGAACAGAACCAAGTTGCCATGCGGGTTTCCGACAAGGGCCAGGCATTGTTCTTTGAAGTGGACACCGGTGCTGAACTCAAGCGTGTCGACCTGCCGCTTCCGGCCGGTACCAGCGTGGCCTCCATTGGTGAAGACCAGCCGGGCAGCCCGTTGGTGATCCTCGGCTTATCCAATGGCCAGTCCCTGGTGTTTCGCCACACCTATAAAGTGTCGTACCCGGACGGCAAGAAAACCATCAGCCCGGCGATCGAATACCCCTACGGCGAAACGCCGATCGTGCTGGATGACGCCGGTCGCCCACTGGAACACGTTGCCCTCAACGCCACCGACACCTCGCTGGTGGTCGCAGGTTCAGCGGGTTCGCACCTGAACGTGCTGACCCTGAGCCGCGAAGAAAACATGATGACCGGTGAAGTCACCAGTGAGCAGAAGCGTGTCGAACTGCCACAGATGACTGAACCGGTGAAGGCGATCTTCATCGACCCGCGCCAGCAGTGGCTGTATGTGATCAACGGTCGCGCCCTGGCCGACGTGTTCAGCCTGCGCGACAAGAGCCTAAACGGTCGCTACAAGTTATTGGAAAACGGCGATGCCGAAATCACTGCCAGCGCTCAACTAGTGGGCGGCATCTCGCTGATCATGGGTGACTCCAAAGGCGGTCTGGCCCAGTGGTTCATGGCCCGCGACCCGGATGGCGAGCAACGCCTCAAGCAGATCCGTACCTTCCAGATGGGCACTGCGCCCATCGTCGAAATCAGCGCTGAAGAGCGCCGCAAAGGCTTCACCGCCCTTGACGCGTCCGGCCAGTTCGGCGTGTTCCACAGCACCGCACACCGTACCCTGCTGGTCGACCCGGTGGTCGACGGCCAGGGTATGTTCGGCATGTCGCCTCGGGCCAACCGTGTGATCGTCGAGGCCGGCGGCAAGCTGCAACCCTTGCTGCTCGACAATCCGCACCCGGAAGTCTCGTGGAGCGCGTTGTGGAGCAAGGTCTGGTACGAAAACTACGACGAGCCTAAATACGTCTGGCAGTCCACTGCCGCCAACACCGACTTCGAACCCAAGATGAGCCTGGCGCCGCTGACCTTCGGAACCTTGAAGGCCGCGTTCTATGCCATGCTGCTGGCGGCGCCGCTGGCGGTTGCCGCCGCGATCTACACCGCTTACTTCATGGCCCCGAGCCTGCGCCGCAAGGTCAAGCCAGTGATCGAGCTGATGGAAGCCATGCCGACGGTGATCCTCGGCTTCTTCGCCGGCCTGTTCCTGGCGCCTTATGTGGAAGGGCATCTGCCGGGGATTTTCAGCCTGTTGATGCTGTTGCCAATTGGCATCCTGGTCGCCGGTTTTGTCTTTAGCCGCTTGCCCGAGTCCATTCGCCTAAGGGTGCCGGATGGCTGGGAAAGCGCGATCCTGATCCCGGTGATCCTGTTTGTGGGTTGGCTCTCGCTGTACATGAGCCCGTACCTGGAAACCTGGTTCTTCGGCGGCGACATGCGCATGTGGATCTCCCACGACCTGGGCATCACCTACGATCAGCGTAACGCCCTGGTGGTCGGCCTCGCCATGGGCTTTGCGGTGATCCCGAACATCTACTCCATCGCCGAAGACGCGGTGTTCAGCGTGCCGCGCGGCCTGACCCTGGGCTCCCTGGCCCTGGGCGCCACGCCCTGGCAGACCATGACCCGCGTGGTCATCCTCACCGCCAGCCCGGGCATCTTCTCGGCACTGATGATCGGCATGGGCCGTGCTGTGGGCGAGACCATGATCGTGCTGATGGCCACCGGTAACACCCCGGTGATGGAGATGAACCTGTTCGAGGGCCTGCGCACGCTGGCGGCCAACGTCGCGGTGGAAATGCCCGAGTCGGAAGTCGGCGGCAGTCACTACCGCGTGTTGTTCCTCTCGGCGCTGGTGCTGCTGTTGTTCACCTTCATTATGAACACCCTCGCGGAGCTGATTCGTCAGCGTCTGCGCAAGAAATACTCGTCGCTTTAAGAAAGGTAGAAGTCTGTGAAACAGAACTCCCTGAATGGATGGTTCAAGAGCGGCGCTCCCGGCGTCTGGATCAGCGGTGGCGCGGTGTCCATCGCGGTCATCATGACCATTGGTCTGCTGGCTGTGATTGCGGTGCGTGGCTTGGGCCATTTCTGGCCGGCCGACCTGATCCAGGCCAACTACAACGTGCCGGGCCAGGCCAACCACATCGTCATCGGCGAAGTGGTACAGAAAGAAGAAGTGCCGCGTGAGCGCCTGAAAAGCGCCGGCCTGCCGGTGCCGGACGAAGGCCCTGAGTTCATGACCCGCGAGCTGATCAAGGTCGGCAACCGCGACCTTAACGGCAACGACTTCACCTGGATTGTCGGCGAGTGGTTGAAGGATCAGACCAAGCCGACCAACCTGATGGCCATCGAGCGTCGCGAATGGGGCAATTTCTACGGCACCCTGGTCAACGTCAAGCAGGACGGCAAGGTCATTGCTGAAGGCGAAGCCGCGTGGCCGGAGCTGCAAGCCCGGGTCGCGCGCGTCAATCAGCTCGCCGCCCAGCTCAAGACCCTGGAAAAATCCGATATCGGCGCGATCAACGCCGGCCTCGAACGCATCCGCCTGCACGGCCGCAAACTGGAACTGGAGGGCAAGCTCAACGCCGCCGCCCAGGCCGATATGGATGCCGACCGCGCCGAACTGAATGCCCGCTATCAGGACATCGAGGCGCGCCTGGCTGACCTGCACGCCCAGTTCAACCGCGACGCCCTGACCGCCCGCGACGGCAACGGCAAGGAAGTGGAGATCGGCATCGGCAAGGTAGTGCACGCCTACCAGCCTAACGCCATGGGCACCCTGACCAAGATCGGCTTCTACTTCAGCAAAGTCTGGGAATTCCTCAGCGATGACCCACGGGAAGCCAACACCGAAGGCGGGATTTTCCCGGCCATCTTCGGCACCGTGATGATGACCCTGATCATGGCGATGATCGTGACCCCGTTTGGCGTGCTGGCGGCCGTGTACCTGCGTGAGTACGCCAAGCAGAACACCCTGACGCGGATCATCCGTATCGCCGTGAACAACCTGGCGGGCGTACCGGCCATCGTCTACGGCGTATTCGGCCTGGGCTTCTTCGTCTATGTATTGGGTGGCTCGGTTGACCGTCTGTTCTTCGCCGAAGCCCTGCCGGCACCGACCTTCGGTACCCCGGGCCTGCTATGGGCCTCGCTGACCCTGGCGCTGCTGGCGGTGCCGGTGGTGATCGTGGCCACCGAAGAAGGCCTGGCGCGCATTCCTCGCACCGTGCGCGAAGGCTCCCTGGCGTTGGGCGCGACCAAGGCGGAAACGCTGTGGAAGATCGTGCTGCCGATGGCCAGCCCGGCGATGATGACCGGCATGATCCTAGCCGTGGCCCGCGCCGCCGGTGAAGTGGCGCCGCTGATGCTGGTGGGTGTGGTGAAACTGGCGCCGTCGCTGCCATTGGACGGCAACTACCCGTACCTGCACCTGGACCAGAAGATCATGCACCTGGGCTTCCATATTTATGACGTCGGCTTCCAGAGCCCCAACGTCGAAGCCGCACGGCCGCTGGTGTACGCCACCGCCTTGCTGCTGGTACTGGTGATCGCCACGCTCAACCTGTCGGCGGTGTGGATCCGTAACCACCTGCGCGAAAAATACAAGGCGCTGGACAGCTAACACCATTCAATGTGGGAGGGGGCTTGCTCCCGATTGCGGTGTGCCAGCCAGCACACATGTTCCTGATGCACTGCTATCGGGAGCAAGCCCCCTCCCACACAACAAATTGGTAGCACAGGGAGCATCCCATGCAACACGAAAACCATTCCCACGGCATCAACATGTCTGCCCTGGGGCGCGACAAGCAGAGCTTGAGCCTGGCTCAGGAAACCGTGGCCATCGAAGTACCGGGCCTGAGCCTCTACTACGGCGACAAGCAGGCACTGTTCGACGTCAGCATGAACATCCCCAAGCAGCGCGTGACTGCCTTTATTGGCCCGTCCGGCTGCGGCAAGTCGACGTTGCTGCGTACTTTCAACCGCATGAACGACCTGGTCGACGGTTGCCGCGTGGAGGGTGCCATCAACCTCTACGGCACTAACATCTACCGCAAGGGCGAAGACGTGGCCGAGCTGCGCCGCCGCGTGGGCATGGTGTTCCAGAAGCCCAACCCGTTCCCCAAGACCATCTACGAAAACGTGGTCTACGGCCTGCGCATCCAGGGTATCAACAAGAAGCGCATTCTCGACGAAGCGGTTGAATGGGCTCTCAAGGGCGCGGCCCTGTGGGACGAGGTCAAGGACCGCCTGCACGAATCGGCCCTCGGTCTGTCCGGTGGCCAGCAGCAACGCCTGGTGATCGCCCGCACCATCGCCGTGGAGCCGGAAGTGCTGCTGCTCGACGAACCCTGCTCGGCCCTCGACCCGATCTCGACCCTGAAAGTCGAAGAGCTGATCTATGAACTCAAGTCCAAGTTCACCATCGTTATCGTGACCCACAACATGCAACAGGCGGCACGGGTTTCCGACTACACCGCGTTCATGTACATGGGCAAGCTGGTGGAATTCGGCGATACCGATACCCTGTTCACCAATCCGGCGAAGAAACAGACCGAAGACTACATCACCGGTCGCTACGGCTAGGATGCCGTGGTTCTTCTCATTGCACTGACGCTGCGGTTCTCCGCACCTTACCGGACGCTCCAAGGACGCCAACATGATTAGCAAAGAAGGCCTTACCCATCACATCTCCGCGCAGTTCAACGCCGAGCTCGAGGAAGTGCGCAGCCACCTCCTGGCGATGGGCGGGCTGGTGGAGAAGCAAGTCAACGATGCGGTCACCGCGCTGATCGAGGCCGACTCGGGCCTGGCCCAGCAGGTGCGCGAGATCGATGACCAGATCAACCAGATGGAACGCAACATCGACGAGGAGTGCCTGCGCATTCTCGCCCGTCGCCAGCCGGCGGCCTCTGACCTGCGTTTGATCATCAGCATCTCCAAGTCCGTAATCGATCTGGAGCGTATCGGCGACGAAGCCACCAAGATCGCCCGCCGCGCCATCCAGCTGTGCGAAGAAGGTGAAGCGCCCCGCGGCTACGTGGAAGTGCGCCACATCGGCGACCAGGTGCGCAACATGGTGCGTGATGCCCTCGACGCCTTCGCCCGTTTTGACGCCGAGCTGGCGTTGTCGGTGGCCCAGTACGATAAGATCATCGACCGCGAATACAAGACGGCGTTGCGCGAACTGGCCACCTACATGATGGAAGATCCGCGCTCGATCTCGCGGGTGTTGAACATCATCTGGGTGCTGCGTTCCCTGGAGCGTATCGGCGACCATGCGCGCAATATCTCGGAATTGGTGATTTATCTGGTGCGCGGCACCGACGTACGGCACATGGGCCTCAAGCGCATGAAAGCCGAAGTTGAAGGCACCGCTGATCTAATCCCTAATGTTCCGGGTGAAACTGACGATAAGTAAGTTGCCCGAGAAATTAACGCCCGGCCTTTGGCCGGGCGTTTTCGTTTGTGGCACCGAATTTTTTGCGCGGGCTGAATTTGAGCGCGATAGTGAAAAAAGCCCCGCTGTGACTGGCGAGTTTTGGCAAAATGCCATCAGTCAGGCGTTTTGCGTGCCGAAGTTTTTATAGGATAAAGGGTCGATGAGCAAAGTCAGTGTGTTGGTGGTGGATGACGCCTCGTTCATTCGCGACCTGGTGAAGAAGTGCCTGCGCAATTACTTCCCCGGGATCAAGATCGAAGATGCGGTGAACGGCAAAAAGGCGCAATCCATCCTGATGCGCGAGACCTTCGATCTGGTGCTGTGTGACTGGGAAATGCCGGAGATGTCCGGTCTTGAGCTCTTGACCTGGTGCCGCGGGCAAGCCCACCTGAAGGCCATGCCGTTCGTGATGGTGACCAGCCGTGGCGACAAGGAAAACGTGGTGCAGGCGATCCAGGCCGGCGTTTCCGGTTATGTGAGCAAGCCATTCACCAACGAACAGTTGCTGAACAAGGTCAAGCAGGCCCTGCACAAGATCGGCCGCCTCGATGCACTGATCGCCAGCGCGCCGACCAAGATGAACTCGGCCTTCGGCAACGACTCCCTGAGCGCCCTGACCGGCGGCAAGCCCGAAGCGGTCAAGTCGGCTCCCGTCGCGGCGACACCCAACAAAGGCCTGCTCAACAACCCACCGGTACAAGCGCCAGCGGCAGCGTCGCCGGCTGGCGGTCGCGGTCAGGGGCAGTTGCGCCTGTCCAGTGGCACCCAGCAATGCGTAATCAAGGCCCTGAGCATCAAGGAAGCGTTGCTGGTGGTGCGGCGCGGCGAAGTCTTGCCTCAGGTCCTGGAAAGCGCCGTGCTCGACCTTGAGCAGGGTGACAACGCCGAAGTCGCACGCCTCAATGGCTACCTGCACGCCATTGTCGCCTTCGAACCCAGGCCGGATAGTGATTGGCTGCAGCTGACCTTCCGTTTTATCGACCAGGATGCGCAGAAGCTGGATTACATCTCGCGCCTGATTGCGCGCGGTACGGCGCAGAAGCATTTTGTGCCGGGTGCTTGATCGCCTTAATAGCGGAAATTGACCGAGTATCTGATTCCCGTCAGTAGGCTTGATTTATATCTGTTTCGATATAGTCTCTCGGTAAGACCCCAGTGGACTTGAGCCTCTGCTATGCCTTGAAACAAACCTCCACTGCTTTTGGCTGAATCGTCGATTACGCTTTTTCTTTCCAGGAAAGGAGAAGCTAATGCCAAGGCACAAGGATGTGGTGTTTCTAGGAAGCTCGCTCAAGGATCTCAAGAATTTTCCTCTCGACGCCCGAAGGGCAGCTGGTTTTCAGTTGGATCTATTGCAACAGGGTGAACAGCCCTTTGATTGCAAACCGGTGAAAACGATCGGAATGGGCGTCAAGGAGATCCGGATCACTGAGGAATCGGGAGCGTTTCGAGTGTTCTATGTGGTCAATCGGCCGGAAGCTGTCTACGTGCTGCACGCGTTGCGCAAGACCACACAGAAAACCGAAGGGCGGGATATCGAGCTGGCTCGCGCCAGATTGCAGGAGTTAGGTTAAGCCCATGACAAATCAAAAGTTACATACCGAGCGTTTCAACTGTGTGTGGGATGCTCTGGAAGACACGCCCGTGCAAGCTGCCAATATGCGCCTGCGCTCAAAGTTGCTGTTGGAATTGTGCAACACCATTCGCAGCTGGGAGCTTTCCCAGAAGGATGCGGCGCAAAGACTGGGTATCAGCCAACCCCGCCTGAACGATGTGCTCAACGGTAAGATCAATAAGTGTTCTCTGGATGCGTTAGTCAATCTTTCGGCTGCCGCCCAGATAAATGTGGACATCTGTTTTAACGCGCTGCCTGCTTGACGATCATTCAAGGGCGTCACGACGCTCGGGACATTGCCCAATTTTGCATTGGGCAATCGAAGGTCAGTCCAGCAGCAACACCTTGGCCAACACGATCTTCGGCCCTTTCATCTTCTTGATGATGATCCGCAGGCCTTCAACTTCCAGCACTTCTTCCTCTTCCGGCACGCGCTTGAGGGTGTCGTAGATCAGCCCGGCCAGGGTTTCGGCTTCGATGTGGTCCAGGTCGACGCCCAACAGGCGTTCCACCTTGAACAACGGCGTGTCACCACGCACCAGCAGTTTGCCAGGCTGGTAGGCGAGGATGCCCCGCTCGGCCTTGCGGTGTTCGTCCTGGATATCGCCCACCAGCACTTCCAGCACGTCTTCCATGGTCAGGTAGCCGATGATCTTGCCGTCGGCTTCCTCCACCAGGGCGAAGTGCGCGCCGCCTTTGCGGAACTGCTCCAGCAGTTGCGACAACGGCATATGCCGCGAGACGCGCTCCAGCGGGCGGGTCAGTTCGGCCAGGTTGAACGATTCGGGGATGTGGTCCAGGGCGGCCAGTTCCAGCAGCAAATCCTTGATATGCAACAGGCCGACGAACTCATTGCGTACCGCGTCATACACCGGGTAACGGCTGAATTTATGACGACGGAACAGCGCGAGGATTTCCTTGAGCGGGGCGTTGAAGTCCAGGGTTACCAGGTCTTCCCGGGAGTTGGCCCAGTCGACCACTTCCAGCTCGCCCATTTCCACCGCCGAAGCCAGTACGCGCATACCTTGGTCGCTCGGGTCCTGGCCACGGCTGGAGTGCAGGATCAGCTTGAGTTCTTCGCGGCTGTAATGGTGCTCATGGTGCGGACCAGGCTCGCCTTGGCCGGCGATGCGCAGGATGGCGTTGGCGCTGGCGTTGAGCAGGTAGATGGCCGGGTACATCGCCCAGTAGAACAGGTACAGCGGCACCGCCGTCCATAGCGACAGCAGCTCGGGCTTGCGAATCGCCCAGGACTTGGGCGCCAGCTCACCGACCACGATGTGCAGGTAGGAAATCACGAAGAAGGCGGCAAAGAACGACACGCCCTTGATCACTTCCGGCGACTGCACGCCGATGGCGCCGAGCATAGGCTCGAGGATGTGCGCAAAGGCCGGCTCACCGACCCAGCCCAGGCCCAGGGAAGCCAGGGTGATACCCAGCTGGCAGGCCGACAGGTAGGCGTCGAGCTGGCTGTGAACGGTGCGCAGGATCTGCCCGCGCCAGCCGTTCTTGTGGGCGATGGCCTCGACCCGGGTGGCGCGCAGCTTGACCATGGCAAATTCCGCCGCAACGAAGAAACCGTTGAGCAGTACCAGGACCAGTGCAAAAAGAATCATGCCGAAATCGGCGAAGAGTGTAGCGAGGGTAATACCAGGGGAAGGGTCCATGATGGGGTTTTGCAGGTTCCGTATGTTCAATAGGGGATGAAAGGTGGGCCTGAAAGGCAGGCGCAAGTCGGCCAATGTAGCGGCTGACGGGGCGCTTGCCTAGTGCCTGCTGCCAGGTGGGGCCTGGAAGCTGTTCTCCAAAAGCATACAAATCCAATGTGGGAGGGGGCTGTATTTGAGTTATTCATCATTGTCGATCACTGGCGAACGCGTCACCTGCGTTGTTGGAAAATGGCAGGTAAACGTACTGCCATGCCCCAGCACGCTGCTGATTTCCAGGCGTGCCCGATGGCGCAACAACACATGCTTGACGATGGCCAGGCCGAGCCCCGTGCCGCCGGTGTTGGAGTTGCGGCTGGAGTCAACGCGGTAGAAGCGTTCGGTGAGGCGCGGCAGGTGCTTGGCGTCGATGCCGATGCCCGAGTCCTGCACGCTCAGGTGCGCGCCCTGTTCGTCGGCCCACCAGCGAATACGAATATTGCCCTTGTCCTGGGTGTACTTCACCGCGTTGAACACCAAATTGGAGAACGCGCTGCGTAACTCGCCCTCACTGCCCTTGAGCAGCACCGTTGGGTCGGCTTCCAGGGTGATCTGCTGGCCGCGTTCACCGGAGAGCGCCTGGGCGTCATTCTTGATGGTGTGCAGCAGGCTTTGCACTGCCACCGGGTGGTTATCCGAGGGGTAATCGGTGGCTTCAAGCTTGGCCAAAAGCAGCAAGTCATTGAGCAGGGTCTGCATCCGCGAGCCTTGCTGCTGCATCTGCTGCAGGGCGCGGCTCCAGCGCGGGTTGATCTCGTCGACGTTGTCCAGCAGCGTCTCCAGGTAGCCGCAGATCACCGTCAGCGGTGTGCGAAGCTCGTGGGAGACGTTGGCGACGAAGTCCTTGCGCATCTGTTCAAGCTGATGGATGCGGGTCACATCACGCACCAGCATCAAGTGCTCATTGTTGCCATAGCGCGTCAGGTACAGCTGGATGCGGACGCGGTCATTGGTGGGCGAGGGGATTTCCAGGGCCTCTTCGTAGTTGTCCTGCTCGAAGTATTCCTTGAAGCGCGGGTGGCGTACCAGGTTGGTCACCGGCTGGCCGCTGTCCTGGGGCGTCTTGAGGCCCAGCAGGGTCTCGGCCGCGCGGTTCCACCATTCAAGGTTGCCGTCGCTGTCGAGCATGATCACCGCGTCCTTGAGTGCGGCGGTGGATTCCTGCACCCGGTCGATCACCGCTTGCAGGCGCCCGCGTACCCGTTGGTCGCGGCGCTGCAGGTGATAGATGCTGTCAAACACTTCGCCCCACAGGCCATAGCCATCGGGCGGTGCTTCGTCGGGTTTGTGCTGGCGCAGCCATTCATGCAGGCGCAGCAATTGTTTGAGGGTCCAGCCCAGGTACAACGCGATGCCGACGGCCAGGCTCCAGCCGTAATAGCCACTGATCAGCCCGACCAGCAGGCAGGCAGTGATCAACAGAAGCATGTGGCGGATCAGGGTGCCGTGCCAGTTCTGGTTCACTTAAACATGCGTCCTTGTCAGCTGTTAAGGGAGGAAAGGGACTGGATCAGCCTTTGGTAGAAAACCGATAGCCGGTGCCGCGCACGGTTTGTACCAGATTCTCGTACGCATCGCCCAAGGCTTTGCGCAGGCGACGGATATGCACATCAACGGTGCGTTCCTCCACATAGACGTTGCCGCCCCACACCTGGTCCAGCAATTGGCCACGGGTGTAGGCGCGCTCCTGATGGGTCATGAAGAATTGCAGCAGGCGGTATTCGGTCGGGCCCATCTCGGCGGGCTTGCCATCGATGGTCACGCGGTGGCTGATCGGGTCCAGCAGCAGGCCACCGACTTCGATTGGCGCCTCGCCATCGGTCGGGCCGGCGCGGCGCAACACGGCTTTGAGGCGTGCGACCAGTTCCCGTGGGGAAAACGGCTTGGTGATGTAGTCATCGGCACCGACTTCCAGGCCCTGGATCTTGTTGTCCTCCTCGCCCTTGGCGGTGAGCATGATGATCGGGATATCACCGGTCAGCTCGTCACGCTTGAGACGGCGGGCCAACTCGATGCCCGAGGTGCCGGGCAGCATCCAGTCGAGGAGGATCAGGTCCGGCTTGCGGTCGACGATAATGGCATGGGCCTGCTGGGAGTTCTCCGCCTCCAGGCAGTCATAGCCGGCCATTTCCAACGCAACGGCGATCATCTCGCGAATGGGCGCTTCGTCGTCAACAATCAGAATGCTCCTGCCAACCATGCCTAAAATCCTCTTGTCATTTAACTGTCTTGCGCCGCATTAGATAACGGAATTATTGCAGTCGTGTGACAGTAATTTAGTCGCCTGGGCAATTTACGGCACTCTGGACTACCCTTTGGGTCCGAATCCTGACAACCACAAAAGGAAGGTTCCGATGACTTACAGCACTGTTTCCTGGAAAGCCCTGCTGGTTACGGCGGTGTTGACCCTACCGGGCCTGGCATTTGCGGCGGAGCCGGCGATGACGAAAGACGGGATGCTGGTGGATCACAAGGGCATGACGCTCTACACCTTCGATAAGGATGCCGACGGCAAGTCAGTGTGCAAGGACCAGTGCGCGACCAATTGGCCGCCGTTGAAGGCCGAGTCCACCGACACTGCGACGGGCAACTGGAAGGTCATCACCCGTGACGACCAGACCAGCCAATGGGCTTACAAAGGCAAGCCGGTTTACACCTACAAGGACGACAAGAAGACCGGTGACAAGACCGGAGATGGCAAGGGTGGCGCCTGGCACATCATCAAGCCTTAAGTCTACGGCGCTGCTGAATCCATCGGGGGCAAGCCCCCTCCCACATATGAATGTATTCACACACCAAAATGTGGGAGGGGGCTTGCCCCCGATGGCGTCAGTCCTGCACTACCGAAACGCGTAATCCAGCACAATCCCGACAAAAATTGCCAACCCGGCCCAATGGTTGTGCAAAAACGCCTTGAAGCATTTCAGGCGATCCCTGTCTCGGGTGTACCAGAACTCCCAGGCAAAACAGCCCGCCGCGGCCAGCAACCCCAGTTGGAACCACCCGCCCAGCTCGAACCGCGCACCGGCCAGCAACAGGCAAACCAGTGACAGCCCCTGCAGCGTGAGGATGATCACACGATCAGCATCGCCAAACAGAATGGCGGTGGATTTCACTCCGATCTTCAAGTCGTCATCGCGGTCGGTCATCGCGTAATAAGTGTCGTAGCCCACCGTCCACAATAGGTTGGCGATATACAGCAACCACGCCGTCGCGGGCAGGTGGCCGGTTTCCGCGGTAAATGCCATCGGCATGCCCCAGGAAAACGCTGCCCCCAATACCACCTGCGGGTAATAGGTGTAGCGCTTCATGAATGGGTAACTCGCTGCCAGCGCCAAGCCGCCCAGGGACAGCAGGATAGTAGTGGCGTTCGTCAGCAGCACCAGCAGGAAACTGATGCCCATCAGCACGGCAAAAAACACCAGTGCTTCTTTTGAACTGATCTTGCCGCTCACCAGTGGGCGTTGCTCGGTGCGTTTCACATGGCCGTCAACCTTGCGGTCGGCCCAATCATTGATCACACAGCCGCCGGCGCGGGTCAGCACCACGCCGAGTACAAAAATCACAATATTGAGCAGAGACGGTGAGCCCTTGCCGGCGATCCACAGTGCCCAGAGTGTCGGCCACAGCAGCAGGTAGATGCCGATGGGCTTGTCCATGCGCGTCAACTGAATGAAATCCCAGGCCCTGGGATTCAGGCGGTTCAGGGACTTGAGCAGACGTTGATACATCAGCAATTCTCCGGATGATCATGCAGCGCGTGCCAGAAACCCGGCAGGAAGACTTCCGCCACCAGCACGCTCAGCGACCCGCGGTCGAAGCGCGAACGGCGCGCCCATAAACCGTCGGTCTGGTCCGCTGTCGGCAGCCATGGGCGAGGGTAGTGACACACCTCAATGGCCTGGCGGGTAAAGGCGTGGTCGCAGAACAGCAGCTCGCCCAGCGAACGGCTACCCAGCTCGTCCATGTGCAGGCCGTCGCCCTGCAAGGCGCCCCGCGCTGCCACACTGCGGGCAAACACCCACGGCTGGCCATGCCCACGCAGGTACACCTCGCGCACCCAGCCGACACTGGCCTGGGCCAGGCCCAGGGCGGCGCATTCATCATCGCGCAACGGCTGCCAGCCTTCGAACAGCGGCGTCACGCTGAAACCGTCGTTGGACAGCCACGTCAGCCGTCGTGTCAGCGAGCCTTCGTCAAACAGCCAATTGAGGGTCAGGGGCGTGGGCAAGGGGCTCAGAAGGCTCTGGGTCAGCCATTGGCCAGCATCGGGAAGGGCGATTGAGTGCGGCACAGTGAGTCAGTATTGGCAGCAAAAGAGGCGGCGAGCTTACCATGGCACCCTGATCTTTTGCCGCGCCAAACCGGCCGTTTGCGCCGATCGTGCTTGCATCTGCCGGCCCCGATCAGTACAAAACGCCCTGAGCCGTGCGGCAACGCTGGATCCACCGACCGCCGGCCAAGATGCCTGGACCTGAGGAAGTAAGTAATGAAGAAGTGGCAATGTGTAGTCTGCGGCCTGATCTATGACGAAAAGGACGGTTGGCCGGATGATGGGATCGCACCGGGCACCCTCTGGCAGGACGTTCCGGAAGACTGGCTATGCCCTGACTGCGGCGTGGGCAAAATGGATTTCGAAATGATCGAAATCGGCTGATTTTTAGTTTAAGAAACGTACTACAAGGAGAAAGGAATGAACGCACCTGTCGTGATCATCGGCACAGGATTGGCCGGTTACAACGTAGCCCGGGAGTTTCGCAAGCTCGACAGCGAGACCCCCTTGCTGCTGATCACCGCGGATGACGGGCGCTCTTACTCCAAGCCCATGCTCTCCACCGGTTTTGGCAAAAACAAGGAAGCCGACGGCCTGAGCATGGCTGAACCCGGCGCCATGGCCGAGCAGCTCAAGGCCGAAGTGCGCACCCACACACGTGTCAGCGGCATCGACCCGGGCCACAAGCGCCTGTGGATCGGCGAGGAAGCGGTGGCCTACCGCGACCTGATCCTGGCCTGGGGTGCAGAAACCGTACGCGTACCGGTCGAAGGCGACGCGGCTGAACTGATTTTCCCGATCAATGATCTCGAAGACTACGCGCGCTTTCGCGCCGCCGCTGCGGGTAAACGCCGCGTGCTGCTGCTCGGCGCCGGCCTGATCGGCTGCGAATTCGCCAACGACCTGATCGTTGGTGGTTATGAAATCGACCTGGTCGCGCCATGCGAGCAAGTCATGCCGACCCTGCTGCACCCGGCGGCAGCCGCAGCAGTGCAGGCTGGATTGGAGGGCATTGGTGCGCGTTTCCACCTGGGCCCGGTGCTCAATCGCCTGCAACGCACCACTGACGGCCTTGAAGCGCACCTGTCGGACGGTGAAGTGATCCAGTGCGACCTGGTGGTCTCTGCCATCGGCCTGCGCCCTCGCGTAGACCTGGCTGCGGCCGCCGGCCTGCAAATCAATCGCGGGATTATGGTGGACCGCCACCTCAAGACCTCCCATGCCAATATCTACGCCCTGGGCGACTGCGCAGAGGTCGATGGCCTGAACCTGCTGTACGTGATGCCGCTCATGAGCTGCGCCCGCGCCCTGGCGCAAACCCTGGCCGGTAACGCCACCGCCGTGAGCTACGGGCCAATGCCGATCACGGTGAAAACCCCGATCTGCCCACTGGTGGTATCACCTGCGCCACGGGGGACCGAAGGCGTGTGGAGCGTCGAAGGGCTGGGCGGCGATATCAAGGCCCTGTGTCGCGACGCCAGCGGTCGCCTGCTGGGTTACGCGCTGACCGGCAGTGCTGTCATGGAAAAACTGGCCCTGAACAAAGAACTTCCACCGTTGCTGGCGTAAATACCGGTCGTTCTGTCGGAATCAGCACGTTCAAGCCCCGAGAAAGGTCGCCGCGAGACTGGCGCGGCGCCCGAGGGCATGCCATCCTCACTCCCGTCTGCCGCAGAGTAGAGCCTGCGGCGCCTTGGGCGCTGCTCCAACAGAGAGCAGCACGGACATAACAACAAAAAACCGTCAAAGAGGCTTCATATGCGTAAACCAGATCTCGCAGCCGCCATCGCTGAAAAAGCAGACCTCACTAAAGAGCAGGCCAACCGCGTACTCAACGCCGTTCTCGAAGAAATTACCGGCGCCCTGCACCGCAAGGACAGCGTTACCCTGGTTGGCTTTGGCACCTTCCTGCAACGCCACCGTGGCGCCCGCACCGGCAAGAACCCGCAAACCGGTGAGCCAGTGAAGATCAAGGCCAGCAACACCGTTGCGTTCAAGCCGGGCAAGTCGCTCAAAGATAGCGTCAACCCGTAACTAGTGAGGCCGTCTCGAAGGGAGGCGGGCGGTAAAAAATGGGTACGCCGACTGGGTCGGCGTGCCCATTTTTTTTTGGCAGAGAAATTCGCGGGCACAAAAGTAGAAGGCTTATTGCATTGTTGCGAGAAATCGCGGTCGAGGTTGTATCAGGCCGAACGGCATCGGTTTTTTTAAAATTATTCGATTGATTTGGAACCAAATTCTGACGATTGACACATATAGCGCGAGATAGCAAGGAATGCGCTCTCTAAACGTATTTTTTAGAGGTGTATATATGAAAGTTGATCAGGCTTTAGTTCCGTCTTCTTACCTGCTACCCGAACAGAAAAAGACGCAAGAAAGCGGTTCCCCGGCTTCGGGGCAAGCTGAGGTAACCCCAGACCGCTCCAAAGTTGAATCTGAATCAAGTGTGACTAACGAGAAGGCCTTTAAATACCCTGCTGCAACGCCTGAAGAGATAAATGCTAAAAACAGACGTGCGGATAAGGCTGTTGCTGATAGCCTCACTTCTGAGGAGGCCACTGCACTGAGCTCTGGAAGCGATGGAAGAGCCGGGAAAGTTAAAATTCCGGTCAAAACTAAGGCGGGTACAACTAAAACGGGCACAACTAAAACGGGCACAACTAAAACGGGCACAACTACGTCGGGAACAACTACGTCGGGAACAACTACATCGGGTAAAAATCCGACGGTTACAACTACAAAGCCTAAGCCTAAGCCTAAGCCTACAAGCGCTAAACCGCAAACAATTAAGCCCGTCGGATCTGGAAATACAGCGAGTAAGCCAAATAGTAACATCAATACAATCAATAATTTGCAAGATAATATCAATCTGCCGCCACCCCCCCCTTCACCTTCTTCAGCGGCAGGTACTTTTAAGAATGCCTTGATAACGTCAGTTACAAACAACGGCGTCAGCTCATTCTTTAATGTAGGAGCGCAGATCACGTCTGACTACTTCAGTAAAAAAGAGGCGGCGCAGGCTGAAATGCCTGGAGCAACAGTGCAGAACGAGGACGGTACGATTGGCACTGTAGATCCTTTAGCGACGCAGGAACAAATAATGGATGCTCGGCTAAAAGGTGCTAAAAACTCACTTGAGTTTGCCACCGTCATGATGTCTTTTCTCAGCGAAGGTAAAGACGGCAGTGCTTTCGAGGATGTCGACGACGCGCCAGATGCTACTCCAGAGGAACGTATGGACAACCTTGAGGAAAGGATGGACATAATGGAAGAGCATTTGCCGGACTTAACCAAACGTTATAAATTCGAGTACGATCCTTATGTGCCTGCTGACTCATCCGAGCCACCGACTGAAGAGGCTCGTATGGACAATATTGAAAGACGCTACACGTACATTTTGAAAAAACTCAAGGCAGCGCGGGCCGTGATGGAGTCAAACGCATAATAAGCATAAGCGTTAACTTGAAGTGAGATGGGCGTGAGGTTGAGAACAGCGTACAGATTTATCGGGGTGGTTTTTTAGATAAATCTGTCCGCGTTCAGATACCTCGGCCAAGAGGTCTGAATAAATTTTTCCCTCTCGCTTGTTTCGCCCAGAAGGTGGCGAAAGCCCAGGTTGACATGAGCTTCAAAAGTGTTAAAGGGAACCGTGTTAAGCCCGGGTTATGACTTTTTTAAAAATCTTGAAGTAGTGCAATGAATTGTTTGGTAAATTCCGGCCCTTCATACGCCTCAAGATTTTTGATATTGAAAAGGGCACCTCGTTGCGTGGTAAGTTTTTGAAGTCGGCGCATCAATAGTTTATTGGTTTGATTGTCTGGCTCGGACGCTATCGAGGCGAGCGCTTTGCGCGCGCGAACAGATACATCTTTTAAAAAAATGTGCTGGGTGTCCGCGGGGGGGGTAATCTGTAAAAGATCACAGTTCTCAAATGTTACCCAATCCAGCTTGCACAGTTTAAAGTCAGCAAGAAGAGGGGTGTTGGGTTGATCGGCTATGAAAGCTACTTCTTGTAGCTTTCCCGAAAACTTAATGGAAGTTATTTTGCTGGCGCTGAACGTGTTGTCAATGATTTTGCACTGGGTAAATGTGCAGTTGCTGAACTCGCAGTCTTTCAGAGACGCCTCTTTGAAGTTGCATTTTATGAACGTGCAATCCTTGAATTGGCTGTTGCTGAAGCCCGATCCCTGAAAGTCGACAGTCTTGAATGAGCAATTGGTCAGCAGGGTTTTATTGAAAAATCTTGAGCCGGAGAAATCACTCTTCTCAAACATACAGCTCTCCAACACGCATTGATCAAAAATCGGATCGGAGAGTTTCGCATCTTTTAATTTACAGTCGATGATGCTCTCTTTTTCAAAGAGCGTTTTTTTAGGTAATACGAGCCCGTCCTGCTGTACGCCGGACAACACCGTTGATGGCATTTTGTTACTCACCATAATATCCCTTCATAACCATTGCCCCAGTCCCCATAACGCCGCTGATGCGTGCCTCTTTTCCAATCAGCCTTCGTCGTAAGGTCCCACCAGGTTTTAGTTTTAGTTTCATACACATCGGGAAGACGCTGTCCTGACTTCGATACCTCCAAGTGACCCAGTGATGGGTCATTTTTCACCCTGGTTTTGAAGTTTGCATCAATTCGCTGCCCTACATACCGACGATAGCGAGAACGTGCCTGTCCGAGATCACCTCTGTCATAGGCCCGTTTAACTGCCGCTCTCTGTCTCGGGGTCAACGATCTTTGTGGGTTACTGTAGATAGCCTTTCTAGCCGCATTGGCGTGTGCCTGAAGCTTAGCAGTGGTTGAGCCGCACGGGGCCCATCCCAGCGGATCGATCCATCCGTAAGGGTTAGGAGAATACTGATAAAGGTTAAAACCTCCTGCCAGCCCGACAGGGTCTGGCGTTGTAAAACGGCCCACATCGGGATCATAGAACCGAAATGTATTGAAATGCAGTCCCGTTTCCCGGTCTAGGTACTGCCCTTGAAACCGTAGGTTTTGCTCTTCAATGTAATGGGGTTCCCGAACCTCCGCCAATGTGCGGCCCCACACCTCATAACACGCCTGCCAGGTAACTTGTCCATCGGCCTCGGTCAGTTGCTCCGGGAGTCCGTTCAAATCATTGTGGTAGTAACGGATTTTTTGCAATGACCCGCTGCCGTCGATTCGGGCCAGAGGTTCATAGCCGTCCCCTTCGTATATATAAAGACTGGTCTGGCTGTGTTTGTACTCCTGTAAAAGGCGTAAACCATCCCAGATGAAATCCGTCTGGCTCAACAAATGGTCATTGTAATCGTGCTCAGTTTTCTTGATGCGCCGTCCGAGTGGGTCATAAGTCATTCTGACCACGTTGCCGTTGTCATTTCGCACTTCAACCAGCCGACTTTCAGCATCGTAGGCAAAACACTGCAAGCCATGAGCAGCGCTGCGCTTCTCGATCATCCGACCTAAAGCATCGTATGCATAACGTTTGTCTTGATAGGTAAGTAGGCGATTATGCCGTACGAGACCACCATGATTTGGGCTGTCCAGCAGATTGGCTGCGGCGTCATAGGCATAGGTTTCGGTGCGGCCAGCCTGATGGCTTAAAAGAATCCGATCGGTACTGTCGTAACCCAGGTGCTCTTGGCGATCGTGCTGGCGGTCAACGCGACGTCGGCCGATCAGATTATCACTAGGGTCGTAGCTGTAATCGGTCTCGACCAAAGGCGGCAGTTGCCAAGGCTGATCGATGCTGCGGCGCTGGCGTGAGCGAACCCTGCCACTTCGATCGTAGGCGGTACTTGTCTTGATTTGGCCCTGAGTACGCTGCACTTGGCGATGCAAGCGGTCACGTTCGAAGTCGCTGATGACTTTGCCATCGATATTCAACTGATGCAGGTGACCGCTGCCATAGTAGAGCCTGTTCAACCATCGACCGTCGGGTAAGCCGGTCTGGATCAGGTTTCCCAGTTCATCGTAACGATGCTGCACAGGCCCTGCCGAGCTTTGCTCTTCAAGCAGTTGCCCCAGCGCGTCATAGTTGAAACCGAGTACCTGTTGGCGACCGTCAGGGGCGGTGAAGGTGACACCGACCAGTTGGTCGTTCAGGTCGTGCTCATAAACGGTGGTGCCGTCCGCGGTGGTTTTACTGACCAGGCGTCCACCAGGATCGCGCTCGAACTGGTGCGACAGCGGCGTTACCGGCTCGCCCTCAGCCCCCGGTAGATAGTCCACGGCGACAACGTTGTCCAGTGAGTCGTAGGTGTAGCAGCGCCGGGTTTGATCCAAATCCTGCTGCTGCACCATACGGTCAGCTGCGTCCCACTCAAAGCGATAGCTTTCGCCATTCTCATTGGTCAGCTTGCACAGTCGTCCGTAGGCATCATGATCGAATTTGACCGAACGGTTATGCGCGTCCCAGCGTTGTTTGACCAGGCCGCGAACGTCATAGGCATAGCGTGTGGTGCTGCCGGCAGGGTCAACGTGAACAATCAGAGAACCGCTGGCGCTACGTTGAAACTGTTCGACGCGGCCGTCCGGTAGCTGACACTCCAGAAGCAGCCCCTGAAGACCGTACCGGTAACGCACTGATTCACCTTCGGCATTGGTCTGCATTAGCAGATTGCCGAAGGCGTCGTACTGATAGCGCGTTGGATAACCCGAACAATCTACCTCTTCGACCAGTTGACCCCACTCGTTCCAATGTAGTGTCCTGGTTTTCTGCGTCGCATCAATGATGCGCACTGGCTGCCCGAAACCGTCATACACGTAGCGGGTGCAGTGTCCGAGGGGGTCGATTTCTTCGATGCAGTTGCCACGCTGATCATAGCGATAGTGCCAACTGTTACCCGCCGGGTCGGTTTCCACTTGGGGCAATGCCCAGTGTTCCAGCCACTGCGTGCCGCTGGTTCTGGCCAGTGGGTCGATGACTGCACTCAAGTTGCCTGACGCGTCGTAGTTGAAGTGCCACTGGCCGTCTTGCGGGTCAATGGCACCCACCAATTGGCGTTCTTCGTTCCAATCGAATTGCCAGGTATGGCCCAGGTTATCGACGTAGCGAGTGATCTGGTACTGCGGGTTCCAATGCCGGGTGCCGACCCGCATAAGCCCGTCAGTGACGTGGGTGATACCAGCGTCCAGATCGTAGTCGAACGTGTATTGATCACCTGCATCGCTCCAGTGGCGACTGACGCGCCATTCCGGGCCTTGCGGTCCAAGCACCTCAGCCCATTGGTAGAAGCAGCGCAAACCACTTGAACGCTGGTGTTCGATCATGCGCCGCGCGCTGTCGTAGGCAAAGCGCCTTTGGGTCACGCCTTGTGCATCCATGACCTCGGCCAAGTCGCCGTTGTGGTCATAGCGATAGCTGACCAGCACGTCGCTGCGCGCGTCAAAATGCTCTTGGCGCAAGTAACGTCGTTCGATATGGCTCACGCGTCGTGGGTGTTGGGCCGAATAGTTCAGTTCGACGTGCATCAAGTCGTGGGTATCGCGCAGGCGATACAGCCGCCCCTGAGTGTCATAGTCGAGAAAGATTCGCCCTTCGTTGCGATCACCCAGCAACTGCAGGCGCATCCGAAAGCCGTTCAGCGGGTCGGGCTCGAACAGCCGATACAGGCCGTCGATACTCTCGATCAAGACCGCGCCGTCGCCGCTGCGCCTGACCACAAGACCCTCGACTGGGTCGAACGCCCCGCCTGACAGGGGGACGTAACCGATATCCAGGCGGCGTCCCTGCTCATCGATGTAAAACAGTTTTTCGTCTATATCGATCTCGACGGATACCTCATAGGCGACGCTCCATCCCGCACCAAAGAGTCCGTCGTTCCGTGTGTCGAGACTGCTGTAGAAACGCTGCCAATCCATTGGGAGCAGGCCCGCAAGCACAAAATCCAGTTCATCCTCATCGCCTAGAATCTTGGCACCGGTCGCGCTGTGCACCGGGTTAGGCGAGCCGTTCATGGCGTTTTTGAGGGCAGAGGTTATCTTGCTGGTCCCATAGGAGACGCCTGCCCCTACCAGCACACTGCCGAACAGGCAGGGTAGTTTGCTCCAGAAACATCTCACGTTGCCGCGCAGCATCAATAAAGCAGTAATCGCCAGGCCCACCCCCGGTGTTTTCCCACTCCGAATCTCCTGCACCACAATGGTCTCGCCACCAATGCGCACATCCGGAGAAATCAGGCCCTCGGCCGTCCCAATCTTGGCATCGCAGGTACTGCGATCACCGCTGCGCGCAGCAGGCTGGCCATTGATGAATACCGAGCTGGAACCTTCGGCAATGAATTGCAGCGGCATGGGCGGGTGCTTGTTGCACGCCACGGTGTCCAGTGGGCAAGGCTTGGTGCCGGGGGCGGGGGAGGCGACGGTCGGGCGCCACAACTGCGAGAAAAACTCGCCGGCCATGTCCAGGAAGCTGGGGGCCGAGGGTTCGCTGGGCGGAACTGAAACAGCGGTCATCTTGCCAGCTGCGCGGGCAGCCTTTTTACCATTGATGAAGACGTTTTCCGAGCCGCTGGTGATGAAGGCGTCGATCACTGGCGGAAATACCCAGTTGGCGGCGGACTCGCACCAACTGGATATTTTCAGGTCGGCGCCCGTGAGTCCTGCGGTGATACCGACGACAGCACCGACCACCAGCACCAGGGCAACGCCGCCGGTGGCGATGGTTGCGCCGGTCGTGATGGCAACCGCCGCCGCGACGGCAAGACAGCCCACGTAGGTGATCGCCGCATAGGCGGCCACTTCCAGCACACCTCCGAGAATATCGGCCATCACCGAGGTGTGCAGCAGTGCGTCGCCTTCTCGGGCAGCCCAGAGGTCATCACTCATTGCTCAGGCTCGACTCAAGGCGTAGCGCAAAAGGTGAGCGTGTTTTTCAGCGTTGCCCAATGCGCCGCCTCGGCAGGCCCCAGGGGCTGGGTCTTGACGTAACTCAGGGCGACCAGGTTGCGTGTGCCGGGTATCTGCATTGCCAATTGATATTGGTAAATATTGTCGCTGCCCTTGTTGAAACGGTTCTGCACTTCAAAGGCGTCGATGTCCTGCGCCGGCCCGACCTTAACCGCCTGGGCCGGGGAATAGCGAAGGTCCTTGACCTGCTGTTCGAGTTTTTTCAGCTGGCCTTCGAAATTGCTTTGCAGGCTCTCGCCGTCCGCCAACGGGCTGCGGCTCACTACCAGGGTAGTACCCAACTTGGCGAACTTGAGGATATTGATCGAGGTGTCTTGTACCTCAGTGTCCGGCAAGGTGAACTGTGCTTCGTTGATCAGGTAATTCATGGTGAAGAAATCTCGTTATTGACCAGCGCCGGGCTTGCCGGGGAATTTTGATTCGACGGCGGACTTGATCGTGTCTTGCACGCCTTGGGCGCCGGGCGATGTGCCCTTGTCGCTGCCCAGGTTGATATCCAGCTTGCCCTTCGTCTGGATCTTGCTGCTGCCGGTGGAAAACAGGTTGAACGAGCCACAGGTCAGGTTGATGTCCCCGCCTGCCTTGAGCTCGATCACACTGTCCCCGCACACCAGGCGAAGACACTCTCCGGCTTCGATGGTGTAGTGGGTGGCGGCGCTGTCCGACTTGGCCCCACCCACAATCACGGTATCGTTGTTGCGCACCACCCGCAGGCGGTTACTCCCGATGGTCACCGTCTCGTTGTGGCCAATGCTCTTATTGCGGTCATGCCCCACCGAGTGGCTTTCATCCACCTCCACCACGATGTCCTGGTTGCGTTCGGCATGGATGTACAACTGCTCCAGCCCCTTCTTGTCCTCCATGCGGATTTCATTGAAGTTGGCCGGTGTGCCGCCTTTGCTCGAGCGGCTTTTCATGCCGCTCTGGGTCGCGTTTTCCGGCAGATCGTAGGGCACGGTCTGCTCGGCGTTGTAGACGCGGCCGGTGATGATCGGACGGTCGGGGTCGCCTTCAAGGAAGCTGACGATCACTTCCTGGCCGATCCGTGGAATCTGCATCGAACCCCAGTTCTTGCCGGCCCAGGATTGCGACACACGGATCCAGCAGGAGCTGTTCTCGTTGGACTGGTCGTGACGGTCCCAGTAGAAGTGCACCTTTACGCGGCCGTATTGGTCGGTCCAGATTTCTTCGCCCTTGGGGCCGACCACCAGGGCGGTCTGCGGGCCTTTGACGATGGGGCGGTGGGTGTTGGCCAGCGGGCGGAAACTCTGTTGGGCGTCGATGCAGGTCAGGCTGCTTTCGAACTGCGCCGAGCCCGAGCCACCGCCGCTTTCCAGGCTTTCCTGGACGATGTAGTAGCGGCAGCCGACGATCAGGTATTCGCGGTTCTGGTCCTGGCGGCTGAAGCCGGTGAGGCTGAACAGATGGCCGGAGCCCAGGCCCCGCGCATTGCCGGCGAACTCGATCTGTTCATGCAGGGTTTGCAGCGCTTCGATGCGGGTGCGGGCGTAGTGTTCGCCGTCTGCGCTTTGCACATAGGTGCCCGGGTAGTCGTACAGCGGGTAGTCGCCGGCGGTGTGCGGGCGTGGCATGGCCGAGCGCACGTCGATGCTGGCGCTGGGGCGCTGGAAGTCGTAGTCGTTGAGCTCCAGCGACCCGGGCTGCACCTCCTGCGCCAGGTGCCAGTTGTGCATATGGTCGCGTTCGCGCTGCTGCTCGTCCTTGGGGTAGTAAGGGATCGACGCGTAGCCTGGTACGGTGGTGTGGGCGCCGTAAGCGTCGGCCAGCACCAGCACATGGCGGTCCTGTTCATGGCGGAAGAAGTAGTAGATGCCTTCCTGTTCCATCAGACGGCTGACGAAATCGAAACTGGTCTCGCGGTACTGCACGCAGTATTCCCACTCGCGATACGGTCGGCTCAGGGCATCTTCGAAGTCGGAAAAGCCCAGGTCGCGGAATACCTGCTTGATGATCTGCGGGATGCTCAGGTTCTGGAAAATCCGGCAGTCGGAGGTGCGGCTGAGCAACCACAGCCATGGGCGTAGGGTCACCTGGTAACTGGCGAACTGGCCCTGGTCGATGTTCTGGCTGCAACGGGCGACGATTCCGTGGAAATGCCGCTCGCCGCCGTCGGCCAGTTGCAGGCCCACGCTCATGGGTTTGCCGAGCAACTGGTTGAGGTCGATGTTGGCGTCCAGGGACGTCAGTTGCAGCTCGTAGTTGAACAGCCGGCCGAGCTCTTCACCGCCGCCCATTTCATTGAGCAACAGCACATCCGGCCCGAGGGGGCTGGTGATCTTGGCCAGGCGTGAGGCTTGGTTGAATAGCATCGGTTAACCCGTAAATGACTAAATAACTGAAGAAACCGAGTCCAAATGTGGGAGGGGGCTTGCTCCCGATAGCAGTGTGTCAGTTATGCATTGGGTGACTGATTCACCGCTATCGGGAGCAAGCCCCTCCCACAATTTTTATCGAATTCCGTCAGGTCAATCGCTGAAGTCGTAGTGCAATTCATTATCCCGACTGCTGATCCGCACCCCCGCCAGCGCCTTGCCTTCGAGCATGCGCGTGAGGAACTCGCGGCTCATGTCCGGCAGCAGGCTGTTGGTGAGGATGGTGTCGATCATGCGCCCACCGCTTTCGGTTTCGGTGCAGCGCGAAACAATCAGGTCGACCACTGCGTCGTCGTAGTCGAACGCGACTTTGTGGGTGCTCTCCACGCGCTTCTTGATGCGGTTCAGTTGCAGGCGCGTGATCGCCTTGAGCATCTCGTCGCTCAGCGGGTAGTAGGGAATGGTCACCAAACGTCCCAGCAGTGCCGGCGGGAAAATCTCCAACAGCGGCTGGCGCAGGGCCTTGGCGATCTCTTCCGGCTCGGGGATGTTCGCCGGGTCTTTGCACACCTGGGAGATCAGCTCGGTCCCGGCGTTGGTGGTCAGCAGGATCAGGGTGTTCTTGAAGTCGATCACCCGGCCTTCGCCGTCTTCCATCACGCCCTTGTCGAACACCTGGAAGAAAATCTCGTGCACGTCCGGGTGGGCTTTTTCCACCTCGTCCAACAGCACCACGCTGTAGGGCTTGCGCCGTACCGCTTCGGTCAGCACGCCGCCTTCGCCGTAGCCGATATAGCCCGGTGGCGCGCCCTTGAGGGTGGACACGGTGTGGGCTTCCTGGAATTCGCTCATGTTAATGGTGATCACGTTCTGCTCGCCGCCGTACATGGCTTCAGCCAGGGCCAGGGCGGTTTCGGTCTTGCCCACACCCGAGGTGCCGGCCAGCATGAACACGCCAATCGGCTTGCTCGGGTTGTCGAGGCCGGCGCGGGAAGTCTGGATGCGCTTGGCGATCATCTGCAGGGCGTGGTCCTGGCCGATGATGCGCTTTTTCAGGTGCTGGTCGAGGTTAAGCACGGTCTCCAGTTCGTTGCGGGCCATGCGGCCCACCGGGATGCCGGTCCAGTCGGCGACCACCGAGGCCACCGCCTGGTAATCCACGGTCGGCAGGATCAGTGGGGTTTCACCTTGCAGGGTGGTGAGGCGCTGTTGCAGATCGACCAGTTGCGCACGCAATTCATCGTTGCCGCTGTCCACCACGCCGGCTTTTTCGCGCAGGGTTGCACGGGTAGCCAGCAATTCATCTACCAAGGCTTTTTCTTCACCCCAACGGCTTTCCAGCGTGGACAGGCGCTCACGCTCGGCGCTCAGCAGCGCTTCGCTATTGGTTTGACGCGCACCAATGGCAATGCCGATCGCATGCTCTCGGGCGATGATTTGCAGCTCGGTTTCCAGGGCCTCGATACGGCGACGGCTGTCGTCCACTTCCGCTGGCACCGCGTGCAGGCTGATAGCGACGCGGGCGCAGGCGGTATCCAGCAGGCTCACGGATTTGTCAGGCAACTGGCGCGCCGGGATGTAGCGGTGCGACAGCTTCACGGAGGCTTCCAGGGCTTCATCGAGGATCTGCACCTGGTGGTGTTTTTCCATGGTCGAGGCCACGCCGCGCATCATCAGCAGCGCCTTGTCTTCCGACGGCTCGGCAACCTGCACCACCTGGAAGCGGCGGGTCAGGGCGGGGTCTTTCTCGATGTGCTTCTTGTACTCGGCCCAGGTGGTGGCGGCCACGGTACGCAAGGTGCCACGGGCGAGGGCGGGCTTGAGCAGGTTGGCGGCGTCACCTGTACCGGCAGCACCACCGGCACCCACCAGGGTATGGGCTTCGTCGATAAACAGGATGATCGGCTTGGGCGACGCCTGCACGTCTTCGATGACTTGGCGCAGGCGCTGTTCGAACTCGCCTTTCATGCTGGCGCCGGCTTGCAGCAGGCCCACGTCGAGGCTGCGCAGTTCTACATCCTTCAGGGCCGGTGGTACGTCACCGGCGACAATGCGCAGGGCGAAACCCTCGACCACGGCAGTCTTGCCTACCCCGGCTTCACCGGTGAGGATCGGGTTGTTCTGGCGCCGACGCATGAGGATATCCACCAGTTGGCGGATCTCTTCGTCACGGCCGACGATAGGGTCGAGCTTGCCGCTGCGGGCCTGTTCGGTCAGGTCGACAGTGAAGCGCTTGAGGGCTTCCTGCTTGCCCATCGCACTTGGCGCCATCGCGCCACTGGCTTCGCCCGGCACGGCGCCGGCATTGAAACCGTCGCTGGCAGTCAGTGCGTTTTCCGGCGAGTCACCGACATATTCGTCAAAGCGCTCGCTCAAGGCTTCGGCCTTGATCTTGTCGAACTCGGCCGACAACCCCAGCAGCGCATGGCGCAGGCTCGGCGTCTTGAGAATACCCAGCACCAGATAGCCGGTGCGCACCTGGCTTTCACCGAACATCAGGCTGCCATACACCCAGCCGCGCTCCACGGCTTCTTCCACATGGGAGGACAGGTCGGTGATCGAGGTGGAACCGCGTGGCAGGCGGTCCAGGGCTTCGGTCAGGTCTCGGGCCAGGCGCGCCGGTTCGACGTTGAACTGGCGGATGATGCGGTGCAAGTCCGAGTCCTGCAGTTGCAGCAACTGGTGAAACCAGTGGGCCAGTTCCACATACGGATTACCCCGCAATTTGCAGAACACGGTGGCGGCTTCGATGGCCTTGTAGGCCACGCTGTTGAGTTTGCCGAACAGTGCGGCGCGACTGATTTCACCCATGCTCTGGATTCCTTGAGGTGGTGGCGTGATCGGCGTAATGCCGGGCCAGGATTAGGTCGTTGGCGTCATGCGCAGGGCGGCCGAGCCAGGTGTTGAAGCCCAGGCGGAACTGGCCGTTGAGGTGCAGCGCCGGTACTTCGGGTTGTTGCAAAACCAGGTTCAAGTCCCAGTCCAATTCATGGCCCAGGTACTCGGCCACCCACGCCACCAGCTCGTTGAACGGCTGGCGGCCGGGCAGCATGCCCATGTAGTCATTGAGTTTCAGCGGGCCGAGGCGAATACGGAATTTGTGCTGGCGGTCCCACACAAAGCGGCCCAGGCAAAAGTCCACGCCCAGCCTATTGGCGCTCACGCCCACGCGGCTACGTTCGGGCAGCTCCAGCCATTGGCCGACGTACTCTTCGATCTCCACCGGCAGGCCGAAGTATTCGCTGAGAATGGCTTTCAAGCCGTCCGGGTAGCGGGTCTGCGCCGACAGGTGGCCGCTGTAGTGCAGCTTGGCGGTATCCGGGATAAGCCCCTGATTCTGCAGGCTTGGCATGCCGCGGCCACTCAAGGCGGCGAGGCGTGCAGACCAGTAGTCATCATCCGGGCGGTCGTGGCTGACCGTTGGCCGCGCCTCGGCCCAGGCCCGGTAGAACAGGCTCAGCAAGCGGTGGTGGAACACATCCAGGAACTGCTTGCTGGTGCTGTCGGCGTTGTTGCGCTGGCGTTCGCGTACGTATTCGGTGATGTGCAAAGGCAGCGGACCGTTGGGGCCGCCGAGGCCGAAGAAGAATTGCTCGAGCCGCGCCGGCTTGCCGTCGCCACCGGGGTCGACCGACGCCAGCGTGGCCGGGGCGAAGGTGCAATCGGCTTGCTGCCCCAGGCGCAACGGGTCATCCGCCAGGCGCAGGGAATGGCCCAGGCGCGGCAGGTCCGGCGATTCGCACTCGATACGCCGCAGCGCCTGGAAGAAGTCATATTCCCAGGGCTCCTGGTGCATCGCATCCAGGGTACTCACAGGGTCGGACGCCGTCCGGGCTTGGCTTTCCATCGCATGATCTCGCCGCGTTCGGTGGTACGGATCACCGTCTCGGTAAAACTGTTGATCGACACATAACGTGCCAGGAAGCGCTCCAGCACCGCGCCGAGCAGGAACACGCCGGTGCCGCGAAACGCGTTTTCATCGAACTCCAAGGTGATTTCCAAGCCACGGCCAAACACAATCGGACCAGGCATCGGCAGGCGTCGGGTCACGGCCTTGCTGCTGACTTCGCGCAGGCCCTCGATCTGCAATTGCAGGGCGGCATCGTTGCTGTCGCCGTACAGGCGCAGCAGTTCACGCAAAGCCCCGGCCCCCTGGCCCTGTTCGCTCAACGACAGATAATTGAGCGACAACTGGCTGATCAGGCGCCAGGCCTTTGCGTCATGGGCATGGCTGGCGCGCGGCCGGCTTGGCCCGGCGACGCAGCGCACAGACAGCACCGGGGCGCTGTCGGCCAGGGTGAAGTCGGTCTTGCCGTTACCCACGCTCATGAACAGCGGCAAGTCGCGGTTGGTGCACAACGCGGTGACACCCAACTGGCGCAGGTCATGGCCGTAGGGCGCCTGGCGGCTGTCCACCAGGCTGACGAAGGTTTCGCTGCCCACATAGGTGGAGCGCGGGCCGTTGCGGCGCTGGTCGCTGGATAACACCCGTGGCTCGCGGCGCACGGTGTAGTAAGCCAGGTCACGGCCATAGCGCGACGGGTCACGCACCGCGTAGAACGGCAAGAACGGCTGCTCCGGCCCAGTGCCATGGCCAGTGATGCCGCTCAATGAGTGAATCTCGAAATCCATTGGCCGCGTGCGGTCGGCGATCACATGGTGTTCGTTGACCCGGTCGGACAAGTGGATGCGGTCCACGCGCTTGGGAAACAGGTTGATCGCCGGGGTGCAGAACGGCAGGAACTGTGCCGCACCGACGCTGCCCTCCAGGCTCGGCTCATGACGGTCAAACAGCACGATCAGCTCCAGCTCCTGGCCGTCGCAACGCTTGACTGCACGGCTCAGTTCGGCGAACTCGACGAACAGGAAGCGATGGGGCAGGGCGAAGTATTCCTGCAACAAGCGATAGCCCTGGAATGCCCGCGCCACCACCGGCATGGCTGCGTCGGCATCGTCGAAACCCCGCGAGCGCAACGCGCCCTGGGGCAGGCGCTCGACCCAATCGCCACCAGGCTTGCGTGCAAACACCGCGCAGGCGTTGCCCAGCAGCTGTTCGTAGAGGCGGAACGGTTGCTCATCGGCGCCACTGAGATACAGCGGCAGGTTATCCAGCTCAAGGCTGTTGAATGGCAATTCGGCGCCGGTGCGCAAGGTCAGGCGCAAACCCGCCTTGGCTTTCGGCTCGCTGGCGGCCAGGCGCCCGAGCACGGCGGCGGGGTTGCCGAAGTATTCGGCGGCGCTGACCTGCAACGGCCACAACGTCACCGGGTGGGCGGTGCGGTACTCGCAGCAAGTCTGGGTTTCGCGGCCCAGGGCAGCACGTAATACGGTGTCGCGGGGCAGCGGGAAACCGCTGGCCAGGGAGCCTTCATCCGGGTCGGTCTGCAGCTGCACCACGGTCATCGACGGCGTCGGCGCCAGGTAGTGCGGGTAGGCGATTTCCAGCAGGTTGTGGGTAAAGGTCGGGTACTCGGCGTCGAGCTTGAGCTGCACCCGGGCCGTCAGGTAGGCGAAACCTTCGAGCAAGCGTTCGACGTAGGGGTCGGCGCAGTCCATGCCGGACAGGGTCAGCCGACTGGCGATCTTCGGGTATTCCTTGGCGAACTCGGCGGCGCTTTCGCGCACGTGGTGCAGTTCCTGGTTGTACAGCTCCAGCAGGCGCGGGTTCATGGGCGCCTCCGCTGGTCGGCGTTGACCACGCGTACATGGCCCGACTCCAGGTCCAGGTCGGTTTGCAGCAACAGACGCAAAGGCACTGGCTGTGCCCACAGGTCGCCTTCGATCTCGAAGCTCAGGGCGTTGTGGTTCATTTCGCCATGGCCGACTCGGGCTTTGACCCGCAAGGTGTGACGCAGGATGCGCGGCTCGAAGGTGGCGATGGCTTGGTAGATCAGGGCTTCCAGTGCCTTGATATCGACGCTGGAAACACTGTTGCCCGCCAGCGCCGGCAGGCCGTAATTGACCACCGAGGTACCGGCTGGGGTGTGCAGCGTGGCATCGGCATCGAGCAACGACGTGGTGTTGAGCAGCCACGCCAGGTCACGCAGCACCGAGGCTTTCAATTGGGTCAGGGACAGCACACGCTTGTCGGCGCTTTCCTTGGGGTTGGTCGGGTCGTCATCAGTCAACCGGTCCAGCAGGGACGGTTGCAGACGGTCGCGGGAAGCGATTTCAGTTACCACCAAAGCAGCTCCACGGACGGGTTGCGAGAGGGACAAGGTATCTGTGGCCGTGGCGCGAGGCCACAGCCACAGGGGCTATCAGCGCTTGGTATTGGAGCGGATGTTCCAGCCAAACTTGATCGCGCCGCCATCTTTGGTGCCGTCGGCTTTCTGCGGCTGGTAGTCGACCATTACTTGGGCGAAGTTCAGGGTGACGTTCTCGGTCAGGCGATCATCGGTGCCCGAGCCGCCGGTGCTCAGGGACGTGACCAGCACTTCTTCCAGGTTGATCACCATGTACTCGACCTGGCTTTCGCCACCGGCCTTGCGCACGGTCAGCTTGACCTTGTCGATGTGCTTGCCGCTGGCGCAGTGCATCATCAGGTTGGGCGAAGCCTTGTCGACGTACTTGGTCAGCGACAGGTCCTGGATATTCACCTTGCCCGCACCGCCGCCACCGCCGACGTGCATGTTGCCGGACTGGGCCATGCCCCAGCTCCAGTTCAATACGTCGATTTCGTCCTTGTGGGCCTTGTCCATGGACTCGCCCTTGATGTCGCCGATCTTGATGAAAATATCAACAGCCATGTTTTCTCCCTGTGTGGACTCTGCCACCGAATGTATTAACGCCACCGACCCCTGTAGGAGCGAGCTTGCTCGCGAAGGTCGTTAACGATGACGCTGGCATCCTGAATGAACGCGGTGCCTTGAAGTTTTTCGCGAGCAAGCTCGCTCCTACGGGGAGCGAGCCAGTCCCGATTTTTACGCGCTTTTCGCCGAAGGCAGCTTCGATACCAAACGCAACGACACTGTCAGCCCTTCCAGCTGGTAGTGCGGGCGCAGGTAGAACTTGGAGTTGTAGTACCCCGGGTTGCCTTCGACTTCTTCCACGATCACTTCGGCAGCCGCCAACGGGTGCTGGGCCTTGGTGGTTTCGGTGGAGTGTGCCGGGTCGCCGTCGACGTAGTTGAGGATCCAGTCCTGCAACCAGCGCTGCATCTCGTCCTTCTCTTTGAAGGAACCGATCTTGTCGCGCACGATGCACTTCAGGTAGTGGGCGAAACGGCAGGTGGCGAACAGGTACGGCAGGCGTGCGGCCAGGTTGGCGTTGGCGGTGGCGTCCGGGTCGTCGTATTCGGCCGGTTTCTGCAACGACTGCGCACCGATGAACGCGGCGAAGTCGGTGTTTTTCTTGTGCAGCAGCGGCATGAAACCGTTCTTCGCCAGTTCCGCTTCACGGCGGTCGCTGATGGCGATTTCGGTCGGGCACTTCATGTCCACGCCGCCGTCATCGGTCGGGAAGGTGTGGGCCGGCAGGTTTTCCACTTCACCGCCGGACTCGATGCCACGGATGCGCGAGCACCAGCCGTAGTGCTTGAACGAACGGTTGATGTTCACCGCCATCGCGTACGCGGCGTTGGCCCAGGTGTACTTGGAGCTGTCGGCGCCGTCGGTGTTTTCTTCGAAGGCAAAGGCTTCCACCGGATCGGTCTTGGCGCCATACGGCAGGCGCGCCAGGAAGCGTGGCATGGTCAGGCCGATGTAGCGCGAGTCTTCCGATTCACGCAGCGAGCGCCAGCCGGCGTATTCCGGGGTGGTGAAGATCTTGGTCAGGTCACGCGGGTTCGACAGCTCCTGCCAGGAGCCCATGCCCATCACGGTTGGCGACGCGGCAGCGATGAAAGGCGAGTGCATGGCGGCGCAGACTTTCGACAGTTCGCCCAGCAGTTCCACATCGGGTGGCGACTGGTCGAAGTAGTAATCGCCTACCAGGCAACCATAAGGTTCGCCGCCGAACTGGCCGTATTCTTCTTCGTACATCTTCTTGAAGATCGGGCTCTGGTCCCACGCGGTGCCCTTGAATTTCTTCAAGGTCTTGTGCAGGTCCGGCTTGGAGATGTTGAGCACGCGAATCTTCAGCTGCTCATCGCTCTCGGTGTTGTTGACCAGGTAGTGCAGGCCACGCCAGGCGCTTTCCAGCTGCTGGAAATCCTGGTGGTGGATGATCTGGTTGACCTGGGCGGTGAGCTTGGCGTCGATGGCGGCGATGATCGATTCGATCGACTTGATTGCGTCGTTGGACACCAGGTCGGTTTGCGCCAGGGCCTGTTCGGCCAGGGTGCGCACCGCGGTTTCCACGGCTTCGCGGGCACGCTCGGTCTTGGGCTTGAACTCTTGCATCAACAGCGAGGCGAACTCGCTGGTTTCTTCGGTGGCGCCCAGGCTGGATGCGCCTTCGCGTACGGTATTGTCAGTCATGCTTACTGCTCCCCTGCAGGCTTGGGCGCGCTGGCAAGTGCCTGAAGCAGTGCCGGGTCCTTGATCGCCTTCATGATGATTTCTTCAGCGCCGGTCTTGCCGTCCATGTAGGTCAGCAGGTTGGCCAACTGGGTGCGGGCTTCGAGCAGCTGGTTCAGGGAATCGACCTTGCGCGCCACGGCGGCCGGGCTGAAGTCGTCCATGCTTTCGAAGGTGATGTCCAGGCTCAGGTTGCCTTCGCCGGTCAACTCGTTGGGTACGTGGAACGCCACGCGTGGCTGCATGGCCTTGAGGCGCGAGTCGAAGTTATCGACGTCCACTTCAAGGAACTTGCGATCGGCCACGGCTGCCAGCGGCTCGGCGGGCTTGCCGGCGAGGTCGGCCATCACACCCATCACGAAGGGCAGCTGAACCTTTTTCTCGGCGCCGTAAAGCTCGACGTCGTACTCGATCTGCACTCGAGGCGCACGGTTGCGCGCGATGAATTTCTGAGAACTTTGCTTCGCCACGTTGCTGCTCCTGGTCGCTTGAGCGACGGTGTTGTTACTGCACGGTCCGGCGGCTTACTCGCTGTCCGGGCCGCGCAGGTTTTCAAATTGGGACATGCCGTCGGGAATCAGATTGCGCACGATGGCCGCGAAGTCGGCGTGTACCAGATTCTTCGCTCGGTTCAACAACACCGGCAGCGGGCTCGAAGGCTCGTGCCGGGTGTAATACGCAAGGATTTTGTCGAGGCTGCGCAGCACGTCATCCCGCGTGGCGATGTCGCCCGTCGGGCGCGGGGCTGCGGGCGCAGTGGCGTAATCGACCGAGGGGGCGTTGTCGTCACTGACGGCCTCGGGATCGCTGCCGCTGTCGGTGCCGGGCACCGCTTGATTGAGAATTTGCAGGGCCTGCTTGAGCGGTTGCTTCAAGGCGCTGAGATCCACGCCCTGGGCGGAACCGACCTGCTCGTTGACCTGTTGTTCGATGGCTTCGCACGCCGCGCGCGCTGCGCTCAAGGCGTCGCGAGTGGCTTGCAGGAGTTCGGGGTCGCTGTCGAGGAACGCGGCATTGAGCTGCTGGCTGCCCAGTTGCTCATCGGGGAAGCTCAGCAGGCCGCTGGCGTTAAGCGCGGCGCGCAAACTCACGGGGCCGAAGGTGCGCGAGCGCGTGAGAATACTCTCGCGCAGCAGGCGAATCGTCGTGTCGCTGGTCAAGCCGGACAGGGCATTGATGCGCACGGTGGGGTCGTTATCGTCGTCGGCATCCAGGCGCGGATGCAGGTCGGCCCAGTATTCGCGCAGCAGGGCGTTGATCAGCGTAAGGACTTCGGCCAGCCCGGCCACACCCTGGAGGGCGAGGGAGCTTTGCAGCAGGAAGTGGGTGATGCGCAGGTCTTTGCTGCGCTGCAACAAGTCGAGGCTTTGCTGCTGGATGCTGCGCCATTCCGGCGGTTCAGCGGGCAGGATCGAGTCGCCCATGCTGCGCTCGGGCTGGCCCTTGGCATCACGCTCCAGTTGCAAGAATTGCGCGTCATACTCCATGTCTTCGCCACAAGGCGAAGTCGCAGAAACGGCGGTGAGCAGCAACGGCACATCCACTGAATTCGATCTCCTTATCAGCCCGCTGAACGGCGGGCAACGCATGCTCGAGTTACGCGATGAACTTTGCATGTTTTCCTGGTCATAACATCAGGGTGCCACTATTGGGCTATCACTGATGTTCAAGAAGTTGTGCATTTTTGGTGTAGTACTTATGCCTTGTCAAGGTAAGCTATTCGCCCTCTGTGACAGATGTGCGGTGTTTAACAACCTGCGCGACTGACGGGTCGAAAGGCGTGTCCGTAGAGGATTTTTGTCATGCAAGCCAGTTAATATCAGCGATCATGCTGGTAACGGCTGATTTTGGCGGTCGTTTTTTTGCGCGACCGTGGGCAAGTCTTCAGGGAAGCGTGTCCCTTTGGATAGACCGCGCGCGATGTATCAGCAAGGAGGCAAGATGGCGCTGTGTTTGACTATCACTAGTTATCACAAGATCACCCCTGGGCAGTGCCCCGAGAAGTCCATGGACCAGGGCGTGATGGCTATCGGCCGCAGTTCAGAGAATGACTGGGTATTGCCTGACCCTGAACGTCTCGTCTCCTCCCAACATTGCGTTATTCAATACAAAGATGGACGTTATTACTTAACTGATAACAGTACCAACGGGGTTGAACTGGTTAACGCCGGTATTCGTTTGCGCAGGGGTAATAGCGAGCTGCTGCAAGATGGCGAGCTGATCCGCATTGGCGATTATGAAATCCAGGCGCGTATCGACTTCAACGTGCAGGCCGTCGGCAGCCAGCCGTTTGCCGGTGATTCGCCGAACAGCTTTGAAGCGCTGATGGGCGCCGTGACTAACCCGCCTGCGCCAACGCCGATGATCGCACCGCAGTTCCACGGCGCCTCGTCGATGGAAACCTTGCCCGATCTGTTCGATTTCCTCAGCCCCACCGCCGTGCCGCCGCCCACCGTGGCCGACCATGTACCGTCCGAGCAGCACGATTTCCGCCCGCCGGCACCGGTCGCTGTGCCTGCGCCCATACCTGAGAAACCGCAGGTGCAAGGCTCGGTCATTCCCGAAGACTGGGACCTGTTTGGCGACGCTCCCGCGCCGGTCGTCAATACTGCGCCGCCTGCTGCCCCTATTGCCCCGCCGCCACCTGTGGTCGAGCCTGTTGCGCTCCCCGTGGCCGGCGCCGAGCCACAACCCGACCTGTTGCAAGCCTTCCTGCGCGGTGCCGGCCTCGACCAGCTACGCCTGGATAAAGCCGACGCCTGCGCCCAGATGGAAAGCATTGGCCGCAGCTACCGGCTGATGGTCGAGGGCCTGATTGACGTATTGCGCGCCCGGGCCAGCCTCAAGGGCGAGTTCCGCATGCAGCAGACGATGATCCGCCCCGCCGAAAACAACCCGTTGAAATTCGCCCCGAATGCCGACGAAGCCTTACTGCTGTTGCTTCGTCACGGCAACCAGGCGTTTATGGCGCCGGATGTTGCGGTGCGTGACAGCTTCGACGACTTGCGCGCCCACCAATTGGCGGTGATGGCTGGGGTGGAAGCAGCGATAAAGCACCTGCTCATGCGCTTTGAACCGGCGCAGCTGGAAGAGCGCATGGGCAAGCCCGGTGGCCTTTCGAGTATTTTCAACGGCTCGCGCCAGGCCCAGTACTGGCAGCAATTCACCGAGCTCTACAGCAATATTTCCCGCGAGGCCCAGGAGGATTTCCAAGACCTGTTCGGCCGCGAATTCAGCCGGGCCTACGAAGAACACAGCGCACGACAGCGACGCTAAAAGCGCGTTGTACGAATGGATAAAACGGATAGCTAAGTACGTCATTGAGGACGCAGGATGATTCCCAGGTTTTTACTCGCAGCTGCAACCGCGCTGCTGCTGACGGCGTGTGCCAACGACGCGGTCAAACCCGAAGCGGTTGCCGACGCGCAAGCCAACACCACCGCCGTCGAGCTGCACTTTCACGCCATTGCCGGGCTTAACCCCGGTGCAAATGGCCAAGCCGCGCCGGTGCGGGTGCGCATTTTCGAATTGAAAAACGCCGCGACCTTTTCCCGCTCCGATTACTTCGCCCTGGCGGACCGTGCGCAATCGACCCTCGGCCTCGACCTGCTGGACCAGGATGAAGTGATGGTGCAACCCGGCCAGCAACTGAGCATCCAGCGCGACCTTGACCCGGCCACGCGCCAGATCGGCGTGCTGGTGGGCTATCGCGAGTTGGACCGTGCGCAATGGCGCACCGTCATCAACGTGCCGCCGCGCCAATCCAGTGAATACCAGATCAGCCTCGATGTGCGTGCCGTGCGCGCCGATGTCGTGGCTCCCCCATCCAGCCCTGCCCAATAACAAGCAATCGGAGCCCCCATGTCCTGGAACAATCGCGTGGTCTGGTCGGAAGGCATGTTCATCGGAACGCAGCACTTCCAGCAGCATGACCGTTACCTGGAAAACCTGATCGACGCCCGCAGCCGCCCGTTGTCGGCAGGCGCCTGGGGCTTTTCCGAATTGCTGATCGACCAGGGTCTGCTGGCCCAGGGCAAGCTGGCGATTGTGTCGGCCCGTGGCCTGTTGCCGGACGGCACGCCGTTCAATATCCCCCAGGATGACCTGGCGCCGAGCCCGTTGAATATCGACGACAATCTGCGCGACGGCCTGGTGTACCTGGCCCTGCCGCTCAAGCGTGCGGGTGCCCGCGACACCGTCGATGAGGGCGAAGCCCTGGAAGCCGCACGTTATGTGAGCCAGGTGCGCGAAGTGCGCGACGACAACGCGCCTTTCGAAAACCGCGCGCCAGTGGCCGTGGGTTCGCGAGCGTTACGCCTGCTGACGGCGCAGGACGGTATCAGCGACTACGCCGCCATCGGCCTGGTACGCATCAAGGAAAAACGCGCCGACCGCGCGTTGGTGCTGGATGACACCTATATCCCGCCGGTGCTGGATGTGGCCGCAAGCAAACCGTTGACCGCCTTTCGCAGCGAACTGCTCGGCCTGTTGCACCAGCGTGGCGAAGCTTTGGCCGGCCGCGTTGTGGCCTCCGGCGCTGGCGGGGCCTCGGAGATTGCCGACTTCATGCTGTTGCAACTGGTCAATCGCGCGCAGCCGCTGATCCAGCATTTCAACCAGTTGAGCCCGCTGCACCCGGAACGCTTCTTCAGTGAATTGGTGAGCCTGGCCGGTGAGTTTTCCACCTTTTCAACCTCGGGTCGGCGCCCCCAGGAATACCCGCAATACCAGCATGACGACTTGGCCTTGAGCTTCACGCCGGTCATGGCCGCCTTGCGTGAGGCGCTGTCGATGCTGATCGACAGCAAGGCCACGCCAATCCCGATTGTCGAGAAAGCTTACGGCATCCACGTTGCCATGTTGGCCGACAAGACCTTGCTCGACAACGCCAGTTTCATCCTCGTGGTGCGTGCCGATGTGCCTGGCGAAACCCTGCGTGCGCGCTTCGGCCAGCAAAGCAAAGTCGGTTCGGTGGAGCACATCCGCGACATGGTCAACCTGCAACTGCCGGGCATTGGCCTGCTGCCGTTACCGGTGGCGCCGCGCCAACTGCCGTACCACGCCGGTAGCACCTATTACGAACTGGACCGGGGCAGCGAGCACTGGCAGCAGTTGAGCAATTCCGGCGGTTTTGCCTTCCATATCGCCGGGCAGTTCCCGGGCTTGAACCTGGCCTTCTGGGCGATCCGAGGATAATACGCGATGCATCCCAATGATGATGACCGCACCCAGTTCATGCCGCGCCCCGGGGGCCGTGCGCCAGAACCTGCACGTGCAGAGCCGGCACCTTTGTCGATGCCGGCCGCGCCGATCCTCACTGGCAAGAGCCACGGCCTGAACCCACTGGAAAGCGCCGCCGGCCCGCTGTTGGCACTGCTGACGCGGCTGCGCAACACCATCGCCCACCCGGCGCCAGCCAGCCTGCGTGCGCAGTTGCTGGCCTACCTGCGCCAGTTCGAAGAGCGCGCCGAGGCCGCCGGCGTAGCGCGCAATGAAGTGCTGCTGGCCCGTTACGCGCTGTGCACTGCATTGGACGAGGCGGTACTGAGTACGCCGTGGGGCAGCACCAGTGACTGGGGTAAACAAAGCCTGCTGATCACTGTGCACAACGAAGCCTGGGGCGGTGAAAAGGTCTTCCAGTTGCTCGACCACTGCCTGCAAAGCCCACGGGAACGCCTGTACCTGCTGGAGCTGCTGTACCTGTGCATGTGCCTGGGTTTCGAAGGCCGCTACCGCGTGATGACCGATGGGCGCAGCCAGTTGGAGGCCTTGCGCGAGCGCACCGCCGCAGCGATTCGCAGTGCCCGTGGCGAACACGAGCGTGAGCTGTCGCCGCACTGGCGCGGCGTGACCGTGGCCCGTGATCGCCTGGCGCAATTCCTGCCGCCGTGGATTGCTGTGGCGATTGGCCTGGCGTTATTGCTGGCGTTGCTGTTCGGCCTGCGCATGAAGCTGGCCTCGGATGCCGAGCCGGTATTCAAGAACATCCATGCCCTGGGTGAGATTCCGGTGCAGGCCATCGACCGTCCGGTGGCGCAGCCAAAAGTCATTGAGCGGCCACGCCTGGCCGGCTTCCTGGCCGAAGACATCAAGGCCGGTCGCGTGGCTGTGGAAGACAAGGTGGACCGCTCGGTGGTGACCATCCGTGGCGATGAACTGTTCGCGTCCGCCAGCTCCAGCATCGTCGATGACTACCAGCCGCTGATGCTGCGTATCGCTGACGCCATTCGCAAGGTCAAGGGTCAGGTACGCGTCACCGGCCACAGCGACAACCGCCCGATTGCCACGCTGCGCTTTCCGTCGAACTGGGCGCTGTCCGAAGCCCGGGCCAAGTCGGTGCTGGAGATCCTCGCGGCCAAGACCGGCCAGGGTGATCGCTTCAGCGCCGAAGGCCGCAGCGACACCGAGCCGTTGGCGACCAACAGTACTGCCGAAGGCCGTGCCCGCAATCGTCGGGTTGAAATCACCGTATTGGCGGAGGGCGTCGAGTGAAGGCGTTTTTCAGTTTCATGATTCGCTGGGTGATCCCCGTGCTGGGCCTGATTGCCCTGAGCCTGATCATCTGGTTTGTCGGGCCGTTGCTCGATGTGCTGATGCCCGAGGGGCGACGTTGGGCGCTGATCATCCTGGTGTTTGCGCTGTGGATCGCCTACCGCGTGTTCCGCATCATCCAGGCCCGCCGCCAGGCCGCCGAAGTGATGCGCAGCCTGGCCGCCGAAACCCCGGCCGACCCTAACAGCGTCGCCACTGCCGAAGAATTGTCGACCCTGCGCCAGCGTATGGACGAAGCCCTGACGCTGCTGAAAAAAGCCAAGCTCGGCGGCGACGAACGTCGCAACCTCTACGAGCTGCCGTGGTACGTGATCATCGGCCCGCCGGGTTCGGGCAAGACCACCGCGCTGGTCAATTCCGGGCTGCATTTCCCGCTGGCGGCACAATTGGGTGCCGGTGCGGTGCGCGGTGTCGGCGGGACGCGCAACTGTGACTGGTGGTTCACCGATCAAGCGGTATTGCTCGACACTGCCGGTCGCTACACCACCCAAGACAGCAACTCCACGGTGGACAAAGCCGCGTGGCTGGGCTTTCTCGACCTGCTGAAAAAGCAGCGCTCGCGCCGGCCCATTGACGGTGCGTTTATCGCCATCAGCCTGTCGGATCTGCTATTGGGTACAGACGCCGAGCGCGCTGCCCATGCCGCCGCGATACGCCTGCGCATCCAGGAGCTGTACAGCCAACTGGGCGTGCGTTTCCCGATCTACCTGATGCTCACCAAGCTCGACCTGGTGCCGGGCTTCATGGAGTTCTTCGATAACCTGAGCAAGGAAGAGCGCGCCCAGGTATGGGGCATGACCTTTGCCCTTGATGACGGCAAGCACAGCGACAGTCCGTTGGCGCACCTGCAAAGCGAATTCGCCGGGCTGGAACAGCGCCTCAATGAACGCTTGGTCGAGCGCCTGCAACAGGAACGCGACCCGGCGCGGCGCGATCTGATCTACGGTTTCCCACAGCAGTTCGGCGCGTTGAAGGACTGCCTGCAAAGCTTCCTCGAAGGCGTTTTCAAACCCAACGCCTTTGAAGAGCGCGTGTTGCTGCGCGGCGTGTATTTCACCAGCGGCACCCAGGAAGGCAGCCCGATTGACCGCTTGATCGGCGCCATGGCCCAGAGCATGAACCTGGACCGCCAGCACCTGGCGCGCCAGAGCGGCACCGGGCGCAGTTACTTCATCGAAAAACTCTTCACCGCAGTGGCTTTCGCCGAGCGTGGCTTGGTGGGGGTGAACCCGAAAGTCGAACGGCGCCGCAAGTGGATCGCCCGTGGCGTACTGGCCGCCACCGTCGCTTTGGTCGTGGTGGTCAGCAGTTTGTGGTGGGTGAGTTATCGCGCCAACCAAGCGTATATCGCCCAGGTCGACCAGAAGGTCGCGCCCCTGGGCCAGACTGTGCAGAACCTGAGCCCGGCACAACGGGAAGTGCTTGCCGTGCTGCCGTTGCTCAATGCGGTCAAGAACCTGGCGGGGGACTCGCCAAGCTGGTCCGAAGGGCTTGGGCTGTATCAAGGCGATATGCTCGAAGCCGAGTCCGCCAGCGTCTATCGCAAGCTGTTGATCGCCGTCTTCGCGCCGCGTCTGGTGACGCGTATCGAAGAGCAACTGCACGGCGGCGGTAACTCTGACTTCCTCTATGAGGGCCTCAAGGCTTACCTGATGCTCGCCGACACCGAGCACTATGACGCGGACTTTATCAAGGCCTGGATTGCCCTGGACTGGGACCGCAACCTGCCCCGCGACCTGCCGGCCGACCAACGCCAGGCACTGGCCGGGCACTTGCAGGCACTGTTCGAGCGGCACCCGCCGAGCGCCCGCCTTGACCCACGCCTGATCGATGACCTGCGTCGCCAGTTGCAGCAACTGCCGGTGGCCCAGCGCGTGTATGACCGGGTCAAGCGCCAGAAGCTGCCCGAAGGCATCCCTGACTTTCGCCTCAACGAAGCTGCCGGGCGTGACGCGGCGTTGGTGTTCAGCCGCAAAAGCGGCAAGCCCTTGGGCGAGCCTTTGAGTGGTTTCTTCACCGCCAAGGGCTATCGCCAGGCATTCCTGCTGAGCAGCCTGAACCAAACCGGCACCCTGGCTGAGGAACAGTGGGTGTTGGGCCAAGAACAGGCCGATCAGCAGAACGTGGTGAGCCTGGCCGCCGATGTGCGCCGCCTGTATTTCCAGGATTACCAGCGCCAGTGGGATGCGCTGCTCGCCGACATCGACTTCGTGCCGATCACCAGCGTGGCCCAGGCTGCCGACGTGCTACGGGTGATTTCCGGCCCGACTTCGCCGTTGAAAAAGCTGTTGGTGGCGGTGGCCAAGGAAACCGACCTGCAAGCCGAAGAACGCCAATTGGCCGCCAAAGGTGTGCCGGTGGAAGGCGGCGTCGACAAACTCAAGGAGCGCCTCGGCAGCTTGCTTGGTCAAGAACAACCCACCGCCAATGCCCCGGTGACTGCGGACGATCCAGTGACCGCGCACTTTGCCGAACTCAACAGCATCGTCAGTAAAAACGAAGGTGAGCCGGCGGCCATCGACGGCCTGCTCTCGGACATGAATGCGCTGTATGTGCAAGTCAGCGCCATGGTCGGCGCCAGCGGCGATGCGCTGCTCGGTGAGGCCAAGAACCAGGCAGCGGCTGCGGCCACGCGGGTCAGCCTGAATGCCGAGCGCCAGCCGCCGCTGGTGCAGGGCATGGTCAAGTCGGTGGTCAATTCCACCACCAACAGCATGATGGGCGGGGTGCGCAACCAGTTGAACGCGGCCTGGGTCAGCGAGGTGGTCAACGTGTATCGCCAGTCGTTGGCCGGTCGCTATCCGATGTCGCCGGGCAGTGCGCGGGACGCCACCCTGGATGACTTCGGCCAGTTCTTCGGCGTGGGCGGAGTGATGGATAACTACTTCCGCAAATACCTGCAGCCCTATGTGGATACATCGGCACAGACCTGGCGCTGGCAGCCCGGCGCGGCGCAGAAGCTGGGGATTGCCCCGGGCGTGCTGCAAACCTTCCAGCGTGCGGCGACTATCCGTGATGCGTTTTTCAGATCCGGGGGCACCCAGCCGATCGTGCGTTTCGAGCTCAAGCCGGTGTCGATGGACCCGACCATCACCCAGTTCCTGCTCGATCTGGACGGCCAGCAATTGAGCTACGACCACGGCCCTAGCCGCCCGGTGGCGATGCAATGGCCTAACCCCGGCAGTATTGGCGTAGTGCGCATCTCCATCATGCCACCGTCGGCCAGTGGTCGCTCCGGCATCACCCTGGACGGCCCATGGGCCTGGTTCCGCCTGCTGGAGCAATCGGACCTTACCGCCGGCAACTCACCGGATCGCTTCAACCTGCGGTTGCGGGTCGACGGCGCCAGCATCGCCTACGAATTGCGCGCCAACAGTGCCTTTAACCCGTTCAAGAGCCGGGTACTCAGTGGCTTCAACCTGCCGGAGCGGCTATGACCAGCCTGGGTTTCTACGGCAAGGTGGCCAGCCGCGGGGACTTTGTCAGCCGCGCCTTGCCCCAGAGTTTTATCGGCCCTTGGGACAGCTGGCTGGCGGCGGGTTTGCTCGCCAGCCAGAACAGCCTGGGTGGCGACTGGCTCAAGGTATACCTGGTCAGCCCGTTGTGGCGTTTTGTCCTGGCACCGGGCGTGTGCGGGCCGGATGCGGCGGCGGGGGTGGTGATGCCGAGCATTGACCGGGTCGGGCGGTATTTTCCGTTGACGGTGGTCAGCTTGCTGGATCACGACACCAACCCCGCCTCTCTGGTGGGCGGCCCGGACACTTGGTTCGAGCAGGCCGAAGCGCTATTGCTCGCCACCTTGGACAGCGGCGCCACCTTCGAAAGCTTCAACGCTGGCCTCGACACCCTGGGCGTGCCGGCGACTGAGCCGCGTGCAGTGGACAGCCGTTTCGCCGGCCTGCAACGGGTGGCAGCCAGCGAGCCCCATCAGCGCATGACCGCACTGGCCGAACAAGCGTGCGAGGGCGCGAGCCTGTGGTGGGGCCGGGGTTCGCAGCGTATTTCCCCAGGTTTATTACGGTGCCAGGGTTTGCCTGCTGCCGACGATTTTGCGCAGTTTTTGCTCGGACAAGAAGGTGTGGTGTAGATGGGGGCAACGTACAAATCCGCGAGCAAAAGCCATGTGGGCATGGTTCGCCAAGTCAACGAAGATGCCTGCCTGGACCTGCCGGAAAATCGCCTGTGGGTAGTGGCCGATGGCATGGGCGGGCATGCGGCTGGGGACTATGTCAGCAGCCTGATCGTCGACAGCCTGCGCAGTGTCCCGCTGGGCCGTTCCCTCGATGAATACTCGGCCGCGCTGCGCAATGATCTGCTGCGCATCAACACCACTGTGCGCGAAGAAACCGCCAACCGTGGCGTGACCATGATGGGCAGCACCGTGGTGGTGTTCGCTGCACGCGGCTTGCGCGGGGTGTGCCTGTGGGCCGGCGACAGTCGTTTGTATCGCTTGCGCGACGGTGTGTTGGAAAGCATTTCCCGTGACCACAGCTACGTCCAGGATTTGCAAGACAGCGGCTTGCTCAGTGAAGCCGACGCCCGCACACATCCACGCGCCAATATCGTCACCCGCGCTGTTGGCGTGGAAGCCCAGTTGGATGTCGCCTCGGTGGACCTGTTGATCGCCCCCGGCGACAGCTACCTGTTGTGCAGCGATGGACTGAACAAGACCGTCGAAGACCATGAAATCCGCGAGGTGCTCAGCCATGACGCGCCGGATGAAATCGTGCGCAGCCTGGTGCACCTGGGGCTCAATCGCGGCGCACCGGACAACATCACCGCCATTGTCGTGAAGGTCTCGTCATGAACATCGTCATCCCGGGTTATGACATCGAAGGCGAGATCGGCGAAGGCGCCATGGCCAGCGTGTACCTGGCAACCCAGCGTTCGCTGGAGCGCAAGGTGGCGTTGAAGGTGATGGCGGCAGCGCTGGCGGCCGACCCGACGTTCTGCGAACGCTTCCTGCGCGAGGGCAAAACCCTGGCGCGCTTGTCGCATCCGCACACGGTGACCATCCATGACATCGGCAACGTCGGTGAACTGTATTACATGGCCATGGAATACCTGCCCAACGGCACGCTCAAGGAGCGCATTGCCGCCGGCCTGACGCCGGAGCAGGGCGTGACGCTGATCCGCCAGATTGCCTCGGCGCTGGGTTATGCCCATGCCCAAGGCCTGGTGCACCGCGACGTCAAGCCGGCGAACATCCTGTTCCGTGCTGACGGCACCGCAGTGCTCTCGGACTTTGGCATCGCCAAGTCACTGGACGACCGCACCCAATTCACCCAGGCCGGGTTTGCCGTGGGCACGCCAAGCTACATGAGCCCGGAGCAGGCGCGAGGCCAGGAGATCGATGGTCGTGCCGACCTCTACGCGCTCGGCGTGGTGTTGTACGAAATCCTCGTCGGCAAGCTGCCCTACAGCGGCACTGATGCGCTCTCTACCGCACTGGCGCACCTGACCGAGCCGTTGCCGGAGCTGCCGGTGCACCACGGGCGTTATCAGGGCGTGCTGCGCAAGTTGCTGGCCAAGGACCCGGCGGAGCGCTTCCCGAATGCGGCGGCGTTGCTGGAGGCACTGGAGCAACTGCCGGCGGACTCGGCAGAAGCCACCTTGGTGCGGCCGCTGCCGATTCCATTGAGTTTCGACCTGGCGGGCATGACGCCCGTCACCATCGATATCCCGACCGATAAACCACAGCCGCAGCCGATAGTGCGCCAGCCGGTGGTGACGCCGACGCAGCACAACGCGCCGTCCGAGCAGCGCCGTGGACCGGTGTTGGCACTGGCTGCTGTTGCGGTGGCGGTTGCCTTGGCCATTGGGGGAGCCAGCTACTGGTGGTTGAGTGGCAGCGATGAACCGGCCCAGCCGCCGGCTGCCGTCGTGCCGAAGGTGACACCACCCGTGGCCGCCGCTGAAGTGGACGGCGGCCAGCGACCCTTGCTGATGGCGGGCAAGAAAACTCTATTCCAGCGCGTGCTGAGCAAGCCCGGCGCCAAGCTGTCCACCGATGCGGGCAGTGCGCCCGGTAAAGCCTTGCCGGCGTTCTCCGTGCTCTATGTGTACCAACGCAAGGATGTCGATGGCAGCCCTTGGGTACGCGTCGGCGCTGCCACCGATGGTCGCAGCGACGGTTGGTTGCCGGCCTCCCAGGTCAGCGACTGGAAACAAAGCCTGGTGCTCAAGTTCACCGAACGCTCGGGCCGCGCGCCAGTGATGTTCCTGCGCCAATCGGCCGAAGTGGAAAAACTGCTGGCCGATCCCGCCGCCGCGAAAAGCGTGTTGGCCAAGGCGCAGAACAACCGTGAAGACAACCAGCAAGTCCTGGCCCTGGAACCCACCGCCAGCGCGGTGCCGCAGGACCAGTTCTACCTGCTGCCAATCTTCGATTCCAAAGAGAGCTTCGACGAGAACGGCCAGCCGGTGCAGTTGCTCAATATCGCCTCCATCGACCCGGGCAGCAGCGCGCAGGCCAAGCAAGCTACGCCGGTGATCAGCGCCAACGCCGACGCCTTCCGCACCGCCGTGGTGCTGGTGGTGGACACCACCGTGTCGATGCAGCCGTATATCGATCAGGTGCGCGATGTGGTTCACGAACTGCAAACCCGCATTGCCGAACGTGGCGAGCTGGACAGTGTGAGCTTCGGCCTGGTGGGTTTCCGCAGCAGCATCAAGAAAACCCCGGGCCTGGAATATGTCGCCAAGACCCTGATCAGCCTCGACCAAGGCCGCGACCCGCAACGCTTCCTCGACATGGCGCGCCAGGTCAAGGCTTCTACGGTGTCCAGCCATTCCTTCAACGAAGATGCGTTTGCCGGGGTGATGCAGGCGGTGGACGGCATGGATTGGTCGGGCTACGGAGGTCGCATCATCCTGCTGGTCACCGACGCAGGCGCGTTGCGCAAGAACGACCCGTTCGCCGCCACCCAGATGAATGAAGCCGAGGTTCGCCAGGCGGCGCTGGGCAAGCAGATCAAGATCTATGCGCTGCACCTGCGCACCGACGCCGGCAAGAAAACCCATGCTGGCGCCGAGAGCCAATACCGCATCCTTACCGCCGACGCCAACCCGCAGATCGGCGACCTCTATACGCCGGTGCCGGGTGGTGATGTGCGCAAACTGGGTGAGCGTGTGGATGAGATCGGCACGGTATTCGCCAACCTGGTGCATCAGGTGCGCAGTAACACGCCACAACCGGTGCCGCTGCTCGGTTCGGCGCCAAGCCTGGCGGACAAGTCCGCCGCAGTCGGCTATGCCATGCATATGGACTTCCTCGGGCGCAAAACCGCCAGCCAGGCGCCGCAACTGGTCAGCGCCTGGACCGCCGACCGCGATCTCACCAACCCGGCGCTGCCGGCATTCCAGGTGTGCGTGATGCTGACCAAGCTGCAACTCAACGACTTGCAGCAGTCGCTGAAGTTGGTCGTGGATGCGGCGCGCAAGACCCAAAGCTCACCCAAGGATTTCTTCCAGGAAATCGCCAGCGCCTCGGCCTATATGAGCCGCGACCCGCAAGCCCTGCGCAAGGGCGGCAACCTGTCCGACGGCGGCTTGCTCGGCGAATATCTGGAGGGCCTGCCGTATCGCAGCAAGTCGCTGAACATGACCCAGGATTTGTGGTTGTCGTTGAGCGTGGCCGAGCAGGAAGACTTTATCGACGAGCTGGATTCGAAGATCCGCCTGTATGAAACCTTCCATAACGACGTGGCCAACTGGGTCCGTTTCGGCGATGCCGAACCGGGCGATGCGTTGTACCGCGTGCCACTGTCGACGCTGCCGTAATGCTGAACCTGAACGCGGTGCACAAGAGCCGGGGTGTCGGTAGCCAGCGCTATAGCCTGGTGATTGCGGCGCTGCGTCTTGGTGCAGGTGAACAACTGGCGATTGTCGGGCCCAGCGGTTGCGGCAAAAGTACCTTGCTGGACCTGCTGGCGCTGGTCTTGGCGCCGGATCAGGCCGAGCAGTTTGACTTCAATCAGCAGGACATCGGCGCGCTGTGGCGTGCCGACCGGCAATCCGACCTGGCTGCATTGCGCAGCCAGCACCTGGGCTATGTACCGCAAACCGGTGGTTTGTTGGGGTTTCTCGATGTGCGCGGCAATATCGCCTTGTCCCGGCAATTGCTGGGCTTGAAAGACGACGGCAGCGTGGCGCGCCTGGCCGAGCAGTTGCAGATCAGCGACCAACTGGCCAAGCAGCCGGCGGCCTTGTCGGTAGGCCAGCGCCAGCGTGTGAGCTGTGCCCGGGCCTTGGCCCATGGGCCGCAACTGGTGCTGGCGGATGAACCGACTGCGTCCCTCGACCCGCTCAACGCCGAGCGTGTGATGCAGGCTTTGCTGGCCCAGGCCCGCGAGCACCGCACTGCCTGTGTGATCGCCACCCATGACGAGCCTCTGGCCCGTGCCAGTGGCTTGCAGGTGCGGCGTATCAGTTGCCGTCGCGATGCTGACGGCGGCGTCACTGCGACCCTCGGGGAGGTGTGCTGATGCGCATCGGCCTGATCACATCGCTCGCCTGGCAGGACTACCGCAACGATCGCTGGCTGTCGGCCTGTTCGGTGCTGGCGCTGGTGGCGGTCATCGCGCCGTTGCTGGTGTTATTCGGCCTGAAATTTGGACTGGTCAGCAGTTTGACCGAACGCTTGGAGACTGACCCCGCCACCCGTGAAATCATCCCGTTGGGGGGTGGTCGATTCAGTGCGGCGTTTATCGAGCAGCTGGGGCAGCGCAGCGATGTGGCGTTTGCCTTGCCGCGTACACGGCAGATTGCGGCAACCGCCCAGGTGGGCGCGCTGACCCTGGAAATGCTGCCGACCGCCGTGGGTGATCCGTTGTTGGCCGGTTTGCCGATACCCCAAGGCCTTGATCAGATCGTGCTGAGTCATACCGCTGCTGAAAAGCTCGCGGCCAGGCCTGGCGACTGGTTGGAAACCAGTTTTGCGCGGCAGGTGGCCGGGCAGGTCCAAGCCCAGCACACGCGATTGCAGGTGCTGGCCGTGTTGCCGTTCGAAGCGTTCGCCCGTGACGGTTTGTTTGCAGGCCTGGGCTTGTTGGAAGCGGCGGAAGATTACCGCGATGGTCGTGCAGTAGCGGCGTTGGGGTGGGCAGGTGATGCGGTGGCGGTGAGCGAGCAGCGGGTGTACCCGGCGTTTCGCTTGTATGCGCGCAGCCTCGCCGATGTAGAGCCTTTGCGGGTGTTCTTCGCCGGGCAGAATCTGCTGGTGTCGACCCAGGCGAACACCATCGCCCAGGTGCAGTCGTTGAGTCGCAACCTGTCGATTGTGTTCTGGATCATCGCCGGGTTGGCCCTGGCCGGGGCGTTCGCGGCGATCTTCGCCGCAACCCTGGCGGCGGTGGCGCGCAAGCGCCGGGAATTATCGGTGTTGCGTCTGCTGGGGTTTTCCACCGGAGCGCTTTTGTTGTTTGTACTGCTGCAGGCGCTGTACAGCGCAGGCCTTGCCGCCGTGCTCAGTGGTGGGCTGTATGGCCTGGCCGAGGCCGCGCTGAATAAGCTTTTTGTGCAGGTGCCGGGCGAATACGCCAGCCACCTGTTGGCGCGTCACTACGGTCTGGCCCTGGCTGCTGTGTTCGGCGTCAGCGCCGTGGCGGCTGCCGGTGGTGGTTGGCGGGTGGCGCGTATCCAGGCTTCTGAGGGAATCAGAGATGTATAAGTTATTGGGCGCCTGTGTGGCGCTGAGCCTGGCCTCGCTGGCCTGGGCGGATGAGGCAAGCGATAAGCTCGACAACCCCAAGCCGTTGCCGGATGACGTCAGCCTACCGCTGCCCTGCGACGGCAACATGGTGTTCCGCTACGCCTATGTGTTGGCCCAGGGCACCCTGGATGACCGCGAAATCAGCCTCGGCTACCCCTTCGCCGAAGGCGAGGCCGGTTACCAGCAGTCGTTTATTTCCGGCTATCGCCGCGACTTCATCAATGGCCAGTTCACCCTCAAGGACTTGCCCAAGGACTGGAACAAGGTCATCGCGCCGCTGATGCCGAAGACCGACGCCAAGACCCCTCTCAAGCCCATGCTGTACTTCATCGGCAAGTACGAAGTGACCGCGCGCCAGTATGCCCAGGTGATGGCCCAGGCGCAGTCCCTGGCCAGCGGCGAGCCGGCCCCGGCCTGTGACGCGCCTGCCGGCATGGCCGGGCGTTTGCCCAAGGTGAAACTGTCGCGCTTTGAAGCCGAGCGGTTTTCGGCGGTGTACAGCGCTTGGCTGATGAAATACCACCGTGAGTTGTTGCCGGTGAGCGGGCGCGGTTCGTCAGCCGAAGACGGCGGCCTGGGCTTTGTGCGCCTGCCCACCGAAGTGGAGTGGGAATACGCCGCACGCGGTGGCCAGGCGGTCAGCCGCCAGGACCTGGAAGGGCGCCTGTACCCACGCCGCGCCGAGGGCAGCGAAAGCGATGGCCCGTTGGCCGACTACGCGGTGTTCAACCAAGTGGCCGGCGGCACTGGTCAGGCAGCACGGCTGATGCCCATCGGCACCAAGTTGCCCAACCCCATCGGTCTGTTTGACGTGATCGGCAACGCTGCGGAAATGGTCCAGGAATCCTTCCAGTTGGTCCACGCCGGCCGGCGCCAGGGCACCTATGGCGGCTTTGTAGTCAAGGGCGGCAACTACCTGGAAGGCGAGGGCACGCTGTTTACCGGCATGCGCCGAGAGTATCCGCTGTTTGCTGCCGATGGCACCGAGCAAAGCAACGAGACCACCGGCTTTCGCGTGGCGATTGGCGCACTGTCGGCGCCGCGTTCGCGTTACAAGGAATTGTTTGCCCAATGGCAGAAGGAAGGGCGCCTGGCCTCATTGACTGACGCCATCGACGACGCCCAGGACCCGACCAAGCGCCTGGACAGCATCATCGCCGCCAGCGTCGACCCCAAGCTGCAAGCCGAGCTGGGCCTGGTCAACGAAGAGCTCAAGCGCAACGTTTCGCTGATTGCCCAGCAACGTGAAGAAGCGGCGGGCAACCTGATCCAGTCGGCGGCGTTGGTGGCCGAGACCATCAGCAACTACAACATTCGCCTGGCCAACCTGCAAAAGAGTCGCCAGCAGGCCTTGGACAGCAAGGACGAGGCCAGCGCGCAGCTGTTCGCCACGGCCATTACCAATGGACGCAGCGCCCTCGACGGCGCGGTGGCGATCTATATCGACAACCTGGCCACCGGCACGCGCTATACCGATGCGGTGATCCAGGCGCAGTTTCAACGAATCAAGGAAGAGTTGGATCGCAAGCCAGTGCTCGGCAAGAGCCTGGTGACGCGCGCGACACTGTTCGTTCGCCATGTCGGCAACTACCGCAAGCAACAGCGGGCCGACCCGGCAACGATCTTGAAGGAATTGCTCGCAGCGAGCGGTCAGCGGTCTTGATCGTTGGCTGTCTAGCGAGCTTGGAAAGGACTCAGGCGGCGGTGGGCCGTGCTGGGCAAGTCAAACTTAATAGAGATCACACCTATGCTTTTTTCCCGTAAGGCGGTTTCCAAGCGTCACCTGCTGCTGATCGCAGCCGGTTTCAGCACCGTGTTGACTGGTTGCGCTACGTCGCCAGCCTCCAAGGTCGCGTCGAGCACCAAGGTCGAGTACTACCCCAACTGCTACGAGCCGGTGCAGCACCTGCGCGCTACCGATTCGAACATGACCAAGTCGGTGGTGACCGGTGCCGCCATCGGCGCGGCCGGCGGTGCGTTGTTGGGCGCCCTGACCGGCGACAAGGAAAAGCGTGGCCGTAACGCCGCCATCGGTGCTGCGGGCGGCGCCCTGGCCGGCGGCGCGGCGGGTTACTACACCGAGCGTCAGAAGCAGATTGCCGATGACAACCAGCGCATTGCCTCCTATGCCGCTGACGTGAACAAAAGCGTCTCCGACATCGACCGCAGCACCGCCTACGCCAAGGCTTCGCAACAGTGCTACCAGAGCGCGTTCACCAAGCTGGTGGCCGACCGCAAAGCCAAGACTGTCAACGACACCGAAGGCCGCAAGCGCCTGGCGGAAATCGTTGCGGGCCTCAAGGAATCCAATGACCTGATCGTTGCGGTCAACGGCAAAGCCAGCGAAGATCTGAACAACTACACCCAGGCCTACGAAAAAGACCTGCAACAAGTCGGCGTACAGCGTGCCGACGTGGTCACCGTGGCCCAGGCCGATGCGGCACCTGTTGTGACACCGACCAAGAAAAAAGGCACGGGTACCAAGCCACCGAAAAAGCCAGTGCTGCCAACCGTGCCGAAAGAAGCGGTCACCACCGAGAAGACCTTGCAAACGGCCCAGGCCAAGCAAGCTGAAAGCAAGCAGGTGGCCAACGCGGGTGATTCGCAACTCAAGCTCAACTGCACTAACCCGAACCTGGTCGACTGGGCACCAGTGCCTTGCCCTAACGTCTAAGCACTTGTTGCTATAAGCGTTAAACGCCCGCCGATCTGCGTCTAAAGCGCGAGATCGGTGGCGTTCTTTTTGCAAATCGTTACACTGCTGCGGCCACTCCAATAAATACACCGAGGCCGTGTGCATGAAATTTCGTCTTCTCCTGTGGGTGCTGGGCCTGATGATGGGCAAAGCCAGCCGCACCAACCCCGCGTTCCAGCAGCAACTGGGTGACAAAGACCTGGCCTTCCAGCCGCCTATGGCTTCGCCACCATGCAGGCGAAGAACAAGCAACTGGCGTTCATGACGGGGATTCAGGACAAGTCGATCCAGATCAAGGGCAACCCGGCGCTGGTGATCTGGTTTCAGGGGCTTACCAAGTATTTGAAGCCGAAGAAAAAGAAGAGCTGAGGTTTTTCAGTAAAACCGAGTTGGATTCATCGGGAGCAAGCCCCACACTTGGAATGCATTCCATAGCTGGAATTCGGTCAAATATGGGAAGTGACTTGCTCGCAAAAGGGGTCAGTCCGTCATCTCACGGGCTTACCTGTCCTGAGACAGTGAGTACTCGATCAGCCAACAACTGTGCCAGCTCAATCAGTTGCGCAACGCCCAGCAGTTCCTCTCGTGGTGAACCTTCTAAGTTAAAGGCCAGGTCGCAGCTCAGCGCATTGGCCGAAGCAAGTGTTTCGCTGAGGTTGATCAACAGGTCTTCGGTGCTGATACCGTCGGCAACGGTGAACAGGCGGATGGGAGGGTTGGGGGTGGGTTTGATCATTATGAAATCCCTTAATCTAAGTGGAGCTGCCACTGATCGCCGCGATGCGATGGGGTGGCAGCTGTGCGCAGGTTCGCGGACCGGAGATTAAGGAAACCGGCATACCCGAGGGTATCCCGCGCACAGCCACCATAACGCAGCACAGTAGACGATAAAAAAGCGTCAACTGAAAGGAGGCAGTACTTAATCAATCCGGGCCGCGACGCCCGACCGCTGAGTTCGCAGCGGTGTACGGAGACTAGAGAGCGGATTTCCTAGGGGCAACCCCAAAACCTTGTCGGACGTTTCGGTTTTTACCAATACCTAGCCGAACGGTCAGTTGTCTGGCTTTCCATCAGTCAGCAACATCTTCCTGCGCGTCACAGCGGCGCGATCCCCTTTGCACGACTCAACGCCACGACGGTGTTTGAGCCCCGCGCACGCCCTAAAAAAGGAAAGGACATGAAGGACACCGATACTGAAATCCAACAATCTCGCCCAGTCAAAGCCTCTATGACTATGCGACACTTGGCTCCAAAACGCGCATGGGCGGCGAAGTCATTACTGCAAGCACCAGCCTTGAAATTCATGACTTGCGGGTCGCTTGCGTCGGCGACCGGGTGCGGTATCCCGATGGCAAAGAGAGCGAAATTGTCTCAGGAGCAGGTTTCGCGGCGACCTACAAAGGCCTGCCAATCGCAATTGTCGGCAGTGCTACCGACAACGGCGACACCGTGACGGGTGGCCTGCAAAATCTGGCTCAGGTGGTGGAGTACGCGGACGACGATGGCATTCCCGGCCTTCTACAGCCTGGATATCGCCTGGAGAGCCAAATGTGAAGCGCTACAACATCACCACTGGCGCAAAGACCACGGCCGGTGGTGAAGTGATCAGCGGTATGGCGCGTACCAGCTTTAGCGGCCAAATGATCGCCAGGGAGGGTGACCGGGTCGCTTGTCCGGCATGCGGCACTGAAGGTTTCATTGCGCTCACCGGACCTCATCTGCACGAAGAATGGGGCGGCAAACAAGCTGCGCTTGAGGGTGATTTGTGTATATGCAAATGCGATCCGCCACCGGAGCTGATCGCGTGCCAGTGGTCCAAATCTCAGGTGTTCGAAACACAACCTCAACGTGACACCTTCACTTGGACAGGCCTAAACACACCCAACCCTCCCGTTTCCAACTTCGCCGTCCCCGGCGCAGTGAATCGTGGTGCTGATGCATGCGTATTCGCCAAATCATGCGTTTCGGTGCCAGCCGGTTCTACGGCGGCAGGAACTGGCCCTGAACAGGCTAAGAACTTCGGCACCACCGCCGTTATGGCGTCGACCGGTACTGCAGGTGCTGTCGGCAGGGTCGCTGGAACACTCGGCAGCGACCTTGGTGCCTGGGCCGTGCGCGGGCTGGCCGCAGCCAGTTCAACACTCAATGTTGTACTTCTGGCTTTTTGGCCGCGAGATATCGGTGACTCAACGCTGTACAGCCCCGCACAGTTGGCAGGTATGCGCTCGGCCAGTACGCGGGTGCGTTTTCAGTTTCGCCAGGACGAGTCAGGTGAGCTGCGTGTTTACGGTATACATACCAAGCCTGAGAGTGGGGCTGATCGTGTACCCGTTGCGCAAGCCAGATGGAATACGGATAACAGCGCGATGGTGGCGGTGCTCGATGGCATCAGCATCATGTGGACACCGAACCATGGGCCGGTGGTCAACGTGCCGAGCCCGTATCCGGGTACACCGGAACGCTTGGATAATTTGTTCGTTCATCCGGTTGCAGTGGGGCAAGATTCGGCGATTAGTCACTACCCAGGTCGGGAAGCTGAGAACGCCACCTGGCAGGATACGATCATTTCGTTTCCTGCTGATTCGGGTCTGCCGCCGTTGTATTTGGTGTTTACCAAGCCAATGGTTACTCCACTGGAAGTTGGGGCATATGACGACTTGAGCAGTCGCAGCATCAAAGATGGTTATGACATCGATCATCTTCCGGCTCGTAAAGTGCTTGAAGCCGTTTTATTAAAACTTGACGGAGAAATGGATCCACGGGAAATAAGGGATTATCTTCGACGAGCCCCAAGCATCGCTATTCCTGCCCGAGTCCATCAACAATACAGTGAGACCTACGGGGGACGTAGTACCAAAGCAAAGCAGGTGCAGGATGCCTCCGACCTTAGGGCAGCAGTGGACAGCAATTTCAATGCGATTAAACGCGGCCTTCTTGAAGAAGGCTTCACCGATGCGGACATTGAAGTGGCTCGAGAGCAGCTGCATAGGCTCGCTAAAGAACAGGGGTGGTATTGATGAATGCGAAAACTATCGAGGGCTGGATCAGGAGTCTTGGCAGGCGCTACGACGTTTTGATTGCCGAAGGGTTGATCCCGAACCAGCCATTACAGGAACTTTATGAAGGGCGGGATCGCCTTTACTTGGAACCAGCATTAGGTCTTTCCTTGAGTTTTTGGGCAGAAACCAAGCGATTGGAAACGCTATTCATCACTCTGCTTAAAAGTACTCCCTCAACGGTTGAATATAAGGGCGAGCTGCCCAGACCGCTCGCTTCTACGATGACAAAATCCGACATTCGGTCGCATTTCGGCGTCCCTATAGAGTCAGGTGCTCCTGTAAAAATGCCACAGCCCGGAGGCATGACTGGAGGATGGGATGCCTATCATCTTGATCCAAGCACACATCCCAATATCAAGCTGGTTTGCAAGTACTCCTCAACTTTTCAGGTGAAAGCGTTGGTATTTACATTAATCGATAAGAGCCACGTCTGATCTGCGCTCCGTTCTCAATTAGTACTCGTTCCCTCGCTCTGCGTGGGAACGATTAATCCCGCCTTCCAGCTGCAGACCCTCGACGGCAAGGTTGCCCGTCACTTCATTGTCAAAGCCGCCTATGGCTTCGCCACCATGCAGGCGAAGAACAAGCAACTGGCGTTCATGACGGGGATTCAGGACAAGTCGATCCAGATCAAGGGCAACCCGGCGTTGGTGATCTGGTTCCAGGGGTTGACCAAGTATTTGAAACCGAAGAAAAAGAAGAGCTGAGGTTTTTCAGTAAAACCGAGTTGGATTCATCGGGAGCAAGCCCCCTCCCACATTTGTCGCATTCCAAAGTTGGAACTCGGTCAAATGTGGGAGGGGGCTTGCTCCCGATAGCGGCCTCACCGCCTGTCTATTCAGCCCTGGCTGAACTGGGAAGCCAGCTCACGCAACAGCACCTCGGCATCCAGCACCTTGCCAACGACTTCCTCAGCCTTGTCACGCGTCAAACCCAAGCGCTCAAGCAGCTCGTCCGGGATGGTTTCATCCGGCCCGGAGCCAATCCCCCGGCTACGCAACAAGCGCACGGCCAAACACACCAGGTTCGGATACTCAGCGTATTGCCCATCATAGGTCGGGTCATGCTGGAAGCGCAGGGCGGTGGACAGTTCGTCGGGCATGTCCCAATAGCGCATCAGCCAGGCACCGATCTGCTCGCGGGTGATACCTAGCAAGTGCTGCTCGACATAGCTGTGGCACAGGTGGGGGTTGACCTCCAGGTGTCGGCAGATCAGCGAAAAGTGCGGTGGGAATACGTGGGCCAGCAGCAGGTAGCCGAAGTTGTGAAGCAGGCCGGCCAGGTAGGTCAGGCCGGCTTCCGGACGCTGGGCGCGGGGCATGGCACGGGTCAGGCCTTCGATCACGGCAGCGGTGTAGATCGACTGGTGCCAGTACGGCGTGGACTGATGCGGGCGGTCCTTGGGCAGGCTTAGGGTTTTGCCCAGGGCCAGGCCGAGGGCCAGGTTGATCACCAGATCAAAGCCCAGTACGCGCACGATGGCATCTTCGACTGAACGGATCTTGCCCGGTGATGCGTAGTAGGGCGACGCGGCCCAACTCACCACCTGGGCGGCGAGGGCCGGGTCGGTTTCCACCACTCCGGTGATGTCATCGATGGTGGCGTTGGGGTCGACGCGCAGCTTGATGATCTTTTGCGCCGTGTCGGCCAGCGGTGGAATCTCGATGGTCGCCTCAAGACGTTGCTGGATACGGCGGGCGGTGAACGCCTGCATCGCCTGGGTGATTTCCTCGCGGTCATCATTGGGGCGGTCGAGGTTTGGGCGGATATTGCTCAGCGGTTCACCGAACTGCGCGGCGCTGGCCTTGGTCAGCATGCCCTTGAACGCGTCGCCGGAGATTTCCAGCAACAGACCGGCTTCGCCCGAATGCACCAGCAGGCTCGGCTCGTTGAGCAGGCTGCCTTCATACAGGCACGGTGAACTGGTGAGTGCCGGCAGGCCCGGCAGCAGACTCAGGGCATGCTTGCCGAGCATGCGTTCAACGCGCTCAGGGGCAACGGCCGTGAGGCGGCGACCCGTGAGTTCGGCGAGGCGGTTGAGGTCAAGCAACTGGCTTTGGGGGAACAGCACCATGAGTGCGCCAACCGCATCTTCAAGCAACACCGCCTGGACCTTTTTAGCAGGGTTCATGCCAGGTTGTTCGATGACTTCCGTGTAGGGGATGGCGAGCTTGGCGAGCAGCGCCCGAATGACCGGCGGGGCGGTCAGTGGGGCTGTGGCGAGGGCAACTTCTGACATGGCCTGATCCAATTTCTTACATTCATTGGAGTATAACCAGCTTGATACAGGTGTTGGTCGGATAAGTGCGTCAGGCGTCACACTTGGCCGTATTGCTGCCCGTGCCGCAGCCAGCGATCCAGCAACGGGCTGACGTGATCGGGCCAGCGTTCGAGCAGGGCCTGGGCGGCGTCGCGCACTGCAGGCAACAGATCGGCGTCGCGCATCAGGTCGGCAACCTTGAATTGCAGCAGGCCGGTCTGGCGCGTGCCGAGCATTTCACCCGGACCGCGCAGTTCGAGGTCTTTTTCGGCGATGACAAAACCGTCATTGGTTTCGCGCATGATACCCAGGCGCTGACGACCGATCTGCGACAGCGGCGGGTGATACAGCAACACGCAGTGGCTGGCAGCACTGCCCCGGCCGACCCGGCCGCGCAGTTGGTGCAGTTGCGCCAGTCCCAGGCGCTCAGGGTTTTCGATGATCATCAGGCTGGCGTTGGGCACGTCCACGCCCACTTCGATCACCGTGGTCGCCACCAGCAATTGCAGGTTGCCGGCCTTGAACTCGGCCATCACCGCGGCTTTTTCCGCAGGTTTCATGCGCCCATGGATCAGCCCGACCTTGAGCTCGCCCAAGGCGCTGGTGAGGTCTTCGTAGGTGGTCTCGGCGGCCTGGCAGGTCAGCTCTTCAGACTCTTCGATCAAGGTGCACACCCAGTACGCCTGACGGCCTTCGGCACAGGCGCCGCGCACGCGCTCTATCACTTCGACGCGCCGGGTGTCGGTGACCAGCACGGTATTGACCGGGGTACGCCCGGGCGGCAGTTCGTCGAGGATCGAGGTGTCGAGGTCGGCGTAGGCGCTCATGGCCAGGGTGCGCGGAATCGGGGTGGCGGTCATGATCAACTGGTGCGGGTTCATGCGCCCGCCCACGCCTTTCTGGCGCAGGGCCAGGCGCTGTTGCACGCCGAAGCGGTGCTGTTCGTCAATGATGACCAAGGCAAGGTTCTTGAACTGAACTTCGTCCTGGAACAATGCATGGGTACCCACCACCATCGGTGCGCCGGCGGCGATTTGCTCCAGGGCGCTGGCGCGGTTCTTGCCCTTGAGCTTGCCTGCCAGCCACGCGACTTCCAGGCCCAAGGGCTCTAGCCAACGTTTGAAAGTAATGAAATGTTGTTCGGCGAGGATTTCCGTCGGCGCCATCAGCGCCACTTGGTAACCGGCTTCCAGCGCCTGCAGGGCGGCGAGGGCGGCGACCACGGTCTTGCCCGCGCCCACATCGCCTTGGATCAGGCGCAGCATGGGTTCCTGCTGGCTCAAGTCGTAGGCAATTTCATTACCTACGCGCTGTTGCGCTCCGGTCGGCGCAAAGCCGAGGTTGGCCAGGTATTGCGCGGGCAGTCGCGTGGCCTTGGGCAACGCTGGCGCACGCAAGGAGCGCATGCTCTCGCGCAGGCGCTGCTGGGACAGCTGATGGGTCAGCAGTTCTTCGAAGGCCAGGCGATGCTGGGCCCAGTGATGCCCCAGGGCCAGTTCGTCCACATCGGCGTCGGCGGGTGGGTGGTGCAGGTAGCGGATCGCATCAGCCAGGGGCGCCAGTTGATAGTCGCGGGCCAGCTCCAGGGGCAGCCAGTCGGGCAGGCTTTGCGGGCCGAGCATGGTCAGGGTCTGCATGCACAGCTGGCGCAGGCGTTGCTGGGTCAGGCCTTCGGTCAGCGGGTAGATCGGTGTGAGCGTGGTATCTACCGGTGGGGGCTCGTCGCCGGTAATGGCGCGGTATTCCGGGTGGTAGATTTCCAGGCCCGAAGCGCCAGGGCGCGCCTCGCCGTAGCAGCGCACGCGGGTACCACGCTTTAGGCCCTCTTTCTGCGCGTTGCTGAAATGGTAGAAGCGCAAACTCAAGCCGCCGGTGCCATCCTGCAGGCGCACCACTAGGCTGCGGCGCTTGCCCATCACCACGTCGGCGCCGCTGACGGTGCCTTCGATCACCGCGTCCTGCCCGGGGCGCAAGTGGCCGATGGGCACCACGCGGGTGCGATCCTGGTAGCGCAGGGGCAAATGGAACAGCACGTCCTGGAGGTTTTCCAGGCCGACCTTGGCCAGCTTCTCGGCCATGGCCTCACCGACACCCTTGAGTGCCGTCACCGGCACCTGCGACAGCTCAGTCATACGGTTGCTTAGCTCGCGACGGGCGGCTTGGCCACCGAGCACAGGCGGATCGAATCGGCGAGGATCTCAATCGCTTTGGGGCGTGGGAAGCTGGCGCGCCAGGCGATCGCCACGGTACGGAACGGCACCGGAGGGGTGAGTGGGCGCACTTCGATCACGCCCTGGGCGTAGTGATGGCTGTCTACGGCTGACAGCGGCAGGATCGAGATGCCCAGGCCGGAAGCGACCATATGGCGAATGGTTTCCAGTGAGCTGGATTCCACCGTGGTGTGCTTGGCGCCGTCGCTGCCCTTGGTCAGGGTCGGGCAGGCTTCCAATACCTGGTCGCGGAAGCAGTGGCCTTCGCCGAGCAGCAGCAGGCTCTTGTCGTTGAGCAGGGCGGCGTCGATGGTGTCCTTCTTGGTCCACGGGTGGGACGCCGGCATCAACACGTAGAACGGCTCGTCGTAGAGCGGTAGCGTGAGTACGTCCGCCTCGTTGAACGGCAGGGCGATAATGATCGCGTCCAACTCGCCGTTGCGCAGTTTGTCGCGCAGCACATGGGTGAAGTTTTCTTCGATATACAGCGGCATCTGCGGTGCGACGCGGTGCAGTTGCGGGATCAGGTGCGGGAACAGGTAAGGGCCAACGGTGTAGATCGCGCCGACCTTGAGCGGTGCGGTGAGCTGGTTTTTGCCGGCCTGGGCCAGTTCGCGAATGCTTTGCGCTTGTTCCAGGACCTTCTGGGCCTGGGCCACGATGCCTTCGCCTACCGGAGTGAGGCGCACGGCGCTCTTGCTGCGCTCGAAAATCAGCACACCGAGTTCATCTTCAAGCTTTTTCACGCCCACCGACAGCGTCGGCTGGCTGACATGGCAACGCTCGGCCGCGTGGCCGAAGTGCTGTTCCTGGGCGAGGGTCACGATGTAGCGTAATTCTGTAAGAGTCATAGCGGGCGTCCATGAGGTTGCAGGCCAAGCATACCGGCTGCAATCGATAGACGCACGTTATCAGAACTTTGCTGGGGATTAAGTGAGGAATGTCGGAAATTTTGCTGATGTGGCGCCAGCGCATGCGGGAGAAAATATCTCCCGCATAGCTGTGTAGATGGATCTAGCGGCGACGTTTGTCGATGTTGTAGACGAACGGCGCAACGAGTTCGACGCTGCCATTTTTCAGCAGGTCGGCTGGTGGCTTGGGCAGCGGCTGGGCCTTGCGGATCATCTCCAGGGTCGCACGGTCCAGGTCGGCATTGCCGGAGCGGCCTTCCAACTCGTAGGACAATACGTTGCCTTCGGCATCGACCACGAAGCGCAAGCGGTTCATACCTTCCTTGCCGCGCTGTTGGGCGGCGGGTGGGTACTTCTTGTACTTCTGCAGGTGCGCCAGCAGGGTGCTTTGCCAGGACGCCTGGGCCGCTATCTGCTGTGCCGATGGGCCTGGTGCGGGCTGGGCCGATTTTTCCGCCGGTGTATTGGTCGGTGGAGTTTCGCTCGGTGGCTCCTCGGAAGGTTTTTCCTTGGGTGGCTCGGGCTTCTTCTCCACGGGCTTGGGCGGTTTCGGTTTAGGCTTGGGCTTGACCGGCTTGGGTACCTGGATCGTTGGCTTGGGCGCCTCGGCCATTTTTGGCAGAGGCAGCTCTTCCACCGGGGCAGGTGGCTGCGGCGGCGTCACCACCTTGGGCGGTGCCGGAGGCGGCGGCGCTGGCATCGGCGCCAGGTCGATGACCATGGCGGCGGGTGGTAACTGGATCACCTGCGGCGCGGACCATTGGAGCGCGATGATGATCGCGACGGCATGCACGCCCAGCACGACGGCGAGGCTGGTGCCATAACGCGTCAGTTTGTGGCGCGTCGTGATCATTTCTTGGCTGCCGTCTCAAGTCCGACCAGGCCCACCTTGAGGTAGCCGGCTGCCCGCAGGGCATCCATCACGCTCATCAGGTCGCCGTAGTCCACGCCTTTGTCGGCCTGGAAGAAGATCGTCGTGTCTTTCTTACCCTGGGTCTTGGCATCGAGCACCGGGCCCAGGCTTTCAGTCTTGACTTCTTCTTCGCCCAGGAACAGGCGTTGGTCTGCCTTGACACTGAGGAAGATCGGTTTCTCCGGCCGCGGCGCCGGCTTGGCGCTGGATGCTGGCAGGTCCACCTTGATGTCCACGGTGGCCAGCGGTGCCGCCACCATGAAGATGATCAGCAGCACCAGCATCACGTCGATAAACGGTGTGACGTTGATTTCGTGGTTCTCGACGAGCTCGTCGTCGCCTTGATTCAAATGCAGGCCCATGGCCGATTACCCCACTTTCACCATGTGCGGTTGCGAGCTGCGCTCGGTAGGCAGGTGATCGAGGTCACGGCTGACCAGCAACAGGACTTCTGCCGATGCATCCGAAACCTGGGCCTTGTAGCCGGCAATCGAACGGGCGAAGACGTTGTAGATCACCACCGCAGGAATCGCGGCAACCAGGCCCAGGGCGGTAGCCAGAAGGGCTTCGGCGATGCCGGGGGCAACAACGGCGAGGTTGGTGGTCTGGGTCTTGGCGATGCCGATGAAGCTGTTCATGATGCCCCATACGGTGCCGAAAAGGCCGACGAACGGTGCGGTGGAGCCGATAGTGGCGAGTACGCCGGTGCCGCTGCTCATGTTGCGGCCGCAGGCCGCAACCAGGCGCTCGAGACGGAAAGCCACGCGCTCCTTGATACCTTCTTTTTCGCGGGTATTGGCCGACAGGCGCATTTCTTCCAGGGCGTCGTGCACCAGGGTGTTGGCCAGAGTGCCCTTCCTGGTCGCGGTTTCGCTCGCTTCCTTGAGGGTGGTGGCTTTTTTCAGGTGGACGATTTCAGCACGCAGACGACGCTTGGCGCCCAGCAGCTCGAAGCCTTTGGCAATCCAGATGGTCCAGGTGATGATCGAGGCGATGGCCAGGCCGATCATCACGGCCTTCACCACCACGTCGGCGTTCTGGTACATGCCCCATGGCGACAGGTCGTGGGCCATGCCCAGGGTGTTGTCTTCTTCCAGCACTACGCCGGTTTCGTCGGCAGGTGCAGCGTCGCCCGCAGCCTGGGCCGGATCGGTAGCGGCTGGCGCCGGAGCTGGAACGGCCGCCGGGGTAGCAGCATTTTGCTCAGTGGCAGCCGGAGCGGCGGGGGCGGTGGCATCAGCGAATGCGGCGGTCGGTGCCAGCAGTACGCTGAACAGCATCGCAGCAATCGCACGCCAGGCGCGGGATGGGCTGTGAGGCTTGGTTGGCGAAGCGGGGTTTGTATTACGTGTCATGCTGGCCGGACCTGAGAGAAAAAATGGGTGATTGTCCTTCCAGACCCAGGGGGTCGAGGACAAATGGGTGGTTATTATTGCAAGTAATTCTTGTTAACAGAAGTAATACAGTAACTTTATTTGTGCTTTTTCTGGCCGCTGGTCATGCCTGGCGGCTAATCTGCACCTTTAAGAACGGAGTTTTGTGATGTCTGTGCCTTCTGTTGTGATTGCCGGTTGCGGCGATGTGGGTAGTCGGCTGGCTAGCCAATTGCTGGCCTCGGAATGGGAGGTTCATGGCTTGCGCCGCGATATTTCGCGCCTGCCCGACGGGGTGATTGGCATCGCCGGCGACCTGTTCGACAAGGATTGCCCTGACACCTGGCCTATCGGCGGGGTGGATTACCTGGTGTATTGCGCCGCTGCCACCGACCATGACGAAGCCGGCTATCGCGCCGCTTACGTGCAGGGGCTGCAACATGTGCTGGAGTGGTTGAAGGACTACGGCCAGGAGCCGAAACATCTGTTGTTCGTATCCAGCAGCAGCGTGTATGGGCAGCAGAACGGCGAATGGGTCGACGAAACGTCAGAGACGCAAGCGAAGGGTTACTCCGGGCAGGTGATGCTGGAGGCAGAGCAAGTGGCGCTCGACAGCGGCATCCCCGCCAGTGTCGTGCGGCTGACCGGAATTTACGGTCCGGGGCGCGAATGGCTGTTGACCCAGGTGCGCCAAGGCTATCGGGTAGCGATTGACCCGCCTTTATATGGCAACCGGATTCACGCTGATGATGCGGCCGGGCTGCTGGCGTTTTTACTGCGGCACGTAGAGCAGGGCGGTACATTGGACAAAGTCTACATCGGTGTCGACGATGCGCCGGCGCCATTGGCCGAGGTGGTGGGCTGGTTGCGCGAGTACCTGGGTGTGACCGAATGGGCTGATGACGCCAGTGTGCGGCGTGCGGGCAGTAAGCAATGTAGCAATGCGCGCATCAAGGCGCTGGGCTGGGCGCCAACATACCCGACTTACCGGGAAGGCTATACCTCCATCCTGAAAGGATGAAACCCGGTCAAAAATGTGGGAGGGGGCTTGCTCCCGATAGCGGTGAGTCAGCCAAGGAAATATTGACTGGTGTGATGCTATCGGGGGCAAGCCCCCTCCCACATTTAGATTCAGGTGATGCTGTTATTACTTTTCAAGCAGCCACTGGCGTGGGCCTGGGGTGAACTGAGGCACTTCATCCGCCTGCGCGGTATTGATCGCCTGGAAGATTTCCAGTTGTTCACCCTTGCGCGTGAAGATCCATGGGGTGCCCTGGCCGTTCAGTTGCAGCCAGATGCTGTCGTAGCCGCCGCTCATGGAGGCGCAATCACCCGCCAGGCACAGCGAGTAGCGGTCAACACCGGGCAGGCCGGCGACCTTGCCGTCAGCCTGGAACTGCACCGTGGCGCCGCTGCCTGTGCCGTCGGTGATCTTCCAGTCGCCACCCATGTAGGCCGCGTACAGCGCCCGCTCGAAGTTGGCACCCAGTGGTGCGCCTTCGGGGGCCGGGTCTTTGGCGCGGGCGAACAGCTGCTCTGGCTCATTGTCGTTGGCCACTTGCAGCAGTTGTTTGCCTTTGCGCTTGAGTTCGGTGGCGGAGCTGCCGTAGAAGTCCACGCTCCACGCGCCGGGTTTTTCACCCGACAACTTGCCTTCCGCTACTTCAAAACCGTTGTAGTAGCGCGCCTGCAACGCCTTGGTGTTGACCTCCCACTCAAGGTTGGGGCCATAGGATTGCAGGGCTTCACGCAAAGGGCCGCCCTTGGCTGCCGCGTCGATGGCGGCCTGGTTGATCCAGGTACCGCTTACGTCCAGGTCGGCCGGGTTGCTGGCACAGCCGCCCAGCAACAGTGCGAGCAACGAAGAGGCTACAAGCGCTTTGCGCATTACGAAATCCTTATGAAACGAAGCCGGCGCAGCCTTTGGGGCTGCGCCGGGTGTTTTACTCGATGACCAGAATGGCGTCCATCTCAACCTGTGCGCCCTTTGGCAGGGCGGCAACGCCGATGGCGGCGCGAGCTGGGTAGGGTTGTTCGAAGTACTTGCCCATGATCTCGTTGACCTTGGCAAAATGGCTCAGGTCGGTGAGGAAGATGTTCAGCTTGACGATGTCCTTGAACGAACCACCGGCAGCTTCAGCCACGGACTTGAGGTTTTCGAAGACTTGTACGGTCTGGGCTTCGAAGCCTTCAACCAGTTCCATGGTCTTTGGGTCCAGCGGAATCTGGCCGGACATGTAGACGGTATTGCCCGCCTTGATCGCCTGGGAGTAGGTGCCGATAGCGGCTGGGGCTTTATCGCTGGTGATAACTGTCTTGGTCATGAATGACTCCTTGTAATGGATCGGTTATGCACGCATACGGGTGATGCGGATCACACCGGTCAAGGCGCGCAGTTTCTTGATCACGCGGGCCAGGTGCACGCGGTCGTGCACACTGACCACCAGTTGGACCACGCTGATGCGACCATCACGTTCGTCCATGCTGATTTTCTCGATATTGCCGTCGGCGGCGTTGACGCTGCTGGCCAGCAGGGCGATCAGTCCGCGCTGGTGTTCCAGCTCCACCCGCAGCTCGACGTTGAATTCGCCGGTGACATCCTTGGCCCACGAGAGCTGGATGCATTTTTCCGGGTTGTGGCGGATTTCGGTGATGTTGCGGCAGTTGTCCAGGTGCACCACCATGCCTTTTCCCGCAGACAAGTGCCCGACAATCGGGTCGCCAGGGATCGGCGTGCAGCATTTGGCGTAGCTGAGCACCAGGCCCTCGGTACCACGAATCGCCAGGGGGCCTTCAGGGCTTGGCAACTGTTCGCCTTCGCCCAGCAGGCGGCGGGCGACCACGTAGGCCATGCGGTTACCCAGGCCGATATCTTCCAGCAGGTCTTCGATGGTTTCCTGGCGGTATTCGTGGAGCATCGCTTGCACGCGCTCCTGCGGAATCTTGTCCAGGGCGCTGTCGAAGCCATTGAGCACCTTGTTCAGCAGGCGTTCGCCCAGGCTGATGGACTCGGAACGACGCTGCAGTTTCAGGGCATGACGAATATGCGTACGTGCCTTGCCGGTGACCACGAAGTTGAGCCACGCCGGGTTCGGGCGTGCGCCTGGTGCACTGACGATCTCGACCGTGGAGCCGCTTTGCAGCGGTTCGGACAGCGGTGCGAGACGACGATTGATGCGGCAGGCGATGCAGCTGTTGCCGACGTCGGTGTGCACCGCATAGGCGAAGTCGACCGCCGTGGAGCCTTTTGGCAGCTCCATGATCCGGCCCTTGGGCGTGAACACGTAGACCTCGTCCGGGAACAGGTCGATCTTCACGCTTTCGATGAATTCCAGGGAGTTGCCGGCACGTTGCTGCATTTCCAGCACGCCCTTGACCCATTGGCGGGCGCGGGCATGGGTGCCTTTGGGCTGCTCGTCGCCGCTGGACTTGTACAGCCAATGGGCGGCGATGCCGTTGTTGGCCATCTCTTCCATTTCGCGGGTACGGATCTGGATTTCGATGGGCACGCCATGCATGCCGAACAGCGTGGTGTGCAGGGACTGGTAGCCGTTGGCCTTGGGAATGGCGATGTAGTCCTTGAATCGCCCCGGCAGGGGTTTGTACAAATTATGTACAGCGCCCAGCACGCGGTAGCAGGTATCGACCTTGTCGACGATGATCCGGAACGCATACACGTCCATGATCTCGTTGAAGGCCCGGCGCTTGCCACGCATCTTCTTGTAAATGCCGTAGATGTGCTTCTGCCGGCCGCTGACCTCGCCCTCGATTTCGTCGATCGCCAGGCAATGGCTCAGGGACTCTTCGATCTTGTTGACGATTTCCTTGCGGTTGCCCCGGGCGCGCTTGACCGCCTGGTAGATGCGCGCCGAACGCATCGGGTGCATGGCCTTGAAGCCGAGGTCTTCGAATTCGATGCGAATGGCGTGCATGCCCAGCCGGTTGGCGATGGGCGCGTAGATTTCCAGGGTTTCCTTGGCGATGCGCCGGCGTTTTTCACCGGACAGCACTTCCAGCGTGCGCATGTTGTGCAGCCGGTCGGCCAGCTTGACCAGGATCACCCGGATATCCCGGGCCATGGCCATGGCCATCTTCTGGAAGTTTTCCGCCTGGGCTTCGGCCTTGGTCTCGAAGTTCATCTGGGTCAGTTTGCTGACCCCGTCGACCAGTTCGGCCACGGTTTCGCCAAACTGCGCACTGAGCGCTTCCTTGGCGATGCCGGTGTCTTCGATCACGTCATGCAGCATCGCAGCCATCAGGCTCTGATGGTCCATGTGCATGTCGGCAAGAATATTTGCCACCGCAAGAGGATGGGTGACATACGCCTCGCCACTGCGGCGGCGTTGGCCGTCGTGGGCTTGTTCGGCGTAGAAATACGCTCGGCGGACCAGGTTGACCTGGTCTGGGCCGAGGTAGGTCGATAAGCGATCGGCGAGGGCGTCTATGCTCGGCAAAGTGTGAACTCCTGCCGATGGCTGTGACCCCGCGCCGTGCTACGTCGACCAGGCATAGGCTTAGACGTCCTCGTTGGACTCGCCTTCGAACGCTGCAAACAGCGGTTCGTCTTCAACGATTTCGGCGTTGGCGATGAACTCATAGCTCATCAGGCCCTCAGCGATTTCACGCAGGGCTACAACGGTAGGCTTGTCGTTTTCCCACTGGACCAAGGGCTCTTTGCCGCCAGTGGCCAGTTGACGGGCACGCTTGGTAGAGAGCATGACCAGCTCAAAGCGGTTATCCACGTGTTCTAGGCAGTCTTCAACGGTTACGCGGGCCATGGTATTCCTCGGAGCGAATGCAAGATGCGCGCTGCCCGGTTGGGCGAGCGGACTGAGCAGTTTAAAAAAACACCAGCGTTTAGGGAAGCGCTGATTTTTCGCAGACCCTCGCAAAACCGCTGCAAGTGCCAATGTAAGGCCCTTGCAGCAGTTTTGGGAAGAGCCAATCAGCCGAGCAGTTCGGCAAGTAATTTGCCAAAACGTTGCTGTTGACGCTTTTGCTGGAGCTGGTTGGCGCGGAAAATCGCCTTCAAATCGTCCAGGGCCTGGGCGAAATCGTCATTGATGATCAGGTAGTCGTAGTCGACGTAGTGACTCATTTCGCTGACGGCCTCGCGCATGCGGCCTTCGATGATCGCATCGCTGTCCTGGCCGCGGTTGGTCAGGCGTTGGTGCAAGGCTTCCAGCGACGGCGGCAGGATGAAGATCGAGCGAGCCTTGGGCATCAGCTGGCGCACTTGTTCGGCGCCCTGCCAATCGATTTCCAGGATCAGGTCGTGGCCTTCGTCCAGAGTTTGTTGCAAGTGACTTTGGGAGGTGCCGTAGAGGTTGCCGAAGACTTCGGCACGTTCGAGGAAATCGCCATGTTCGATCATCTTGACGAACTCGGTACGCTCGACGAAGTGATAGTGCACGCCATTGACCTCGCCCGGGCGCATGGCGCGGGTGGTGTGGGACACCGAGATGCGGATCTGCTCGTCAGCGTCGGTCAAGGCCTTGACCAGGCTGCTCTTGCCCGCGCCCGAAGGGGCGGAAATGATGTAAAGGGTGCCGGTGCTGTGGGTCATGGAGGTTGCCTTACTCAATATTCTGTACTTGTTCGCGCATCTGCTCGATCAACACTTTGAGGTTGACCGCGGCCGTGGTACTGCGCGGATCGAACGCCTTGGAGCCCAGTGTATTGGCTTCGCGGTTGAGTTCCTGCATCAGGAAGTCCAGGCGCCGACCGGCGGCACCGCCAGACTTGAGGACGCGGCGCACTTCAAGGATGTGGGTACTCAGGCGGTCGAGCTCTTCGGCCACATCGCTCTTCTGTGCGAGCAGGACCATTTCCTGTTCCAGGCGAGTCGGGTCAAGGTCGGCCTTCATGTCGGTGAAGCGGTCGAGAACCTTCTGGCGTTGGGTGGCGAGCATCTGCGGCACCATTTCGCGCAGCGTGACTACATCTGCTTCGATCGAGGTCAGACGCTCGTTGATCAGGCGCGCCAGTTCGGCGCCTTCGCGCTCGCGACCGGCCTTGAGTTCCTTCAGGCCCTGGTTGAAGAGGGCTAGGGCTTCTGCATTCAAGGCTTGCGGGTCAGTTGCGTCGGCCACCAACACGCCGGGCCAGGCCAGCACTTCCAAAGGGTTCAGTGCGGCCGGTTGCTTGATCAGGCCGGCAATGGTTTCGGCGGCGGCCACCAGTTGCGCGGCGCGGTCGCGGTCGACCTGTAGTGGCTTGCCGGTAGTTTCTTCGGTAAAGCGCAGGGTGCATTCCAGCTTGCCACGGGAGATGCCCTGGCGCAGTGCTTCACGGACCGCGCCTTCGAGGTCGCGGAACGACTCCGGCAGGCGCAGGTGCGGCTCCAGGTAACGGCTGTTGACCGAGCGCAATTCCCAGCTGAGGGTGCCTTGGGCCCCGGCTTTTTCGACACGGGCGAAGGCGGTCATGCTGTGCACCATGGAGGTACCTCGTGTTGGATAAATAGAGATTGGCCAGGCCGACCTGTAGGAGCGAGCTTGCTCGCGAAGAACGCAAGGGCGTCGCGCTGAATCAGGAGACCCCCGTTATCGTTAGTGTTTTTCGCGAGCAAGCTCGCTCCTACAGTCGAGAGGCGCAGGATTGTAGCGCAGTGCGCAGGAGGCGCCCAAACATGCGCATTCGTAACCGAATTTTTAGAAGTGCCCCGAATCGGCTGGCGGCTCTATAATGCTCGGCAGTTTTTCGTCCTTCGTACAGGTATCCCCTATGAAACGTCCAAGTGGTCGCGCTGCCGATCAGCTCCGCTCGATCCGCATCACCCGCAACTACACCAAACACGCCGAGGGATCCGTACTGGTCGAGTTTGGCGATACCAAGGTGATCTGCACCGTCAGCGTCGAAAACGGCGTGCCGCGTTTCCTCAAGGGCCAGGGCCAGGGTTGGTTGACCGCTGAATACGGCATGCTGCCGCGCGCCACTGGCGAGCGTAACCAGCGTGAAGCCAGCCGTGGCAAGCAAGGCGGGCGCACCCTGGAGATCCAGCGCCTGATCGGCCGTTCCCTGCGCGCCGCCCTGGACATGTCCAAGCTGGGCGACGTGACCCTGTACGTCGACTGCGACGTGATCCAGGCTGATGGCGGTACCCGTACTGCCTCCATCACCGGTGCCATGGTGGCCCTGGTCGACGCGCTGAAAGTGATCAAGAAGCGCGGCGGCCTCAAGGCCGGTGACCCGCTCAAGCAGATGATCGCCGCGGTATCGGTCGGCATGTACCAGGGTGAGCCTGTGCTGGACCTGGACTACCTGGAGGATTCGGCCGCCGAGACTGACCTGAACGTGGTCATGACCAGCACCGGTGGTTTCATCGAAGTGCAGGGCACCGCTGAAGGCGCGCCATTCCAGCCGGCTGAGCTGAACGCGATGCTGGCCTTGGCCCAGAAAGGCATGACCGAAATTTTCCAACTGCAGAACGCCGCGCTGGCCGACTGAGCCGGTGCCAAGGAGAAACGCCATGAGTGACAGCCAGTTGCCGGTTCCGGCACCGTCCAAGGAAGTACGCCAGTTGGCAATGTTGTGTCACTTCGCGGCGTTTGCGGGGTTGGTATTTCCCTTCGGCAGCTTGTTGGGGCCGCTGATCCTGTGGCAGTTCAAGAAGGACGTGGACCCGCTTATCGATGATCAGGGCAAGGAAGCGCTGAATTTCCAGATTACCGTGGCGATCGCCTGGCTGGTGTGCCTGGTGCTGGGCTTTGTCGTCATCGGCTTTTTGCTGATGACCGTGCTGGTGATCGGGGCGCTGATACTGACGATCATCGCCGGGATCCAGGCCAACAAAGGCGTTGCTTACCGCTATCCGTGGACCTGGCGCCTGGTCAAGTAACCGACCGGCCACAAAAAAACCGACATCGCTGTCGGTTTTTTTGTGCCTGGAGATCGACCTCAGATGGTCAATGTCCAGTCGTAGTCCACAATCAATGGCGCGTGCTGCGAAAAGCGCGGCTGGCGCGGCAAGCGTGCACTGCGCACGAACCGACGCAGACCTGGGGTCAGCAACTGGTAGTCGAAGCGCCAACCCAGGTTGAGCATCTCGGCCTGTTCGTTGTCCGGCCACCAGCTGTACTGGTCGCCTTCACGGCTGACTTCACGCAGGGCATCGACATAGCCCATGTTGCCGACAATCTCGTCCATCCAGGCCCGTTCCGGCGCCAGAAAGCCCGGGGACTGCTGGCTGTCGCGCCAGTTCTTGATATCCAGCTTCTGTTGCGCCACGTACAGCGAGCCACAATAAATGTACTCGCGACGTTTGCGTCGCTGTTTATCCAGATAACGGGCGAAGTCGTCCATTAGCTTGAACTTCTGGTTCAAGTCTTCATCGCCGTTCTGCCCCGAAGGAAGCAGCAAGGTCGCGATGCTGACCTTGTCGAAATCGGCTTGCAGGTAGCGCCCGTAGCGGTCGGCTGTCTCGAAGCCGAGGCCGCTGATGACCGCCTTGGGTTGCAACCGCGAGTACAAAGCCACGCCACCTTGGGTGGGCACTTCGGCATCGCAGGCATAAAGGAAGTAGCCATCCAGTTGGAAGGCTGGGTCGTCCAGTTCAAAGGCGGAGGCGCGGGTGTCCTGCAGGCAGATGACGTCGGCATTCTGTGCTTGCAGCCAACTGAGCAAACCACGCTCGACTGCAGCCTGAATACCATTAACGTTCACACTGATGATCCGCATAAATGGCCCCAAAAATCGCGTGCGTGTATGATACACGCCGTCCACCTAATTAGCTAAATCCGTGGTATCTGAGGCTTTTTTCATGCAGGCGTATCAACGCGATTTCATTCGTTTTGCCATCGATCGCGGCGTTCTACGCTTCGGTGAGTTCACTCTCAAGTCCGGGCGCACCAGCCCGTACTTCTTCAATGCGGGCCTGTTCAACTCGGGTTCGGCCCTGGCTCAGCTGGGTCGTTTCTACGCGGCAGCCATTGTTGAAAGCGGTATTTCCTTCGACGTGCTCTTTGGCCCGGCCTACAAGGGTATTCCCCTGGCTGCGGCTACAGCGGTGGCCCTGGCGGAGCATCATGGGCAGGATCTGCCATGGTGTTTCAACCGCAAGGAAGCCAAGGCCCATGGTGAAGGCGGTAGCCTGGTCGGCGCTCCGCTGACCGGCGATGTGCTGATCATCGATGACGTGATCACCGCCGGCACCGCGATCCGTGAAGTGATGCAGATCATCGCGTCACAGGACGGCGCCAAGGCCGCCGGTGTGCTGATCGCCTTGAACCGCCAGGAGCGCGGCAACGGTGAGTTGTCGGCTATCCAGGAAGTTGAGCGTGATTTCGGCATTCCGGTGGTGAGTATCGTGTCGTTGAACCAGGTGTTGCAGTTCCTGGAAGATGATCCGCAGCTCAAGCAGCATTTGCCGGCAGTGCGGGCGTATCGCGAGCAGTTTGGCGTCTGATACCGACTTTTTGTTGAAATGGGTTTGTGTGGGAGGGGGATCTCCATTGTCCTCTCGCTCTATACAAAAAGGCCCCGCTCAATCGGATTGAGCGGGGCCTTTTATTTGCAGCGTTTTAAGGACGCTTGCGGTTGCTGATCAGCGTACCCATGCCGGTATCCGTGAAGATCTCCAACAGCACCGCATTCGGTACACGGCCATCCAGGATCAGCGCGCTACCCACGCCGCCCTGTACCGCGCCCAGTGCGCAACCGATCTTGGGCAGCATGCCGCCGTAGATGGTGCCGTCGGCGATCAACTCGTCCACTTGCTGGGTGGACAGGCCAGTCAGTACCTTGCCTTCCTTGTCCATCAGGCCGGCAATGTTGGTCAGCAGCATCAGCTTTTCAGCCTGCAGTGCTTCAGCCACCTTGCCCGCTACCAGGTCAGCATTGATGTTGTAGGACTCGCCATTGGCTCCCACACCGATAGGTGCGATCACTGGGATGAAGTCGCTCTTGACCAGCAGGTTCAGCAGATCGGTGTTGATGCCGATCACTTCGCCGACCTGGCCGATATCGATGATTTCCGGCTGGGTCATCTCAGGAGTCTTGCGGGTAACCGTGAGTTTCTTCGCACGGATCAGCTCCGCATCCTTGCCGGTCAGGCCGATGGCGCTGCCGCCGTGGCGGTTGATCAGGTTGACAATGTCTTTGTTGACCTGGCCGCCGAGGACCATTTCCACCACGTCCATGGTCTGCGCGTCAGTGACGCGCATGCCATCGATGAAGTGACTCTCGATCGACAGGCGCTTGAGCAGGTCGCCGATCTGCGGGCCGCCGCCGTGCACCACCACCGGGTTGATCCCTACGGCCTTCATCAGCACGATGTCGCGGGCAAAGCCGGTTTTCAGCTCGTCGCTTTCCATGGCATTGCCACCGTACTTGATCACCAGCGTCTTGCCGACGTAGCGTCGAATGTAAGGTAACGCTTCGGACAGGACCTTGGCGGTGTTGGCAGCGGCTTCGCGTTCGAGGGTCATTCAGGGCTCCGGGCAATAAATCAGAACGGTAATTGGAGATCAGGGGCAACACGTTTCAGCTGGGCATGGAACACGTCCTTGATGCGCTGCAGCTCAGCCTCGGTATCCGCCTCGAAACGCAGGACCAGCACCGGTGTGGTGTTGGACGCGCGAACCAGGCCCCAGCCTTTGGCGTAATCGACTCGCACACCATCAATGGTAGTCAGGTCGGCGCCTTCACCCCATTGCGCATCGTGCAATGCGTCAATGATGCTGAATTTGCTCTCCTCGGTCACATGGATATTGATCTCTGGCGTAGAAATATCATTCGGGAAGGTCTGAAACAGCTCTTCGGCCGTGGATTTCTCCTTGCTGAGGATCTCCAGCAGGCGAGCGGCACTGTAAATGCCGTCGTCAAACCCGAACCAGCGTTCCTTGAAGAATACATGGCCGCTCATTTCACCGGCCAACAGCGCGCCAGTTTCCTTCATTTTCTTTTTGATCAACGAGTGGCCAGTCTTCCACATTAGCGGGCGGCCGCCATATTCCTTGATCAGTGGCGTCAGGCGGCGGGTGCACTTCACGTCGAAAATGATCTCGGCGTTGGCATTGCGCGCTACCACGTCACGGGCAAACAGCATCAGCAGGCGGTCCGGAAACACAATCTCGCCGGTTTCAGTCACCACGCCCACGCGGTCGCCGTCGCCATCGAAGGCCAGGCCTACGTCGGCACCCACTTCCTTGACCTTGGCAATCAGGTCTACCAGGTTTTCTGGCTTGCCTGGGTCTGGGTGATGGTTGGGGAAGTTGCCGTCGACGTCGCAGAACAGCGGGATCACCTCGCAGTTCAGGGCTTCGAGCAGCTGCGGGGCGATCACGCCGGCCGCACCGTTGCCGCAATCGACCACCACTTTGAGGCGGCGCGCGAGTTTGACGTCGCGGGTGATTTCGTCAGAGTAGCGCTGCAGGATGTCGACTTTGGTGACGGTGCCCTGGCCACTGGTCAGGTCGTTGGTTTTGAGGCGCTTGTGCAGGGCCTGGATCTGTTCGTTGGCCAGGGTGTCGCCCGCGATGACGATCTTGAAGCCGTTGTAGTCCGAGGGGTTGTGACTGCCGGTGAGCATTACCCCGGATTTGCCGGCCAGGACATTGGCGGCGTAATACAGCGCGGGTGTTGGCACCAGGCCGACGTCGCTGACGTGGCAGCCGCTGTCGGCCAGGCCCTGGATCAGTTGCTCGACCAGCTCCGGGCCGGACAAGCGGCCGTCACGCCCCACTGATACGTTGGGTTCGTCCTGGGCCAGGCTCTGGGAGCCGATGGCGCGGCCAATCCAGTAGGCGGTTTCGGCGGTCAGGGTCTTGGGTACCACGCCCCGAATGTCATAGGCGCGAAAAATGCTGTCGGGGAAGGTCGGGGCTACGCGGGCTGCAGTACTCATCGCGGGGGAAACTCCATCTGAAAGGGGCGGGGCTGGCCTGAATGGGGCTGGCCGGCAGGCTCAAACTGAAGGGTATGACGGCGTTTTCGGCAGAGAGTTCGTGGTGTAAAAGTGCCATCGGGGCTTTTGGCTTGCCCGTACGGTCAAGTAATGCATTGATTTTGCTGGATAAATCTCGTTCTTGAGCTCCGCGCATTCTTCATCCTGAAACGCCGGGCGGTGGCATCGGGCCGGACCAGGGTGTCCGACCTGATTCAGCTTAGTCAGTGACTGCCGGAATGCCCAAAACCGCCTGCGCCGCGCTGGGTTTCGTCGAACTCTTCTACCAGTTCGAAGTGCGCTTGTACCACGGGCACCAACACCAGCTGGGCGATGCGTTCGCCGATTGCGATGTTGAACGCGGTCTGGCCACGGTTCCAGCACGACACCATCAGCTCGCCCTGGTAGTCGGAGTCGATCAGGCCGACCAGGTTGCCCAGCACGATCCCGTGTTTATGGCCCAGGCCGGAGCGCGGCAGGATCAGCGCCGCCAGGCCAGGGTCGCCAACATAAATCGACAAGCCGGTGGGGATCAGGATGGTCTGGCCCGGTTCAAGGACGGTGTCTTGCTTGAGCATGGCGCGCAGGTCCAGGCCGGCGGAGCCTGGAGTGGCGTAGGCCGGCAGAGGGAATTCGTTGCCGATGCGGGGATCGAGGATCTTGGCTTGCAAAGCGTGCATGGAAATTAAACCTGGTTCAGCCGTTGGGCGATAAAAGAGATCAGTTGGCGGGCAATCTTGCCCTTGCTGGTCTGGGCGAAAAGGGTGGCGTGCAGCTCGCGGTCGATCACGCTGCAGGCATTTTCCTCGCTGTTGAAGCCGATGCTCGGGTTGGCGACATCATTGGCAACGATCAGGTCGAGGTTTTTGTCTTTCAGTTTGCGTGCGGCGTAGTCCAGCAGGTGTTCGGTTTCGGCAGCAAAACCTACACTGAACGGGCGATCCGGACGAGTGGCGATGGTGGCCAGGATGTCCGGGTTGCGCACCATTTGCAGGAGCAGGCCGTCACCGCTTGTGGGGTCTTTCTTGAGCTTTTGCGGGGCGACGACTTCCGGGCGGTAATCCGCAACCGCTGCCGAGGCGATGAACAGGTCGCAGGGAATGGCCGCTTCACAGGCTGCCAGCATGTCCCGGGCGCTGACTACGTCGATTCGCGTGACGCGGTCAGGGGTGGGCAGATGCACCGGGCCAGTGATCAGGGTGACCCGTGCGCCTGCCTCGACCGCTGCTTCTGCCAACGCGAAGCCCATTTTTCCTGAGCTATGGTTGGTGATGTAGCGCACCGGGTCGATGTTTTCCTGGGTCGGGCCGGCGGTGATCAGCACGTGCTTGCCGGTCAGGGCCAGGTGCTGGAAGCACTCGGCGGCGCACTGTGCCAGGTCGGTGGCTTCGAGCATGCGGCCCATGCCGACATCGCCGCAGGCTTGGCTGCCGGAAGCGGGGCCGAACACCTTGACGCCGCGGCTTTGCAGGAGCTGGGTATTGGCCTGGGTAGCCGGGTCGCGCCACATGGCCTGGTTCATGGCCGGGGCGATGGCGACGGTGGCGTCGGTGGCCAGTACCAGCGTGGTCAGCAGGTCATCGGCAATGCCCTGGGCCAGGCGGGCGATCAGATCGGCGGTGGCCGGGGCGATCAGTACCAGGTCGGCCCATTTGGCCAGCTCGATATGGCCCATGGCGGCTTCGGCCGCCGGGTCGAGCAGGTCCAGATGAACCGGGTGGCCGGACAGGGCCTGCATAGTCAGCGGGGTGATGAACTCACTGCCGCCACGGGTCATGACCACGCGCACTTCGGCGCCCTGGTCCAGGAGCCTGCGAACCAGCTCTGCGCTCTTGTAGGCGGCAATGCCGCCGCCGACGCCGAGAACGATGCGTTTCCGATACAGACGCTGCATTGGTTTGCCTTTCCAGTTCAGTGATGCCAGTTCAGTGACGCCTGCGATGACCCCTCCCCAGGTGAAATCGCATGCAAAAAAGAGCGCCTACGATAACACAGCGCCCGCTGGGCAACAGCGGAGCAGGTACACACGGAGGTAGGATGAGTATTCGTGATTGGCCCGTGGCGGAGCGCCCGCGGGAGAAGTTGTTGGAAGGCGGCGCGGCGAGCCTGTCCGATGCCGAGTTGTTGGCGATCTTCCTGCGTACAGGGGTTTCCGGTAGAAGTGCGGTCGATCTGGCGCGCCATCTATTGGCGCAATTCGGTGGCTTGCGCCCACTGCTGGAGGCCAGCCAGACGCTGTTCAGCCAGCATCTGGGGCTGGGGCCGGCAAAGTTTGCCCAGCTGCAGGCGGTGCTGGAAATGTCCCGGCGCCACATGGCCGAGCGCTTACGCGCTGATTCGGTGCTGGAGAGCCCGCTGGCCGTGCGCGAGTACCTCAAGGCACTACTGCGCCATGAACCCCATGAGATTTTTGGCTGCCTGTTCCTTGATTCAAGACACCGGGTGTTGGGGTTTGAGGCAATGTTTCAGGGCACCATCGACACCGCGATTGTTTATCCGCGACAAGTGGTAAAGCGTGCGCTGGCGTACAACGCGGCGGCGTTGATCCTGTGTCACAACCATCCGTCCGGGAGTGTAGAGCCCAGTGCAGCTGATCGAAAATTGACCAAGTTGCTGCAAAAGGCGTTGGAGGCGGTGGATGTGCGCGTGCTGGATCACATCATTGTTGGAGATGGTGACCCGCTGTCGATGGCTGAATACGGGTGGATATAACGACACCCGTATCTGTAGGAGCGAGCTTGCTCGCGAAAACCTGATGATCTCGCGGGGCATCAGGGTTTTCGCATTATCGTTAACGATCTTCGCGAGCAAACTCGCTCTTACAGTGCAAGGTGTTGCGCCTTACGGCTTGACGCTGACTTTCGAATAATCCTGACGCCCGAACGGGCTCACCTGATAGCCCTCGACATTCTTGCGGGCCAGGGCAAACGCTGTCGGATGTGCCAGCGGCAGCCACAGGGCCTGCTGCTGGATCTGCGCCTGGGCCTGTTGATACAGCTTGGTACGCACGCCTTGCTCGCTGGTGGTCTTGCCGGCGCGGATCAACTTATCCAGCGCGGGGTCGCAATAGCGGGCGAAGTTGGTGCCGGACTTCACTGCGGCGCAGGAGAACTGCGGGGTCAGGAAGTTATCCGGGTCGCCGTTGTCGCCAGCCCAGCCCATGAACAGCAGGTCATGCTCGCCGGCCTTGGCGCGGCGAATCAACTCGCCCCATTCGATCACACGGATTTCGGCCTGGATGCCGACCTTGGCCAGGTCGGCCTGCAACAGCTGTGCGCCAAGATTCGGGTTGGGGTTCAGCAGGCTACCGGTAGGGCGAGTCCATATCGTGGTCTTGAAGCCGTCCTTGAGCCCGGCACGGTCGAGCAGCGCCTTGGCTTTGGCGAGATCTTGTGGATAGCCCGGCAAATCCTGGGCATAGCTCCAGGTGTTCGGCGGGTAGACACCATTGGCTGCTTCGCCAGTGCCTTCGAATACGGCCTTGAGGTAGCTGTTCTTGTCAAAGGCCAAGTTGATCGCCTGGCGCACCTCGGGCTTGTCCAACGGTGGGTGCTGGCTGTTGATGGCGACGAATGCGGTCATGAACGCGGCGGTTTTTTCCACCTTCAAGGCTGGGTCTTTTTCGGCCTCGCCCACATCCAATGGCTTGGGCGAAAGTGCGATCTGGCATTCATCGCGGTGCAGCTTCTGCAGGCGTACGTTGGCATCCGGAGTAATGGCGAAGATCAAGTTATCCACCGCCGGCTTGCCGGCGAAGTAGTCCGGGTTGGCCTTGTAGCGCACCACGGCATCTTTCTGAAAACGCACAAAAACGAACGGGCCGGTGCCGATTGGCTGGCTGTTGAGCTTCTCGGGAGTGCCGGCCTTGAGCAGTTTGTCGGCATATTCAGCCGGGTAGATCGAGGCAAAGCCCATGCTCAGCGACGCAAGGAAGGTGGAGTCGGCGTGGTCGAGGGTGAAACGCACGGTCAACGGGTCAACGGCGTCAATCTTCTTGACCAGTGCCGGCAACTGCAGGGATTGGGCGTGGGGGAAGCCGCTCTGGGCGATCTTGTGCCACGGGTTGGCCGGATCAAGCATGCGCTCGAAGCTGAAACGTACGTCTTCGGCGGTCAACGTACGGCTGGGGTTGAAATAGTTTGTGCGGTGGAATTTCACGCCCGGGTGCAGCTTGAAGGTGTAGGTCAGGCCATCGGATGAGACTTCCCAACTGTCCGCCAGGCTCGGTACCAGTTTGCCGCTGGCTGCGTCGAAGTCCACCAGGCGGTTCATCAGCACGTCTGCTGAGGCATTGGTGGTAGTCAGCGAGTTGTACTGCACCACATCGAACCCCTCGGGGCTGGCCTCGGTGCAGACGCTCAGGTTGGTGGCCGCGATAGCCGTCGGCGCGATAAAGAGAGGAGCAAGCAATAGCGGTAGGGCAGCGAGGCGCATATTCGGTTTCCTGTGCAGATCGAAGGCCCATCTGCGAGTGCAGTCTGGAAAAAGCCTACCGTAGAGGTCTGATTGATAAATGACTAGCCCATTTTTGCCTGTGCTTTTGGCCCAAATGCTGTTTTGATGGCGCCTCAGCGCGTTTCGCCGTGTACTTCCCCGTGCCTGTGGGCGCTGTAAATCATTCTGTGCGACGAGCGGTCGGCTGTCACAGCGGCCCCTCCTGGCAGTGGTTCAGGCGTCTGCCACTAAGATTTACGGTGGTAAAAACACACGGGCTGTTGTTGCACTGGGGTCTTTCTGGTATAAAGCAGCGCTCTTTTCTAGGGGCCCGGTTCCTTCGCTTGTAGGTGTAGCCGGTAAGACCCTAAAGAAACGCGGCGCCTGGCGCCAAATGACTGAGAGATTAAGCGGCCAACCCATGCCGGGTTGGGCATGTGGTTTTAGAGGGCTGAGGCATGTCGAGAGTCTGTCAAGTTACCGGTAAGGGTCCGGTGACTGGGAATAACATTTCCCACGCAAATAACAAAACCCGTCGTCGTTTCCTGCCGAACCTGCAGCATCACCGCTTCTGGGTTGAAGAAGAGAAACGTTTTGTTCGCCTGCGTGTATCTGCCAAAGGCATGCGTATCATCGACAAGCGCGGCATCACTGTCGTGCTGGCCGAAATCCGCGCCGCTGGCAAGATCTAAGGAGCTCTATCATGCGTGAATTGATTCGAATGATCTCTAGCGCCGGTACTGGTCACTTCTACACTACCGACAAGAACAAGCGTACTACCCCGGACAAGCTCGAAAAGAAAATGTTCGACCCGCGCGTTCGCAAGCACGTGATCTACAAAGAAGGCAAAATCAAGTAATTGATTTTCTTCCTTGTGAAAAAAAGCCCGTATCTCACGATGCGGGCTTTTTTTTGTCTGTTGTCCCGTCCTGAATAAGGTTTACGCCTTCTGACCTATCTTCAGGAGGAGTCAATGGATTCGGGCAAAAGGCGGAGCCAGCGTGACTACACGCTAGG